>NZ_JAQIRN010000002.1:0-775791 GCF_050600815.1 Klebsiella sp. 141161 | reverse complement strand
GACGATGACGTTGATAGGTCGGGTGTGTAAGCGTAGCGATACGTTGAGCTAACCGATACTAATGAACCGTGAGGCTTAACCTTACAACGCCGAAGGTGTTTTGGCGATTTGAGATGATTTTCAGCCTGATACAGATTAATCAGTACGTCGTTATGACGGGCTGGTAAACAGAATTTGCCTGGCGGCGATAGCGCGGTGGTCCCACCTGACCCCATGCCGAACTCAGAAGTGAAACGCCGTAGCGCCGATGGTAGTGTGGGGTCTCCCCATGTGAGAGTAGGGAACTGCCAGGCATCAAATTTAGCGTGCTGATATGGCTCAGTTGGTAGAGCGCACCCTTGGTAAGGGTGAGGTCCCCAGTTCGACTCTGGGTATCAGCACCACTTTTTAGGTTAAAGTTCGGCACTTGTAAAGAATTTGCCTGGCGACGAGAGCGCGGTGGTCCCACCTGACCCCATGCCGAACTCAGAAGTGAAACGCCGTAGCGCCGATGGTAGTGTGGGGTCTCCCCATGTGAGAGTAGGGAATTGCCAGGCATCAAATAAAACGAAAGGCTCAGTCGAAAGACTGGGCCTTTTGTTTTATCTGTTGTTTGTCGATGAGCGCTCTTCGGAGTAGGGACAAATCCGCCGGGAGCGGATTTGAACGTTGCGCAGCAACGGCCCGGAGGGGGGCGGGCAGAACGCCCGCCATAAACTGCCAGGCATCAAACAAGAAGAACCACGTACCGGAAGGTGCAGGGTTTTTTGCTGTGTGGCGTCTATCTCCCCGGTGGCGCTGCGCTTACCGGGGCTACAAAAATCGTAGCCCGAGAAAGGCGCCTCGCGCCGCCCCCGGGGAAAGCGACCATATCAATATAAACGAAAGGCCCAGTCGTGTGACTGGGCCTTTCGTTTTTGCCTTTTGCGGCCAGACGCGCCGCCAGATCCCCGGTGACGCTACGCTTACCGGGGCTACAAAAATCGTAGCCCGGGAAAGGCGCATCGCGCCGCCCCCGGGGAAAGTCGCTGTCATACCAACGTAAACGAAAGGCTCAGTCGGAAGACCTTTTGCCTTTTGCGGCCAGACGCGCCGCCAGGTCCCCGGTGGCGCTACGCTTACCGGGGCTACAAAAATCGTAGCCCGGGAAAGGCGCATCGCGCCGCCCCCGGGGAAAGCGACCATATCAATATAAATGAAAGGCCCAGTCGTGTGACTGGGCCTTTTGCCTTTCTGGGGAATAAGCCGACAGGGATACCTCCCGGCTGAGCATTATGGCGAGGAATCGCTAACGAGTAAGCGCCACGATACCTAACGTGAGACCGGCAACCGCTGCGGCACCACCGGCGATCGCGCCAGCTGTTTCCCAGTTATCCTGTGTTGTGCCTTTTACACAGGTGTTGGTATGCACCAGTCGGCCCTGCGAGTCATAGACAGGCACGCACGGGGAATCATGGGCACAGCCAGCAAGCAACGTTGCTAACAATGTCACTAATATTAATTTTTTCATGGTATTACCTCTAAATAACCGTTTGCTGTCAACGATGTCAACACATAACGGAATAGCTTATTTTACCATCGCAATGACCCAGGCCTGGAAGGGGAAATAATCTCAAATTATGAGCAGTGTAAATATCGTGAAGAGAAATGAGAAATAATGAAGAAAATATGCAGAGGGGGATATTTCAAGGCGTTAGTCGAAGATAAAAAATTAATATTTCTACTAACTTGTTGTTCTGATAGATATAAAAAAAGGCGCCGCGTGGCGCCTTGATAATTATAGTCGATTATTCTGCGTGGCGGGTAAAGCGACGCCTTACGACCACAAAGAACACCGGCACGAAGAAGATGGCCAGCAGCGTTGCGGTAAGCATACCGCCCATCACACCGGTACCGACAGCGTTTTGCGCGCCGCTACCAGCTCCATGGCTAATCACTAATGGCATGACCCCGAGAATAAAGGCTAATGAAGTCATTAATATAGGGCGCAGACGCATACGAGATGCTTCCAGGGTCGCCTCAATAATGCCTTTGCCTTCTTTATCCATAAGATCTTTAGCGAACTCGACAATAAGAATAGCGTTCTTCGCAGATAAACCAATAGTGGTTAACAGGCCGACCTGGAAATAAACGTCATTATTCAATCCTCTAAGCGAAGCTGCTAATAATGCGCCGATAACCCCTAATGGCACAACCAGCATAACTGAGAATGGAATAGACCAGCTTTCATAGAGTGCAGCCAGGCAGAGGAAGACGACTATCAGCGAAATAGCATATAGCGCTGGCGCCTGGTTGCCTGAGAGACGCTCCTGATAGGACATGCCGGTCCAGTCATAGCCAATACCCGTAGGTAGTTTACTGGCCAGTTGCTCCATCAGCGCCATCGCTTCCCCGGTACTCTTGCCCGGAGCAGCTTCGCCGAGGATCTCCATCGAAGGCAGGCCGTTGTAACGCTCAAGGCGCGGAGAACCATATACCCAACGTGAGGTGACGAATGCAGAGAACGGTACCATTTCACCGTTAGAACTGCGGACATACATATTATTGATATCACCCGGCAGCATACGGAAGCTGGCATCGGCTTGAACGTAGACCTTTTTCACGCGGCCGCGGTCGATAAAGTCATTCACATAGTAGCCGCCAAGCGCTGCCGAGATCGTTTCGTTAATGTCGGATAGTGAAACGCCCAGCGCCTGCGCTTTCTCTTGATCGACGTCGAGTTTAAACTGCGGCGTATCCTCAAGGCCATTAGGGCGAACACGTACCAGTTGAGCCGGATGTTGTTTTACCATCCCCAGAAGCTGGTTTCGGGCCTGGGTCAACTGTGTGTGTCCTAAACCGCCCTGGTCAATCAGTTCGAAGTCGAAACCAGTCGCGGTACCTAATTCGATGATGGCCGGCATGTTGAACGGGAAGACCATCGCATCTTTAATCTGGCCAAAGGCGGCAGTGGCGCGTTTGATAATGGCTTCGACACCGTTTTCCGTACCGCTGCGCGCTTCCCACGGTTTCAGGCTAACGAAGGCCATACCGGAGTTTTGGCCCTGTCCGCTGAAGCTAAAGCCGTTAACGGTGAACACGCTTTCAACGTTAGCTTTCTCTTTCTGCAGATAGTAGTCAGTGACGGAATCAAGCACCTTCTGCGTACGCTCCTGGGTGGCGCCTGCGGGCAGTTGGATCATGGTCAGGAACACGCCCTGGTCTTCATCAGGTAAGAATGATGTCGGCAGGCGGACAAACAGTACGGCCATGCCGATAACAATCAGCAGATAGATAACCAGATAGCGCCCGGTGCCGCGCAGGATCCCGCTTACGCTGTTGGTGTAGTGGTTAACGCTTTGGTCAAACCTGGCGTTAAACCAGCCGAAGAACCCCTTTTTGGCATGATGGTCTGCGGATGCTGGTTTTAACATGGTTGCGCACAGCGCCGGGGTCAGTACCAGCGCGACCAGTACAGACAGCGCCATCGCGGAAACGATAGTGATGGAGAACTGACGATAAATCGCCCCGGTCGAGCCGCCAAAGAAGGCCATCGGGACGAATACCGCCGAGAGCACCATGGCGATACCAACCAGCGCCCCCTGGATCTGCTCCATTGATTTCTCGGTGGCTTCAACGGGGGAAAGCTTCTCCTCAACCATCACGCGCTCGACGTTCTCCACCACCACGATGGCATCGTCGACCAGTAGCCCTATCGCCAGCACCATGCCGAACATGGTTAGCGTGTTGATGGAGTAGCCGAACATCGCCAGTACCGCAAAGGTGCCCAACAAAACCACCGGCACGGCAATCGTCGGGATAAGCGTTGCACGGATGTTCTGCAGGAATAGATACATCACGAGGAAGACGAGGATAATGGCTTCAAACAGCGTTTTAACCACTTCGTGAATGGAGATTTTAACGAACGGCGTGGTGTCGTAGGGATAAACAACTTTCATCCCTTGCGGGAAGAAGGGCTGCAGCTCGGCAAGTTTCGCTTTAATCGCCGTAGCGGTATCTAACGCATTGGCGCCGGTCGCCAGTTTAATCCCCAAGCCAGAGGCGGGTTTGCCGTTAATACGGGCGACAACGTTATAGTTCTCGCCGCCCAGTTCAATACGCGCGACATCCTTCAGGCGAACCACGGAACCATCGGCGTTAACCCGCAGGGTGACTTTACCGAACTCCTCCGGATCTTTCAGGCGAGTCTGGGCAATGATTGAGGCGTTGAGCTGTTGACCTTTAACCGACGGCGTACCGCCAAGCTGCCCGGCGGCAATCTGATCGTTTTGCACCTTCAGTTGGTTGATAACATCGACCGGCGTGAGGTTATATTTATTCAGCAAGTTGCCGTCAAGCCAGATACGCATGGCATATTGCGCGCCGAACAATTGCACATCGCCCACGCCGTTAAGGCGGCTAATAGGGTCCTTGATGTTAGAGGCAACGTAGTCGGAAATATCATCCTGGGTAGTGTTTGGGTTATCAGAGATAAAACCGGCAACCAGCAGGAAGCTGCTGCTGGATTTCTCAACGCTAATACCTTGCTGTTGTACTTCCTGCGGCAGTAGCGGCGTCGCCAGCTGCAGTTTGTTCTGTACCTGTACCTGCGCGATATCCGGATCGGTGCCGGATTCGAAAGTGAGCGTGATGGTCACGCTACCGGATGAATCACTGGTAGAGGACATGTACATCAGATTATCGATACCATTCATATTCTGTTCGATAACCTGGGTAACGGTATCCTGCACGGTTTGCGCATCCGCGCCCGGGTAGGTTGCCGAGATGGCTACCGCGGGCGGCGCAATCGTGGGATATTGCGCGATAGGAAGCTGCATGATGGCAAGGCCACCGGCAATCATCATGATGATTGCCAGCACCCACGCAAACACCGGTCGATGAATAAAGAACTTAGACATAGCGATTCATACCTTATTGTGCGGCAGGGGCAGCGGTATCTTCCGTCGTCTTCACGGTGATGCCCGGGCGAACCTTCTGTAATCCACTGACGATGACTTTGTCGCCGTTTTGCAGACCGCCGGTGATTAACCATTTATCGCCGATCGCCTGTGCGGCGGTGACTTCACGGTTTTCTACCTGGTTCTGCGCATTGACGATCATCACCGTGGCATCGCCGCGTGGCGTGCGGGTAACACCCTGCTGCGGTACCAGAATCGCCTGCGGATTGACGCCTTCATCGATACGGGCGCGGACAAACATGCCCGGCAGTAGAGTGTGTTGCGGATTAGGGAATACCGCGCGTAGGGTGATGGACCCGGTGCTTTCATCGACGGTCACGTCAGAAAATTGCAGCGATCCCTTCAGGGAATAGGGTTGGCCATTTTCCATAATCAGCTGCACGCTTTTACTGTCATCACCGCGCTGCAGGCTTTCCTGTTTCAGGCGCATAAAATCGTTGCTGGACTCGGTTACGTCGACATAGATCGGATCGAGCTGCTGCACCGTCGCCATGGCGTCCGCCTGGCCGTTGGTCACCAGCGCGCCTTCGGTCACGGTGGATTTACCAATCCGCCCGTCGATGGGCGAAGTCACTTTGGTGTACGCCAGGTTGATACGGGCGCTTTCGACCGCGGCTTTAGCCGCCACGACGTCGGCATCGGCCTGACGCGCGGTCGCGACGGCCTGATCGTATTCCTGCTGACTGATATACTGAGTTCCAAGCAGAGGGACATAGCGTTTCACCGTCAGATGGGCGATAGCCGCCGCGGCTTCGGCTTTCGCCTCGTCGCCTTTGGCGCTATTCCAGGCCGCCTGATAGGTGGCAGGGTCGATTTGATAGAGCGATTCACCGGCCTTGATATCGCTGCCCTCGACAAAGTTGCGTTTCAGGATAATGCCGCTGACCTGGGGGCGAACTTCAGCGACGCGAAAAGCAGAAGTTCGCCCCGGTAGTTCGGTAGTCACAGAAAGCGGTTCGCTGTGCACCACATGCACGCTAACCTGAGGCGCTTGTGGCTGTGCCTGTTGATCGCCTGAATTATCACAACCGGTAAGCAACAAGGCGGAGATAATTAAGCTGGATAAAAGAGAAACTCTGGCATGACTCGTCATTGCTGTTCCTTATAGATTACGGGCCGGATAGGGCGGCGAATCTGCGAAGAAATAATGAATATTAAAGCGGTTCGTTATCCTACAAATAAACACCGGTGGATGTAAGAAATAGTTATTTTTGAGCAATGAACAAGGCACGCAAAAACAAAAAACAGGCAGTTGGTTTAGTTCGCTTCTCTTTAATATTGCTTCCGTGAATGTGTTTTGTATTTATATTTGTCGTGTGTATTATATTTCCTCGAAATTAAATATTCGTATCTGCATTTTTGCTAAATAATATTTTCTTTGGAATGCTAAATTGACAGATGTATCAGTCAATTCTGTATTCACCGTTAGGTTGCGAGTGGGAAAAGGTTATGGCCAGAAAAACCAAAGAGGACGCATTAAGAACGCGTCAACTCCTGATTGAGTCCGCTATTCAGCAGTTCGCACAGCGCGGCGTCACCAATACCACTCTCACTGATATCGCCGACGCCGCTGGCGTCACGCGTGGGGCGGTGTACTGGCATTTTTCCAGCAAGGCTGAATTGTTTAATGAGATGTGGCAGCAGCAACCGCCGCTCAGAGAGTTACTGCCTCATCAGCAGTGGGAACTGGATAACCAAAATCCGTTAACCGGGTTACGTAAAAAATTTATTACCGGATTGCAATATATCGCTGAGAATCCCCGGCAGCAGGCACTATTACAGATTCTTTATCATAAATGTGAGTTCGCCAGCGATATGTTACCGGAAACGGAAATTCGCAAGCGAATTGGCTTTAATTACGCGATAGTCCGTGACGTACTACAATGCTGTGTCAGAAACAGACTATTACCAGCGGAAACAAATATCGAAATTACGTTGATTATATTACACGGGGCTTTTACAGGAATTATTAAAAACTGGTTAATGGATCCTGAACAATTCAATCTCTATCAGCAGGCGCCCGTGCTGGTAGACAATATTATGTCGGCGTTATCGTTGCAGCAACCTGACCATAGCGGGTGGCCGATGGCTGCCGTGGGGCAGTAATTCCGTATAAAAACTCAGGCCATAAAAAAAGGCGCTTCCCCATGCCGAAGAGCGCCTTTTTAATTCAGCAATTCACTGATTAATATCAGTTCATGCCGTATTTTTTCAGTTTCTTACGCAGAGTACCGCGGTTGATACCCATCATCAGGGCAGCGCGGGTCTGATTACCACGGGTGTATTGCATCACCATGTCCAACAGTGGCTGTTCAACTTCAGCCAATACCAGCTCATACAGATCATTAACATCCTGACCATTCAGTTGAGCAAAATAGTTCTTCAGTGCCTGTTTAACCGAGTCACGCAGGGGCTTTTGAGTTACCTGATCCTGAGAGTTAACGGTAGAAACGGTCAGTACGTCAGAATTTACGCGTTGTTCGAACATAGTTCTGTCAGCTCTTTATTTCTATTACGCAAAATTTTCGAAGTATGCCTCCAACGCCTCCAGCTGTTCGCTGGCATCCTCAATGGCGTTGAATGTGCGCCGAAACTGGTCATTTGGAGCATGCTCCTGGAGATACCAGGAGACGTGTTTACGCGCGATTCGGTACCCTTTTGCCTGACCGTAAAAGTCATGCAGTTCCCGAACGTGCGCGCAAAGCAAGCGCTTAACCTCTGCCAACGGCAGGGGGGGCAGCAACTCCCCAGTGTCCAGATAATGCTGGATTTCCCGAAAGATCCAGGGTCTTCCCTGAGCCGCACGGCCTATCATGAGAGCGTCAGCCCCCGTGTAGTCGAGCACGGCTCTGGCTTTAAGCGGGTCAGTAATGTCACCATTCGCGATAATCGGAATGGAAACTTTCTGCTTAACTGCCCGAATACTGTCGTATTCAGCTTCTCCGTTAAACAAGCAGGCGCGAGTGCGTCCGTGAATAGTCAGAGCCTGAATGCCACATTCTTCAGCCAGTTGGGCAATCTCTACACAGTTACGGTGTTCCGGTTCCCAACCGGTGCGAATCTTGAGAGTCACCGGAACGTCCACTGCCTTGACGACCGCGGTCAGGATTGACTTCACCTGATCGGGATACTGCAAGAGGGCTGAACCAGCGAGCTTACGATTCACCTTTTTAGCCGGGCACCCCATATTGATATCAATAATCTGGGCGCCGCTTTCCACGTTAATACGGGCGGCCGCGGCCATCTCTTCCGGTACGCTACCGGCGATTTGCACGGTACGAATACCGGGCTCATCAATGTGCACCATCCGTAACCGGGACTTGTCGCTCTCCCATACCTGCGGGTTGGAGGACATCATCTCGGAGACGGTTAAACCTGCTCCCATCTCGTAACACAGCGTCCTGAATGGTCTGTCAGTGATGCCAGCCATAGGTGCTGCGATCAGGCGATTTCTGAGCTGGTGGTGTCCGATGCGCATGAGTTAAGAAATGACCATACTGTGACTGCAAGGCGGCGTATATTACGCATTTTTTGCGCGAGATGAAAGGCCAAACTTTGACCAATCCTCTGTTACAGATCAATGAATCCAGGAGTAACGTAATAGCCGTGAATAAATTATCATATTAATCATTACGTTATTAACAACGGGATAATTTGTGTCCAATTATAAAATCACAAAACTTCTCGATTTTTCTGAGATGAAGGCGATACGAGACGGGATAAAACGCTGTTTTTGTAGCCAAAAAAGGGCATCGTAATGCGATCCGGCTCTCATTTCCTGGCAATATTCGACGGTTACTGGAAACAAAAATGCGGCCCGTAGGCCGCAGTCTCACTTAATTTTTCCGGCCGGTAATCCGGCACCACTCCTCTTTCTCCACCACCGGGTCAAGGGTGAAGAGCGGAGCGTAGGCTTCGCAGACGCTTTCCGCCTGGCTTGCCAGGATTCCGGAAAGGCCCAGCAGGCCGCCTGTAACCGGCAGCACGCTGATTAACGGGGCCAGCTCACGCAATGGGCCCGCCAGGATGTTTGCGACCACCACATCGGCTTTCATGGCTTCTGGCTGATCCTGCGGCAGATAAAGTTCAAGACGTTCGGAGACACCGTTGCGCTGGGCATTATCACGACTGGCCTGAATGGCCTGCGGATCGATATCAATACCGATAGCTTTGGCGGCGCCGAGCTTCAGCGCGGCGATGGCCAGGATGCCGGAACCGCAGCCAAAATCGATAACCGTTTTGCCCTGCAGATCGAGGCCGTCAAGCCACTGCAGACACATCGCGGTCGTCGGGTGAGTGCCGGTACCAAAGGCCAGTCCAGGATCAAGCATCACGTTGACCGCATTCTCATCAGGAACATCGCGCCAGCTCGGGCAAATCCACAGTCGTTCGCCGAAACGCATCGGGTGGAAGTTATCCATCCACTCGCGTTCCCAATCTTTATCTTCCAGTTGTTCAATTTTATGCGCGAAGCCGGCGCCGAGCAGCGGATGCTGCTCAAGGATAGCAACCGCTTCGTTCATGTCGCTTTCTGCGTCGAACAGGCCGATAACGTCGGTATCGCCCCATAAACGGGTTTCACCCGGCAGCGGCTCGAACACCGGCGTGTCGTGGGTGTCCTGGAAGGTAATCGAGACCGCGCCGGCCTCCATCAGCGCGTCGCTCAGTTCTTCCGCGTGAGCGCCGGTCGTATTCAGTTTTAGTTGGATCCAAGGCATGGCAAAACTCTTTATTTATCAGTAGTCATAATAGGGGCTGGTGGTACGGGTTGACCGAAGCGGTTCCCGACGACAAAAGCCAACAAACTTAGCAGCAGCGAGGGCACGATAGGATGGAAGCCCAGGTACTGAATATTAAACGTCGCGAGCACGGCATACAGTACGCCGCCGACTAACATCGCGCTGAGCGCGCCGGCAGCATTTGCCCGCTCCCAGTAAAGGCCCAATACCAGCGGCCATAAGAACACCGCTTCCAGGCCGCCAAAGGCCAGCAGATTAAGCCAGATAATCATTTCCGGCGGCCGCCAGGCGGCCAGCATCATGAGTATGCCCAGCACTAAAGTGGCGATCGTTGAGATCCGCTTCAGCTTCTGCTCATTACGCTTTTTCGTCGGCTGAGCGCTGAGCCATAGATCTTTAATGATCGTAGCCGATGCCTGCAGTAAATGGGCGTTAACGTTAGACATAATCGCGGCCATCGGCGCCGCTAAAAACAGCCCAGCGGCCCACGGCGGCAGCACCTGAACCATTAACGTCGGGATCACCTGATCGGGCACGGTGAGGCCCGGCAGGACGGCGCGGCCAAGAGCGCCGGCGAGATGCATACCGAACATCAGTATCGCTACTACGATAGTGCCAATAACGATCCCGCGGTGTACGGCCTTACTGTCTTTATAAGAGATACAGCGTACGGCGGTATGCGGCAAGCCGATGACGCCGAAACAGACCAGCACCCAAAACGAGGTCATAAAGGTTGGCGTGAGGATATCATCCGCGCCGTGGGGCGATACCAGCTGCGGATCGATTTGCTGGAGCGTGTCTACCGCCTGATGCAGGCCGCCGGCGGCATGGACGACGCCAACCAGCAGGACGATCGTTCCGATCAACATCACCATCCCCTGCATCGTATCGTTGAGTACGCTGGCGCGGAAGCCGCCAAAAGCGGTGTAGAGCGCAATCGTGATGCCAAATATCAGTAGTCCGGTTTCGTACTTGATCCCGGCGGCGGTTTCCAGCAGGCGCGCGCCGCCGATAAACTGCACCGCGATGGCCCCAACAAAGGCCACCAGCAGACTGACGCTGGCAATCCATACCACCGCGCGGCTTTGGTAGCGCGCCTGCAACATATCGTTAAGGGTAATGGCGTTGTAGCGGCGCGCCAGGATCGCGAACTTCTTGCCGAGGATTCCGAGAGAAAGCCAGATCGTCGGTACCTGGATCATCGCCAGCAGTACCCAGCCCAGCCCATATTTGTACGCGGCGCCGGGGCCGCCGATAAACGAGCTGGCGCTAATATAGGTCGCGGTGAGGGTCATGGCTAATACAAAACCGCCCATCGATCGGCTGCCGAGGAAGTACTCGCTAAGGAAGTTCCCGGTACTGCGTTTACGCATCGCGTAAAGAGATAGCCCGAAGACCACAAACAGATAAGCGATCAGCACCACGATAATCTCAAGCTGCATCGTTATCCTCCAGAGAGATATCACGGAAGATAAAGCGCACCATCGCCCAGCACAGCAGGATGAACAGCAGCGGCACCAGCAGGCAGGCCAGTTCGAACCAGTGCGGCAGGCCGGTAAAGCCGATACCGACGCCCGGTAAATAGGCCGCAGCCAGCCAGGCGGCAAGATAGAGAAGGGTCAGCCACAGCGCCCAGCGCGCTTCTTTATGGGCCTGAACAAATCTTTTGTCCATTTTTTGTCCCTTGAGGATGAAGAAAGCGGGGATTGTACCGCATGGAAAAGTCGAGGGGAGAGAAAAAGAAAAAAGGCCGGATTATCCGGCCTTTTGCAGCGAGTACAGGATTATTTTTCCTGCAGTCCGAGTTTTTTCTCCAGATAGTGGATATTGGTGCCACCATGCTGGAAGTTCTCGTCGCTCATAATGCGCATCTGCAGCTCAACGTTGGTTTTGATGCCATCGATGATCAGTTCCTGCAGCGCGTTCTTCATGCGGGCAATCGCCACATCACGGCTTTCGCCGTAGCAGATCAGTTTGCCGATCATTGAGTCATAGTACGGCGGTACGGTGTAACCGGCGTAGATATGAGACTCCCAGCGCACGCCAAAACCGCCCGGCGCGTGGAAGCGGGTAATTTTACCCGGGCTCGGCAGGAAGGTGTTCGGGTCTTCGGCGTTGATACGGCATTCTACCGCATGGCCGCGGACCTGCACTTCTTCTTGCTTGATAGACAGCGGCTGACCCGCCGCGATGCGCAGCTGTTCTTTGATCAGGTCAACGCCGGTGATCATTTCGGTAACCGGGTGTTCTACCTGGATACGGGTGTTCATCTCAATGAAGTAGAACTCGCCGTTTTCGAACAGGAACTCAAAAGTACCCGCTCCGCGGTAGCCGATATCCACACAGGCTTTCGCGCAACGTTCGCCGATGTAGCGACGCAGTTCCGGGGTAATGCCCGGCGCCGGCGCTTCTTCGACGACTTTCTGGTGACGACGCTGCATGGAGCAGTCGCGTTCCGCCAGATAGATAGCGTTGCCCTGGCCATCCGCCAGCACCTGAATCTCGATGTGACGAGGATTTTCCAGGTACTTCTCCATATAGACCATGTCGTTGTTGAAAGCCGCTTTCGCTTCCGCTTTGGTCATGGAGATGGATTGCGCCAGTTCAGCGTCGCTGCGCACGACGCGCATGCCGCGACCGCCGCCGCCGCCGGAGGCTTTGATGATAACCGGATAGCCGATACGTTTGGCATGCGCGCGGTTAGCGTCCATGTCGTCGCCCAGCGGGCCATCAGAACCTGGAACAGTCGGGACGCCAGCTTTCTTCATCGCGGTGATAGCGGACACTTTGTCGCCCATCAGGCGGATGGTGTCGGCTTTCGGGCCGATGAAGATGAAACCGGAACGTTCAACCTGCTCGGCAAAGTTAGCGTTCTCGGAGAGGAAACCGTAACCCGGGTGAATCGCTACCGCGCCGGTGATTTCCGCCGCACTGATGATAGCCGGGATGTTCAGATAGCTTTTTACGGACGGAGCCGGGCCGATGCAGACCGTCTCATCCGCTAATAATACGTGTTTTAAATCGCGATCCGCGGTGGAGTGCACAGCAACGGTCTTGATGCCCAGTTCTTTACAGGCACGCAGGATGCGCAGTGCGATCTCGCCACGGTTAGCGATGACAATTTTATCCAGCATGTTCGCCTCGTTACTCGATGACAACCAGCGGCTCGTCGAATTCTACAGGTTGGCCGCTTTCGATCAGAATGGCTTTAACCACGCCGGCTTTGTCGGCTTCGATCTGGTTCATCATTTTCATCGCTTCTACGATGCACAGGGTGTCGCCCACGTTAACTTTCTGACCGACTTCCACAAAGGCTTTCGCGTCCGGGCTCGGGGTGCGGTAGAAAGTACCGACCATCGGGGAACGTACGATGTGACCACTGATTTCCGCTTTCGCTTCAGCGGCAGGTGCTGCTGCCGGCGCTGCGGCGGCTGGCGCCTGAGGCTGGGCGATTGGCGCAGCATAGGCTTGCTGCATTACCGGATAGCTAGCAGCAGGCGCTGCACGGCTGATGCGTACAGACTCTTCGCCTTCAGAAATTTCCAGTTCGGAGATGCCTGATTCTTCAACCAGCTCGATCAGTTTTTTAATCTTACGAATATCCATGAGTGGGTTCCGTACTCTTTGTTTAGTGTGTTTGTGACAGGCGTTTGACCGCCGTCTGTAAAGCGTATGAATAGCCGTCCGCACCTAATCCGCAGATTACGCCCGAGGCGACATCAGACAGATACGAGTGGTGACGGAACGGCTCGCGCGCATGCACGTTGCTCAGGTGAATCTCGATAAACGGGATACTCACGGCAAGCAGCGCGTCGCGGATGGCCACGCTGGTATGCGTAAACGCGGCCGGATTGATCAGGATATAGTCCACAGAGTCTTTAGCCTGATGAATTCGGTCGATGAGCGCGAACTCCGCATTGGATTGCAGGTGGTCGAGCGTCACGTTTAGCGCTTCCGCTTCTGCGGTTAAACGGTTAACAATTTCTGCCAGCGTTAGCGAACCGTACTTCTCGGGTTCACGGCTGCCGAGCATATTAAGGTTTGGTCCGTTCAAAAGCAAAATGCGAAACTTGTCAGCCATTGTGCAGCTATCTCCTGCTAACCTCGGGTAAAAAACAAAATATACCTTCGATACGCGCTTGTCACCTTTTCAGGGTTCGAAAACCCCTTCAGGAAAACCAAAGTCGCACATTATAACGATTTCGTAGCAATTGGCAGCTAAATACTGGTCTTATCAGGGAAGATTATCAACCGCTATCGTAAAAAGAGTCGCGGTTGATAAACGTTCTGCGGGGAACTGCACATATCCGGAGATTAGCGCCACCACTGGCGAAACTTCTTGTAGCGGCTGGCTAAAAGTACTATTGCCAGTCCGGCATAAATCAGCGGCTGCGGCGATAAAATCTTCACCGACCACAGATAATGAATAGGGGCGAGGATCGCCACCAGATAGACGAAGTTGTGCAATGTTTGCCAACGTCGGCCTAATTTTCGTTGCATGTACTGGGTTGACGTCGCCGCCAGCGCCAGTAAAACCAGCCAACTGATTAAACCAAGCGTGAGATACGGACGGTTGATTATCTCGGAACCGAGCAGCGCCAGATTGTTAATGCCGAGCTCCAGCAACGTATAACTGGTGAGGTGCAACGTGGCCCAGGCAAAGCACCATAACCCTAATAACCGGCGGGTGCGTATCAATAATGGCTGTTTAGCGTAACGCGCCAGCGGCGTAATAAGCAAGGTGGCAAGCAAAAACTTCAGCGCCATCCGTCCGGTAAAATGCTGGATATCCTTTGCCGGATCGGCGCTGAAATAGCCCTGATGTCCGGCCCAGAACAGCCAGACCAGCGGTAAAAAACCGGCTAAATGCAGCACAACTTTCAGCCAGCCTATCTGTTTAACGCTCAGGCGCACTAGAAATTCTCCCGTAAGTTAAGCCCTCGATACAGCGACGCGACTTCCTCGGCATAGCCATTAAACAGCAACGTCGGCTGGCGTTTTACATCGAGTACGCCACCGGCGCCGATAAACCGCTCGCTGGCCTGCGACCAGCGCGGATGATCGACGTGCGGGTTCACATTGGCATAGAAACCGTATTCATCCGGCGCCGCCAGATTCCAGGTGGTCGGCGGCCGCTCGCGGGTTAATTCGATGCTTACGATAGATTTAATCCCTTTAAATCCATACTTCCACGGCACGGTCAGGCGGATGGGCGCGCCGTTTTGCGGCGGCAGCGCTTTCCCATAGACGCCAACGCTCATCAACGTGAGCGGGTGCATTGCTTCATCAAGGCGCAACCCTTCGACATAGGGATAGGTCAGGCCGCCGCCGATGAAGCGATCTTTTTGTCCCGGCATTTGTTCCGGCGCATACAGCGTTTTGAAAGCGACGTAGCGGGCGTTGCTGGTGGGCTCCACCAGCGCGAGCAGTTTATGCAGCGGGAAGCCGACCCACGGCACGACCATCGACCAGGCCTCTACGCAGCGCATACGATAAATACGCTCTTCCAGCGGGAAACGATGGGTCAGGTCGTCGTGATCGAGCGTCAGGGGTTTGGCGACTTCGCCGCCGATGGTAAGCGTCCAGGGGTCAGTGCGCAGGCTGCCTGCGTTAGCGGCCGGATCGGCTTTATCGAGGCCGAATTCATAAAAGTTATTGTAGCCGGCGACTTTATCTTCCGGGGTGAGGGCGAGCTTATTTTGCCATGCTGCGGGTTTATCGAAGGTCAGCGCCTTTCCGGCGGGCGCCGGCGGGCGGTCATGGCCTTTAAACCAATCGAGCAGGTCGGCGTGGGCCTTCGTTGAGAGCGACATCGCCGTCGCGCCGATACCGAGCATTTTCAGCACCTGGCGGCGCTGCAGGTTAAATACCGATTCCGCCGTTACGTCGGCTTCCGTCAGTTTTCTGGTTTTCATGGCGTCCTCCGTCATACTTTTTTCTAAGCATGACGGAGGCGGAGCGCGATCGCGAATATGTCACGAAAAATTGCAGATTAGCCGATTTTGACCAGCGTACGTCCCTGGATCTGGTTGTTCATGATTTTGTCGGCAAAGGCCGGGGCATCCGCCAGACTGATTTCGGTCGCGCTTTGCGCGTAAAAAGACTCAGGCAGATCGCGCACCAGCCGGCGCCAGGCTTCTGCGCGGCGCGCAGGCGGAGTCATTACCGAATCGACGCCCTGCAGGCGTACATTGCGCAGGATAAACGGCATCACGGTGGTCGGCAGCGCGAAACCGCCCGCCAGGCCGCAGGCCGCGACGCAGCCGCCGTAATTCATCTGCGCCAGCACCTTAGCCAGCACTTTATCGCCGACGGTATCGATAGCGCCCGCCCAGATTTGTTTTTCCAGCGGACGGCTCTCAGCGAACTCGTCGCGGCCCAGAATACGCTGCGCGCCGAGGCTTCTCAGATAGTCATGGGTACTTTCGCGACCGGACACCGCCGCCACCTGATAACCCAGGTGATGCAGCAGAGCGACTGCTGTGCTGCCGACGCCGCCGCTGGCGCCTGTTACGACGATCTCGCCATCCTGCGGTCGCACCCCGGCGTCTTCCAGCGCCATCACGCATAGCATGGCGGTAAAGCCTGCGGTACCGATGGCCATCGCTTTGCGTCCGTCGAGACCTTCAGGCATGGCCACCAGCCATTCGCCTTTGACACGGGCGCGCTCGGCCAGGCCGCCCCAATGGTTTTCTCCCACGCCCCAACCGGTGAGTAACACCTGTTGGCCAACGTGAAAACGCGGATCTTCGCTGGCATGGACGGTACCGGCAAAATCGATACCAGGAATCATCGGAAAGTTGCGGATAATTTTTCCTTTGCCGGTAATGGCCAGGGCATCTTTATAATTGAGGCTCGACCAGTGAATATCGACAGTCACATCGCCTGGCGGCAGCAGGTTGGCATCGATGTTTTGCACCGAGGAAAGGGTTTTGCCATCCTGCTGTTCTAAGATTAAAGCCTGCATATGTGGTTCCTCGCGGTTTGAAGATTGGAAAAATTATTCTGCAGACTATACTCGCTAACGGCATTATTACGTGGATGTAACGCAATAAATTGCCAGATACGCCAGCTTTGGTAGTATGCGTCGCTTCAGAAAGTTAGTACTTACTTAAGTAAAAGTCTTAAAAGGGGCCCGAATGCCCATCGGGTAGTTATTCACACGCGGAGTTAACACAGGGATGCGATTAACGACGAAATTCTCAGCATTTGTTACGCTGCTCACCAGCCTGACGATTTTTGTCACGCTGATCGGCGCGTCGCTGAGCTTTTACAACGGCATTCAGATTAAAGTTGAGAATCGCGTGCAGGCGGTGGCGACGATGTTGGATAGCCGCCTGGTGACCACCTCTTTTGAGAAGCTCGAACCGCAAATGGACGAGCTGCTCACGCCGGTAGAAGTCGAACATATTGATTTTCTGCTCAACGGCAAATCGCTTTACAGCCATACCCGCGGCGACAGTTACCGTCCGCTGGGCAGTAACAACCAGTATCGTGAAATGACGGTACCCTCGCTCAAACATCCCGGAATTTCGATTCGTCTGGTCTACATGGACCCGATGGTCAATTACTTCCGTTCGCTTCACGTCACCGCGCCGCTCTCCTTCGCCATCGGCTTCATGGTGCTGATTATCTTCTTTTCGATTCGCTGGATCCGCCGCCAGCTGGCGGGACAGGAGCTACTGGAGCTGCGCGCGCGGCGCATTCTCAGCGGCGAGCGCGGGCCGCAGGTGCGCGGTTCGGTTCATGAATGGCCGGCCAGTACCAGCAGCGCGCTGGATATGCTGCTCTCTGAGCTGCAGTTCGCCAGCGATCAGCGCAGCCGCATGGATACCCTGATTCGCTCCTACGCCGCCCAGGATTCCAAAACCGGCCTTAACAACCGCCTGTTCTTTGATAATCAACTGGCGACGCTGCTGGACGATCAGGAAAAGGTGGGGGCGCACGGTATTGTGATGATGATTCGCCTGCCGGAGTTTGATCTGCTGCGCGATAACTGGGGACGGGCGGCGGCGGAAGAACATTACTTCACGCTAATTAATTTGCTGTCTACTTTTATTATGCGCTATCCCGGCTCGCTACTGGCGCGCTATCACCGTAGCGACTTCGCCGTCTTATTGCCGCATCGCACTTTAAAAGAGGCTGATAGTATTGCCGGGCAGTTGCTGAAGGCAATGGATGCGCTGCCGTCAACGCGGGTGCTGGATAAAGACGACACGATGCATATCGGCATCTGCGCGTTCCGCAGCGGCCAGTCCACCTCTCAGGTGATGGAACATGCTGAAGCCGCCACCCGCAACGCCGTGCTGCAGGGGAGTAATAGCTGGGCGGTTTACGATGATTCGCTGCCGGAGAAGGGGCGCGGCAACGTGCGCTGGCGAACGCTTATCGAGCAGATGCTCAGCCGCGGCGGCCCGCGCTTGTATCAGAAACCGGCGGTCATGCGCGATGGGCGGGTACATCACCGCGAGCTCATGTGCCGCATCTATGACGGTAAAGAAGAGGTGATTGCCGCCGAGTATATGCCGATGGTGCAGCAGTTCGGCTTAGCGGAAGAGTACGATCGCCTACAGATTACGCGTTTGCTGCCGTTATTAAGTTATTGGCCGGATCAAACGCTGGCGCTACAGGTGACCGTGGAGTCGCTGATTCGCCCGCGTTTCCAGCGCTGGCTGCGCGATACCATGATGCAGTGCGAAAAATCGCAACGTCGGCGGATTATTTTTGAACTTGCAGAGGCGGATGTTTGTCAATATATCGGCCGTTTACACCCGGTTATGCGGTTGATAAACGCGCTGGGCATTCGCGTCGCTGTGGTTCAGGCCGGGTTGACGCTGGTTGGCACCAGTTGGATCAAGCAGCTGGATGTGGAAGTGATCAAGCTGCATCAAGGGCTATCGCGCAATATTGAAAAACGCAGCGAGAACCAGTTACTGGTTCAAAGTCTGGTGGAGGCCTGTAAAGGGATGCCGGTACAGGTTTTTGCGACGGGAGTCCGCAGTCGCAGCGAGTGGCAGGTGCTGTCGCAATGCGGCGTGACCGGCGGTCAGGGGGAATTTTTTGCCGCCTCACAGCCACTTGACACAAATGTGAAAAAATATTCGCAAAGATACTCTGTTTGATCTGCCGTTTGGCGTGATTTCACGTAGAATAACGCGCGCCATAGTAAAGGGGGTGTGCTTGTCTACCCGCCGGAATGTCGCAACTTACGCAAGACTGACCTTTGACAGGTACAAACAGAGCACGGAGCGCAGCTGATTTATTCAGCGCCGAAGGGACTTCGTAAATGTTTGTAACAAAGGAAATGAACTGCACTAATTTTCACCGTAGCAGATGATTTTTGCGCCTTGTCGCTGCTGCGTGTGGTTGGTAAAGTAAGCGGATTTTGTTTTCCGCCCCAGCTTTCAGGATTATCCCTTAGTATGTTAAAAAAATTTCGTGGCATGTTTTCCAATGACCTGTCCATTGACCTGGGTACCGCGAATACCCTTATTTATGTAAAAGGACAAGGCATCGTATTGAATGAGCCTTCCGTTGTGGCCATTCGTCAGGATCGTGCCGGTTCGCCGAAAAGCGTTGCCGCTGTAGGTCATGAAGCGAAGCAGATGCTGGGCCGTACGCCGGGCAATATCGCGGCGATTCGCCCGATGAAAGACGGCGTTATCGCCGACTTCTTCGTGACTGAAAAGATGCTGCAACACTTTATTAAACAGGTGCATAGCAACAGCTTTATGCGCCCGAGCCCGCGCGTGCTGGTGTGCGTGCCGGTTGGCGCGACTCAGGTTGAGCGTCGTGCTATCCGCGAATCCGCGCAGGGCGCTGGCGCCCGCGAAGTCTTCCTGATCGAAGAGCCGATGGCGGCCGCGATCGGCGCAGGCTTGCCGGTTTCTGAAGCGACCGGTTCTATGGTTGTTGATATCGGCGGCGGTACTACCGAAGTCGCGGTTATCTCCCTGAACGGCGTGGTCTACTCTTCTTCCGTACGTATCGGCGGCGACCGTTTCGATGAAGCCGTGATCAATTACGTGCGTCGTAACTACGGTTCCCTGATCGGCGAAGCGACCGCTGAGCGTATCAAACACGAAATCGGTTCTGCTTACCCGGGTGATGAAGTACGCGAAATCGAAGTGCGCGGCCGTAACCTGGCTGAAGGCGTTCCACGCGGCTTCACCCTGAATTCCAACGAAATCCTCGAAGCGCTGCAGGAGCCGCTGACCGGCATCGTCAGCGCCGTTATGGTCGCGCTGGAACAGTGCCCGCCGGAGCTGGCATCCGATATCTCCGAGCGCGGTATGGTCCTGACCGGCGGCGGCGCGCTGCTGCGTAACCTTGACCGTCTGTTAATGGAAGAGACAGGGATCCCTGTCGTAGTTGCAGAAGATCCACTGACCTGCGTCGCTCGTGGCGGCGGTAAGGCGCTGGAAATGATCGATATGCACGGCGGCGACTTGTTCAGCGAAGAGTAGTCAGCCTGAAGGTCTGGGGCAGCTTAAGGGCTGCCTCTGGTCTTTACTGACACGAGAATACGCATAGCCTATGAAGCCAATTTTTAGCCGTGGCCCGTCGCTACAGATTCGCCTTATTCTGGCGGTTTTGGTGGCGCTTGGCGTCATTATCGCCGACAGCCGCCTGGGTACGTTCAGCCAAATCCGAACGTACATGGATACAGCCGTCAGTCCTTTCTACTTTATCTCAAATGGTCCCCGGGAACTGCTCGACAGCGTATCGCAATCGCTGGCGACCCGCGATCAGCTCGAACTGGAAAACCGCGCGCTGCGTCAGGAACTGCTGCTGAAAAACAGCGATCTGCTGATGCTTGGTCAATACAAACAAGAAAATGCCCGTTTACGTGAGCTGTTAGGCTCGCCGCTGCGTCAGGACGAGCAGAAGATGGTGACTCAGGTTATCTCGACGGTTAACGACCCTTACAGCGATCAGGTCGTTATCGATAAAGGCAGCGTCAATGGCGTATATGAAGGCCAGCCGGTTATTAGCGACAAGGGCGTTGTCGGCCAGGTGGTGGCGGTTGCGAAAATGACCAGCCGCGTGCTGCTTATTTGCGATGCGACCCATGCCTTGCCGATCCAGGTGCTGCGTAACGATATCCGCGTGATTGCCGCCGGCAACGGCTGCACTGATGATTTACAGCTTGAACACCTGCCGGCGAATACCGATATTCGCGTCGGCGATGTGCTGGTGACCTCCGGGCTCGGCGGACGCTTCCCGGAAGGATATCCGGTTGGGGTGGTCTCCTCGGTACGTCTGGATACTCAACGTGCTTATACGGTAATCCAGGCCCGTCCGACCGCCGGTCTGCAGCGTTTGCGCTATCTGCTGCTGCTGTGGGGCGCCGATCGCAACGGCGCCAACCCGATGACCCCGGAAGAGGTTCACCGCGTTGCCAATGAGCGCCTGATGCAAATGATGCCGCAGGTGCTGCCTGCGCCTGATGCTATGGGGCCGCAGATGCCGGCGCCGGCGACGGGCCTGACGCCGCCGCCGTCCGCGCAACCTCTGCCAGCAGGGGGGCAATAGTGGCAAGTTATCGTAGCCAGGGACGCTGGGTTATCTGGCTCTCGTTTCTTATCGCGCTATTGCTGCAGATTATGCCCTGGCCGCAGGACATCACCGTCTTCCGGCCAAACTGGGTGTTATTGATTCTGCTGTACTGGATCCTCGCGCTGCCGCATCGGGTTAACGTCGGTACCGGCTTTGTTATGGGGGCGGTTCTCGACCTCATCAGCGGTTCGACCCTCGGCGTACGCGCGCTGTCGTTAAGTATTGTTGCCTATCTGGTCGCTTTAAAATATCAGTTGTTCCGTAATCTGGCGCTCTGGCAACAGGCGCTGGTGGTCATGCTGTTGTCTCTTGCCGTTGATATCATTGTTTTCTGGGCAGAGTTTTTAGTGATCAACGTCTCTTTCCGTCCGGAAGTGTTCTGGAGTAGTGTAGTAAACGGTGTGCTCTGGCCGTGGCTATTCCTGCTAATGCGTAAAGTGCGTCAGCAATTTGCGGTTCAATAAAGGTTGATATGACAACTCTGTATCTGGCTTCTGGTTCCCCGCGTCGGCAGGAACTGTTAACTCAGCTTGGTCTCTCTTTCGAACGCCTGGTTCCGGGTATTGAGGAACGGCGCGACCCGCAGGAGAGCGCTGCGCATTACGTTGCGCGTCTGGCGCGTGAAAAAGCGCTGGCTGGCGTTGCTATGGCGCCGCGCGATCTGCCGGTGTTGGGCGCGGATACGATTGTCATTCTTAACGGCGAAGTGCTGGAAAAGCCGCGCGACGCCGGGCACGCCGCAGAAATGCTTCGCATGCTTTCCGGAAAAACCCACCAGGTGATGACCGCGGTGGCGTTGGCGGATAAGCAGCAAACGCTGGATTGCCTGGTGGTGACGGAAGTGACCTTCCGTCTGCTCTCCGAGCAGGATATCGCTACCTACGTAGCCAGCGGCGAACCTTTAGATAAAGCAGGCGCATACGGTATTCAAGGGTTGGGTGGTTGTTTTGTCAGGAAGATAAATGGCAGCTATCACGCCGTAGTCGGCTTACCGCTGGTGGAAACGTATGAGTTGCTGAGTAACTTTAACTCACTGCGTGAAGAAAAGGGATAAAGATGACGGCTGAATTATTAGTTAACGTAACGCCATCCGAGACGCGCGTCGCGTATATCGATGGCGGGATCCTGCAGGAAATTCATATTGAGAGAGAAGCGCGGCGCGGAATCGTAGGCAATATCTACAAAGGTCGTGTCAGTCGTGTGTTGCCTGGAATGCAGGCGGCTTTTGTAGATATTGGCCTGGATAAGGCCGCCTTCCTGCATGCTTCCGATATCATGCCGCACACCGAGTGCGTGGCGGGTGAAGAGCAAAAGCAGTTTACCGTTCGCGATATTTCCGAACTAGTGCGTCAGGGCCAGGACCTGATGGTGCAGGTGGTGAAAGACCCGCTGGGTACCAAAGGCGCGCGTCTAACCACCGACATCACCATACCTTCCCGCTATCTGGTCTTTATGCCGGGAGCTTCGCACGTCGGCGTATCGCAGAGAATTGAAAGCGAGGCCGAGCGCGAACGTCTGAAAAGCGTGGTCACCGAATATTGCGACGAGCAGGGCGGGTTTATTATCCGCACCGCGGCGGAAGGCGTGCATGAGCAAGAGATGGCGGCGGATGCGGCCTACCTCAAGCGCGTCTGGACCAAAGTGATGGAACGCAAAAAGCGTAACCAGACCCGCTATCAGATGTACGGCGAGCTGGCGCTGGCCCAGCGCGTGCTGCGCGATTTCGCCGATGCTCAGCTTGACCGCATTCGCGTGGATTCGCGCCTGACCTACGAGGCGCTGCTGGAGTTCACCGCGGAATACATCCCGGAAATGACCAGCAAGCTGGAACATTACAGCGGCCGCCAGCCGATTTTCGATCTCTTTGACGTTGAGAACGAAATCCAGCGCGCGCTGGAGCGTAAAGTCGAGCTGAAATCAGGCGGCTATCTGATCATCGATCAGACCGAAGCGATGACCACCATCGATATCAACACCGGGGCGTTCGTTGGCCACCGCAATCTCGACGACACTATCTTCAATACCAATATTGAAGCCACGCAGGCCATCGCGCGCCAGCTGCGTCTGCGTAACCTGGGCGGCATTATCATCATTGATTTTATCGATATGAATAATGAAGATCATCGTCGTCGGGTACTGCATTCCCTGGAGCAGGCGCTGAGTAAAGACCGGGTGAAAACCAGCATTAACGGCTTCTCGCAGCTGGGGCTGGTCGAGATGACCCGTAAACGCACCCGTGAAAGCGTGGAACATGTGCTGTGTAACGAGTGTCCTACCTGTCATGGGCGCGGTACGGTAAAGTCGGTCGAAACGGTCTGTTATGAGATCATGCGCGAAATAGTCCGCGTGCATCATGCGTATGACTCAGACCGCTTCCTGGTCTATGCTTCACCTGCCGTCGCGGAAGCTCTGAAAGGGGAAGAGTCCCACGCGCTGGCGGAAGTTGAAATCTTTGTCGGCAAGCAGGTCAAAGTACAAATTGAGCCGCTCTATAATCAAGAGCAGTTCGATGTGGTAATGATGTAATCATTCAGCCTGTCGCTCCCGATGGCGTCGGGGGCGGGTAAACAGGCGGGCTGAAGGATAAAGCGTAACAGGCTGACAAGGAGAGATGCGTTGAGGCGATGGCCCGGGATATTACTGCTCACCGTGGCAACCGTGGTGGTGATTGTTGCGCTGCTGGTGAGTGGCCTGCGTCTGGCATTGCCGCAGCTAAATAACTGGCGTCCCCAACTGCTGGAGAAAATTACCGCGGTATCCGGGGTCGCGGTTGATGCCTCGCAGATCAACGCCAACTGGGAAAACTTCGGCCCGACGCTGGACGTTCGCGATATTAAAGCCACCTTGAAAGACGGTGGCGAAATGACGATCAAACGGGTTACCCTTGCGCTCGACGTCTGGCAAAGCCTGCTACATATGCGCTGGCAGTTCCGCGACCTGACCTTTTGGCAGCTGCAAATTCACACCAATACGCCCATCCAGACTAACGACGACGGCGCAAGTCTGAAGACCGATCGCATCAGCGATCTGTTCCTGCGTCAGTTTGACCACTTTATTCTCCGTGATAGCCATTTGAGCTTCCTGACGATTTCCGGTCAGCGTGCTGAACTGGCGATCCCACAGCTGACCTGGCTTAACGGTAAAAACCGCCACCGCGCCGAGGGGCAACTGAGCCTTTCGAGTCTCACCGGCCAGCACGGCGTCATGCAGGTGCGGATGGATTTACGTGACGAGAACGGCCTGCTCAACAAGGGGCGCCTCTGGTTACAGGCCGATGACATCGACGTTAAACCCTGGCTCGGACGCTGGATGCAGGACAACATAGCCCTGCAGAGCGCGCGCTTTAGTCTCGAAGGCTGGATGACTATCGATAAAGGCGATGTCGCCAGCGGTGATGTATGGCTGAAAAAAGGCGGTGCCAGCTGGCAGGGCGATAAACATCTGCATAAGCTGTCGGTGGATAACCTGACGGCGCATATCACACGCGAAAATCAAAGCTGGGCATTTCATATCCCCGACACGCGGATCTCGATAGACGGCAAGGCCTGGCCGCGCGGCGCGCTGGCGATGGCGTGGATCCCGGCGCAGGAAGTGGGTGGTAATAACAATCAGCGCAGCGATGAGCTACGCATCCGCGCCAGCAATCTCGATCTTGGCGGCCTGACCGGTCTGCAACCGATGGCCGATAAGCTGGCGCCGAGCTTCGGCGAAGTCTGGCGAACCACCCAGCCGAGCGGAAAAATTAACCTGTTGGCGTTAGATATCCCGCTGCAGGCAACGGAGAAGACCCGTTTCCAGGCTGACTGGAGCGATCTGGCGTGGAAGCAGTGGAAACTGTTGCCGGGGGCCGAGCACTTTTCCGGCAGCCTGAGCGGCAGCGTGGAAAACGGCGAACTGCGCGCGCATATGACCCAGGCGAAAATGCCTTATGAAACGGTCTTTCGCGCGCCGCTGGAGATAGCCCAGGGCGATGCGACCCTGAGCTGGGAGAAGAACAGCAAGGGCTTTATGCTGGATGGCCGCGATATCGACGTGCAGGCAACCGGCGTTCGCGCGCGCGGCGGCTTCCGCTATCTGCAGCCGGAAGGCGATGAGCCGTGGTTAGGCATCCTGGCGGGCATCAGCACTAACGACGGCGGCCAGGCGTGGCGTTATTTCCCGGAAAACCTGATGGGCAAAGCGCTGGTGGATTACCTGAGCGGCGCAATTAAGGGCGGACAGGCCAGCAACGCTACCCTGGTTTACGGCGGCAACCCGCATCTGTTCCCTTATGAGCATAACGAAGGCCAATTCCAGGTTTCGGTACCGCTGAAGAACGCGACCTTCGCCTTCCAGCCGGACTGGCCGGCGCTGACCGGATTAGATATCAACCTTAACTTCGTCAATAACGGCCTGTGGATGAAGGCGGATAAAGCGATGCTGGGCAACGTCACCGCCAGCAACCTTGACGCGGTGATCCCTGACTATTCCCATGAAAAATTGTTTATCGATGCCGATGTTAACGGTCCAGGCAAAGAGGTTGGCCCTTATTTCAAACAGACCCCGCTGAAGGACACGCTCGGCTCGGCGCTGGATGAACTACAGCTTGATGGTAATGTGAGCGCTCGCTTACATCTTGCTATCCCGCTCGATGGCGAGATGACCACCGCCAAAGGCGATGTGCGGCTGAAAAATAACGATCTGTTTATCAAGCCGATTGACGCGACGCTGAAGAATCTCAATGGTCAGTTCAGCTTTGAGAATGGAGATTTAAAAAGCGGGCCGCTAAGCGCGACCTGGTTTAATCAACCGCTGAACCTCAATTTCACCACCACGGAAGGGGCGAAAGCCTTCCTCGTTGACGTCGGCATGAACGCTAATTGGCAGCCGACGCGTACCGGCCTGCTGCCGAAAGCGGTCAACGATGAACTCAGCGGCAGCGTCCCCTGGGATGGCAAAGTGGCCATTGAGTTACCGTATCGCGGTAGCGCGAGCTACAAAGTCGATATCAACGGCGATCTGAGAAATGTGAGTAGTCACTTACCTGCGCCGGTGAATAAATCGGCGGGCGAACCGTTGCCGGTGAAAATCAACGTGACCGGCGGCTTAAACAGCTTCGATTTGACCGGCAATATCGGCAGCAAGAACCACGTCAATAGTCGCTGGCTGCTGAATAATAAGCTGACGCTCGACCGGGCGATTTTGACCTCCGACAGCAAAGCGATTCCTTCGCTGCCTGAAGCATCAGGCGTCGAGCTGAATATGCCGGCGATGGATGGCGCGCAATGGCTGGCGTTGTTCCAGCGGGGGGCCGTCAACGAAGTGAGCAGTAATATGGCCTTCCCGGAGCGCGTGACGCTTCGTACACCGTCGCTGGCCTTCGCCGGACAGAACTGGAATAACGTCAGTCTGGTTTCCCAGCCTGACGGTAGCGGCTCGAAGGTGGAGGCGCAGGGGCGTGAAATCAACGCCACGTTGACGATGCATAAGAACGCGCCCTGGCTGGCGGCCATTCGCTATCTCTATTACAACCCTTCCAGCGATAACAACGGCACGGTGAAAAAAGAGAGCGGCCCGCTGGCTGATACGCGTCTGGATTTCCGCGGCTGGCCTGATTTACAGCTGCGCTGTAAAGAGTGCTGGCTGTGGGGGCAAAAGTATGGGCGAATCGACGGTGACTTCAATATCAAGGGCGATACGCTAACCCTCAGCAATGGCCTGGTGGATACCGGCTTTGGCCGCCTCACTACCGATGGCGTCTGGGTGAATGCGCCCGGCGGCGTGCGTACCTCGCTGAAAGGCAAGCTGCACGGTAATAAAACGGACGACTTCGTGAACTTCTTCGGTGTTTCGACGCCGGTGAAAGGGTCGTCGTTTGATGTCGATTACGATCTGCACTGGCGCGCGCCGCCATGGCAGCCTGATGTCGCTTCGCTGAACGGGATCCTCAAAAGCCGCCTCGGCAAAGGCGAGTTTACTGACCTGAGCACTGGTCATGCCGGTCAGCTGTTAAGGCTATTGAGCGTTGATGCGCTGCTGCGTAAGCTACGCTTCGATTTCAGCGACACCTTCCAGGAAGGGTTCTGGTTCGATTCAATTCGCAGTACGGCGTGGATTAAAGACGGCGTGCTGAATACGGATGATACGCTGGTGGATGGGCTTGAAGCCGACATCGCGATGAAAGGTTCGGTCGATCTGGTGCGCCGTCGTTTAGATTTACAAGCGGTGGTGGCGCCGGAAATTTCGGCAACCGTGGGCGTAGCGGCGGCATTCGCCGTCAACCCGATTGTCGGCGCGGCGGTGTTTGCCGCCAGCAAGGTGCTTGGGCCGCTGTGGAACAAAGTATCGATTCTGCGCTATCGCATTACGGGTCCAATCGATCAGCCGGAAATCAATGAAGTGCTGCGCCAGGCGCGCAGCAACAAAAAGCAATGATTTGACGAGTACGGGGAATTATCGCACTCTCAATAGAGAGTATTTTCTCCCCGTCATCTTTTTCGCCGCATGGCATTTCCCTGTGTCAGGCGGCAACAAACGAGTAGCGTAACGATGAGTTTGAACCTGGTAAGTGAACAATTACTGTCGGCAAATGGCCTGAACCATCAGGACCTGTTTGCCATTCTTGGCCAACTGGCTGAGCGCCGTCTCGATTACGGCGATCTTTATTTTCAGTCGAGCTATCACGAATCCTGGGTTCTGGAAGACAGCATCATCAAAGATGGGTCGTACAATATTGACCAGGGCGTAGGCGTCCGGGCGGTAAGCGGCGAAAAAACCGGTTTTGCCTATGCGGACCAAATCAGCAAACTGGCGCTTGAGCAGAGCGCCCAGGCGGCGCGTACTATCGTCCGCGACCATGGCGACGGCAAAGTGCAGACGCTCGGCGCGGTGGAATACAGCTCTCTCTATACCAGCGTCGATCCGCTGCAGAGCATGAGCCGCGAAGAGAAACTGGATATCCTGCGCCGCGTTGATAAGGTGGCGCGTGCTGCCGATAAGCGCGTGCAGGAAGTTTCCGCCAGCCTGAGCGGCGTCTACGAGCTTATCCTGGTGGCGGCAACGGACGGAACGCTGGCCGCTGATGTTCGTCCGCTGGTTCGTCTCTCCGTGAGCGTGCTGGTGGAAGAAGACGGCAAACGCGAGCGCGGCGCCAGCGGCGGCGGCGGACGGTTTGGCTATGATTATTTCCTCGCGCCGCTGGATGGCGACGTACGGGCGGATGTCTGGGCGCGTGAAGCGGTACGTATGGCATTAGTCAATCTGTCCGCGGTTGCCGCGCCAGCCGGTATGCTGCCGGTGGTGCTTGGCGCGGGCTGGCCTGGCGTGCTGCTGCATGAAGCCGTCGGCCACGGCCTGGAAGGTGACTTTAACCGTCGCGGCACCTCGGTCTTCAGCGGTCACATGGGCGAATTAGTCGCCTCTGAACTGTGCACCGTCGTGGATGACGGCACCATGGCCGATCGCCGTGGTTCGGTCGCGATTGATGACGAAGGTACGCCGGGTCAATACAACGTGCTTATCGAAAACGGCGTCCTGAAAGGTTATATGCAGGATAAGCTCAACGCGCGTTTAATGGGCGTTGCGCCGACCGGTAATGGTCGCCGTGAATCCTATGCGCATCTGCCGATGCCGCGGATGACCAACACCTATATGCTGGCCGGTAAGTCGACGCCGCAGGAGATTATCGAATCGGTCGATTACGGTATCTATGCGCCGAACTTCGGCGGCGGCCAGGTGGATATTACCTCCGGTAAATTTGTCTTCTCGACCTCGGAAGCCTATCTGATTGAAAAAGGCAAAGTGACTAAAGCAGTCAAAGGCGCGACGCTAATCGGTTCCGGTATCGAAGCGATGCAGCAGATTTCTATGGTCGGTAACGACCTGAAGCTGGATAGCGGCGTTGGCGTGTGCGGTAAAGAAGGGCAGAGCGTACCGGTCGGCGTCGGACAGCCGACGCTGAAAGTCGACAACCTTACCGTTGGCGGCACCGCCTGATAACGGCTGGTCCCGGCGGCGCGAAGCCGCTGCCGGGAAGTCAATTAACGGGTCATCCCGCGCCCGTGCATTCCCTGATAAATCTTCGCCACTTCGACGAAATAATCCGTCAGATAGTTAATACACACCTGCACCTTCAGCGGCAGTTTGTCTTTTTCGGTATACAGCGCATAGACCGGTCGCGGATCCGATTGATAGCTCGGCAGCAGGATCTCCAGTTCGCCGCGGTTGATCTCGTCGATCGCCCACATCAGCGGAACGTAGGCCACGCCAACGCCGGCAGTCAGCCAGCGGATCAGCGTCATCGGGTCGTTGGTGACGAAGCGTCCTTGTGGGATCAGGCGTGTTGAGATCCCCTCCGGGGCGATAATTTCGAACTCATTATCTGGCCGTACGCTATATTCCAGCCACGAATGGCTGGCAAGATCCGCCGGTTTTTCCGGGCATCCCGCGTGCTGGAGATAGCTTTTCGCCGCGCAGAGCACCATTGGCATCGAGCCCAGCCGCCGCGAGAAGAGGCTGGAATCCTGCAACGCGCCGACGCGTATCACCACGTCGAGGCCGTCGGCAATCAGGTCCGGGGCGGGGATGCCGGTCACCAGATTAATCGATAAACCCGGATATTCTTTGAGCATTTCGGCGGTTATGCGCGCCAGCACATTCTGTGCCATAGTTGAAGAGCTACCGATGCGCAGCGTGCCAATAGGGGTATTGTTGAAGGCATACAGCTGTTCATGGACGTCCTGCGCTTCAAAGAGCATTCTTCGGCAGCCCTGGTAATAAATTTTACCCGCTTCTGTTAAGCCCAGGCTGCGGGTGCTGCGGTTGAGCAGCTTTACCTGTAGCTCGTCTTCCAGTTTAGCAACGGTCTGGCTGATAGATGAAACGCTCATCTGGAGCTGGCGTGCGGCGGCGGTGAAAGAGCCCAGCTCAACCACTTTGGCGAACACCGACATACGTTTTAGTCGTTCCATTATTCACTCTGGCTTAAAAGTGATTTAGATCACATATTATAGATAAGGCTGCAATTGTTACGTTAATATATAGTTAGCTACATAATAAACGCATCACGCTACCACCTGTACGCTTCTTATCAAGGTCATCATGAGTCTGTTTCCTGTCATAGTGATTTTCGGCCTATCGTTTCCGCCGATCTTCTTTGAGCTGCTATTGTCGCTAGCCATCTTCTGGCTGGTGCACCGTTTGCTGGTTCCGACCGGTATTTATGATTTTGTCTGGCACCCTGCACTGTTTAATACTGCGCTGTATTGCTGTCTGTTTTATCTGATATCGCGCTTGTTCGTTTGAGGTCGATGTGAAAACACTAACAAGAAATATCCTGCGTACTGCCATCACTGTGATACTGGTTATTCTGGCGTTTATCGCTATTTTTCGCGCATGGGTGTACTACACCGCGTCGCCGTGGACGCGCGATGCACGCTTTAGCGCCGATATCGTCGCCATCGCGCCGGACGTGTCGGGGCTTATTTCGCAGGTGAATGTCAAGGATAACCAACTGGTTAAGAAAGACCAGGTATTGTTCGTTATTGACCAACCTCGTTACCAAAAAGCGCTGGCGGAGGCGGAAGCCGACGTCTCCTATTACCAGACGCTGGCTCAGGAAAAACGCGTTGAAGCCGGGCGCCGTAACAGGCTCGGCGTGCAGGCCATGTCGCGCGAAGAGATTGACCAGGCCAACAACGTGCTGCAAACCGTTGAGCATCAGCTGGCGAAAGCGGTGGCCAGCCGCGATTTAGCCAAACTGGATCTTGAACGTACGGTGATTCGTGCGCCAGCCGATGGCTGGGTGACCAACCTGAACGTCTACTCCGGCGAATTCATTACCCGCGGTTCGACCGCGGTCGCTTTGGTTAAACAAAATACCTTCTACGTGATGGCCTATCTGGAAGAGACCAAACTGGAAGGCGTGCGTCCGGGCTATCGTGCCGAAATCACTCCGCTCGGCAGTAGTAAGGTGATAAAAGGTACCGTTGACAGCGTTGCCGCGGGCGTGACTAACGCCAGCAGCAGCAGCGATGCGAAAGGCATGGCTTCCGTTGACTCCAACCTTGAGTGGGTACGTCTGGCGCAGCGCGTGCCGGTACGTATCCGTCTTGACCAGCAGCAGGGCAACCTCTGGCCGTCGGGCACCACCGCGACCGTTGTCATTACCGGTAAAGAAGATCGCGACGCCAGCCAGGCCAACTTCTTCCAGAAAGTCGCCATGCGCTTGCGTGAGTTTGGTTAATCGCCATGGGGACCTATACCATTGCTCCCCGGCATCTCCGCTTTGCCATTAAGCTTGCATGCGCGGTGGTGCTGGCGCTGTTCGTCGGCTTTCATTTTCAGCTTGAGACGCCGCGCTGGGCCGTACTGACCGCGGCTATCGTGACCGCCGGTCCGGCATTTGCCGCCGGCGGAGAGCCCTATTCCGGGGCGATTCGCTACCGCGGGATGCTGCGTATTGCCGGGACGTTTATCGGCTGTATTGCCGCACTGGCGATCATTATCCTCATGATCCGCGCGCCGCTATTGATGATGCTGGTTTGCTGTCTCTGGGCCGGTTTCTGCACCTGGATCTCCTCGCTGGTGAAGGTGGAAAACTCCTACGCCTGGGGGCTGGCGGGTTACACGGCGCTGATTATCATCATCACCATTCATACTGACCCGATGCTGGCGCCGCAGTTTGCCGTCGAGCGCTGCAGCGAAATCGTCATCGGGATCGTCAGCGCTATCGTCGCTGACCTGCTATTTTCCCCGCGCTCTATCAAAAAAGAGATCGACCTTGAACTGGATAACCTGCTGCTGGATCAGTATCGCCTGATGCAGCTTTGTGTCGCCCATGGCGATAGCGAGGTGGTGGACAAAGCCTGGGGAGCGCTGGTGCGCCGTACCGCCGGGCTGGAAGGGATGCGCGGCAATCTGATCATGGAATCTTCGCGCTGGTCGAAGGTAAACCAGCGGCTAAAGGCTATCAACACGCTATCGCTGACGCTGATTACTCAGGCCTGCGAAACCTATCTGATCCAGAACTCACGCCCGGAGATGGTGACTGACGACTACCGCGAGCTGTTTGCCGAGCCCGTAGAAACGGTACAGGATGTGCATCAACAGCTTAAGCGTATGCGCCGCTTCCTGACCTGGAAAGGTGAACACAATACGCCGGTCACTATTTATAGCTGGGTCGGCGCGGCGACGCGCTATCTGCTGCTCAAGCGCGGCGTGGTCGGCAATACCAAAATTAGCCGTATTGAAGATGAAGTCTTACGCGGCGAAACGGTGGTGAAGGTTGAGTCCGCCGAGCGTCACCACGCAATGGTTAACTTCTGGCGAACCTCTATTTCCTGTATTCTCGGCACCCTGTTCTGGCTATGGACCGGCTGGACATCCGGTAGCGGGGCTATGGTTATGATTGCCGTGGTGACCGCGCTGGCGATGCGCCTGCCTAACCCGCGAATGGTGGCCTTAGACTTCCTCTATGGCACCCTTGCCGCTTTACCGCTCGGCGCGCTGTTCTTCCTTGTCGTCATGCCTGCGACGCAGCAGAGTATGCTGCTATTGTGTATCAGCCTTGCCGCGATGGCGTTCTTTATCGGTATTGAGGTACAAAAGCGGCGGCTCGGATCGCTGGGGGCCCTGGCGAGCACCATCAATATTCTGGTGCTGGATAACCCGATGCAGTTCCAGTTTAGCCAGTTCCTCGATAGCGCTCTGGGGCAGATTGTCGGCTGTTTCCTCGCGCTGATGGTGATTCTGTTAGTGCGTGATAACTCGCAGGCCCGCACCGGACGGGTGTTATTGAACCAGTTCGTCTCGGCGGCGGTCTCTTCGCTCACCACGAATAGCGCCCGGCGTAAAGAGAACCATTTGCCGGCGCTGTATCAACAGCTGTTTTTACTGCTGAATAAGTTTCCCGGCGATATCGCCCGCTTCCGGCTGGCGCTGACGCTGATTATCGCGCACCAGCGTCTACGCGATGCCCCGGTGCCGGTAAACGAGGATCTGTCGGCCTTCCACCGCCAGCTGCGGCGAACCGCCGATCACGTTATCTCCGCCGGTAGCGACGATAAGCGCCGTCGTTACTTTACCCGCTTGCTGGAAGAGCTTGATGTTTATCAGGAAAAACTCCTTCACTGGCAGGCGTCGCCCCAGGTCACTGAGCCGGTACGACGACTGGTCGATATGCTGAAAAAATATCAGCACGTATTTACCAATAGCTAACCTGCAAACCGACGCCCGGCGTCGGTTTTTTTATCGCTATACTTATTTGGTGTAGAGGGACAGAGCTGAAGGGGCGCCGGGCAATGACTGTTTATACCTTTGATTTTGATGAAATAGCTGAGCAACAGGATTTCTATCGTGAGTTTTCCCGCGCCTTCGCGCTACCGGATAAGCAGGTGGATAACCTTGACGCGCTGTGGAGCGCGGTGACGGGAGGGCGCTTACCGTTCCCGCTGGAGATTGAATTTGTCCATCTGGATGAAAAACAGCGTCGTCGCTTTGGTGCGTTAATTTTGCTGTTCGATGAAGCGGAAGAGGAGCTGGAAGGGCTACTACGTTTTAATGCCCGTTGGGCATAAAAAAGCCCCCGGCAGGCGGGGGCAAGTCGTCGGATAAGACGACGAGGGTTTATTTGTACAACTCAGCAGTCGCGTGCCAGCTGTCGCCGGTACGAGCTTCAATAATGCGGTAGCTGCTGGCGCCTTCTTTCTCGGCTTTAGCCGCCAGTTCCTGGCGCATATCCATTGGCGCGCTACCTACTTGCGATACAGAGATAGTGCCCATTGGTTGCAGGTTTTGTGCTTGATCGGCGTTCACTTGCTGTACGGCTGCGCTTGCGCCGAAAGAGAGAACAGATGCCAGACCCAGGGATGCGATGATAATTGCGCTTTTCATAATCTTTACTCCAACCATTTGTGCAGCGGCGGGAGATTTCATATGAACCCAGGCCGCTGAAGAGATACTGTTTCAGTTAATGACCGACAATCGTTAAAGCTTATTTATAAAGTTCAGCAGTGGCGTGCCAATGGTCGCCGGTGCGAGCTTCGATAATGCGATAAGAAGAAGCACCTTCTTCTTGTGCTTTTTTGTTCAGCATTTCATGCATATCCATCGGGGAAGAACCTACCGCGCCGATAGATACGGTGCCCAGTGACTGGCGGCTTTCCGCTTGAGTGCTGTTGATTGAATCAGCGGCGAAAGCGCCAAAGGACAGTACGGATAGCATGCTGAGTGCGGCTACAGTGGTTTTGATTTTCATGATGTTCACCTCGTCGAATTTTATTATTAGGGGGCTTTGTTTCGTGACCCTCATCACAAAATCAAGTATACACTAATCACCAAAAATATTAATACCATGCTAATTGTTTTCAGTGTAAATAATTTCCAAGAAATGTCGTTTTTATAACGTATAAGAATTAGAAATGTCATTCATGGGGTGAATGACATGATTATTTATATTTAAATCAAATAGATATTGCGCTTTGATCTTTTGTGCGCTTTAGTCGTTATCATTCGGTAAAGGAATGTATAGAGGTGGAAAACCACACTAAATGTTAAAAAAATGCTGCTTTATTTGAAGGTTTGGGGAATAGCATTTTGCGGGGAAGAACCCTCTGGCAGGAACCAGAGGGGGAGCGCTTAGAGTTCCTGTTCGAACAGGACCAGAATCGCGTCGTAGAGATCTTTAACGGAAAAACCGCGGGCAGGGGTGGTAAAGATAGTGTCATCACCCGCGATACTACCCAGAATACCTTCGGCTTTGCCTAAGGAATCCAGCAGGCGTGCGATCAGCTGCGCCGCGCCGGGGCTGGTGTGGATCACTACCACTGCATCGTTATAATCGATGTCCAGCACCAGGTTTTTCAGCGGGCTGGAGGTCGTCGGCACGCCGAGTTCGGCAGGCAAACAGTAGACCATTTCCATTTTGGCGTTACGCGTGCGAACGGCGCCAAACTTTGTCAGCATGCGGGAAACTTTCGATTGGTTGATGTTCTCGAAACCTTCTTCCTGCAGCGCCTGAACGATTTCGCCTTGCGAGCTGAATTTTTCTTCTTTAAGCAGCGATTTAAACGCTTTAACCAGTTCTTCTTGTTTTGCCGAACTACGCATAAGTCACCCAGATTATGGTGGTAAAAACAACATCATTATGCATACAAGTGCATTTTTATGCAAATAATCCGCAAAGGAATAGCGTAAATAATGTTATGAAAGGCGCATATTTTAGCAAATAACCCTGATGAGGAACATGCCTGCATCACAGCGGGTAAATTGCTGTAAAAGTGAAATAAATGTTATGAAATTGATATTGTTTTGCCGAGCGAGCTGGGTGTATTGTAACCAATAGTCGATCCGGTACTACGGCTTTGCTGGATGGCCAGTCTCAGGAAGAAAAATGCGAATTTGCTGCATCATTGCGCGTACCCCGCATTCTTCAGCCATAATTATTGTAATTGTTCATCTTGTGAATTAAGGTCCAGGCGACGGAATAACGAAAGACTATACCCGTCATACTTCGAGCTGCATGGGCGTTGGCTGCAATCGTTCACCCCAGTCACTTACTTCAGTAAGCTCCTGGGGATTCACTCTCTTGCCGCCTTCCTGCAACTCGAATTATTTAGGGTGTAAATTAACCATAATAAGGAGTTTAGGATGAAAGTTGCAGTCCTCGGCGCCGCTGGTGGAATCGGCCAGGCGCTTGCCCTACTACTTAAGACCCAACTGCCTTCAGGTTCAGAGCTCTCGTTGTACGACATCGCTCCGGTTACGCCGGGCGTGGCGGTAGATCTAAGTCATATTCCCACAGATGTAAAAATCAAAGGTTTCTCCGGTGAAGATGCTACCCCGGCGCTGGAAGGCGCTGATGTGGTGCTGATTTCCGCCGGCGTCGCGCGTAAGCCCGGCATGGATCGCTCCGACTTATTTAATGTTAATGCCGGTATCGTTAAAAACCTGGTGCAGCAGATTGCGAAAACCTGTCCGCAGGCCTGCATCGGTATTATCACCAACCCGGTAAATACCACCGTCGCTATCGCCGCCGAAGTGCTGAAAAAAGCCGGCGTGTACGATAAAAACAAACTGTTTGGCGTTACCACTCTCGATATCATTCGTTCTAATACTTTTGTCGCCGAGCTCAAAGGCAAGTCGGCCACCGAGGTTGAAGTTCCGGTCATTGGCGGCCACTCTGGCGTCACTATCCTGCCTTTATTGTCGCAGATTTCTGGCGTCAGCTTTAGCGAGCAGGAAGTCGCGGATCTCACTAAACGTATTCAAAACGCCGGGACGGAAGTCGTGGAAGCGAAAGCGGGCGGCGGGTCGGCAACACTCTCTATGGGCCAGGCCGCTGCGCGTTTCGGGCTCTCACTGGTGCGTGCCATGCAGGGTGAAAAAGGCGTGGTTGAATGTGCCTACGTCGAAGGCGACGGCCAGTATGCCCGTTTCTTCTCGCAGCCGCTGCTGTTGGGCAAAAATGGCGTGGAAGAGCGCCAGTCCATCGGTAAACTCAGCGCTTTTGAACAACAGGCGCTGGAAGGCATGCTGGATACGCTGAAGAAAGATATCGCCCTCGGCGAAGATTTCGTCAACAAGTAACGTCTCGTTAGCAGAAAAGCCGGAACCGTCGTTCCGGCTTTTTTATCACCTCATATCCCTGGCGAATGCGCCGCCTGGCGGCTAAATCTGCTAAAATCCCCGCGTCTTAAGCCCCAAGCAATGAGGACGTTGTGAAAAAGATCGACAGAAAGCAGACCAGGGACCACATTACGCAAATTATTCGCTATCAAATTCTTTCCGGAGCGATGAAAGCGGGAGATGAGCTGGCGCAGGAGAGTATTGCCGAGCAGCTAGGGCTTTCACGTATGCCGGTTAGAGAAGCGTTGCAGTCTCTTGAACAAGAGGGGTTTCTGGTGCGCTTGCCTAACCGTCATATGCAGGTATCAAAGCTGGTGCCCGATGATGTTAGCCATATTTTCCGCGTGATAGCGGTGATGGCTGCCGAATTGTTCACTCTCGTGCCGACAAACCAGGGGGAATTGCTGCTCGGGCGCGCGCAGGCCCTGGCGCAGCCTGGCGACAAAACTCGCGAACTGGATTTTCATCAGTTACTGATTTCCTATCTTGATAACCGTTATCTGGCGAAGGCATATCAGCAATTTTTGGATGGTTATATCTCTTATGTCATTCTGTATCTGAAAGACGATAGCCAGGAATCGGCACTGATACTACATGAACTGGCTGGAGCCATTAGCCGCGGCGATGCGGGCAATATTGCTCAGGCAACACAGCGTTATTTCCTCATGCTTGCGGAAATTATGCGTCAACATATGAAGGATTGGGAAAGTGCAGAAGCCTAAATTAGGGAAAATTAAGCTTCTTTCGGCGAAAGAGCAGGTCGCGGCGGTATTACGCAAAGCGATTCTTTCGCGGGATTTAGTGGAAGGGCAGGAGATAACTCTCGAAGGCATTGCCCGCATGGTTGGGGTTTCCAGCATGCCGGTGCGCGAAGCGTTTCAGATTTTAGCCACCGATGGCCTGATTAAAGTCCGCCCCAATAAAGGGGCGGTGGTGTTAGGGATCAACGAGCAGACGATTCGCGAGCATTATGAAATTCGCGCGCTGCTGGAAAGTGAGGCGGTGGCGAAGGCATCTCGTCCCGGCACGGATATTTCGCGCATTGCCCAGGTACACTACTCAGCAGAAAAAGCGCTGGCCGATAATAACTTCACTGAATATTCCGACCTGAATCAGGCTTTCCATATGGAGATCTGGAACGCCGCGGGCAACGAAAAAATGAAGATGCTGCTCTGCAACATGTGGAACGGACTGTCGATGGGGCACAAGGTCACCGAAGCGGAGTATGCAGCTATCTCGATACAGGAACATAAAGAGATTTTACAGGCACTTGAACAGCATAATGAAGAGCTGGCGCGTCAGCGCATGCGCGAGCATATTATCCGCTCAATGGAAAATATGCTCACGCGATACCTTCCCGAAACCTCTGTATAGCGCTAAAGCCTGCTGGTTTTAGTCGCATTCATCAACGCTATTAATCATCTCTTGTGACGATCTGCAGAGGATCTTGATGCAGATCGCACTGCGCGATCTTTGTGTAAAAACGCATTGACTTACTTTTTGCATGGGCATAATTTCTCCCTCGTCAATATTGGATACAATATCATATATCATTGATAGGGATAATTATAAATATGGAACCGATTACCATCACCTTATGTTTGCTGGTGTTCGCTATCGTCATGTTCGTCTGGGAGAAGGTGCCTTTGGCAGTGACTTCCATGGTGGTCTGCGTGGCGTTAGTGCTCACCGGCGTGTTGGATCTAAAACAAGCTTTTGCCGGTTTTATCGACTCCAACGTCATTCTTTTTGTCGCCATGTTCATCGTCGGCGGGGCGTTATTTGAAACCGGGATGGCCAATAAAGTTGGTGGGGTGATCACTCACTTCGCCAAAACCGAAAAACAGCTGATTTTCACCATCATGGTGGTCGTCGGCGTGATGTCGGGTTTTCTTTCCAACACCGGTACGGCGGCGGTACTGATCCCGGTAGTGATTGGCGTGGCGGCGAAATCGGGTTTTGCCCGCTCTCGTTTACTGATGCCGCTGGTATTTGCCGCCGCGCTCGGCGGTAACCTGTCGCTGATTGGCGCGCCCGGCAACCTGATCGCGCAATCGGCGTTGCAGAATATCGGTAGCGGGTTTGGCTTCTTTGAGTATGCGAAGGTGGGTTTACCGATGCTGCTCTGCGGCATCCTCTATTTCCTGACGATTGGCTATAAATTCCTGCCTGCTACCGCGAATGGCGGTGAAGTCGGTAGCGTCGGCGAACAGCGAGATTACAGCCACGTTCCGCGCTGGAAACAGATCCTGTCTCTGGTGGTGCTGATCGCCACGATCCTCGGCATGATTTTTGAGAAACAGACCGGCATTAGCCTGACGGTGGCAGGCTGTATCGGTGCGTTAGTTCTGGTGTTTACCGGCGTGCTGACGGAAAAGCAGGCCTATAAAGCGATTGATTCACAGACTATTTTCATTTTTGGCGGCACGCTGGCGCTGGCAAAAGCGCTGGAAATGACCGGTGCTGGGAAGCTGGTTGCCGATCATGTCATCGGCATGCTGGGCCAGAACTCTTCCCCATTCATGTTGATGGCGGTGGTCTTTGCGCTGTCCGTCATCATGACCAACTTTATGTCCAATACCGCCACCGTCGCGCTACTGGTACCGGTGAGTTTGTCGATCGCGGCCGGTATGGGCGCCGATCCGAAAGCGGTTTTGATGGCGACCGTTATCGGCAGCTCCTGCGCCTACGCGACGCCGATCGGCATGCCCGCCAACATGATGGTGCTATCGGCCGGCGGCTATAAGTTTGTCGATTACGCCAAATCCGGCCTTCCTCTGATTCTCGTTTCTACCATTGTCAGCCTCGTACTGCTGCCAATTCTTTTCCCTTTTCACCCGTAATTTACGGACGCTGTTCTGACTAAGGAGCCTTTATGAGCAAAAGCGAACAGATATCCCGAATGACCGATATTATGGCCAAATTCGTGGGATATACCGGCAAAGTATTGCCTGATGACGTCACTGCAAAACTGAAAGAGTTGCATAAAAAAGAGACCAGCCATCTGGCGGACGTCATCTTTACCACCATGATTGAAAACCAGCGTCTGGCGAAAGAGCTGGATCGTCCGTCTTGCCAGGACACCGGCGTGATTCAGTTTTTGGTTGAGTGCGGCGCCAACTTCCCGCTGATTGGTGAACTGGAAGCGCTGCTGCGCGAATCGGTGATTAAAGCCACCGTGGATTCTCCGCTGCGCCACAACAGCGTAGAGACCTTTGACGAATACAACACCGGTAAAAACGTGGGTAAAGGTACGCCGACGGTATTCTGGGAGATCGTCCCTGATTCTGACCAGTGCAGTATTTACACCTATATGGCCGGCGGCGGCTGCTCGCTGCCGGGTAAAGCGATGGTGCTAATGCCGGGCGCTGGATACGAAGGCGTAACTCGTTTCGTGCTGGATGTCATGACCAGTTATGGCCTGAACGCCTGTCCGCCGCTGCTGGTTGGCGTTGGCGTCGCGACTTCCGTTGAAACCGCGGCGCTACTGTCGAAGAAAGCGCTGATGCGCCCGGTGGGGTCGCACAATGAGAATGAACGTGCCGCATCGCTGGAGAAAATGCTCGAAGACGGCATTAATAAAATCGGCCTTGGCCCGCAGGGAATGTCCGGTAACACCTCGGTGATGGGCGTCAATATCGAAAATACTGCGCGCCATCCTTCCACCATCGGCGTGGCGGTCAACGTCGGCTGCTGGTCGCACCGCAAAGGACATATCGTTTTCGATAAAGATTTGAATTACACCATTACTTCTCACACAGGAGTGGCTTTCTGATGACTAAAAAAATACTCACTACGCCAATTAAAGATGAAGATTTAGCTGATATTAAAGCGGGCGATATTATTTATCTCAATGGTCATATTGTTACCTGTCGTGATGTTGCCCATCGTCGTTTGATTGAAGGCGGACGTGAATTACCGGTCAACGTTGCCGGCGGCGCGATATTACATGCCGGGCCCATTGTGCGGCCGATTAAAGGTACAGAAGATAAATTTGAAATGGTTTCTGTTGGACCAACCACCAGTATGCGCATGGAGAAATTTGAAAAAGAATTTATTGCTAAGACCGGTGTGAAATTAATTGTCGGCAAAGGCGGCATGGGTAAGGGGACCGAAGAGGGCTGCGCCGAACATAAAGCGCTGCACTGCGTCTTCCCGGCCGGATGCGCGGTGGTCGCCGCGGTCTGTGTAGAAGAAATTGAAGATGCCCAGTGGCGTGATTTGGGGATGCCGGAAACCTTATGGGTTTGCCGGGTGAAAGAGTTCGGTCCACTGATTGTGTCGATCGATACCCACGGGAATAACCTGTTTGAGCAGAATAAAGTGATATTTAATCAGCGCAAAGAGATTGTCGCTGATGAAATCTGTCAGCACGTAAGTTTTATTCAATAACTCCCGGTTAAATATATTGCGCAGTAGTGGCGAAAATTAATTTCCGCGATAAAGAGGCTTCTGACTATGTGGTCTGGGGAAATCCACTCGGCTATCGCGGCTGTTTATTACGCCATTATTGCGCCCCTCCAAAGGCTATTTTATGACTGATGCTGCGCTGTTAGGCGAAGGCTTCACCCTGATGTTTCTTGGCATGGGCTTCGTGCTGCTGTTCCTGCTGCTGCTCATTTTCGCCATCCGGGGGATGTCCGTCGCCGTTACCCGTCTGTTTCCTGAGCCGCCTGCCGCGCCCAAAGCGGCGCCCGCGGCCGTCGCGCCCGCTGACGACTTCGCCCGTTTAAAGCCGGCGATTGTCGCCGCCATTCACCACCATCACCGCCTTAATCCTTAATTCACGGAGGAATTCATGACCGTTGCCATTACCGATGTCGTCCTGCGCGACGCCCACCAGTCCCTGTTCGCCACCCGCCTGCGTCTCGACGATATGCTGCCCGTTGCGGCCGCGCTCGACGACGTCGGCTACCGCTCGCTGGAATGCTGGGGCGGCGCCACCTTTGACGCCTGCATCCGCTTCCTCGGCGAGGACCCGTGGGTCCGCCTGCGCGAGCTGAAAAAAGCGATGCCGAAAACCCCGCTGCAGATGCTGCTGCGCGGCCAGAACCTGCTCGGCTACCGCCACTACGCCGACGACGTGGTGGAGCGCTTTGTCGAGCGCGCCGTCAAAAACGGCATGGACGTGTTCCGCGTCTTCGATGCCATGAACGACCCGCGCAACATGCAGGCCGCCCTGCAGGCGGTCCGCCGCCACGGCGCCCACGCCCAGGGCACCCTCAGCTACACCACCAGCCCGGCGCACACCCTGCAGACCTGGCTCGACCTCACCGAACAGCTGCTGGAGAACGGCGTTGACTCCATCGCCATCAAGGACATGTCCGGCATCCTCACCCCGCATGCCGCCTTTGAGCTGGTCAGCGAAATCAAAAAACGCTATGACGTCACCCTGCACCTGCACTGCCACGCCACCACCGGCATGGCGGAAATGGCGCTGCTGAAGGCCATTGAAGCCGGCGTCGACGGCGTTGATACCGCCATCTCCTCGATGAGCGCCACCTACGGCCACCCGGCTACCGAAGCGCTGGTGGCCACCCTCGCCGGCACGCCGTACGACACCGGCCTCGATATCCACAAGCTGGAGAGCATCGCCGCGTACTTCCGCGAGGTACGCAAAAAATACCACGCCTTCGAAGGCCAGCTGAAAGGCACCGACAGCCGCATCCTCGTCGCCCAGGTGCCGGGCGGGATGCTCACCAACCTCGAAAGCCAGCTGAAGCAGCAGAACGCCGCCGATAAGCTGGACCAGGTGCTGGCGGAAATTCCCCGCGTGCGCGAGGACCTCGGCTTCATCCCGCTGGTCACCCCGACCTCGCAGATTGTCGGCACCCAGGCGGTGCTCAACGTGCTGGGCGGCGAGCGCTACAAAACCATTGCGAAGGAGACCGCCGGTATCCTGAAAGGCGAATACGGCCACACCCCGGCGCCGGTTAACGCCGCCCTGCAGGCGCGGGTGCTCAACGGCGCCGACGCCGTCACCTGCCGCCCGGCGGATTTACTCAAGCCGGAGCTGGCGGAGCTGGAAGCCGACGTGAAACACCAGGCGCAGGAGAAGGGCATCACGCTTGCCGATAACGCCATCGACGACGTGCTCACCGTGGCGCTGTTCCCGCAGGTCGGCCTGAAGTTCCTCGAAAACCGCCACAACCCGGCGGCCTTTGAGCCCGTGCCGCAGGTGGAAGAAGCAAAATCTGCCGCGCCGGCAAAAGCCGCCGCCTCCGGCGTCTACACCGTCGAAGTGGAAGGCAAAGCCTTCGTGGTCAAAGTCAGCGACGGCGGCGACGTCAGCCAGCTCAGCGCCGCTGCGCCGGTAGCCGCTGCCGCCCCGGCCCCGGCAGGCGCCGGCACCCCGGTGACCGCGCCGCTGGCGGGCACTATCTGGAAGGTGCTGGCCAGCGAAGGCCAGGCGGTGGCGGCAGGCGAGGTGCTGCTGATTCTGGAAGCCATGAAGATGGAAACCGAAATCCGCGCCGCGCAGGCCGGTACCGTACGCGGTATCGCGGTGAAATCCGGCGATGCGGTGGCGGTCGGCGACACCCTGCTGCAGCTGGCGTAAGGACGAGGAGCGCAAATGGAAAGTCTGAACGCCCTGATTCAGGGCATGGGGCTGATGCACCTGGGGGCCGGCCAGGCGGTGATGCTGCTGGTCAGCCTGCTGCTGCTGTGGCTGGCGATTGCGAAAAAGTTCGAGCCGTTACTGCTGCTGCCGATTGGCTTCGGCGGCCTGCTCTCCAATATTCCGGAGGCCGGGCTGGCGCTGAGCGCGCTGGAAAACCTGCTGGCCCATCACGACCCGGTCCAGCTGGCGGTGATTGCCGCGAAGCTCAACTGCGCGCCGGATGTCCACGCCATCAAGGAGGCGCTGGCCCTGGCCCTGCCGTCGGTGCAGGGGCAGATGGAGACGCTGGCGGTGGACATGGGCTACTCCTCCGGGGTGCTGGCCATCTTCTATAAGGTGGCGATTGGCTCGGGTATCGCGCCGCTGGTGATCTTTATGGGCGTCGGGGCGATGACCGATTTCGGCCCGCTGCTGGCCAACCCGCGCACCCTGCTGCTGGGGGCGGCGGCGCAGTTCGGGATCTTCGCCACCGTGCTCGGGGCGCTGGCGCTGAACTACTTCGGCTTCATCCACTTCACCCTGCCGCAGGCGGCGGCCATCGGCATCATCGGCGGCGCCGACGGCCCGACGGCCATCTACCTGTCGAGCAAGCTGGCGCCGGAGCTGCTGGGAGCCATCGCGGTAGCCGCCTACTCCTACATGGCGCTGGTGCCGCTGATCCAGCCGCCGATCATGAAGGCGCTGACCAGCGACAAAGAGCGGAAGATCCGCATGGTGCAGCTGCGTACGGTGAGCAAACGCGAGAAGATCCTCTTCCCGGCGGTGCTGTTGCTGCTGGTGGCGCTGCTGCTGCCGGACGCCGCGCCGCTGCTGGGGATGTTCTGCTTCGGCAACCTGATGCGCGAAAGCGGCGTGGTGGATCGTCTGAGCGACACGGTGCAGAACGCGCTGATCAACATCGTCACCATCTTCCTCGGGCTGTCGGTGGGGGCCAAGCTGGTGGCGGACAAGTTCCTGCAGCCGCAGACGCTGGGGATCCTGCTGCTGGGGGTGATCGCCTTCTGCGTGGGCACCGCGGCCGGGGTGATCATGGCGAAGCTGATGAACGTGTTCAGTAAACACAAGATCAACCCGCTGATCGGCTCCGCCGGGGTGTCGGCGGTGCCGATGGCGGCGAGGGTGTCCAACAAGGTGGGTCTGGAAGCGGACGGGCAGAACTTCCTGCTGATGCACGCGATGGGCCCGAACGTGGCCGGGGTGATCGGCTCGGCGATCGCCGCCGGGGTGATGCTCAAGTACGTGCTGGCGATGTAAACCGGCATCCTTCCCGGATGGCGGCTGGCGCCTTATCCGGGCTACCGGTCCGCTCCGGTTTGTAGCCCGGTAAGCGCAGCGCCACCGGGGAGAGGTTCCCGGATAGCGGCTGGCGCCTTATCCGGGCGACCGGTCCGCTCCGGTTTGTAGCCCCGGTAAGCGCAGCGCGAGCCGGGAATTTTCCCTGAGGAGGCTTTGATGAATGAAACGGTAGCATTACGTCCTGGCAGCAGGTCGTCGGCAAAAGAGGGAGTCGTTGATGACACCCTGGCGTCGCTGGAGGAGCTTGAACAACTGCACCCGGCGTTGAATCTGCTGGCGCACCCGTCAATCGACCATGGCAGCCATGATTTCTTTGTCTGTTGTTATGACGCGGGTGTACAGCATGCGCAGACCGGGGAGGATGAAACGGTAGCGGCGTTGCTGGGTTCGCGGACGCATGAGCAGCAAAGGAGCGGCCTGCTTTGCGCCGCCGCCGGGCATCTGGATGCGCTGCGCCAGCCGCTGACGCATAACCGTTTATGCGATCTGGCCGGGCAGATGTGCGCCAGCGTGGCGCAGGCTGATAGTGAATCGCGCAGCGGTTTCTACAGCGTACGCAGTATCTCGCTGCCGGTGTATCGACGATTGCTGCGGGACAGTCATTCGCACAGCGTTTGTTTACAGCAGTCGCTGCTGCATTTGCTGGCCTGGAAGAGTGAATCGCCGTGGGCGCGGCAGCAGGCGCAACGGCTGTTGTGGCAGGGCGGCGTTCTCGGCGAGAGAGGGGAGTTCGCGTTACTGACGCTGGATGATGAACTGCGGGAGCGGCAGGTCCGCTGGCCATCGTTGTGGTCGCTGCTGGCGGTGACCGGGTTTCTGGCCAGATTCCCGGCCGGGCCGCTGTTTGTTGATTAATCGCGCTCCGATAACGGAGCGCTAATCGTTAATTTGTCGCCGGATATTCCTGTACCGCCACGTGCAGGGTGATTTTCTTATCATCGCGCATGATGACCACCGGGATTTCTGAACCCGGGCGAATTTCTGCGACCTGGTCCATGGTTTCCAGCGCCGAAACCGCTGGTTTATCGTTCACCGAGATGATCACGTCATTAGCGCGGATCCCCGCCTGCGCCGCCGGGCCATCCGGGGCGACGTCATTGACGACGATCCCCTGGATCTGATCCATGCCGCCGCTCTGCGCATGCATCGGCGCGATCTCGCGGCCGCTGATCCCGATGTAACCGCGGATCACCCGGCCGTCACGGATCAGTTTATCCATGATCTTGGTCGCCAGCTGGAACGGGATGGCAAAGCCGATCCCTTCCGGCGTTTCGCCGTCATTGCTCTTATCGAATGACAGGGTGTTAATTCCCATCAGTTCACCCAGCGAGTTGACCAGCGCGCCGCCGGAGTTGCCGTGGTTGATAGAAGCATCGGTTTGCAGGAAATTCTGCCGCCCGGTAGGGTTCAGGCCGATACGACCGGTCGCGCTGATGATGCCCTGGGTGATGGTTTGCCCGAGGTTATACGGGTTGCCTATCGCCAGTACTACATCGCCGATGTGTGGAACGCGTTTCGGGTTAATCGGGATGACCGGCAGGCCGCCGCTGGCGTTGATTTTGAGCACCGCCAGGTCGGTCAGGGTATCAGAACCGACCAACAGGGCCTCAAATACCCGTCCATCCTGCAAAGCGATGATTATCTGATCGGCATCGTTGATGACGTGCTTGTTGGTGAGGATATATCCGCGTTGGTCCATGATAACGCCGGATCCAAGCGTCAGCTGGTTATGGCTGGTGCTGTTCAGCGCGCGGTTATAGACGTTGACCACCGCAGGCGCGGCGCGTCTTACCGCTGCATTATAGCTGGCGGGCGATTCATCAGCGGTATCGCTCGGCGTCGCCGATGATAGCTGCCACTGGCGCAGCGAAGGCATCGCCGCCAGCAGGATGCCGCCGACGATTAAACCGATAAGGACTGAACGTAAAAGCTTTCCTGGCATGATGCGAATATCGTTAATTAATGGGCAGGCGCAGCATAGCATGACTTATCCGGACATCGCACGACGCACGATGTCCGGAAGCAGCCGTCAGCGTAGCAGCAGATAAATGCTTTCGTTACCGCGCAGCACATTCAGCGCGATGACGGCCGGTTTGGTTTCCAGCACTTTACGTAGCTCGGCGATGGAACGCACGCGCTGGCGGTTGAGGCCGATAATCAGATCGTCTTTATGCAAGCCAACCTGCGCCGCCGCGCTGCCTTTATCGACGTTATCGATGGTCACGCCCTTAGTGCCGTCTTTCAGCTGGCCATCGCTTAGCGCCGCTCCCTGTAGGGCCGGGATAATCAGATCGGCGCTGGCGGTGGAAGAGGTGCTCTTATCCAGCGTGACTTCGACATCCAATGGTTTGCCGTCGCGCAGTAGCCCCAGTTTCACTTTAGTGCCAGGGGCGGTAGTGGCGATACGCGAACGCAGCTCGGCGAAGCTGCTTAGCGGCTTGCCGTTCATGCTGACGATAACGTCACCGGATTTAATCCCCGCTTTTGCGGAGCCGGAATTGGCCAGGACTTCGCTTACGAAGGCGCCGCGCTGAGCGTTGATGTTCATCGCTTTGGCGATATCCGCGCTCATTTCCATGCCTTTAATGCCCAGCAGGCCGCGTTTGATTTCGCCGTATTGAATAAGCTGATCGGCGAGGGTCTTCGCCATGTTGCTCGGAATGGCGAAGCCGATGCCGATGCTGCCGCCGCCCGGCGCCAGAATGGCGGTATTAATGCCGATAAGCTCGCCGTTGAGATTCAGCAGCGCGCCGCCGGAGTTGCCGCGGTTAATTGAGGCATCGGTCTGAATAAAGTTTTCCAGCCCTTCGAGATTAAGGCCGCTTCGGCCCAGCGCGGAGATGATGCCGGAAGTGGCGGTTTGGCCGAGGCCGAAGGGGTTGCCGACGGCAACGGCGAAATCGCCGACGCGCAGCTTGTCGGAATCCGCGATGGCGATTTGCGTTAAATTGCTGGGTTTTAAAACCTGCAGCAGGGCGATATCGCTCTGCTCGTCGCTGCCGACCAGTTTGGCATCGAATTCGCGGCCATCGTTCAACTGAATGCTGATTTTCTGCGCCTGGCTTATTACGTGGTTGTTGGTCAGCACGTAGCCTTTGGCGGCGTCGATAATCACCCCTGAACCGAGGCCTTCAAACGGCTGCGCCTGCTCTTGCGGCGCGTTATCGCCGAAGTATTTTTTCAGCTCTTCCGGCATATTCTGCACCGGCGAGGCGGTGCCTTCTACCTGCACGCTCACCACCGCAGGCAATACTTTTTCCAGCATCGGCGCGAGGCTCGGTAGCGCGCCCTGGCCTGGAACCTGGGTCGGCAGTGATGCCGCCGCCGGAGGCAGGACCGACAACGATAATCCAATGCTTAACGCTAACGCACTCAACAGCAAAGTCTGTTTCTTCATTAGATGCTGGCTCTCGTAACCTGAGGTGTATGGAAAAAACGTCCGAATGATTTGATGTTATTGAATTTTCGACCGGCTAACAATGCGGTCCGTGCTTAAATTGTAGCTGGGATGCAGGGGGAAGACGGGCGCGGAAGGCGCGCCCGGTAAATATTTTTACGCAGACAGCGGGATCAGTCGCGTTTCGCGCCACCGCGCAGCAGGCCGGATGCGCCTTCAGAATAATCGCGCGGCATCTGAACAGGCGCCTGATCGTTGCTGGCTTCGGACTCCGCCAGGCGATTGCGGAACGGATTAGCTTCCGCCATCGCGTCCGGCAGCAGGCTGCTGGAGCTTTTTGCCATGTGCTGATACAGCTGACGGTAGTCATCCGCCATGTTGTCCAGCAGTTCTGCGCTGCGCGCAAAATGGCTGACCAGCTCTTCGCGATACTCTTCAAGCTCTGCTTTATTCTTTTCCAGTTCGAACTGCAGCGCTTGTTGCTGACGCAATTTGCGGTTACCAAAACGCATGGCGACGGCACCGATGATGATACCGACGACTAATCCAATTAGCGCGTATTCCCAGGTCATGAACATCTCCCGTTGTTTTATGGTTCCGTAGGGGGGCTGTTAGGCTCTCCGCCTGCGCCCGATAGTGCCACTATAACCGCTAATTCCACAGAAGTGGAATCCTGGCGTATCATCGCGTACTGTAGAACCGCCTTTTTTTCGTCAATCGTGCGTCACGGCGCCACGGTTTTCAAGGAATAACAATAAGATCATGCAAAGCCTGTCCCCAACATCGCGTTACCTTTTAGCTCTCAAAGAGGGCAGCCATCAACCTGACGACGTGCAACAAGAAGCGGTCAGCCGCCTCGATACCATCTATCGTGAACTGCAGGAAAAACCTGTAGCCGCAGCGCCCGCGGGCGGCGGTCTGCGGGCGAAATTCAGCAAACTACTCGGCAAGCGCGAACCGACGGCGGAAGCAACCGCCGTGCGTGGCCTGTATATGTGGGGCGGCGTGGGGCGCGGTAAAACCTGGCTGATGGATATGTTTTATCAAAGCCTGCCGGGCGAACGTAAACAGCGCCTGCATTTCCATCGCTTTATGTTGCGCGTGCACGAAGAGTTAACCACCCTGCAGGGGCATAGTGACCCGCTGGAGATCGTTGCCGATCGCTTTAAAGCGCAAACCGATGTGTTGTGCTTTGACGAGTTTTTTGTCTCCGACATCACCGATGCCATGCTGCTCGGCGGCTTAATGAAAGCGCTGTTCTCGCGTGGGATTACGCTGGTCGCTACCTCGAACATCCCGCCGGACGAACTCTACCGCAATGGTCTGCAACGCGCGCGTTTCCTGCCGGCGATAGACGCCATCAAACAGCACTGCGACATTATGAACGTGGATGCGGGGATTGATTACCGCCTGCGCACGTTGACCCAGGCGCATCTGTGGCTGTCGCCGCTCAATGGCGAGACCAGCCAGCAAATGGATAAGCTCTGGTTGGCGCTGGCGGGGGCCAAACGCGAGCAGATGCCGACGCTGGAAATTAACCACCGGCCGCTGCCGACGTTGGGCGTGGAAAACCAGACCCTGGCGGCGTCGTTTGACACGCTGTGCGTGGATGCGCGCAGCCAGCATGATTACATCGCGCTGTCACGCCTGTTCCACACCGTGATGTTGTTCGATGTGCCGGTGATGACGACGCATCTTGAGAGCGAAGCGCGGCGCTTTATCGCGCTGGTGGATGAATTCTACGAACGTCACGTAAAACTGGTGGTTAGCGCGGCGGTGCCTCTGTATGAGATCTATCAGGGCGAACGCCTGAAGTTTGAGTTCCAGCGCTGTTTATCGCGCCTGCAGGAAATGCAAAGCGAAGAGTATCTGAAACAACCGCACATGCCCTGAATCCAGCCTTCTTCTCACGCTGAGAAAAACCTGCTGCAAATCACATAAAGGGGTCGATCTTTGGCCCCTACTTCTCTATAATCTTGCGACCCCACGTTACGAGAAGGTTTTTTTTCCCGAAATCTTCTATGTGCTGGCATAGGCTATTCGAAGGGGTAGGTTTGCCGGACTTTGTCGTGTGAACCTCAACTGACTAAACGTTTGGGTGTTCACCAACGTGTAACTTATTTATTTGGGTAAGCTTTTAATGAAAACTTTTACAGCTAAACCAGAAACCGTAAAACGCGACTGGTATGTTGTTGACGCGACCGGTAAAACTCTGGGCCGTCTGGCTACTGAACTGGCTCGTCGCCTGCGCGGTAAGCACAAAGCGGAATACACTCCGCACGTTGATACTGGTGATTACATCATCGTTCTGAACGCAGAAAAAGTTGCTGTAACCGGCAACAAGCGCGAAGACAAAATGTACTACCACCACACCGGCCACATCGGTGGTATCAAAGAAGCGACCTTTGAAGAGATGATTGCCCGCCGTCCTGAGCGTGTGATTGAAATCGCGGTTAAAGGCATGCTGCCAAAAGGCCCGCTGGGTCGTGCTATGTACCGTAAACTGAAAGTTTACGCTGGTAACGAGCACAACCACGCGGCACAGCAACCGCAAGTTCTTGACATCTAATCGGGATTATAGGCAATGGCTGAAAATCAATACTACGGCACTGGTCGCCGCAAAAGTTCCGCAGCTCGCGTTTTCATCAAACCGGGCAACGGCAAAATCGTAATCAACCAGCGTTCGCTGGAACAGTACTTCGGTCGTGAAACTGCCCGCATGGTAGTTCGTCAGCCGCTGGAACTGGTCGACATGGTTGAGAAACTGGATCTGTACATCACTGTTAAAGGTGGTGGTATCTCTGGTCAGGCTGGTGCGATCCGTCACGGTATCACCCGCGCTCTGATGGAGTACGACGAGTCCCTGCGTTCTGAACTGCGTAAAGCTGGCTTCGTTACTCGTGACGCTCGTCAGGTTGAACGTAAGAAAGTCGGTCTGCGTAAAGCACGTCGTCGTCCGCAGTTCTCCAAACGTTAATTGTTTTCTGCTCACGCAGAACAATTTGCGAAAAAACCCGCTTCGGCGGGTTTTTTTATGGATAAAACGGCTGTTATCCACAAAGAAATGGCCTGTTCTTACCACTTTTTCAGCATTTCCAGAATACCCTCACCACAACGTCCGCAAAATCTGGTAAACTATCATCCAATTTTCTGCCCAAATGCTGGTGGTTGTTCATTTTTTAGTTAATCAATGAACATATCGTCGCCGTGCGAATGGGGTTTATACATCTGGCTGGCCATGCGTGGTCGGCAGCAGTAAAAATTCTGAATATACCTGGAGGTTTTCATGGCTGTCGCTGCCAACAAACGTTCGGTAATGACGCTGTTTTCTGGTCCTACTGACATCTATAGCCATCAGGTCCGCATCGTGCTGGCCGAAAAAGGTGTCAGTTTTGAGATAGAGCACGTGGAGAAGGATAACCCGCCTCAGGATCTGATTGACCTCAACCCGAATCAAAGCGTCCCGACGCTGGTGGATCGTGAGCTCACTCTGTGGGAATCCCGCATCATTATGGAATACCTGGATGAGCGTTTCCCGCATCCGCCGCTAATGCCGGTTTACCCGGTGGCGCGTGGTGAAAGCCGTCTGTACATGCAACGTATCGAGAAAGACTGGTATTCGCTGATGAATACCATCCAGACCGGTACCGCGGCCCAGGCTGATGCCGCTCGTAAGCAGCTGCGTGAAGAACTGCAGGCGATTGCGCCGGTCTTTACTCAGAAGCCTTACTTCCTGAGCGACGAATTCAGCCTGGTCGATTGCTACCTGGCTCCGCTGCTGTGGCGTTTGCCGGTTCTCGGCGTAGAACTGGTGGGTGCTGGCGCGAAAGAGCTTAAGGGCTATATGACTCGCGTCTTCGAACGTGATTCTTTCCTCGCTTCTTTAACTGAAGCCGAGCGTGAAATGCGCCTCGGCCGGGGCTAAATAATGGATGTATCACAGCTGACGCCGCGTCGCCCGTACCTGCTGCGGGCGTTCTATGAGTGGCTGCTGGATAACCAGCTGACTCCGCACCTGGTCGTCGATGTGACGCTGCCAGGCGTTCTCGTGCCGATGGAGTACGCTCGCGACGGCCAAATCGTTCTGAACATTGCGCCGCGTGCGGTGGGCAATCTGGAACTGGCGAATGACGAAGTGCGCTTTAACGCTCGCTTCGGCGGCGTACCGCGCAACGTTTCCGTGCCGCTGGCTGCGGTACTCGCTATCTATGCCCGTGAGAACGGCGCAGGAACGATGTTTGAACCTGAAGCGGCCTATGACGAAGATGTCAGCAGCCTCAACGATGATGACGTTGCGCCTGAGAGCGAAAACGAAACGGTGATGTCGGTGATTGATGGCGATAAGCCGGATAATCACGATGACGATCCTGACGATACGCCACCGCCGCCGCGCGGTGGTCGTCCGGCGCTGCGCGTTGTGAAGTAATTCCTGACAGGCCCTCCGGGGCCTGTTTTTTTTGCCCACGCTTAACCACGATCAAGCATAAAAAAGCCCGGTGGCGTTAACCATCGGGCTTTTATGCGCTGAGACTCAGGCTTTAATCAGACTTCAAGGTAATTGAGGATACCGTCTGCCGCTTTGCGGCCTTCGGCAATCGCCGTTACCACCAGGTCTGAACCGCGAACGATATCGCCGCCGGCAAAGATTTTCGGGTTGCTGGTCTGGAACGCGTTGTCGCTGCCTTCCGGGGCGATGATGCGGCCCTGAGAATCCAGCTCGACGCTATGCTTCGCCAGCCATTCCATGCTGTGTGGACGGAAACCAAACGCCATCACCACCGCGTCTGCGGGCACCACGTGCTCGGAACCGGCGACGATTTCCGCGCGGCGGCGGCCTTTCGCATCCGGCTGGCCCATTTCGGTGCGCGCCATTTTCACGCCGCACACTTTGCCGTTGGCGTTCACTTCCACGCCCAGCGGCTGGACGTTGAACTGGAATTCGACACCCTCTTCACGCGCGTTTTTCACTTCACGTTTGGAGCCTGGCATGTTTTCTTCGTCACGGCGATAGGCGCAGATAACGTGCGCCGCCCCCTGACGAACAGAGGTCCGCACGCAGTCCATCGCGGTGTCGCCGCCGCCGAGCACTACCACGCGTTTGCCTTCCATACTGACGAAGGGTTCGTGCGCCGTTTCGCCAAAGCCCATGATCTGTTTGGTGTTGGCGATAAGGAACGGCAGCGCGTCATACACGCCGTTGGCATCTTCGTTTTCCAGCCCGCCGCGCATGGACTGGTAGGTGCCCACGCCCAGAAATACCGCGTCGTATTCTTTCAGCAGCTCGTCGAGCTGGACGTCACGACCCACTTCGGTATTGAGCCGGAATTCAATCCCCATGCCGGTGAAGATCTCGCGGCGGCGGGTCATCACCTCTTTTTCCAGCTTAAACGCCGGGATGCCGAAGGTCAGCAGACCGCCGATTTCCGGATGACGATCGAAGACGATAGCCTTCACGCCGTTGCGGGTCAGCACATCCGCGCAGGCCAGGCCTGCCGGACCGGCGCCGATAATGGCGACGGTTTTTCCGGTTTGCTTCACGCCGGACAAGTCCGGGCGCCAGCCCATCTCAAACGCTTTATCGTTGATATAGCGTTCAATGTTGCCGATGGTCACCGCGCCGAACTCATCGTTCAGGGTGCAGGAACCTTCGCACAGGCGGTCCTGCGGGCAGACACGTCCGCAGACTTCCGGCAGGGTGTTGGTCTGATGCGACAGCTCCGCCGCTTCAAAAATACGCCCCTCGTTGGCCAGTTTCAGCCAGTTAGGGATGTAGTTGTGCACCGGACATTTCCATTCGCAGTACGGGTTGCCGCAGGAGAGGCAGCGATCCGCCTGCGCCTTGGCCTGGCCTTCTGAAAACGGCTCGTAAATTTCTACAAATTCAATTTTACGGATCTTCAGCGGTTTCTTTGGCGGATCAACGCGCTGCAGGTCGATAAATTGGTATACGTTCTGACTCATCTTAACCCCTTACTGCGCCTGCACCCGCAGCTCAGCTGCGGAACGACTACGGTGACCCAACAGTGCTTTAACATCGCTGGACTTCGGTTTAACCAGCGCAAACTTCGCCGCGAAGGCCGGCCAGTTGGCGAGGATCTCTTCGCCGCGCTGCGAACCGGTAAGCTGGACGTGCTCGGTAATTAAGCCGCGCAGGTGCTCCTCATGGATAGCCAGCGTGTCCACGTCCAGAACTTCCACCAATTCGGGGTTAACGCGTTTACGGAAGTCGCCATCTTCATCCAGGACGTAAGCAAAGCCGCCGGTCATACCTGCGCCGAAGTTCACGCCGGTTTTCCCCAGGATACAGACAATACCGCCGGTCATGTATTCACAACCGTTGTCGCCGATGCCTTCCACCACGGTGATGGCGCCGGAGTTACGTACCGCAAAGCGTTCGCCCGCGCGTCCTGCCGCGTACAGACGACCGCCGGTTGCGCCATACAGACAGGTGTTGCCAATGATGCTTGCTTCATGGCTACGGAAGGCGGAGCCGACCGGAGGACGAATCGACAGCAGACCGCCCGCCATGCCTTTACCCACGTAGTCGTTGGCGTCGCCGGTCAGGTGCAGCTCAACGCCGCCGGCGTTCCAGACGCCGAAGCTCTGGCCCGCGGTACCGCTAAAGTGGGCGGTAATCGGGTCGGCGGCCAGCCCCTGGTCGCCGTGAGTCTGGGCGATATAACCGGACAGCGACGCCCCAACGGAACGGTCGGTGTTGCGAATATCGAACCAGAACGTTTTGCTCTGTTTGTTATCCACATACGGCTTCGCCTGCTGCAGCAGCTGCGCGTTGAGCACGCCGTTATCGAACGGCGGGTTGCTCTCGGTGCAGTACAGCGCCTTGCCTGGCAGTGGCTCAGCGGTTTCCAGCAGCTTGCCGAGCTCCAGTTTCTGCTGTTTCGCCGTAAAGCCTTCCAGTTCTTTCAGCAGGTCGGTGCGGCCGATCAGGTCCACCAGACGCTTCACGCCCAGCTGCGCCATCAGCTCGCGGGTTTCGCGGGCGATGAATTCAAAGTAGTTGGTCACTTTGAACGGCAGGCCGTGGTAGTGGTTCTTACGCAGTTTGTCGTCCTGGGTCGCCACGCCGGTGGCGCAGTTGTTCAGATGACAGATACGCAGGTATTTACAGCCCAGCGCGACCATTGGGCCGGTGCCGAAGCCGAAGCTTTCCGCGCCAAGGATCGCCGCTTTGATGATATCGAGGCCGGTTTTCAGGCCGCCGTCTACCTGCAGGCGAATTTTATGACGCAGACCGTTGGCGACCAGCGCTTGCTGGGTTTCCACCAGGCCAAGTTCCCACGGACAGCCGGCATATTTCACCGATGAGAGCGGGCTCGCCCCGGTGCCGCCATCGTAGCCGGCGATAGTGATAAGGTCTGCGTAGGCTTTCGCTACGCCGGTGGCGATAGTGCCGACACCCGGTTCGGAAACCAGTTTGACGGAAATCATCGCCTTCGGATTGACCTGCTTGAGGTCGAAAATCAGCTGCGCCAGATCCTCGATAGAGTAAATATCGTGGTGCGGCGGCGGGGAGATCAGCGTCACGCCCGGTACCGAATAACGCAGTTTGGCGATATAGGGCGTCACTTTGTCACCCGGCAACTGTCCACCTTCACCGGGTTTCGCGCCCTGAGCGACTTTAATCTGGATTACGTCGGCATTCACCAGGTAGGCTGGGGTAACGCCGAAACGACCGGAAGCCACCTGCTTAATACGCGAGACTTTGTTGGTGCCGTAGCGCGCCGGGTCTTCACCGCCTTCACCGGAGTTGGAGAAGCCGCCGATGCTGTTCATCGCTTCCGCCAGTGATTCGTGCGCTTCCGGGCTCAGTGCGCCGATCGACATGGCCGCGGTATCGAAGCGTTTAAACAGCTCTTTCGCTGATTCCACCTCATTGATGCTAACGGCTTCATCGCCTGGGTTGAGCGCCAGCAGATCGCGCAGCGTGGCCGCCGGGCGTTCATTAACCAGCTTCGCGTATTCCTGATAATCACGGTATTCGCCGCTCTGAACCGCCTGCTGCAGGGTGCGAACGACGTCCGGGTTATAGGCGTGATATTCGCCGCCGTGGACATATTTCAGCAAACCGCCCTGAGCCAGCGGTTTACGCGCCAGCCATGCGCGTTTCGACAGATTCAGCAGGTCCTGCTGGAAGTCGTCGAAACCGGCGCCGCCGATGCGGCTCACTACGCCCTGGAAGCAGAGGTCGGCCACGTCGCGATGCAGACCGACCGCTTCGAACAGCTTCGAGCAGCGGTAGGAGGCGATGGTCGAGATCCCCATCTTCGACATGATTTTGTACAGGCCTTTGTTGATGCCGTTACGGTAGTTCAGCATCACCGCACGGTATTCTTTATCGATAGCTTTGCTATCTACCAGTTTCGCCAGGGTTTCATAAGCTAGATACGGATAGATAGCCGTCGCGCCAAAGCCCAGCAGCACCGCAAAGTGGTGCGGGTCTCGGGCGCTGGCGGTTTCGACGATGATGTTAGCGTCGCAGCGCAGGCTCTTATCGACGAGGCGCGTCTGGATGGCGCCAACGGCCATCGGCGCCGGTACCGGCAGACGATCTTTCGCGATGTTGCGGTCGGACAGCACCAGCAGTACGGTGCCGTTACGCACCATCTGTTCCGCTTTATCGCACAGCGCTTTTACCGTCTCGGCCAGCGTGGTTTCGTTGGCATCAAAGGTAATATCCAGGGTGTCGGCGCGATAGTGCTCCTCTTCCATGGTGGTCAGCTGTTTAAAGTCTGAGTACAGCAGGATCGGCGATTTGAAGCTCAGACGGTGCGCCTGGCCTTCCGCTTCGCAGAAGACGTTCATTTCACGGCCGATACTGGTAGCCAACGACATCACGTGCGCTTCACGCAGCGGATCGATAGGCGGGTTTGTCACCTGGGCGAACTGCTGGCGGAAATAATCGTAAATGATACGCGGCTGGCTGGAGAGCACGGCGAATGGGGTATCATCGCCCATCGAACCGACCGCTTCCTGGCCATTTTCCCCAAGGACGCGCAGGACGGAGTCCAGCTCTTCGGCGCTGTAGTTAAACTGTTTCTGGTAGCTGGCGAGCGTGTCATCATCCAACTGACGGCTGCCGACTTCTTCTTCCGGCAGGTCTTCGAACGGCACCAGACGGCGGACGTTTTTCTCCATCCACTCTTTGTACGGATGGCGGCTTTTCAGATCGTTATCGGTTTCCGCCGAGTGCAGAATACGCCCGCTGCGGGTATCGATGACCATCAGCTCGCCAGGCCCAACGCGGCCTTTTTCCATCACCTCATCCGGCTGGTAGTCCCAGATACCGACTTCAGACGCACAGGTGATGAGTTTGTCTTTAGTGATGACGTAGCGCGCCGGACGCAGACCGTTACGGTCGAGGTTACAGGCGGCGTAGCGGCCGTCGGACATGACGATGCCCGCCGGGCCGTCCCACGGCTCCATATGCATGGAGTTAAAGTCGAAGAACGCGCGCAGCTCCGGATCCATGTCCGGGTTATTCTGCCAGGCTGGCGGTACCAGCAGGCGCATCGCGCGGACGATATCCATCCCGCCTGCCAGCAGCAGTTCCAGCATATTATCCATCGAGCTTGAATCAGAGCCGGTTTCATTGACGAACGGCGCGGCGTCATGCAGATCGGGGATCAGCGGGGTCTGGAATTTATAGGTACGTGCGCGGGCCCACTGGCGGTTACCGGTGATGGTATTGATTTCACCATTGTGCGCCAGATAGCGGAACGGCTGCGCCAGCGGCCAGCGCGGCACGGTATTGGTGGAGAAGCGCTGGTGGAACAGGCAGATGGCGGATTCCAGGCGCAGGTCCGCGAGGTCCAGGTAGAAGCGCGGCAGATCCGCCGGCATACACAGACCTTTATAGATATTAACCAGGTTCGACAGGCTACAAACGTAGAAATCTTTGTCTTCCTGCAGGCGCTTTTCAATGCGACGGCGGGCGATGAACAAACGGCGTTCCATATCGCGCGGACGCCAGCCTGCCGGGGCGTTAACAAAAATTTGTTCAATACGAGGCAGCGAGGAGAGGGCGATTTCACCGAGTACGCCTTCGTTAGTTGGCACATCGCGCCAGCCAACGATAGACAATGTTTCGCGTTGCAGCTCTTCTTCAACGATACGGCGCGCAGCGCTTGCCAGCTCGGGGTCTTTATTCAGGAACAGCATCCCGACGGCGTAGTTTTTGGCTAAGCGCCAGCCGCGCTCTTCCGCCACAATCCGGAAGAAACGATCGGGTTTTTGTAACAGCAGGCCGCAACCGTCGCCGGTTTTACCATCGGCAAGGATCGCGCCGCGGTGCTGCATTCGGGCCAGTGCGTGTATAGCGGTGCGCACTACCTTGTGGCTAGGTTCGCCTTCTATGTGGGCGATCAGGCCGAAACCACAGTTATCCCGCTCAAGGGATTTGTCGTACAACATATCAGTGAACCTCCCCAGGCTCTACGGGACGCCCCCTTAATCGATTGCGCGCAAGGCACAGCAAGAGCATGGCGACGGGGTAAGGGCATCTTTGCCTACCTCGCATTCGCCCTCTTTAAATCCTTTTCGCATCGGTACACAAGTTTGAGGACTTGCTATTAAGAGGGAATCTCAATTACTGCATAAATATGATGAGCAGAGCGCTCATCCAGAAAGCTTCCAGCGGATTCCCAACTTATCGAGAATCCACACTTACGTCAAATGGCAATCTTATTTATACAAAAGTGTGCTAAGAGGTGTTTAATTTTATGATTTTAAAAAGAATTGTTGTTTTTTTAAAGGCATATAAACTCTCAGAGATGCGTAATCTAGTGTGATCTGTCTCACTATATCCGCAGCCTAAGATTACCTTTCTGTGCTGAATTGTTTTTTTATAGCAGAGTATTTGACTGCTGGTGTTCTTAATGGCAGGAAATAAAACTGTTTTTTGCTGCGTCAAAGATAATTGAAACTCAGTATTGAAGTATAAGTAAATGTTATTACCGCGGGCGTGAATGAAACCGCGTTTATTTTGATTGATTATGCAATGAGGTAAGCGGCCGCGCTGACGATTGATCCAGGTCATCGCCGTCGGAGGCTAAAAATGGCAGGCTTGGCCCCTTTCTTGAGGCCGGTCTATCAGATTATGCAGTTACAAAAATTAGTCAACATGTTTGGTGGGGATCTTACGCGCCGCTACGGCGAAAAGGTACATAAACTGACGCTGCATGGTGGATTTAGCTGCCCGAATCGCGATGGCACAATCGGCCGCGGCGGCTGCACATTTTGTAATGTCGCCTCCTTCGCCGACGAGGCCCAGCAGTACCGTTCGATTGCCGATCAACTGGCGCACCAGGCGCAGTTGGTTAACCGAGCGAAACGCTACCTTGCTTATTTCCAGGCCTACACCAGCACCTTTGCCGAAGTACAGCTGCTGCGTTCAATGTATCAGCAGGCGGTGAGCCAGGCGAATATCGTTGGGCTGTGCGTCGGCACCCGTCCCGACTGCGTTCCCGATGCGGTGCTGGATCTGCTCAGCGAATATCGGGAGCAGGGCTATGAAATCTGGCTGGAGCTGGGATTGCAGACCGCGCATGATAAAACGCTGCATCGTATCAATCGCGGCCATGACTTTGCCTGCTACCAGCGCACCACCCGACTGGCGCGCGAGCGCGGATTAAAGGTCTGCGCGCATCTTATCGTCGGCCTGCCGGGCGAAACCCAGCAGCAGTGCCTGCAAACCTTGCAACGGGTAGTCGAAACCGGGGTCGATGGCATCAAGCTGCACCCGTTGCACATCGTGACCGGCAGCATCATGGCGAAAGCCTGGCAGGCGGGGCGCCTGAACGGTATTGCGCTGGATGATTATACGGTCACCGCCGGTGAGATGATTCGCCATACCCCGCCGGAGGTGATTTATCATCGCATCTCGGCCAGCGCCCGTCGCCCGACGCTCCTGGCGCCGCTGTGGTGCGAAAACCGCTGGACCGGTATGGTCGAGTTGGACAAATACCTTAATACCCATGGCGTTCAGGGGTCGGCATTGGGGACGCCGTGGGTCCTGCCCGCCTGATGTTCCACTTCCTTAACGGCTGATTACCGCCGCATTTTTTGCACAACTTACAGCGTAATGTTCAGAATTGGGTATTATTGTGCGGAGTTGGCGATAAGGAATCCCTCATGAAGCAAATTCGTATGCTGGCGCAGTACTATGTCGATCTGATGATGAAGTTAGGTCTGGTGCGCTTTTCAATGCTGTTGGCTCTGGCGCTGGTGGTGCTGGCTATCGTGGTGCAGATGGCCGTCACGATGGTGCTGCATGGGCAGGTTGAGAGTATCGATGTTATCCGCTCTATATTCTTCGGGCTGCTGATTACCCCCTGGGCGGTCTATTTTCTGTCGGTGGTGGTCGAACAACTGGAAGAGTCGCGCCAGCGACTCTCGCGGCTGGTGGAAAAGCTGGAAGAGATGCGCGAGCGCGATCTTAAGCTTAACGTGCAGCTCAAGGACAATATCGCCCAGTTGAATCAGGAAATTGGCGAACGTGAGAAAGCGGAAGCGGAACGTGAAACCACGCTGGAACAGCTGAAAATAGAGATGAAAGAGCGTGAAGAGACGCAGATTCAGCTGGAACAACAGTCCTCCTTCCTGCGCTCTTTCCTTGATGCCTCACCGGATCTGGTTTTCTATCGTAACGAAGATAAGGAGTTCTCCGGCTGTAACCGGGCGATGGAATTGTTGACCGGAAAAAGCGAAAAGCAGCTGATTCACCTCAAGCCGCAGGATGTCTATAGCGAAGAAGCCGCGGTAAAAGTGCTGGAGACCGATGAGAAAGTCTTCCGCCACAATGTCTCGCTAACCTACGAACAATGGCTCGATTATCCCGATGGGCGTAAAGCCTGCTTTGAGATCCGCAAGGTCCCCTACTATGACCGCGTGGGCAAGCGCCGTGGCCTGATGGGCTTTGGCCGGGATATTACCGAGCGTAAGCGCTATCAGGACGCGCTGGAGCGCGCCAGCCGGGACAAGACCACCTTTATCTCAACCATCAGCCACGAGCTGCGTACGCCGCTCAACGGCATCGTTGGGCTCAGCCGCATCCTGCTGGATACTGAACTGACCAACGAGCAGGAAAAATATCTGAAAACTATCCATGTTTCAGCGGTGACGCTGGGGAATATCTTCAATGATATTATCGACATGGATAAAATGGAGCGGCGTAAAGTGCAGCTCGATAATCAGGAAGTGGACTTCACCAGCTTCCTTGCCGACCTGGAAAACCTCTCAGGCCTGCAGGCGCAGCAGAAAGGTTTACGCTTTGTGATGGAGCCAACCCAGCCGCTGCCGCATAAAGTGGTAACTGATGGTACGCGCCTGCGGCAGATCCTGTGGAACCTGATCAGCAATGCGGTGAAGTTTACCCAACAGGGCAATGTCACCGTGCGCGTCCGCTATGACGAAGGCGATATGCTGCACTTCGAAGTTGAGGACTCCGGTATCGGTATCCCGCAGGCGGAGCAGGACAAAATTTTCGCCATGTATTATCAGGTGAAAGACAGCCACGGCGGTAAACCGGCAACCGGTACCGGGATTGGCCTGGCGGTGTCGCGCCGTCTGGCGCGTAATATGGGCGGCGATATCAGCGTGACCAGCCAGCCGGGGCAGGGGGCGACGTTTACCCTGACCGTACACGCGCAGGCGGTGGCTGATGAAGTCGAAGATACGCTGGCCGAAGACGATATGCCGCTGCCGGCGCTGAACGTGCTGCTGGTGGAAGATATCGAACTGAACGTGATTGTCGCCCGTTCGGTGCTGGAAAAATTGGGCAACAGCGTGGACGTGGCGATGACCGGTAAAGCCGCGTTGGAGATGTTCGAACCCGGCGAATACGACCTGGTGCTGCTGGACATTCAGCTACCGGACATGACCGGCCTCGATATCTCGCGACAGCTAAAACAACGCTATGCCGCCGATGAGCTGCCGCCGCTGGTGGCGCTGACCGCCAACGTCCTGAAGGACAAAAAAGAGTACCTTGATGCCGGCATGGACGATGTGCTGAGCAAGCCGCTGTCGGTACCGGCGTTAACCGCGATCATCAAGAAATTCTGGGATGCGCCGGAAGACGATGGCCATGAGCCGCCCGCGGTGGATGTGGCGAAATCGGCATCGGTACTGGATACCGACATGCTGGAACAATATATCGAGCTGGTGGGGCCGAAGCTGATTACCGACGGGCTGGCGGTGTTCGAGAAGATGATGCCGGGCTACATGTCCGTGCTGGAATCGAATCTCACCGCGCGCGACCAGAAAGGTATCGTCGATGAAGGCCATAAAATTAAGGGCGCGGCGGGGTCGATAGGCTTGCGCCATATCCAGCAATTAGGGCAGCAGATCCAAACGCCAGATTTACCCGCCTGGGAAGACAACGTCGGCGAGTGGGTGGAAGAGATGAAATCCGAGTGGCAAAACGATGTTGCGATACTGAAGGCCTGGATTGCGGCGGCGGATAAAAAATGACCCCGGATAAACCGGGGTGCGCGAATACTGCGCCAACACCAGGGAACTGGTTGTTGAGCCAGGATTGTTCGAGTGATTTTTTTTACACGGCGCAACCTGAGGATTTGGCTTGCTCGCTCATTAAGATAGCAAACCATAAATATTTTGTTACGTGAATCGGTAAAATATGTGAAGCATAGCGAGTAAATCAAAATTATTTACTTGTTTCATAGAGTTGCGCTAAGGGGTTAGCAAGATGAAGAAGATTGGCGTGGTACTAAGCGGCTGCGGCGTTTACGACGGCGCAGAAATTCATGAAGCGGTCATTACCCTGTTGGCCATTGCGCGTCGCGGCGCGCAGGCGGTTTGCTTTGCGCCGGATAAGGCGCAAAGCGACGTGATCAACCATCTGACCGGCGAAACGATGGCGGAAAGCCGCAACGTGCTGATTGAAGCGGCGCGCCTGGCGCGCGGCGCTATTCAGCCTTTGGCCAGCGCCCGCGCGGACGAGCTGGATGCGCTGATTGTGCCCGGCGGCTTTGGCGCGGCGAAAAACCTGAGTAATTTTGCCGCCCAGGGGAGTGAGTGCGCGGTTGACCGCGATTTGCAGACGCTAACGCTGGCGATGCACGAAGCGGGTAAGCCGCTGGGCTTTATGTGTATCGCGCCGGCGCTGTTGCCGAAGATTTTCCCGACGCCGCTGCGGATAACCATCGGTACCGATCCGGATACTGCCGAGGTGCTGGAAGAGATGGGCGCGGAGCACGTGCCGTGCCCGGTTGACGACATCGTGGTCGATGAAGACAACAAAGTAGTGACTACGCCTGCTTATATGCTGGCGCAGAATATTGCCGAGGCCGCCAGCGGTATTGAGAAACTGGTCGATCGCGTACTGGTTCTCGCTGAATGAGTAAGCGTGTTGCGCCGCTGGCGATGATCAAGCGCCTGCTGTTACGCCTGGCGCTTATCTGCGTGGTGTTCTGGGGCGGCGGTATCGCCTTATTCAGCGTCCTGCCGGTGCCGTTCTCAGCGGTGATGCTGGAGCGCCAGGTTAGCGCCTGGTTCTCCGGTGATTTTCATTATGTCGCCCATTCTGACTGGGTTGGGATGGACGAGATTTCCCCCTGGATGGGGCTGGCGGTGATTGCCGCCGAAGATCAGAAATTCCCCGACCACTGGGGTTTTGACGTGCCGGCAATCGAAAAAGCGCTGGCGCACAACGAACGGAATGAAAATCGAATTCGCGGCGCGTCGACGCTCTCTCAGCAGACGGCGAAAAACCTGTTTTTATGGGATGGCCGTAGCTGGTTGCGCAAGGGGCTGGAAGTGGGCTTGACCGTCGGTATCGAAACGGTCTGGAGCAAGAAACGCATTCTCACCGTGTACTTGAATATTGCCGAGTTTGGCGACGGTATTTTTGGTGTTGAAGCGGCGGCCCAGCGCTATTTTCATAAGCCGGCCAGCCGTTTAACCCCTGCAGAGGCCGCGCTGCTGGCGGCGGTATTACCGAACCCAATTCGTTTTCGCGCCGATGCGCCGTCAGGCTATGTTCGCAGCCGACAGGCGTGGATCCTGCGCCAGATGCGTCAGTTAGGCGGCGAAAGCTTTATGCGGGCCAATAAGCTGCATTAACCGCGATCCCGCCGGGAGATGATTAGTCTTCATCAAACCCGGCGTTGAACAGCGCAATCACCGCCGCCAGCGCTTCGACTTCCTGCGGGCCGCTGGCCTCAACCTCAATTTGGCGTCCTTTGGCGGAATCCAGCATCAGCAGGGCGATAACGCTGTTGGCTTCCGCCTCCGTGCCTTCGTCGTTGCGTAGCAATACTTCCGCATCGAAATTCTGCATCAGCTCGAAAAGCTTCATTGCCGGGCGCGCGTGCATGCCCAGCTTGTTGGTGATTTCAACGGTTTGCTTGACGGTCATGATTTACGTTTTTCCAGCGTCCGGTGACGAGATTGTACGTTCTTACCGCGCGAGCGGAAGTAGTCAGCCAGCTGTTCGGCAATATAGACCGAGCGATGCTTACCGCCGGTACAACCAATGGCCACCGTCAAATAGCTGCGGTTATTGGTTTCCAGCATTGGCAACCATAGCTCAAGATAGCTACGCGTCTGATAAATAAAGTTATGCACTTCCGTATGGCGATCGAGGAAGGCGGCAACCGGTTTATCGAGGCCGGTCATCGGGCGCAGCTTTGGATCCCAGTGCGGGTTTGGCAGGAAGCGGACGTCAAAGACGTAATCGGCATCGATAGGGATACCGTGTTTGAAGCCGAATGATTCAAACACCATCGTCAATTCACGCTCGCGTTTACCTAACAGGCGAGTACGCAGCATCTCGGCCAGTTCATGCACCGACATTTCGGAAGTATCGACGATCAGATCCGCACGGGAGCGCAGCGGCTCGAGCAGATCGCTCTCTTCGTCGATCGCGCTTTCGAGCGACAGATTCTTGCTGGAGAGCGGATGCAAGCGGCGGGTATCGCTGTAACGGCGGATCAGGGTGTTGCGGTCGGCATCAAGGAACAGCAGCTGCGGGGAGAAGGATTCCGGCAGATTCTGCATCGCTTGTTCAAAGATTTCCGGTGATTCCGGCATATTACGCACGTCAATGCTGACGGCCGCGGAGATATCGCGGTCGGCCAGCGTTCGCGCCAGCTCAGGCAACAGCACTACCGGCAGGTTATCCACACAGTAGAAGCCCATATCTTCCAGCGCTCGCAGGGCGACGGATTTCCCCGAGCCAGAGCGGCCGCTGACGATCATCAGTACCATGCACCGTTTCTCCTCAGTACGATAAAGGTTAAGTCGCGACTCACGTTAAGCGTCATCGCTGCTTCCTGCTTCGGTGATGATCTCATACAACTCTTCATCGCTCACCGCAGCGCGCAGGCGACGGCAGATGGTTTTGTCCGCCAGACGTTTGGCGACCAGCGAGAGCGTATGCAGATGGGTTTTGGTTTGATCGGCCGGCACCAGTAGCGCAAACAGCAGATCGACCGGCTGATTGTCGATCGCATCGAAGGCGATCGGCGTTTCCAGCTGCACAAAGACGCCAACGGCGCGCAGGGTATCCTCTTCAAGCTTGCCGTGAGGGATCGCAATGCCGTTGCCGATCCCGGTACTGCCCATTTTTTCACGGGTCAGGATCGCTTCAAAGACCACCTGCGGCGGTAAACCTAGCTGCTTCGCCGCCAGTTCGCTGATGATTTCCAGCGCGCGTTTCTTGCTCTGGCAGTGAACCTGGCTACGGGTACAATCCTGGTTAAGGACATTGCTCAGTTGTAGAGCGGAATCGTTGTTCATCATAATTTCACCTGAGCTGCCCTTATCCGCGGGCTGCGGATAAGGGCGATCGCCCGGACAATTAGTGTTGTTTCAGTTTATCTTTATGTTTTGTTAACTGTCTTGCCAGCTTATCGATAAGACCATCGATAGCGGCATACATATCCTGCCCTTCCGCACTGGCATGGATTTCGCCACCGTTGACATGCAAATTGGCGTCCGCGATTTGCGTCACCTTCTCTACTTTTAACACAATATAGACCTGGTTGATCCTATCGAAAAACTGCTCCAGTTTGCTGAACTTCGTGGTAACGAAGTCGCGCATAGCAGGAGTGATCTCGACGTTGTGTCCTGTAATGTTGAGCTGCATAGTGTCTTCCTTATCGGTTGTGTCAGACCAGTTGTTTGCGCTGGTTTGACGGCGGAATGGATAAAGACTCTCGGTACTTAGCAACAGTGCGTCGCGCCACCATAATACCCTGATCGGAGAGCATGGTGGTGAGCTTGCTGTCGCTCAACGGCTTCGCGGGGTTCTCCGCGGCGATTAACTTCTTCACCAGCGCGCGAATGGCGGTAGACGAGGCTTCGCCGCCGCCTTCGGTATTGACGTGGCTGGAAAAGAAATACTTCAACTCAAAAATACCGCGTGGACTGTGCAGATATTTTTGCGTGGTAACGCGTGAAATTGTTGATTCATGCATCTCGACGGCCTGGGCGATGTCCGCCAGCACCATCGGTTTCATAAATTCTTCGCCCTGCTCAAAGAAGGCCTGCTGTTGCTCGACGATGCAGCGGCTCACGCGCAGCAGGGTATCGTTACGGCTCTCAAGGCTTTTAATCAGCCAGCGAGCTTCCTGCAGGTTGCTGCGGATAAACTGGCTGTCGGCGTCGTTGCGCGCATTATTGCCCATCGCCGCGTATTGCTGATTAATCTTCAGCCGCGGAATGCTATCGGAATTGAGCTCGACAACCCAGCGGCCGCTAACCTTGCGCACCAGCACATCCGGGATCACGTATTCCGGCTCGCTGGTTTGAATGGACTGCCCCGGGCGCGGATCCAGCGACTGGATCAGGCAAACCGCCTCTTTCAGAACGTCTTCTTTCAAGCGGGTGACGCGCATCAGGCTGCGGAAATCATGGTTGGCCAGGAGATCAAGATGCTCGCTGATGATCAACCGGGCTTCTTCCAGCCATGGTGTCTCTTTGGCAAATTGTGAAAGCTGGATCAGCAGACAGTCACGGAGATCCCTGGCGGCGACGCCGACCGGATCGAAGCGCTGTACGCGCTTGAGTACCGCTTCAACTTCCTCAAGACCAATTTCATCATCTTCGATACTGTCGACAATGTCCTGAATGGGAATAGTGAGGTAGCCGGTATCGTCAACGGCATCGACGATGGAGGTGGCAATTGCGCGGTCGGTATCGGTGAATGGCGTGAGCTCGACCTGCCACATCAGATAATCCTGCAGGCTTTGGGTGGTCTCGCCCTGATAGATCGGCAGTTCATCGTCCTGGTAGTCGACGCCATTACCCGACGGCGTGCCGGCGGTGTAGATTTCATCCCAGCTGGCGTCCAGCGGAAGCTCATCCGGCATCTCTTTTTGTTCGAGCGCGTCGACGGTATCCAGAGATTCGCGGTCCTCGGCTTCTGTGGTCTCAACCTCTTCGTGAAGATCGGTTTGCTCAAGCAACGGGTTACTCTCCAGCGCCTGCTGGAGTTCTTGCTGGAGTTCTAACGTGGACAGCTGCAACAAGCGGATAGCCTGCTGCAGTTGGGGCGTCATGGCAAGCTGTTGGCTTAGCCTTAATTGCAAACCTTGCTTCATGTTCAGGGTCAATATCTCCGGCTAAAACGTCTATAACCTCTACCCTATCAGAGTCTGAAGTCTTCCCCAAGGTACACGCGTTTTACCTGCTCGTCTTCAAGGATTTGCTGCGGGGTGCCGTGGGCGATGAGGTGGCCCTGGCTTACGATATAAGCTCGTTCACAAACCGCCAGCGTCTCCCTGACGTTATGGTCAGTAATGAGTACGCCCAGCCCGCTGTCGCGCAGGTGTTCGATGATGCGTTTAATATCGATAACGGAGATAGGGTCAACCCCGGCGAACGGTTCATCCAGCAGGATGAATTTCGGGTTCGCCGCCAGCGCGCGGGCGATTTCGACGCGGCGGCGTTCACCGCCGGAGAGCGCCTGACCCAGGCTATCGCGCAGGTGTTCGATGTGGAACTCTTCCATCAGCTCTTTAGCGCGATCTTCACGCTGCTCGCTGCTGAGATCGTCGCGGATTTGTAGCACCGCCATCAGGTTATCGTAGACGCTCAGGCGGCGGAAAATAGAGGCCTCCTGCGGCAGGTAACCGATGCCGCGGCGCGCGCGGGCATGTAGCGGCAGCAGGCTGATATCTTCATCGTCAATGATAATGTTGCCGGCGTCGCGCGGCACGATGCCCACTACCATATAAAAGGTGGTGGTCTTACCGGCGCCGTTCGGGCCCAGCAGGCCGACTATCTCACCGGAGTTGACGGTCAGGCTGACGTCTTCCACCACACGGCGGCCTTTGTAGGCTTTGGCGAGGTTTTTTGCAGTTAATGTTGCCATAACGGATTACTTACCTTTCTTCTGCTGATCGCCGCTTTTGTCCTGCAACTGCGAAGGCACCAGCACCGTAGTCACGCGACCGCCTTTGTTGCTGAAGGCCTGCATTTTCTGCTCTTTCACCAGATAGGTGATTTTGTCGCCCTGAATATTGCTATCCAGCTGTTCCAGATGCGCGTTGCCGGTCAGCACCACGAAATCGTTCTGCAGTTCATAATGCATTTTCGACGCGCGGCCTTTCACCGGCTTACCGTTGTCCTGCATCTGATAGAAGGTGGCCGGATTGCCGAAACCGTCGATCACTTCTTTGCCTTTTTCACCGCCAGGGCGGGTAACCACGACTTTGTCGGCATTGATCTTAATGGTCCCCTGGGTGACGACCACGTTGCCGGTGAAGGTCACGACGTTGCCCTGCATATCCAGCGACTGCTGATCGGATTCGATGTGAATCGGCTGATCGGTATCGCCGGTTTTTGCCAGAGCCGGCAGGCTGGCGGCCAGAAGCGCGCTTGCGAGCGCAATGTTAAGGCTGAGTTTGTTTGTTCTGAATTTCATAAGAGGTTCTAACCTTTTCAATCAGCTCGGCATTTTTGCTGCGTAGGTTCCCGCGCATTTTCAGGCCGCTGGAATTAAATGTTGTTCCGTATAACGTCACCATATCGTCAGAGGTTACATCCTGGGTCACCAGGTTTACCTGCGCGTTATCGGTGGTAATTTTGCGCAGTTGAGAGTCGGGACTCAACGCGTCGACCTCAACGTGGCCGTAAAGATACAGCATACGGTCGTTGGTTAACTTGGCTTTATCCGCTCTGATTGACCAGGTCGGAACCTTATTGGTATCAAAGGTGGTCATCACCGGGTTGGTGAACCACGATACTTCTTGTTCGGAAAAGTATTCGACATGCTCGGCTATCAGACGATAGCTCAGCGCGCCTTCCGGGCTGTACACCACGGTATCGGTATGCTCGCTTTTATACGTCGGATCGTTAGGATTGACCGCGACGGTCGCGGTGTCGTCCGTACTCGCCAGGTTCAGGCCGATCAGGATCAACGCGACCAGCGATAGTAAGATGATAACCCAACGTCTGGTTTTACTCATATTGATTGCCCTTTGGCCTCATCAAGCTTGCCCTGCGCCAATAGTAACAAATCGCAGACTTCGCGTACCGCGCCGCGTCCGCCGTTAATTCGCGTGACGTAATTCGCCCGTGGCAGCAGCAGCGGATGCGCATCGGCGACGGCGACGCTTAAACCGACTTCCGCCATTACCGGCCAGTCGATCAGATCGTCGCCAATATAAGCCACTTCATCCGGGCGAACCGCCAGTTTGCTTAATAATTCACGAAACGCCAACAGCTTATCGGACTGACCTTGATACAGATGCGTAATGCCCAGCGTCTGGCAGCGGTCTTCTACCAGTTTAGCTTTTCGCCCGGTAATAATCGCGACTTCAATACCGGAAGTCAGCGCACAGCGGATCCCGTAGCCATCGCGGACGTTAAACGCTTTCAGCTCTTCGCCGTTGTTGCCCATATAGATAAGGCCGTCGGAAAGCACGCCGTCGACGTCGAGGATCAGTAAACGGATCTTCGCCGCCCGGTCGATAAATTCCTGGCTTACCGGCCCGTAGCAGGTGTCGACCTGGGCATCAGCATTATTCATTATTTTATCCTTACTTACACTACGCCAGCGCGCAGCAGATCGTGCATATGTACCACACCTAGCAGTCGGTCGCCATCGGCAACCAGCACGCAGGTGATATGGCGGGACTGCATCAGGTTGAGCGCATCTACCGCCAGCATGCCCGGACGAATGCGGATCCCGCCTGGAGTCATGACTTCAGCGATGCTGGCGTTGCGCATATCGACGCCGGTATCGAAGACGCGGCGCAGATCGCCGTCGGTGAAGATGCCGATGATATTCATCTCGTCATCGCAGATGGCCGTCATGCCCAGATTTTTGCGGGTGATTTCCAGCAGCGCGTCGCGCAGGGTAGCCTGCAGGCCGACGTGGGGGATCTCGTCGCCGGTATGCATAATATCATTGACCCGCAGCAGCAGCTTACGACCGAGTGCGCCGCCGGGGTGCGACAGGGCGAAATCTTCGGCGGTAAAGCCGCGCGCTTCGAGCAGCGCCACGGCGAGGGCGTCGCCCATCACCAGCGCGGCGGTGGTGCTGGAGGTCGGCGCCAGACCTAGCGGACAGGCTTCTTTCGGCACTTTCACGCACAGATGAATATCGGCGGCGCGCGCCATGCTGCTATCCGGACGACTGGTGACGCAGATAAGCGGCACCTGCTGGCGTTTAAGCACCGGAATCAACGCCAGGATTTCATTGGATTCACCGGAGTTAGATAACGCGATGACCACATCCTGCGGCGTCACCATCCCCAGATCGCCGTGCGCGGCTTCACCGGGGTGGACAAAAAAAGCCGAGGTACCGGTACTGGCGAAGGTCGCTGCCATTTTGCGCCCGATATGACCGGATTTGCCCATACCCATCACGACGACCTTACCGCCGCAGCGGAAAATCGTCTCACAGGCGCGGGTGAAATCTTCATTAATATACTGATCGAGCTGGGCCAGACCTTCACGTTCAATTTCCAGAACCTGACGTCCTGCCTGTTGAAAGTCAAAATCCGTTGGCAAATCTATTTGCGACATGATGTTATCCCAATTCATTCAACGAAGTACGGCGCTGAACAAAACAGCAGCGCCAACCAAACCATAAAGCCGCCGACCAGCAAGGCGCCCGCTACGCGACCCGGCTGCCGTTTACGCCGCCAGCACAGCAGCGCGAAGATCGCGCTCACCAGCAGCATCACGCTGTAGTCGCGCGTAAAAGCTTCGGCAGGGAAGGCGCCAGGGGCGATTAACGCCGGTAGCCCGAGCACCAGCACGAGGTTAAGAATATTGGCGCCAATGATATTCCCGATGGCGATATCGTCTTCCCCTTTTCGTGCGCCGGCGATGGCGGTGGCCAGTTCCGGCAGGCTGGTGCCGATAGCAATAACCGTTAAGCCGACCGTCAGTTCACTAATGGCGAAATAGTTCGCCAGCACCGTGGCGTTATCCACCACCATGCGGGTGGCCATCGGCATGACGATCATCGCCACCCCGAGCCACAGCAGGGCGACGGGCAGCGAACCGCCGCGCGGCAGCTCCGCCAGCTGTTCCCGCGTCAGGCTATCGCTGCCCTGACGTTCCGCCAGGCGCGCTATTTTTAGAGTGAATACCAGCCATAGTATGGCCAGCGCCAGTAAAAACAGACCATCCAGACGCGACAGCTGGCCATCGTAGAGCACAAATCCCGCCAGTAAACTAACCAGCAACATTAACGGCAATTCGCGGCGCAGGATATCAGAATGCACGGTAAATGGATGGAGCAGGGCGGCAAGACCGAGAATTAATAGAATATTCGTAATATTGGATCCCAACGCCGTACCGATCGCCAGATCGGTTTGCCCGTGAAGGGAGGCCGCGGTGGAAACGATGATCTCCGGCAGGCTGGTACCGATGCTCACGACAGTCATGCCGATGATGAGCGGCGGGATCCCCATCATGCGACACAGTATTGAAGCGGCGTATACCAGACGATCGGCGCTGTAAACTACCAGCAGTAAACCAATTATTAACAGAGCCGTTGCTAAGAGCATCTAAAGTCCTTTCTTCAGGTATAATCGTCGCCTCGCTGGCCGTCCGTACGCAGCGTAACGAATTCTTAATTTTGACTTTATGTGTGGCAAAAGTAAAACAAATGCCAGCTTTCGCTAACCCGGGCAGGTAAGATTCTGTAAAAATGTTGGGTTTGTGGTGAAAGAAAGCGCCATGCTTAGCCCGAAGGTTTAGTAAGGATGATTTTATGAGCCAAACTCTGGCGAATTTAGTCGAGGTTCGCGGTATTCGTTTCTCTCGGGGCGACCGCGTCATCTTCGATGATATCTCGCTATCGGTGCCTCGCGGCAAGATTACCGCCATTATGGGGCCATCGGGGATCGGCAAGACGACCCTGCTGCGTTTGATAGGCGGCCAGATCCCGCCGGACAGCGGCGAGATCCTGTTTGACGGCGAAAACGTGCCGCAAATGACGCGCTCGCGGCTGTATACCGTGCGTAAACGCATGAGCATGCTGTTTCAGTCCGGCGCGCTATTCACCGATATGAACGTGTTTGATAACGTAGCTTACCCGCTGCGTGAACATACGCAGTTGCCGGATGCGCTGCTGCATACCACCGTCATGATGAAGCTGGAAGCGGTTGGGTTACGCGGCGCGGCGAAACTGATGCCTTCGGAGCTCTCCGGCGGGATGGCGCGGCGCGCGGCGCTGGCGCGGGCGATTGCCCTTGAGCCGGATCTGATCATGTTTGACGAACCCTTCGTCGGACAGGATCCCATCACCATGGGCGTATTGGTTAAACTTATCTCAGAGCTAAATAGTACCCTGGGAGTGACCTGCATTGTGGTATCGCACGACGTGCCGGAAGTGCTGAGCATTGCGGATTACGCCTACATTGTGGCGGATAAGAAAATCGTTGCCCACGGCAGCGCGCAATCGCTGCGTGAAAATAGCGATCCGCGCGTGCGCCAGTTCATTGATGGCATCGCTGACGGCCCGGTGCCGTTCCGCTATCCTGCGGGCGATTACCACCATGATTTATTAGGCAAAGGGAGTTAAACGACTCATGCTATTTAATGCGCTGGCAGCGCTCGGACACCGCGGCATCAAAACCACCGCGACCTTCGGGCGCGCCGGATTAATGCTATTTAATGCCGTGGTGGGCAAGCCGGAATTTCGCAAGCATGCGCCGCTGCTGGTACGCCAGCTGTATAACGTCGGCGTGCTATCGATGCTGATTATTATCGTCTCGGGGCTGTTCATCGGTATGGTACTGGGGCTGCAGGGCTATCTGGTATTAACGACCTATAGCGCAGAGACCAGTCTGGGTATGCTGGTGGCGCTGTCGCTGCTGCGCGAGCTGGGGCCGGTGGTGGCCGCGCTGCTGTTCGCCGGACGAGCCGGTTCGGCGTTAACCGCCGAGATTGGCCTGATGCGGGCGACCGAGCAGCTCTCCAGCATGGAAATGATGGCGGTAGATCCGCTGCGCCGGGTGATTTCGCCGCGCTTCTGGGCCGGAGTCATCTCGCTACCGCTGTTGACGATCATTTTCGTCGCCGTGGGCGTCTGGGGCGGTTCGCTGGTTGGCGTCAGCTGGAAAGGCATCGACGCGGGGTTCTTCTGGACCGCGATGCAAAACGCCGTCGACTGGCGAATGGATCTGGTTAACTGCCTGATTAAAAGTCTGGTTTTTGCCGTTACGGTAACCTGGATTGCGTTATTCAATGGTTATGACGCTATCCCCACTTCCGCTGGGATTAGCCGGGCAACGACGCGCACCGTGGTGCATTCGTCGCTGGCGGTTCTGGGGCTGGATTTTGTGCTGACTGCGCTGATGTTTGGGAATTAAGTTCATGCAAACGAAAAAAAATGAGATCTGGGTAGGTGTGTTCTTACTGGCAGCGCTGCTGGCGGCGCTGTTTGTCTGTCTGAAGGCGGCAAACGTGACCTCGTTACGTACCGAACCGACTTATCGTCTTTATGCGACCTTCGATAACATCGGCGGCCTGAAAGCGCGTTCACCGGTGCGTATTGGCGGCGTGGTGGTTGGTCGCGTCGCGGATATCACCCTCGATCCAAAAACCTATCTGCCGCGCGTTGCCATCGATATCGACGAAAGCTACAACCACATTCCGGATACCAGTTCGCTGGCGATTCGTACTTCTGGTTTGCTCGGGGAGCAGTACCTTGCGCTGAACGTCGGTTTCGAAGACCCGGAGCTGGGCACCGCTATTCTTAAAGACGGCGGTACGATTCAGGACACCAAGTCCGCGATGGTGCTGGAAGATCTGATAGGCCAGTTCCTCTATAACAGCAAGGGCGGCGATAATCAGAATTCTGACAATGATAAGGCGGCGGCTGAGGGTCATACTGACGCTACGCCGCAGGCCGGCATGACGCATTAATTTCAGGAGAGACAAGATATGTTTAAACGCTTACTCATGGTCGCCATGCTGGTGATTGCTCCACTGACCGCCGCGCATGCCGCGGATCAAACTAACCCGTATAAGCTGATGGACGAGGCGGCGCAGAAGACCTTCGATCGTCTGAAGAACGAACAGCCGAAGATCAAAGCGAACCCGAACTATCTGCGTGATATCGTCGATCAGGAACTGCTGCCTTACGTGCAGGTGAAATACGCCGGTGCGCTGGTGCTGGGCCGTTACTACAAAGAGGCGACGCCTGCACAGCGTGAAGCCTACTTCGCCGCCTTCCGCGAGTATCTGAAACAGGCTTACGGTCAGGCGCTGGCGATGTATCACGGCCAGACATACCAAATTGCGCCTGAACAGCCGCTGGGCAGCGCAACCATCGTTCCGATTCGCGTCACTATCCTCGATCCGAACGGCCGTCCTCCGGTACGTCTGGACTTCCAGTGGCGTAAGAATACCCAAACCGGCAACTGGCAGGCTTATGACATGATCGCCGAAGGCGTCAGCATGATCACCACCAAACAAAACGAGTGGAGCGACCTGCTGCGTACGAAAGGCGTTGATGGTCTGACCGCGCAGCTGAAAGCTATTTCAGCCCAGCCGATCACTCTGGATCAGAAAAAATAATGAGTGAACAACTGAGCTGGAACCGCGACGGTGAACGCCTGGCGTTGCGCGGCGAACTGGATCAGGAATTTATACTGCCGCTATGGAATGCACGCGCGCAGGCGACCGACGGCGTATCCACTATCGACCTCAGCGACGTTTCACGGGTCGATAGCGCCGGGGTGGCGTTACTGGTTCATTTTGTCGCGCTGGTACGTCGGCAGGGCAAAACGGCGCAAGTGGTGGGGAAAAGCGAAAACCTGCAAACGCTGGTCAGTCTTTACAACCTTCCGGCGGACATGATCCCGTAATTTTTTCAGTGAGTTAATGCTGAAGCTATTCTGAAAGCCCCATCAATCTGTTCGATGGGGCTTTTTGCTTGTTTAAGACAGCGCCACTTTCCTCTAAGATGTTGGGCTGTTTTCACTCTCAGAAAAATTTGATCCCATGGAAAATCATGAAATTCAGACCGTGCTGATGAACGCACTCTCCCTTCAGGAAGTCCACGTCTCTGGCGATGGCAGCCACTTTCAGGTTATCGCTGTGGGTGAGATGTTCGACGGCATGAGCCGGGTAAAAAAACAGCAGGCTATCTACGCGCCGCTGATGGAATATATTGCCGACAATCGCATTCATGCGCTGTCGATCAAAGCGTTTACCCCGCAAGAATGGGCGCGCGATCGCAAACTTAATGGCTTTTAAGCTGTAGGGATGTTCCCTACAGCATTGATGAATTTTTAACCGAGAACAGAATCAATGGATAAATTCCGTGTTCAGGGGCCGACTCGCCTGCAGGGCGAGGTCACCATTTCCGGCGCTAAAAACGCTGCCCTGCCAATCCTCTTTGCCGCGCTGTTAGCCGAAGAGCCGATTGAAATCCAGAACGTACCGAAGCTGAAAGATATCGATACCACCATGAAGCTGCTGAGTCAGTTGGGCGCGAAGGTTGAGCGCAATGGTTCCGTATGGATCGATGCTGGCCCGGTAAATGTTTTCTGTGCTCCGTACGATTTAGTGAAAACCATGCGTGCTTCCATCTGGGCGCTGGGGCCGCTGGTGGCGCGTTTCGGCCAGGGCCAGGTTTCTCTGCCGGGCGGCTGCGCTATCGGCGCGCGTCCGGTCGACCTGCACATTACCGGCCTGGAACAGCTGGGCGCGGAAATCAAACTGGAAGAAGGTTATGTGAAGGCGTCAGTCAACGGGCGTCTGAAAGGCGCGCACATCGTGATGGATAAGGTGAGCGTAGGCGCGACCGTGACTATCATGAGCGCGGCGACGCTGGCTGAAGGCACCACCGTTATCGAAAACGCCGCGCGCGAGCCGGAAATCGTCGATACCGCCAACTTCCTTAACGCGCTGGGTGCGAAAATCAAAGGCCAGGGCAGCGACCGTATCACCATCGAAGGCGTCGCGCGTCTGGGTGGCGGCGTTTATCGCGTACTGCCGGACCGTATCGAAACCGGTACCTTCCTGGTTGCCGCGGCGATCTCCGGCGGTAAAATTATGTGCCGCCATGCGCAGCCGGATACCCTGGATGCGGTACTGGCGAAGCTGCGTGAAGCTGGCGCGGATATTGAAGTCGGTGAAGACTGGATTAGCCTCGATATGCACGGTAACCGTCCGAAAGCGGTCAACGTGCGTACCGCGCCGCACCCGGGTTTCCCAACCGACATGCAGGCTCAGTTCACTTTGTTGAACCTGGTGGCTGAAGGGACTGGCGTTATCACCGAAACCATCTTCGAAAACCGCTTCATGCACATTCCGGAACTGATCCGTATGGGCGCGCACGCGGAAATTGAAAGCAATACCGCGATTTGCCATGGTGTCGCGAAGCTGTCTGGCGCACAGGTCATGGCGACCGACCTGCGTGCATCTGCAAGCCTGGTGCTGGCGGGTTGTATTGCGGAAGGGACGACCATCGTCGACCGTATCTATCACATCGATCGCGGCTATGAGCGCATCGAAGATAAACTGCAGGCTCTGGGCGCGAATATCGAACGCGTCAAAGGCGAGTAATCCCGCTTCGGTAGCAGCCCTCTGACGTCCGTCCGGGGGCTGTTATCGAGCTCTCCCTCACATTAGGTCTTATTTCTCTTCTGACGCATCATCTGCGTTCTGTCGATGAACTGATGGGTAATGGGATCGTGATAACGCGATGGCCAGATAACCCACGGCTCGGTTCCCAGCGCGTTAGCAATAATCAATTCGCCCTTTGGCCACGGACGGGTTAGCGCGTTGGCAAGCGTAGAAGAGCTTAAACCGTGACGTCGCGACTCAGCTGCGAGCGACGTCCCCTTTTTGCGAAGGCCGGCAATAATATCCGCTGAATGCCAGTCGATGAACTTATCCATAAATTCTCCCGGTGATAACTGTCTGCGCGTCAATACGGACGGCTGGAATACTATACCCTGGTTCTTATATGGTTTTAACAAGTTCCCTTATTGTTCCTGTATATTCAGAATATATTAAGGTTTCTGGCGTCATTTGAAGGATATTGGATTTTATTGGAACTCTCCCGCGCAATGCGCGCGGGAGAAAGGGGGGATTAGTGGTCGCGCTGAACGGCGATATGGGCAAGGCCGATGAGCGCCTCGCGCCACGGCGTATCCGGCAGAACCTGCAGCGCGGCGATAGCTTTATCGGCTTCTTCTTCCGCACGTTTCTGCGTCCACTCCAGCGAACCGCAGGCCGCCATGGTTTCAAGTACCGCGTCAAGCAAATGGCGCCCGTTCCCCTGCTCGATAGCGCCGCGAATCATCGCCGCCTGATCCGGGGTACCGTGATGCATCGCGTGCAGCAGAGGCAGCGTTGGTTTGCCTTCGTTCAGGTCATCACCGACGTTTTTGCCAAGGCGTTCGCCATCGGAACTGTAATCCAGCAGATCGTCAATCAGCTGGAACGCGGTGCCGAGGTAACGGCCATAATCCTGCAGCGCCTGCTCTTCTTCCGCGCTGCAACCAGCCAGGATGCCGGAACACTGCGAAGCGGCTTCGAACAGACGGGCGGTCTTACTGTAGATGACCCGCATATAGTTCTCTTCCGTGATATCCGGGTCGTTGACGTTCATCAACTGCAGGACTTCGCCTTCGGCGATGACGTTTACGGCTTCCGACATCACTTCCAGCACCTTCAGCGAACCGAGACGGGTCATCATCTGGAAGGCGCGGGTGTAGATAAAGTCGCCCACCAGTACGCTGGCGGCATTGCCGAATGCGGCATTGGCCGTCGCCTTGCCGCGGCGCATATCGGACTCGTCGACGACGTCGTCATGCAGTAGGGTCGCGGTATGAATAAATTCGATCAGTGCGGCAATGTTGACGTGCGCATTCCCCTGATAGCCGACCGCGCGAGCTGCAAGCACGGCGATCATCGGACGAATACGTTTACCGCCTCCGCTGACGATGTAGTAGCCTAACTGATTGATAAGCTGAACATCTGAGTTGAGCTGCTCAAGGATTGCCGCATTGACACCCGCCATATCCTGCGCGGTTAACTCATTGATTTTTTCTAAATTCATCGCAAAAGCCGGGCCAAATGTCCTGTTACCGCGAATCCAGGTGGGATCACAGAAGGATTAAGATAGAATTAAAAGAAGATATGATTGTACTGAAAAATCAGCGCAGATAAACGTTAGCGTGAAAGTTGTGTTTTTTTTCTGCGTTGATCGATGATCGCTCTTGTCAAAGGGTCGCGTTTTGCGTAATATTCGCGCCCTATTGTGAATATTTATAGCGCACTCTGAATCACACGAAGAGGTGCGCGGAAGCGGAGTTTTATATGTACGCGGTTTTCCAAAGTGGTGGTAAACAACACCGAGTAAGCGAAGGTCAGACCGTTCGCCTGGAAAAGCTGGACATCGCAACTGGCGAAGCTGTTGAATTCGCTGAAGTTCTGATGATCGCAAACGGTGAAGAAATCAAGATCGGCGTTCCTTTCGTTGAGGGCGGCGTGATCAAAGCTGAAGTTGTTGCTCACGGTCGTGGCGAGAAAGTTAAAATCGTTAAGTTTCGTCGTCGTAAACACTATCGTAAGCAAGCAGGCCACCGTCAGTGGTTCACTGATGTGAAAATCACTGGCATCAGCGCCTAAGACTTGAGGGAGTAGATTTAAATGGCACATAAAAAGGCTGGCGGCTCGACTCGTAACGGTCGCGATTCAGAAGCTAAACGTCTGGGCGTAAAACGTTTCGGCGGTGAAGCAGTTCTGGCAGGTAGCATCATCGTTCGTCAACGTGGTACTAAATTCCACGCTGGCACCAACGTTGGTTGCGGCCGTGACCACACTCTGTTCGCTTTGACTGACGGTAAAGTCAAGTTCGAAGTTAAAGGCCCGAAAAACCGTAAATTCATCAGCATCGTTGCTGAATAAGTTTTTCGCGTCCTGGTGACGGATGAAAGCCCCGCAACACGTTGCGGGGCTTTTTACATTAGAATCCCGGAAAAAATTTCTGCAGGGAAAACGGGCATCATGAAGCAGCAGGCCGGCATTGGCATTCTTTTGGCGCTAACCACCGCGATGTGTTGGGGAGCACTGCCAATTGCAATGAAGCAGGTTCTCGAAGTGATGGAGCCGCCAACGGTGGTCTTTTATCGCTTTTTGATGGCCAGTATTGGTCTTGGCGCGATCCTCGCCATCAAAGGCAAGCTGCCGCCGCTGCGAATTTTTCGCAAGCCGCGCTGGTTGGTTTTATTAGCGATTGCTACCGGCGGTTTGTTCGGTAACTTCATTCTGTTCAGCTCTTCCCTGCAATATCTCAGTCCAACGGCCTCCCAGGTCATCGGCCAGCTATCGCCGGTCGGTATGATGGTGGCAAGCGTTGTGATTCTGAAAGAGCGCATGCGTGGTACCCAGGTTGTGGGGGCGCTGATGTTGCTCAGCGGGCTGGTGATGTTCTTCAACACCAGCCTGATTGAAATCTTTACCCGTCTCACGGACTACACGTGGGGGGTAATTTTTGGTGTCGCAGCGGCAACGGTGTGGGTAAGCTACGGAGTCGCGCAAAAGGTGTTATTGCGGCGCCTGGCATCACAGCAGATACTATTTTTGCTGTACACTTTATGTACGATTGCTTTACTGCCGCTCGCTAAACCGGGGGTTATCTCCCAACTGAGCGACTGGCAACTGGCTTGCCTGATTTTTTGCGGGCTGAATACCCTGGTCGGCTACGGGGCGCTGGCGGAAGCCATGGCGCGCTGGCAGGCGGCGCAGGTCAGCGCGTTAATTACCTTAACGCCACTGTTTACGCTACTGTTTTCTGATTTATTATCAATGGCCTGGCCCGATGTTTTCGCCAGACCGATGTTAAACCTGATTGGTTATCTCGGTGCGTTTGTCGTGGTTGCGGGCGCGATGTATTCCGCCATTGGCCATCGTCTTTGGGGACGTTGGCGCAAGCGAGAGGCGGTTGTACCGCTGCCCCGCTCAGGCGAATGATTTACGGAGAGTAAAATGAAGTTTGTAGATGAAGCAACGATCCTGGTCGTAGCAGGTGACGGCGGCAATGGTTGCGTTAGCTTCCGCCGCGAAAAATATATTCCGCGAGGCGGCCCTGACGGCGGTGATGGCGGTGACGGCGGCGACGTTTGGCTGGAAGCGGACGAGAACCTCAACACCCTGATCGACTATCGATTCGAAAAATCTTTCCGCGCAGAACGCGGACAGAACGGTCAGAGCCGCGACTGCACCGGTAAACGCGGTAAAGATGTTACGGTGAAAGTGCCTGTAGGGACCCGCGTCATCGACCAGGGGACCGGCGAGACCATGGGCGATATGACCAAGCACGGTCAGCGTTTAATGGTCGCAAAAGGCGGCTGGCACGGTCTGGGCAACACGCGCTTCAAATCATCCGTTAACCGTACCCCGCGTCAGAAAACCATGGGTACGCCGGGCGATAAGCGCGATCTGCAGCTCGAACTGATGCTGCTGGCCGACGTGGGGATGCTGGGGATGCCGAATGCCGGTAAATCCACCTTCATTCGCGCGGTCTCCGCGGCGAAGCCGAAAGTAGCCGATTATCCATTTACCACCCTGGTGCCGAGCCTGGGCGTGGTGCGTATGGACAACGAGAAGAGCTTTGTGGTCGCCGATATTCCGGGGCTGATTGAGGGCGCGGCGGAAGGCGCTGGCCTTGGTATTCGCTTCCTTAAGCACCTCGAGCGCTGCCGCGTGCTGCTGCATCTTATCGACATCGAGCCTATCGACGGTTCCGATCCGGTTGAGAATGCGCGCATTATCATCGGCGAACTGGAGAAATACAGCGAGAAGCTGGCCTCTAAACCGCGCTGGTTGGTCTTCAACAAGATTGACCTGATGGACAAAGCGGAGGCTGAAGCCAAAGCGAAGGCCATCGCCGAAGCGCTGGGTTGGGAAGATAAATTCTATCTGATCTCCGCGGCCAGCCAGCAGGGCGTTAAAGACCTGTGCTGGGACGTGATGACCTTTATCATCGAAAACCCAATCGTGCAGGCGGAAGAAGAGCAGAAGCCGGAGAAAGTCGAGTTCATGTGGGACGACTATCACCGTCAGCAGCTTGAAGAAGCCGAACTGGAAGAAGATGACGAAGACTGGGATGACGACTGGGACGAAGACGACGAAGAAGGCGTCGAATTCATCTACAAACGTTAATCCTGAGTAAAAAGGGCCGCATCATCCAATGCGGCCCTTTTGTTTTTAGTTGTTCTGGTACAAATCTTTATACAGTCGACTTTCGAAGCGCACCAATGGTATGCGGCGGTTGCGCTGGTCACCCGGCGGCACCGCGTAGCCGGAGAGGTACTGCACGAAAGCCATCTTTTGCCCGCTGGCGGTGGTGATGAAACCTGCCAGGTTATATACCCCCTGCAGAGAACCGGTCTTCGCCGAAACCTTACCGTCTACGCCCGCCTGATGAAGACCGGCGCGATACTGCAGTGAACCATCGTGTCCGGCAAGCGGCAACATCGAGATAAAGTTGAGCTCGTTATCGTGCTGAGCGATGTACTGCAATACCTGCATCATCGTCGCCGGCGCGATAAGGTTGTGTCGGGACAGGCCTGAGCCATCGGCGATAATCGTGTTACCGAGGTCAATACCCGCCTGCTGGCGCAGGATTTGCCGCACCGCGTCGGAACCTGCGCGCCAGGTTCCCGGCACGCCCATCCGCGCGTGGCCGATAGTACGAAACACCGTATCAGCAATCATGTTATCGGATTTCTTCAGCATGATGCGCAGAAGATCGTGCAACGGCGCTGATTGGGTCGTCGCCAGCACGGTGCCCGGATCGTTGGCCAGGGTCTGGCGCAAGAGAGTGCCGCTGTAGGTAATACCCGCATCGGTGAGCTCAGCTTTCAGGATCGCACCTGCATAGCCTGCGCCGTCCTGAATGGCGAACGCCAGCGGTAGCGGTTCGCTGCGCTGCGGCAGGCAGCCAGTGAGGGTGTAGCGGTTGAGATCGCCTGGTACGACGTCCAGCTCGCAGTACTGCGCTTCTGCGGAGCCGCGCGCCAGCGTCCGCACCTGGCTGAACATGGTGACCGGATAGTAAGAGGCCACGCGGATAAAGGCCAAATCTCCGGGTTTCTGTGCGCTATAGAGCGAGACGGAGAAACAGTTACGATCAACGATCGCTGCCGCTGGCGGGGCGCTGAAGCACTGCGTCATGTCATTCCATGGCCAGCCGGGGGCTTTATCGTGGCTGGCGAAAACCGAGGTATCGATAAGCACATTACCTTCAATGCGCTGCACGCCGGCTTTTTTCAGCGACGCCACCATGTTGCGGATATCCTGACGCTTTAGCGTCGGATCGCCGCCGAAGCGGGCAATCAGGTCGCCTTTCAGCACGCCGCCGTCAAGGGAACCTTTGGTTTCCAGCGTCGTAGTGAAGCGGAAGTCCGGCCCCAGCTGCAACAACGCGGCCAGCGCGGTGATCACCTTCTGGGTACTGGCAGGCAGCGCCATCTGCTGGCTGTGAAAGTCTATCTCCGGCGTCGGGGAGCCAACCTTTTGCGCCATGAAGGCAAGGTTCGCGCCGGCAGGAAGCTGGCTGATGTACTCGTCAATATTCGCGGCCTGAGCGCTAAGCGCTATACCGGCAGTCAATCCGATGATAAATCTGGGAAATCGCATAATCTCGCGCTAACAACCTGAAACCAAGCCGTCATACTACGGTGCATCGCCCTGTAAAGTAAACGATGACCCATAGTGAACTTCAGGGTAAAATGCGTATCAAATTGAAAATTGCTGCTGACCTGGGGAGTGTTTCCCGGGTCGGTTTTCTTTTTGCTTCGGCCATGGCTAAGACGTGACCGATGGCGGAACGACTCCGTCCGTTCCATGAAGGAATGATAAAGAGGTATAACAAATGCAAGCTATTCCGATGACCTTACGTGGCGCAGAAAAACTGCGCGAAGAACTGGATTTCCTGAAGTCCGTACGTCGTCCAGAGATTATTGCTGCTATCGCTGAGGCGCGTGAGCACGGCGATCTGAAAGAGAATGCGGAATACCACGCCGCCCGCGAACAGCAGGGCTTCTGCGAAGGTCGTATCAAGGATATCGAAGCAAAACTGTCGAATGCGCAGGTTATCGATATCACTAAGATGCCGAATAATGGCCGCGTGATTTTCGGCTCTACGGTCAGCGTGCTGAACCTGGATAACGACGAAGAGCAGACTTACCGCATCGTGGGCGATGACGAAGCGGATTTTAAACAGAATCTGATCTCTGTGAATTCACCGATCGCCCGCGGCCTGATCGGCAAAGAGCAGGATGACGTCGTCACTATCCGTACCCCGGGTGGTGAAGTGGAATACGAAATTACCAAGGTTGAATACCTGTAAGGCGTATTTCCCGCTACGATGTTTATAGATTGTAAAGAAAGGAAAAAGGCCGCATAGCGGCCTTTTATCAACGTCAGGAGCATGGCATTTTGCTCGCCTGGCCACAGAAATCCCTCGTTTTACACAATGTTGTGTCGGGATTCAGGATATTCTTAGCGTGGCAGCGAGATTTTACGCTCTGGCGTTGGGCGGTACAGAACCAGCGTTTTACCGATGACCTGTACGTTACAGGCGCCGGTTTCACGCACGATGGCTTCCACGATCAAGGCTTTAGTTTCGCGATCTTCTGAGGCGATCTTCACCTTGATGAGCTCATGGTGCCCTAACGCTTGTTCGATCTCGGCCAGTACCCCTTCGGTCAAACCATTATTGCCAAGCATAACTACCGGCTTGAGCGGATGTGCCAGACCTTTCAGGTGCTGTTTTTGTTTAGTACTCAGATTCATCGTATTTTTTTGCTTACGTTGGGATTGAAAACGGGTCATTCTACCGCCATCTCCCATATATCGCCAAACTACCGCGTCGATTTTTACGCAGTAAAGTACGATGAACCCGAATGGGAATGTTAAATGACAGGTAAAAAGCGTTCTGCCAGCTCAAGCCGCTGGCTTCAGGAACACTTTAGCGATAAATATGTTCAACAGGCACAGAAAAAGGGGTTACGTTCCCGTGCCTGGTTTAAACTTGATGAAATACAGCAAAGTGACAAGATTTTTAAGCCGGGGATGACGATAGTCGATCTCGGCGCTGCTCCCGGTGGCTGGTCGCAATACGCGGTTACGCAGATCGGAAACAGCGGCCGCATCATCGCTTGCGATCTTTTACCAATGGATCCAATCGTCGGTGTGGACTTCCTTCAGGGCGATTTTCGTGATGAATTAGTCCTGAAAGCGTTACTTGAGCGAGTAGGCGACAGTAAAGTACAAGTTGTCATGTCCGATATGGCGCCGAATATGTGCGGAACACCGGCGGTGGATATTCCCCGGGCTATGTATCTGGTAGAACTGGCGCTTGAAATGTCTCGTGATGTATTAGCGCCAGGTGGTAGTTTTGTTGTGAAGGTGTTCCAGGGCGAAGGCTTCGATGAGTATCTTAGAGAAATTCGCTCCCTGTTTACGAAGGTCAAAGTTCGTAAGCCGGACTCTTCCCGCGCTCGTTCGCGTGAAGTGTATATTGTAGCGACCGGGCGTAAACCATAACCGGTAGATTTCAAACGAAAGTTTGAAAGACGCTGGATATAGAGTATCCTGACGCTGTTTTTAACACAGTTGTAATAAGAGGTTAATCCCTTGAGTGACATGGCGAAAAACCTAATACTCTGGCTGGTCATTGCCGTTGTGCTGATGTCAGTATTCCAGAGCTTTGGGCCCAGCGAGTCGAATGGCCGCAAGGTGGATTATTCTACCTTCCTGCAAGAGGTCAATCAGGACCAGGTTCGCGAAGCGCGTATCAACGGACGTGAGATCAACGTTACCAAGAAAGATAGTAACCGTTACACGACTTACATTCCGGTTAACGATCCGAAGCTGCTCGACAACCTGTTGACTAAAAACGTCAAAGTGGTTGGCGAACCGCCGGAAGAACCGAGCCTGCTGGCTTCCATCTTCATTTCCTGGTTCCCGATGCTGCTACTGATCGGCGTCTGGATATTCTTTATGCGTCAGATGCAGGGCGGCGGCGGAAAGGGCGCGATGTCCTTCGGCAAGAGCAAGGCCCGAATGCTGACCGAAGACCAGATCAAAACCACCTTTGCTGACGTTGCCGGTTGCGACGAAGCGAAAGAGGAAGTGGGCGAGCTGGTTGAATATCTGCGCGAACCGAGCCGTTTCCAGAAGCTGGGCGGTAAAATCCCGAAAGGCGTCCTGATGGTCGGCCCTCCGGGTACCGGTAAAACGCTGCTGGCGAAAGCTATCGCCGGCGAAGCCAAAGTGCCGTTCTTTACTATTTCCGGTTCTGACTTCGTAGAAATGTTTGTGGGTGTCGGCGCGTCTCGCGTACGCGACATGTTCGAACAAGCTAAGAAAGCAGCGCCTTGCATCATCTTCATCGATGAAATCGACGCCGTCGGTCGCCAGCGTGGCGCCGGTCTTGGCGGTGGTCACGATGAGCGTGAACAGACCCTTAACCAGATGCTGGTTGAGATGGACGGCTTCGAAGGTAACGAAGGTATCATCGTTATCGCCGCGACTAACCGTCCGGACGTTCTGGACCCGGCACTGCTGCGTCCTGGCCGTTTCGACCGTCAGGTTGTCGTTGGTCTGCCGGATGTTCGTGGTCGTGAGCAGATCCTTAAAGTTCACATGCGTCGCGTACCGCTGGCGCCGGATATCGACGCGGCAATTATTGCCCGTGGTACTCCTGGTTTCTCCGGTGCTGACCTCGCGAACCTGGTGAACGAAGCAGCCCTGTTTGCTGCCCGTGGCAACAAACGCGTCGTCTCGATGGTTGAGTTCGAAAAAGCGAAAGACAAAATCATGATGGGTGCGGAACGTCGCTCCATGGTGATGACGGAAGCGCAGAAAGAATCGACCGCATACCACGAAGCGGGCCACGCGATTATCGGCCGTCTGGTACCAGAGCACGATCCGGTACACAAAGTGACGATTATCCCGCGCGGCCGTGCGCTGGGTGTGACCTTCTTCCTGCCGGAAGGCGATGCTATCAGCGCCAGCCGTCAGAAACTGGAAAGTCAGATCTCCACTCTGTACGGCGGGCGTCTGGCTGAAGAGATTATCTACGGTGCGGAACATGTTTCTACCGGCGCGTCCAACGATATTAAAGTTGCGACTAACCTGGCGCGTAACATGGTCACCCAGTGGGGCTTCTCTGACAAACTCGGCCCGCTGCTGTATGCCGAAGAAGAGGGCGAAGTGTTCCTCGGCCGTAGCGTCGCGAAAGCGAAGCATATGTCTGATGAAACCGCGCGCATCATCGACCAGGAAGTGAAATCGCTGATTGAGCGTAACTACGGTCGTGCTCGCCAGCTGCTGAACGACAACATGGATATTCTGCACGCGATGAAAGATGCGCTCATGAAATATGAGACCATCGATGCGCCGCAGATTGACGACCTGATGGCTCGTCGCGATGTTCGTCCGCCGGCGGGTTGGGAAGAACCTGGTTCTTCTAACAACTCTGGCAACAATGGCACCCCGACGGCGCCGCGTCCGGTTGATGAGCCGCGTACGCCGAACCCGGGCAATACCATGTCGGAACAGCTGGGCGACAAATAAGTCTCCACGCTTTGCTAAAGCGCTCTGACTAATAAGGGCCGCAGCCTAATCCGCTGCGGCCCTTTTGTTTTTATACGCCCGTCTTTACCGGCTGCGCGGGATCCTCTTTCAGAACATAACTATGGCGATGGCGTGCTATCGTCCATCGCGTAAAATGTTTTCGGGATGGCGGCGGCTGCAACACGCGCGGATGAGCCGTCTGTCTGATAATATTCATTTTTTGAATATTTAAACGCCGGTGCTTCATTATCCTCTTGAGGAATTGAATGATGTCACCGCCAGAATCTCTAAGATGGTGCGGGCCGAGCCCTGTCCGTACTACAACTGTATAAACCATAGCGGAAAGAAAACATGCAATTACACGCCCAGGGGTCAACGCTCGATCTCTCCCATCCGCATGTGATGGGGATCCTTAACGTTACGCCGGATTCCTTCTCCGATGGCGGCAGCCACAATTCACTGATTGAAGCGGTTAAGCATGCCAACCTGATGATTAACGCCGGGGCGACTATTATTGATATCGGCGGTGAATCAACCCGACCTGGCGCGGCGGATGTCAGCGTCGAGGAAGAGCTGGCGCGGGTGATCCCGGTGGTTGAGGCAATTGCACAGCGTTTTGAAGTCTGGATCTCGGTTGATACCTCGAAAGCCGAGGTCATCCGCGAATCCGCGCGCGCTGGCGCACATATCATTAACGATATCCGTTCATTAACCGAGCCTGGCGCCCTGCAGGCCGCCGCGCAAACCGGGCTACCGGTGTGCCTGATGCATATGCAGGGGCAGCCGAAAACGATGCAGGAAGCGCCGAAGTACGAAGATGTTTTTGCCGATGTTGACCGTTTTTTTGCTGAACACATTGTGCGCTGCGAACAGGCGGGGATCGCAAAAGAAAAATTGTTGCTCGACCCGGGATTCGGATTCGGTAAAAATCTTTCCCATAACTATGAACTGCTTGCCCGACTAGGGGAGTTCCATCATTTTGGGCTTCCGCTGCTGGTGGGGATGTCGCGTAAGTCGATGGTGGGTCAGCTGTTGAACGTAGGGCCGTCGGAACGGCTGAGCGGCAGCTTGTCCTGCGCAGTCATTGCTGCAATGCAGGGCGCGCAGATAATTCGCGTCCATGATGTCAAAGAAACGGTAGAAGCGCTGCGCGTGGTGGAAGCCACCCTGGCCGCTAAGGAAAATAAACGTTATGAGTAACCGCAAATATTTTGGCACCGATGGTATTCGTGGCCGCGTTGGCGACGCACCTATTACACCTGAGTTCGTGCTGAAGCTGGGTTGGGCGGCAGGCAAAGTGCTGGCACGCCATGGTTCACGTAAAATCATTATCGGCAAAGACACGCGAATTTCTGGCTATATGCTGGAATCCGCGCTGGAAGCTGGCCTGGCGGCTGCGGGTTTGTCCGCCTCGTTTACCGGCCCTATGCCGACGCCGGCTATCGCCTATCTGACCCGCGCCTTCCGCGCTGAAGCGGGAATCGTCATCTCTGCCTCTCATAACCCTTTCTACGACAACGGTATTAAATTCTTTTCCATCGAAGGCACTAAGCTTCCGGATGACGTCGAAGAAGCGATTGAAGCAGAAATGGAAAAAGAGCTGACCTGCGTTGATTCCGCTGAGCTTGGGAAAGCCAGCCGTATCGTCGATGCCGCCGGCCGCTATATTGAGTTTTGCAAAGGCACCTTCCCGAATGAGCTGAGCCTCGGCTCGCTGAAGGTGGTGGTGGATTGCGCCCACGGCGCGACTTACCACATTGCGCCGAATGTATTCCGCGAATTGGGCGCGCAGGTTATCGCGATGGGCTGTGAACCTGATGGGCTGAACATTAACGAAGAGGTTGGCGCAACCGATGTACGCGCGCTGCAGGCTCGCGTACTGGCGGAAAAAGCCGATCTGGGTATTGCCTATGACGGCGATGGCGATCGCGTCATCATGGTTGACCATGAAGGTAATAAAGTCGATGGCGATCAGATCCTCTATATTATCGCCCGTGAAGGCCTACGTCAGGGCCAGCTGCGCGGTGGCGCAGTCGGCACGCTGATGAGCAACATGGGTCTTGAGCTGGCGCTTAAGCAGCTTGGCATTCCGTTTACCCGCGCGAAAGTGGGTGACCGTTACGTGCTGGAAAAACTGCAGGAAAAAGGCTGGCGCATTGGCGCGGAAAACTCCGGCCACGTGATCCTGCTGGACAAAACCACCACCGGCGATGGCATTGTCGCCAGCCTGCAGGTGGTGGCGGCGATGGTGCGCAATCATATGAGCCTGCACGATCTGTGCAGCGGAATGAAAATGTTCCCGCAGATTCTGGTCAATGTGCGCTTTACCGAAGGCAGCGGCAATCCGCTGGAGCATGAAAGCGTGAAAGCGGTGACTGCCGAAGTAGAAGCTGCGCTGGGGAACCGTGGACGCGTGCTGCTGCGTAAATCCGGTACTGAACCGCTGATCCGCGTGATGGTTGAAGGCGAGCATGAAGCGCAGGTGAAGGAATTTGCCCACCGTATCGCCGATGCGGTCAAAAGCGTATAACTATCGCAGCTAAGTGATTAAAAAGGCGGCTCTTGCTGCCTTTTTAAGCATATAAAAACGCTTTTTGCTGTTTTTTTCCGCAGTTGATACAATACGCCAAAATTGCCCTTGCGAAGGTTATTCGCTTTGGTTAGTATTCACACCCGCTTCAGTGGGAAATATTAAAACGTCCCGCTTTATTGGTGAAGCACTTGGTATGCGGCGAATCCGCAAGGAACAGGTTGATTATGTACGAAGCTCTTTTAGTAATTTTCCTTATTGTAGCGATTGCCCTTGTTGGCCTGATCATGCTGCAGCAAGGTAAAGGCGCTGACATGGGAGCCTCCTTCGGAGCAGGCGCTTCTGGCACGTTGTTTGGTTCTAGCGGTTCTGGTAACTTCATGACCCGTATGACCGGCATTCTGGCCGCGCTGTTCTTCATCATCAGTCTGGCGCTGGGTAATATCAACAGCAACAAGACCAATAAAGGAAGCGAGTGGGATAACCTGAGTGCGCCGAAATCTGAGCAGACTCAGCCAACTGCACCGGCTCAGCCGGCCAGCGATATCCCGCACTAAGTATTCTGTACCGAGGTGGTGGAATTGGTAGACACGCTACCTTGAGGTGGTAGTGCCCTAACGGGCTTGTGGGTTCGAGTCCCATCCTCGGTACCAATATTCCAGAAAAAAGACGCTGAAAAGCGTCTTTTTTTGTTTTTGTCCTTCTTGTTGGCTGTTTATTTATAAACAACACTCCGCTGGTTTTGAACCCCGTGAAATCGCTAAAGTCGCCCTCATCAATTTTGACGAGGTTCAGTGACGCCATGCGTACTTTAAAAGTAGTTATCATTGCCGGTATGTTGGGCCTGGCCGGATGCAGCAGCCATTCGTCGCCAGAAACAGTAGACACGTTGAATACCCTACAGGTGCCGGTTATTAATAATTCCGCGCCCGCGCCGGAATCATCAACGGTCGTTAACTGTTTTAAGGATAACAGTCTACTCATCAGCAAGTTAAGCCAGTCGCTTAAAAGCAACTATTTACAGGATGTGGATAAACGGGATGTCTTTGATAAGGATAGCGAGGCGTTTCAAGTCTACGGTGCGTTAACCAAACTTGAGCAAATGGCGTCGATGAACGATGTCTACCGTAAAGAGAACAATATGGCAGGCTTGCAGGAAATTAATAAGCTGCTGAAAACCATCCCATCAGTCGCATAATAAGGAGGGATTGCCGGTAGGCAATCCCTTTTGTCGAACTTAGAAACGGAAATTGAAACCTGCATAGGCGCCATCCGCCAGGACGTTATCGCGGTGGTCATGTTTCCCCGCCATATCAATGTAGCGATAGCCCGCTTCGATGCTCATGGATTTGATGATATTCACGCGTAAGCCGGCATTGGCTTCGAGATATTCATCAACGCCGCTGGACATGGAATCCGGGGAATAATAAGTCTCACCGAACAAGGTAAAGAAATCGCCAAGCGGTAGCTGAGCGCCGCCGCCGAGGGCAATCGCATAGCCTTCATCGCCATCGTTCGGATTCAGGTATACCGCTTTACCGCCGGCCGTCAGCAGGAACGGACCCAGATCGAAGTTATAACCCATACCTAATCCCACCGTATCGCCATCGTTATCGCTATGCGCCCAGTTACCGTTAAAGGTCATTCCGGGAGACTGCGGATTAAAGCTGGCTGATAAGTTGGTGAATTCTGAACCGGCTTCACCGTGAAGACTAACGGAAGCGAAGGCGGCGCTGCTGGCGCTCAGGGCGGCGATAAGCAGGATGGATTTCAGTCTGAACATGCTCATTATTCGTATTCCTTCGGGTAAAAAAATGCCCGATACGAGCGTTCGGGCAAAAATTAACGGGTTTCTGGTTTAATAGTTATGTGCAGAATAAAAGCATTTATCGCCCACCGTTACCGTTTATATGTTTAATTTTAAACAATGGTGGGGCGATAAGTGGCAGGGTCGATAGGGGATTAAAACTTCTCAGGCAGGGAGGTGATACTCTGTAAATAACCACCGCGGGCAAACTCGATATAGCCACCCTTTTTCAACGCTGATAACACATTCAGAATGCTGCTGCGCGACAGGTGTGTGCGGTCCTGAATATATTCCAGCATGGATACCCGCAATCGGGTTTCTTCCGGAAGGAGTAACATTTCCATTAAATGATTACGAATGACCGAATAAGTCCGCTGTTGTAATACTAAATCGTCGCGATACACCAAATAAGAGGTGTGGTAAGCCAGCAGCCGGGTGACCTCTTCCCACATGTTATGCTCACTGATGAGTTGCATGGCTTTGTCGCTGTCAATCCGCAGGATCTCCGTGTCGACTTCCGCGCGAAGGCCGTGGCTACGGCTGGGCTGCAGCATCTCGGCTACGCCAAACAGGTGCGGTTCATAGACGGTGACCATGAGTAATCTGTCCGATGAGCGAAAAATAGATAACTCACCTTTCTTAAACAGATAGAGCTGGATTTTGCCTTTATATTCCCAGCTAAGCCTTTTCCTTGCGACCATATTTATTGGCGTGGCATACGGTTCCAGCAGCGCCATCAGACGATTGATCGCCTCTTGCGGCCGAACGGGAGGTTTAATATTCATTGCGATCCTCTCGGTATAAGAGTACAGGTATTCGATAAATTATAGATGGTGATTATTAAAAATAGTGATGCCATAAACTATAACGATAAAGTAGGGTTGTCATTTAGGATTTATTGCGGAAATAAAAAAGCCGGCGGGTTAGCGCCGGCTGGAGAGTTTGGCTTCGCGGTTTATTTATCGCGATTTTCCAGGTTTTCAACTTGTGGCAGACCGGTGGCGGAAGATGCGCTGAGCAGCCCGGATTGGGCATAGCCGAAGAGCTTCTCACGGGTATCGGTAATGTCCAGGTTGCGCATGGTCAACTGGCCGATACGATCTTCAGCGGTAAACATAGAATCGCCTTTTTCCATGGTCAGACGCTCTGCTTTATAGGTCAGATTGTCTGAAACGGTATTCAGGATTGAGTAGTCGTTGCCGCGACGCAGTTCCAGCGTCACTTCGCCGGTGATCTGGCTGGCAACCCAACGCTGCAGCGAATCGCGCAGCATCAGCGCCTGGGAATCGAACCAGCGACCCTGATAGAGCAGGCGACCCAACTGGCGGCCATGAGCATGATATTGCTCAATGGTATCTTCGTTATGGATACCGGTCAGCAGGCGCTCGTAGGCGATATGCAGCAGTGCCATCCCCGGAGCTTCATAGATGCCGCGGCTTTTCGCTTCAATGATGCGGTTTTCAATCTGATCGCTCATGCCCAGACCGTGGCGACCACCGATGCGGTTAGCTTCCAGCATCAGTTCGACGTCATCGCTGAACGTTTTGCCATTCAACGCAACCGGGTGGCCCTGTTCAAAACGCACGGTCACTTCTTCAGCGGCGATTTTTACGCTTTCATCCCAGAACTTCACGCCCATAATCGGGTTGACGATTTTCACGCTGGAATTAAGGAATTCGAGATCTTTCGCTTCGTGCGTCGCGCCCAGCATGTTGGAGTCGGTGGAGTAGGCTTTTTCGACAGACATTTTGTAGTCGAAGCCGCAGGCTATCATAAACTCGGACATTTCATGACGGCCGCCCAGTTCATCAATGAAGTCGCTATCCAGCCACGGTTTGTAAATCTGCAGTTCCGCATTGGTCAGCAGGCCGTAGCGATAAAAACGCTCGATATCGTTGCCTTTATAAGTGCTACCGTCGCCCCAGATGTTGACGCCGTCTTCTTTCATCGCGGCAACCAGCATGGTGCCGGTTACGGCGCGGCCCAGCGGCGTGGTGTTGAAATAGGTTAAGCCGCCGGTGGTGTTATGGAATGCGCCGCACTGAATCGCCGCGATGCCTTCCGCCACCAGTTGTTTGCGGCAATCAATCAGACGAGCGCCTTCAGCGCCATACTCTTTTGCACGACGCGGAATGGCCTCGTAGTCGTCTTCGTCAGGCTGGCCCAGGTTCGCGGTATATGCATAAGGAACCGCGCCTTTTTTACGCATCCACAGCAGGGCGGCGCTGGTATCCAGTCCACCAGAGAAAGCAATACCAATACGTTGACCAACCGGGAGATGCTTAAGAATCGTCGTCATAAAATAAAACCCTGCTAGATAGACTGTGGTGAGTTCGACTCAACAACAAATTTGCATTTTTATGCACTAATTGTGAGTTTTCATTTAATCATCTTTTGCTGGCGACAGGAAGAGCCTGATGGTGATTTTGCTAAAAAAGCCTGAAATGCCAGCATAAACGGCAAGCGAGTGGTGTAAAATGGATGTTGACAAAATATATGATTTATCGATACAATTCACCACGATTTTATGTCCCGTCCTCGGTACCAAATCCCAGCAGTATTTGCGTCTTTTACTCAGAAAGAGTAAAATATGCCACGTTTCAGGCGCGGGGTGGAGCAGCCTGGTAGCTCGTCGGGCTCATAACCCGAAGGTCGTCGGTTCAAATCCGGCCCCCGCAACCACTTTCCCATTAAGTACTTTTTCAAATATACTGTGAGGACTAGGTCCTTCGTAGCCGGATTTGAAAGAATTCTTCTGGAAGGTGTTCCAGATCGCAATTGCGGTCTCAGGGTTCAGTTATCTAAAGCCCCGATTTATCGGGGTTTTTTGTTATCTGACTTCAGAATAACTGGGCTATACGCCCTTTTTTTATGTCTTGGGGGTGGGTTTGTCCACATTAGAGCAAAAATTAACAGAGATGCTCACTGCGCCAGTTGAAGCGCTTGGCTTTGAGCTGGTCGGCATCGAATTTATTCGCGGTCGCACATCCACACTGCGCATCTATATTGATAGTGAAGATGGCATCAATGTTGATGATTGTGCTGATGTGAGCCACCAGGTCAGTGCTGTCATGGATGTCGAAGATCCAATCACCGTCGCTTACAACCTGGAAGTCTCTTCGCCTGGTCTCGACCGTCCGATGTTTACTGCTGAACACTATCAACGTTTCACCGGTGAAGAAGTTTCGCTGGTGCTACGTATGGCGGTACAGAACCGTCGTAAATGGCAGGGCATTATCAAAGCGGTAGACGGTGAGATGATCACGGTAACCGTCGAAGGCAAAGATGAAGTGTTCGCGCTGAGTAACATCCAGAAGGCGAACCTGGTTCCCCACTTTTAACAGTCTGGATTGAGGTGAAAGGCCCCGATGAACAAAGAAATTTTGGCTGTTGTTGAAGCCGTTTCCAACGAAAAAGCGCTGCCGCGCGAGAAGATTTTCGAAGCGTTGGAAAGCGCTCTGGCAACGGCGACCAAGAAAAAATACGAACAAGAGATCGACGTTCGCGTAGAAATCGACCGTAAAAGCGGTGATTTCGACACCTTCCGTCGCTGGCTGGTGGTTGAAGAGGTGACTCAACCGACTCGCGAGATCACGCTGGAAGCGGCGCGTTACGAAGATGAAAGCATGAACGTCGGCGACTACGTTGAAGATCAGATTGAATCTGTCACCTTCGACCGTATCACCACGCAGACCGCTAAACAGGTTATCGTACAGAAAGTACGTGAAGCTGAGCGCGCGATGGTTGTCGATCAGTTCCGCGAGCACGAAGGTGAGATCATCACCGGCGTGGTGAAAAAAGTAAACCGCGACAACATCACTCTGGATCTGGGCAGCAACGCTGAAGCCGTGATCCTGCGTGAAGATATGCTGCCGCGTGAAAACTTCCGTCCGGGCGACCGTATTCGCGGTGTGCTGTACGCCGTTCGTCCGGAAGCGCGCGGCGCGCAGCTGTTCGTGACTCGCTCCAAACCGGAGATGCTGGTCGAACTGTTCCGCATTGAAGTGCCGGAAATTGGCGAAGAAGTGCTGGAAATCAAAGCCGCAGCCCGCGATCCGGGTTCTCGTGCGAAAATCGCCGTGAAAACCAATGACAAGCGTATCGACCCGGTTGGCGCTTGCGTAGGTATGCGCGGCGCGCGCGTTCAGGCGGTTTCTACCGAGCTTGGCGGCGAGCGCATCGATATCGTCCTGTGGGATGATAACCCGGCGCAGTTCGTGATTAACGCTATGGCGCCGGCTGACGTTGCGTCCATCGTGGTGGATGAAGATAAACACACCATGGACATCGCGGTAGAAGCAGGCAACCTGGCGCAGGCGATCGGCCGTAACGGTCAGAACGTCCGCCTGGCATCGCAGCTCAGCGGCTGGGAACTCAACGTCATGACCGTTGATGACCTGCAGGCTAAGCACCAGGCTGAAGCCCATGCCGCTATCGATACCTTCACCAAATATCTCGATATTGATGAAGATTTCGCAACCGTACTGGTTGAAGAGGGCTTCTCCTCGCTGGAAGAACTGGCCTATGTGCCGATGAAAGAACTGCTGGAAATCGACGGCCTTGATGAAGCGACCGTTGAAGCACTTCGTGAGCGTGCGAAAAACGCACTGACTACACTGGCGCTGGCTCAGGAAGAAAGCCTGGGAGACAACAAACCTGCCGACGATTTACTGAATCTGGAAGGTTTGGACCGTGCTCTGGCGTTTAAGCTGGCTGCCCGTGGTGTTTGTACGCTGGAAGATCTCGCCGAACAGGGCGTTGATGACCTGGCTGATATCGAAGGTATGACCGACGAGAAAGCTGGTGAACTCATCATGGCTGCTCGCAACATTTGTTGGTTCGGCGACGAAGCGTAATAAACTGTAGCAGGAAGGAACAGCATGACAGATGTGACTATTAAAGCGCTGGCCTCAGAAATTCAGACCTCTGTGGATCGCCTGATACAGCAATTTGCTGATGCAGGTATTCGCAAATCGGCTGATGATTCTGTGACCGCGCAAGAGAAGCAAACCTTGTTAACGCACCTGAACCGTGAACACGGCTCGGCGCCTGACAAGCTGACGTTGCAGCGTAAAACGCGCAGCACGTTGAATATTCCAGGTACCGGTGGAAAGAGTAAATCGGTACAAATCGAAGTCCGCAAGAAACGCACCTTTGTGAAACGCGATCCGCAAGAGGCTGAACGCCTGGCCGCGGAAGAGCAGGCGCAGCGTGAAGCGGAAGAGCAGGCCCGTCGTGAAGCTGAAGAAGCAGCTAAACGCGAGGCGCAATTAAAAGCTGAACGTGAGGCCGCAGAACAAGCTAAACGTGAAGTCGCTGAAAAAGCGAAACGTGAAGCCGCGGAAAAAGACAAAGTGAGCAATCAACATACCGACGAAATGACCAAGACCGCCCAGGCTGAAAAGACCCGCCGTGAGAACGAAGCAGCGGAGCTGAAGCGCAAATCGGAAGAAGAAGCACGCCGCAAACTTGAAGAAGAAGCGCGCCGTGTAGCGGAAGAAGCACGCCGTATGGCTGAAGAAAATGAAAAAAACTGGAGTGAAACTCCGGAAACCCCAGAAGAAACGACCGACTATCACGTAACCACGTCTCAGCATGCGCGTCAGGCTGAAGATGATAACGATCGTGAAGTTGAAGGCGGTCGCGGCCGTGGCCGTAACAGCAAAGCTGCTCGCCCGGCGAAGAAAGGCAACAAACACGCTGAATCGAAAGCTGACCGTGAAGAAGCCCGTGCGGCCGTTCGCGGCGGTAAAGGCGGCAAACATCGCAAAGGTTCTTCTCTGCAGCAGGGCTTCCAGAAGCCGGCTCAGGCCGTTAACCGTGATGTTGTGATCGGCGAAACCATTACCGTTGGCGAGCTGGCCAACAAAATGGCGGTCAAAGGTTCTCAGGTCATCAAAGCGATGATGAAACTGGGCGCGATGGCGACCATCAACCAGGTCATCGACCAGGAAACCGCTCAGCTGGTTGCCGAAGAGATGGGCCACAAAGTTATCCTGCGTCGTGAAAACGAGCTGGAAGAAGCAGTAATGAGCGACCGTGACACCGGCGCTGCGGCTGAACCGCGCGCACCGGTAGTGACCATCATGGGTCACGTTGACCACGGTAAAACCTCTCTGCTGGACTACATTCGTTCTACTAAGGTTGCCTCCGGCGAAGCGGGTGGTATTACCCAGCACATCGGTGCGTACCACGTAGAAACCGACAACGGCATGATCACCTTCCTGGACACCCCGGGCCACGCCGCGTTTACCTCCATGCGTGCTCGTGGCGCGCAGGCGACGGATATCGTGGTTCTGGTCGTGGCGGCAGACGACGGCGTGATGCCGCAGACTGTGGAAGCTATCCAGCACGCCAAAGCGGCGCAGGTGCCGGTAGTAGTTGCAGTGAACAAGATCGATAAGCCGGAAGCGGATATGGATCGCGTGAAGAACGAACTCTCCCAGTACGGCGTTATGCCGGAAGAGTGGGGCGGCGAAGCGCAGTTCATCCCAGTATCAGCGAAAGTCGGTACCGGTATCGACGACCTGCTGAACGCTATCCTGCTGCAGGCTGAAGTTCTCGAGCTGAAAGCGGTACGTAACGGTATGGCGAGCGGCGCGGTCATCGAATCCTTCCTGGACAAAGGTCGTGGCCCGGTGGCTACCGTTCTGGTTCGCGAAGGTACTCTGCACAAGGGTGATATCGTACTGTGTGGCTTTGAATATGGCCGCGTACGTGCGATGCGTGACGAGCTGGGTCGCGAAGTGCTGGAAGCGGGTCCGTCCATTCCGGTGGAAATCCTCGGTCTGTCCGGCGTTCCGGCGGCGGGTGATGAAGTTACCGTCGTTCGTGACGAGAAAAAAGCGCGTGAAGTTGCGCTGTATCGTCAGGGCAAATTCCGTGAAGTTAAACTGGCTCGCCAGCAGAAATCTAAACTGGAAAACATGTTCGCTAACATGACCGAAGGCGAAGTTCACGAAGTGAACATCGTACTGAAGGCGGACGTGCAGGGTTCTGTCGAAGCGATTTCCGATTCCTTACTGAAACTGTCTACCGACGAAGTGAAAGTGAAGATCATCGGTTCCGGCGTAGGTGGTATCACCGAAACCGACGCGACCCTGGCTGCAGCTTCCAACGCGATTCTGGTTGGCTTCAACGTTCGTGCCGATGCTTCCGCACGTAAAGTTATCGAGTCAGAAAGCCTGGATCTGCGTTACTACTCCGTCATCTATAACCTGATCGACGAAGTGAAAGCGGCGATGAGCGGCATGCTGTCTCCGGAACTGAAACAGCAGATCATTGGTCTGGCTGAAGTGCGTGATGTCTTCAAATCGCCGAAATTCGGCGCCATCGCGGGCTGTATGGTTACCGAAGGTACGATTAAGCGTCACAACCCAATCCGCGTCCTGCGCGACAACGTGGTTATCTATGAAGGCGAGCTGGAATCCCTGCGCCGCTTCAAAGATGACGTTAACGAAGTCCGTAACGGCATGGAATGTGGTATCGGCGTGAAGAACTACAACGACGTTCGCGTTGGCGATATGATCGAAGTGTTCGAAATCATCGAAATCCAGCGTAGCATCGATTAATCGTCAGATAGCTAAGCGTAAGCCGGGTAAGCGAAGCGCCACCCGGCAATAATTTTAAAAAGGGGCTTTTGGCCCCTTTTTTGTCTTTATTCTGGAGAATTTATTATGGCGAAAGAATTTGGTCGCCCGCAGCGCGTGGCCCAGGAGATGCAAAAAGAAATTGCCATCATCCTGCAGCGTGAAATCAAAGACCCGCGTCTGGGCATGATGACTACCGTTTCCGGCGTAGAAATGTCCCGTGACCTGGCCTATGCCAAAGTGTATGTCACCTTCCTCAACGACAAAGATGAAGCCGCGGTGAAAGCGGGCATCAAAGCGCTGCAGGAAGCGTCTGGTTTTATCCGCTCTCTGCTGGGCAAAGCGATGCGCCTGCGCATCGTGCCGGAACTGACTTTCTTCTACGACAACTCGCTGGTAGAAGGGATGCGCATGTCCAATCTGGTTACCAGCGTGGTGAAACACGACGATGAGCGTCGTGTGAACCCGGACGACAGCAAGGAGGACTAATGAGTCGTCCTCGTCGTCGCGGCCGCGACGTGCACGGCGTATTGCTGCTGGATAAGCCTCAGGGCGCCTCCAGCAACGATGTGCTGCAGAAAGTAAAACGCATTTATAACGCCAACCGCGCTGGGCATACCGGCGCGCTGGATCCACTGGCGACCGGTATGCTGCCGGTGTGTCTAGGCGAAGCGACTAAGTTTTCCCAGTATCTGCTGGACTCTGATAAGCGTTATCGCGTGATCGCCAAACTTGGTCAGCGTACGGATACCTCCGACGCCGATGGCCAGGTGGTAGAAGAACGCCCGCTCACCTTTAGCGAAGAACAGCTGGCGGCGGCGCTGGATAGCTTCCGCGGCGAAACGCAGCAGGTGCCGTCGATGTACTCGGCGCTGAAATATCAGGGTAAAAAGCTGTATGAATACGCTCGTCAGGGCATTGAGGTTCCGCGTGAAGCCCGGCCGATTACGGTCTATGAGCTGCTGTTTATTCGCCATGAAGGAGATGAACTGGAGCTTGAGATCCACTGTTCGAAAGGCACCTACATCCGTACGATTATCGATGATTTGGGCGAGAAGCTTGGCTGCGGCGCGCACGTGATTTTCCTGCGTCGCCTGGCGGTGAGCAAATATCCGGTCGAGCGGATGGTGACTCTTGAGCAACTGCAGGCGCTGGTCGAACAGGCGGCGGCGCAGGATATTCCAGCCGCTCAACTGCTTGACCCGCTGTTGATGCCGATGGACAGCCCGGCGTCGGATTATCCGCTGGTTCATATTCCAGAAACTTCCGCGGTCTACTTTAAGAACGGTAATCCGGTTCGTCAGTCAGGCGCGCCGCTTAACGGGCTGGTGCGGGTGATGGAAAGCGAGTCCGGCAAGTTCCTCGGCATGGGCGAAATCGACGATGAAGGCCGCGTCGCGCCTCGTCGTTTGGTGGTGGAATACCCGCAGTGAGCGCTTTTGTTGCGATAAAAGCCTGCTACGAGTAGAATATCGCCGCTTAACGTCCGCTAAAGTGTTTTAACATTTTCGGGCGTTGCATCAGGGGTTGCTGAATTAGAGATCGGCACCCTTTCTTTACTTATAATTTTGGAGTTTGAAAATGTCTCTAAGCGTTGAAGCTAAAGCACAAATCGTTTCTGAGTTCGGTCGTGGCGCAAACGACAGCGGTTCTACTGAAGTTCAGGTTGCACTGCTGACTGCACAGATCAACCACCTGCAGGGTCACTTTGCAGAGCACAAAAAAGATCACCACAGCCGTCGTGGTCTGCTGCGCATGGTTTCTCAGCGTCGTAAACTGCTCGACTACCTGAAACGTAAAGATGTTGCACGTTACTCTTCGCTGATCGAGCGTCTGGGTCTGCGTCGCTAATTCTGCGAGTTTCAGAAAAAGGGGCCTCACGGCCCCTTTTTTCGACCAGGCGGCAGCAATTCATTAAAAACTCATGTATTGTTGCTATTAATGATCTTCATGCAGAGGTTCGCGCGGCTAATGAGAGGCTTCATCCGCAGGGGCGGGTAAAGGTTGTCATTAGTCGCGAGGATGCAGAGGATCGGGTCATCAGACGCGATATCGTGGATATGGCGTCATTTTTAGATAAAAGGATAGAATTTTGCTTAATCCGATCGTTCGTAAATTCCAGTACGGCCAACACACCGTAACCCTGGAGACCGGCATGATGGCGCGCCAGGCAACGGCCGCTGTGATGGTTAGCATGGATGACACCGCGGTATTCGTTACCGTTGTGGGTCAGAAAAAAGCGAAACCGGGCCAGGACTTCTTCCCGCTGACTGTTAACTACCAGGAGCGTACCTACGCTGCCGGTAAAATCCCGGGTGGCTTCTTCCGTCGTGAAGGCCGTCCAAGCGAAGGCGAAACCCTGATCGCGCGTCTGATTGACCGCCCGGTTCGTCCGCTGTTCCCGGAAGGCTTCGTTAACGAAGTTCAGGTTATTGCCACCGTCGTTTCCGTTAACCCGCAGGTTAACCCGGATATCGTCGCGATGATCGGCGCTTCCGCAGCGCTGTCGCTGTCCGGTATTCCGTTCAATGGCCCAATCGGCGCCGCTCGCGTGGGTTACATCAACGACCAGTACGTACTGAACCCAACCCAGGAAGAGCTGAAGTCCAGCAAACTGGATCTGGTGGTTGCCGGTACCGAAGCGGCCGTACTGATGGTTGAATCCGAAGCTGAACTGCTGAGCGAAGACCAGATGCTGGGCGCGGTGGTCTTTGGCCACGAGCAGCAGCAGGTTGTTATTCAGAACATCAACGACCTGGTGAAAGAAGCCGGTAAACCGCGTTGGGACTGGCAGCCGGAAGTGGTTGACGCCGCCCTGAACGCGCGCGTTGCTGCACTGGCTGAATCCCGCCTGAGCGATGCTTACCGTATCACCGACAAACAAGAGCGTTACGCTCAGGTTGACGTGATCAAATCTGAAACCATCGCGACGCTGGTTGCCGAAGACGAAACCCTGGACGCCAACGAACTGGGTGAAATCCTGCACGCTATCGAGAAAAACGTCGTTCGTAGCCGCGTACTGGCAGGCGAGCCGCGTATCGATGGCCGCGAAAAAGACATGATCCGTGGTCTGGACGTTCGTACCGGCGTACTGCCGCGTACCCACGGTTCCGCACTGTTTACCCGTGGCGAAACTCAGGCGCTGGTTACCGCGACTCTGGGTACCGCACGCGACGCGCAGAACATCGACGAACTGATGGGCGAGCGCACGGACTCCTTCCTGTTCCACTATAACTTCCCTCCGTACTCCGTAGGCGAAACTGGTATGGTTGGTTCTCCGAAGCGTCGTGAAATCGGTCACGGTCGTCTGGCTAAGCGCGGCGTTCTGGCCGTGATGCCGACAATCGACGAATTCCCGTACACCGTTCGCGTGGTATCTGAGATCACCGAATCCAACGGTTCTTCTTCCATGGCTTCCGTCTGTGGCGCATCTCTGGCGCTGATGGACGCTGGCGTGCCGGTAAAAGCCGCCGTTGCGGGTATCGCAATGGGTCTGGTGAAAGAAGGCGATAACTTCGTCGTACTGTCCGACATTCTGGGTGACGAAGACCACCTTGGCGATATGGACTTCAAAGTTGCGGGTTCTCGCGACGGTATCTCTGCGCTGCAGATGGATATCAAAATTGAAGGTATCACCAAAGAAATCATGCAGGTTGCTCTGAACCAGGCTAAAGGTGCGCGTCTGCACATCCTGGGCGTGATGGAACAGGCGATTAACGCGCCGCGCGGCGACATCTCCGAATTCGCACCGCGTATCCACACCATCAAGATCAACCCAGACAAGATCAAAGACGTTATCGGTAAAGGCGGTTCTGTTATCCGTGCCCTGACCGAAGAAACCGGCACCACCATCGAAATCGAAGATGACGGTACCGTGAAGATCGCAGCGACCGACGGCGACAAAGCGCAGCACGCTATCCGTCGTATCGAAGAGATCACCGCTGAGATCGAAGTTGGCCGTATCTACAATGGTAAAGTGACCCGTATCGTTGACTTTGGCGCATTCGTTGCCATCGGCGGCGGTAAAGAAGGTCTGGTCCACATCTCTCAGATCGCTGACAAGCGTGTTGAGAAAGTGACTGATTACCTGCAGATGGGTCAGGAAGTACCGGTTAAGGTTCTGGAAGTTGACCGTCAGGGCCGCGTACGTCTGAGCATTAAAGAAGCAACTGAGCAGACTCAGCCAGCTAACGCGCCGGAAGCTCCGGCTGCAGAGCAGGGCGAGTAAGGTTGCCGATTGCCCTCCGCTTCGGCGGAGGGTCTATTCCGGGCAGGATGCCTTTTTGCAGCCGGGGAACTGGACGTTCATCCAATCGTTGTCTTCGGGAGTGGGAAATGAAGCCTTTTCTGCGCTGGTGTTTCGTGGCGACAGCTCTCACGCTGGCAGGATGCAGCAACTCTGCCTGGCGTAAGGACGCCGTCCTCGCGGTACCATTGCAACCGACTTTGCAGCAAGAAGTGATTCTGGCGCGCATGGAACAAATTCTTGCCAGTCGGGCTTTAACCGATGACGAACGCGCACAGCTTTTATATGAGCGCGGAGTGTTGTATGATAGTCTCGGTCTGAGGGCATTAGCGCGAAATGATTTTTCACAAGCGCTGGCAATCCGACCCGATATGCCTGAAGTATTCAATTACTTAGGCATTTATTTAACGCAGGCAGGCAATTTTGATGCTGCCTATGAAGCGTTTGATTCTGTACTTGAGCTTGATCCAACTTACAACTACGCGCACTTAAACCGCGGCATCGCTCTGTATTACGGTGGCCGTGCTAAGTTAGCGCAAGATGATCTGCTGGCGTTTTATCAAGACGATCCCAATGATCCTTTCCGCAGTCTGTGGTTATACCTCGCCGAGCGTAAGCTTGATGAGAAGCAGGCGCTTGAAGCACTGAAACAGCGCTTCAACAAGTCGGATAAAGAGCAATGGGGATGGAACATTGTCGAGTTCTACCTTGGCGACATTAGCGAAAAAGAGCTGATGACCCGTCTGAAGGCAGACGCAACGGATAACACCTCGCTCGCTGAGCATCTCAGTGAAACCAACTTCTATTTAGGTAAGTACTACCTAAGTCTGGGGGACAAGGACAGCGCTACGGCACTGTTCAAACTGGCGGTCGCTAACAACGTTCATAACTACGTTGAGCACCGATACGCATTGTTGGAATTATCGCTCTTGGGCCAGGAGCAAGATGACCTGGCAGAATCGGACCAGCAATAGCTGACGAACACACATCAGCCCATTTTTTGATTGCCATCACCTTCGCGGGTGAGGGCGTTGTTGTTCGTTAATACACCTACTTTGAGCCGGTTCACACTTTTCAATGAAAATTACTCTAAATTTTCACGATGAGTTATGTAGACTGGCCGCCATTAATTTTGAGGCACACGTACTACATGGCTGAATTCGAAACCACTTTTGCAGATCTGGGCCTGAAGGCTCCTATCCTTGAAGCGCTTAACGATCTGGGTTACGAAAAACCATCTCCGATCCAGGCTGAGTGCATTCCGCATCTGCTGGACGGCCGCGACGTTCTGGGTATGGCCCAGACCGGTAGCGGTAAGACCGCAGCGTTCTCTTTACCGCTGCTGAACAACATCGATCCTGAGCTTAGAGCACCACAGATTCTGGTGCTGGCGCCGACCCGCGAACTGGCGGTACAGGTTGCTGAAGCAATGACGGAATTCTCTAAACATATGCGCGGCGTAAACGTGGTTGCCCTGTATGGCGGCCAGCGTTATGACGTGCAGCTGCGCGCCCTGCGTCAGGGGCCGCAGATCGTCGTCGGTACCCCGGGTCGTCTGCTGGACCACCTGAAGCGCGGTACGCTGGATCTCTCTAAACTGAGCGGTCTGGTACTGGACGAAGCAGATGAAATGCTGCGCATGGGCTTTATCGAAGACGTAGAAACTATCATGGCGCAGATCCCGGAAGGTCATCAGACCGCTCTGTTCTCCGCCACTATGCCGGAAGCGATTCGTCGCATTACCCGCCGCTTTATGAAAGAGCCGCAGGAAGTGCGCATTCAGTCCAGCGTCACCACGCGCCCGGACATTAGCCAGAGCTACTGGACTGCTTACGGCATGCGTAAAAACGAAGCGCTGGTGCGTTTCCTGGAAGCGGAAGACTTTGATGCGGCGATTATCTTCGTGCGTACCAAAAACGCGACTCTGGAAGTGGCAGAAGCGCTGGAGCGTAGCGGCTATAACAGCGCCGCGCTGAACGGCGATATGAACCAGGCGCTGCGTGAGCAGACTCTGGAGCGCCTGAAAGACGGTCGTCTGGACATCCTGATCGCCACCGACGTTGCGGCCCGCGGCCTTGACGTTGAGCGTATCAGCCTGGTTGTTAACTATGACATCCCGATGGATTCCGAATCTTACGTTCACCGTATCGGCCGTACCGGTCGTGCGGGTCGTGCGGGTCGCGCGCTGCTGTTCGTTGAGAACCGTGAACGTCGCCTGCTGCGTAACATCGAACGTACGATGAAGCTGACGATCCCTGAAGTAGAACTGCCGAACGCGGAACTGCTGGGCAAACGTCGTCTGGAGAAATTCGCCGCTAAAGTTCAGCAGCAGCTGGAAAGCAGTGATCTGGACCAGTATCGTGCGCTGCTGGCTAAAATCCAGCCGACTGCGGAAGGCGAAGAGCTGGACGTAGAAACGCTGGCCGCTGCGCTGCTGAAAATGGCCCAGGGCGAACGTTCTCTGATCGTTCCGCCGGATGCGCCGATGCGTCCTAAGCGTGAGTTCCGCGATCGTGATGACCGTTTCGAACGCCGTGGCGACCGTAATGACCGCGGTCCGCGTGGCGATCGTGAAGATCGTCCGAAGCGTGAGCGTCGTGACGTGGGTGAAATGGAACTGTACCGCATTGAAGTGGGCCGTGATGACGGCGTTGAAGTTCGTCATATCGTTGGCGCGATCGCTAACGAAGGCGACATCAGCAGCCGCTACATCGGTAACATCAAGCTGTTCGGTTCTCACTCCACCATCGAACTGCCGAAAGGTATGCCGGGCGAAGTGCTGCAGCACTTTACTCGTACCCGCATCCTGAACAAGCCGATGAACATGCAGCTGCTGGGCGATGCGCAGCCGCGCACCGAACGTCGTGGCGGCGGCGAGCGTCGTGAAGGCGGTCGTGGCTTCGGCGGCGAGCGTCGTGAAGGTGGCCGTAGCTTCGGTGGCGAACGTCGCGAAGGCGGACGTGGTGAAGGTCGTCGTTTCAGCGGCGAACGTCGTGAAGGCGGCCGCGCGCCGCGTCGTGACGATGCTTCTGCGCCGCGCCGTGATGACTCCGCTGGTCGTCGTCGTTTCGGTGGCGATGCGTAATAAGCGCAATCCGCTAGCGTAAAGTAAATAATACAGCCCCGATCGTCATGATTGGGGCTTTTTTTATTTCTTTTGTACTCGTGTACTGGTACAGTGCGTCATGCTCAACGTGAGCGAAGTATTTTCCACTGGAGATTTCGGCAAATGGCGACACTAACGACTACGGCCACCCGACCGTCTTTATTCGGCGGCGTGGTGATTATCGGCGGCACGATTATTGGCGCAGGCATGTTCTCGCTGCCGGTGGTCATGTCCGGCGCGTGGTTCTTCTGGTCGTTGGCGGCGCTGGTTTTTACCTGGTTCTGCATGCTGCACTCCGGTTTGATGATTCTGGAAGCCAACCTTAACTACCGGATTGGCTCCAGCTTCGACACCATTACCAAAGACCTGCTCGGCAAAGGCTGGAACCTGGTGAACGGCGTGTCGATCGCCTTTGTGCTGTATATCCTGACCTACGCCTATATTTCGGCGAGCGGTTCGATCCTGCACCACACCTTCAGTGAGATGTCGCTGAACGTACCGGCGCGCGCTGCGGGCTTCGGCTTTGCGCTGCTGGTGGCCTTTATCGTCTGGATGAGCACGAAAGCGGTGAGCCGCATGACGGCTATCGTACTGGGCGCTAAGGTGATTACCTTCTTCCTGACCTTCGGCAGCCTGCTGGGGCACGTCGAGCCGACGACGCTGTTTAACGTCGTGGAGAAGAATGCCTCCTATGCGCCATACCTGCTGATGACGCTGCCGTTCTGCCTGGCCTCGTTTGGCTATCACGGTAACGTGCCGAGCCTGATGAAATATTATGGTAAGGATCCACGCACCATTACCCGCTGTCTGATTTACGGTACGCTGCTGGCGCTGGGTCTGTATGTCGTCTGGCTGCTGGTGACGATGGGTAATATCCCTCGTCCGCAGTTTATCGGTATCGCCCAGAAGGGCGGCAACATTGATGTGCTGGTGCAGGCGCTGAGCGGCGTGCTGAATAGCCGCGGTCTGGATCTGCTGCTGGTGGTGTTCTCCAACTTTGCCGTCGCCAGTTCCTTCCTCGGCGTGACGCTGGGGCTGTTCGATTATCTCGCGGATCTGTTTGGCTTTGACGATAGCGCGATGGGACGCTTTAAAACCGCGCTGTTGACCTTTATCCCGCCGATGATTGGCGGGCTGGTGAAACCAGATGGGTTCCTTTATGCCATCGGCTATGCCGGCCTGGCGGCGACGGTATGGGCGGCGATTGTGCCGGCGCTGCTGGCTCGCGCTTCGCGTAAACGCTTCGGCAGCCCACAGTTCCGCGTTTGGGGCGGAAAACCGATGATTGCGCTGATCCTGCTGTTCGGGCTCGGCAACGCGGTGGTGCATTTCCTGTCGAGCTTTAATCTGCTGCCGGTTTATCAATAACCGTATTGCCCGGTGGCGTGACGCGCACCGGGCTTACCGCGTTACTAACCTAGCAATTCCTCTTTCACCTGCATCGCTAAATCAAAGGAGTGCAGGCGCGCCTGGTGGTCGAAGATCTGGCCGTTGACCATGATTTCGTCCGCTTCCGTTTCGCGAAGAATCGACGCTAACCCATGGCGAACTTTGGTCTTATCGCCAACCAGCGACATGCTTAATGCCTGCTGTACACCATACTGCTCAGACGCTGACCACAGCTGATGCATATTTTCCACCGGCGGCGGCAACTGCCCGGTTTCACCGCGGCGCAGCTTAACGAACGCCTGCTGCATCGAGGTAAAGAGGAACTCCGCGTCGCGATTACTATCGGCGGCGATAATATTGATGCATACCATCGCGTACGGTTTTTCGAGCCGCGCCGAAGGTTTGAAGTTGCTGCGGTACAGATGCAGAGCCTGGAATAGCATGTCCGGCGCGAAGTGAGAGGCGAAGGCAAACGGCAGACCAAGCTGCGCCGCCAGCTGCGCGCTGTACAGGCTTGAGCCCAGCAGCCACACCGGAATTCGTTCGCCATAGCCGGGAACCGGGCGCACCTGCGGATTAGCCTCGCGAGCGTCAAACCAGTCCACCAACTCCGCCACATCGCGCGGGAAATTATCGACATCGCCGCTCATGTGGCGACGCAGCGCGCGCATGGTCGGCTGATCGCTGCCCGGCGCGCGGCCAAGGCCGAGATCGATACGTCCGGGATACAGCGTATTCAGGGTGCCGAACTGTTCGGCGATCACCAGCGGCGAGTGGTTTGGCAACATCACGCCACCGGATCCCAGATGCAGGGTGGTGGTATTGGCGGCAAGATAGCCAATCAACACCGAGGTCGCCGCGCTGGCAATGCCCACCATATTATGGTGCTCAGCCAGCCAATAACGGTGGTAGCCGCGGGATTCCGCCAGTTGGGCGAGAGCGAGAGAATGGGAAAAGGCTTCTTTAGCAGAAGAACCCTGCGGGATCGGCGCCAGATCGAGCACCGAGAACGGAATGTTTTTATCAGTCATAACAGCTCACTTTGTCGACGGTGAATCTTTTAATAGTGCATTAAAAATTAATAACCGTTGTTAACAAAGTGAGCTTTTACACTTCACCTTACGCCTGCAGCTCCAGCCCGGCCAGCCGTTTCCAGTAGCCGTTGCAATCGCTGTTAGCGGTGAGATCCAGCGGCGCAGCGCCATTTTCATTGGCGCGGAAGGCGTCGAGCATGGCGAAGGTCTCGCTGCCCATCGGCGACAGGCGCACCATATCCACCAGACCGTGCATCGAGGTTAACTCGTTGCCAAGGTTATAGACGTAGCCGCTCATCGTCTGAATGCCGTTAAGCACAAACACCTGCTGGTTCTCCTGCGACAGCATGCTGCGCCCGGTTGGGTACTTGATGCAGCAGGTTTCGCATTCGTCTTTTGGCCGGTCTTCCGAGCGAGCGGTAAAGCAGCGCGCGGAATAGGCCAGCGGCAGATGGCCGTAGCTCAGCACTTCGACTTCAAACTGGTTGCGAATACCCAGCTCTTCACACTGGGTCAGTAAATTAGCCAGCCAGTCGCGGGAGAGTTCAACCGGCATACACCAGCGCACCATGCCCTGTTTCAGCAGCAGGCGCAGGGTGACGGCGTTGTAGCAGTTCAGCGCATGACCCGCGACGAAGGGCAACTTGCGTTCGGCACAGAGATTGACCACGCCGAGGTCGCTGGCTTCAATCAGGAATTCGCCGTTCTCGACATAGCGCTTCAGCTCGCCCAGTTCGGAGGAGGCCTGCACCAGCGCGAGGGTGGAAAGCACCACCTGCTTGCCGCTACCGGCCAGCGTTTTCGCCATCTCAAGCCAATCGCCGACTTTAGTGGCGCGGCGTTTGCTGCACACCGCTTCGCCCAGATAAATGGTGTCAGCGCTACTGTTTGCCGCCTGCTGGTAAAAATCTTCCAGCGTCTCTTTTGGCCAGTAGTACAGCACCGGCCCTAATGAATATTTCATGTTTCTCACTGCCATTTACGGTGATAGGCGCCAAGGGTGGTTTGCGTTCCTTCGGACATCGAACCAAGGGTTTCCATCCATGCGGATTGCGGTACGAAGTTCTGCGGATCGGCTTTACAGCGATCGATCGCCTGACGCCAGACCTTCGCTACCTGGGTGACGTATGCCGGGCTGCGCTGACGGCCTTCGATTTTTACCGAGGCGATATTGGCGGCCATCAGTTCTGGCAACAGCTCCAGGGTATTGAGGCTGGTGGGTTCTTCCAGCGCGTGGTAGCGCTCGCCGTCGACCAGGTAGCGGCCTTTGCACAGCGTCGGATAACCGGCATTTTCGCCATCCTGATAGCGATCGATCAGCACTTCGTTAAGGCGTGACTCCAGCCCCTGCGGCGTTTGCTGCCAGCGGACGAAGCGCGCGGGCGAACAGGCGCCGACGGTATTTGGCGATTCGCCGGTGAGATACGACGAGAGATAGCAGCGGCCTTCCGCCATGATGCATAAGCTACCGAAGGCGAAGACTTCCAGTGGCACCGGCGTGGCGCGGGCTAACTGTTTCACCTGGTGAATGGATAACACCCGCGGCAGTACGACGCGGGCAACGTCAAAGTTGCGGTGATAAAAACGCACCGCCTCTTCGTTAGTGGCGGACGCCTGCACTGAAACGTGACGTTCGATGTGCGGGTAGCGTTCCGCGGCGTACTCCAGCATCGCGATATCGGCGAGGATGAGCGCGTCGGCGCCCAATTGCGCGGCCATATCCACCGCTCGCTGCCAACGGGCATAACCGTCGGGATGGGCGAAGGTGTTAATCGCGATATGTAGCTTACGGCGATGCTGGTGCACAAAGCTGACGGCTTCCTGCAATTTCTTTTCGGTGAAATTAAGGCCGGCAAAGTGGCGGGCATTGGTATCATCTTTCAGCCCGATATACACGGCATCGGCGCCGTTTTCGATGGCCGCCTTAAGAGCCGGGAGGTTACCGGCGGGGCAGAGCAGCTCCATAATTTTTCCTGAAAAACGCGGCCGGTCAGGGACGCAAAATGGTTAACGAGCTGGGATTTTAGTTAACCTTCTGGTGACAATTTTTGATTTGAGGCAGTTAAAAGCGTATTGGTGGGCTCAATAGCTGGCGGCCATCATCGCGATTTTGTTGATTTACGCCGCTATGTCGTTTATTTGATATGGCACAATAGCGAAACTATTGCATGCATGGAGTGAAGCTTGTGTTGGATGAACTGCGTTCCCGGCTGGTCCGTTTTGGCCCGTCTTTAATGAGCGTGCCGGTTAAGCTGGCGCCTTTTGCCCTCAAGCGCCAGGTGCTGGAACAAGTATTGAGCTGGCAATTTCGCCAGGCGCTGGCGGATGGAGAACTGGAGTTTCTCGAAGGTCGCTGGTTAAGTATTAATGTGCGCGATATTGGCCTGCTGTGGTATACCTCGGTAGTCGACGGTCGCCTGGTGGTCAGCCAGCAGGCTGACGCCGATGTCAGCTTTAGCGCCGATGCCAGCGATCTGCTGATGATTGCCGCGCGTAAACAGGATCCGGATACGCTATTCTTCCAGCGTCGTCTGGTGATTGAAGGTGATACTGAGCTGGGTCTATACGTGAAGAACCTGATGGATGCCATCGAGCTGGAGCAGATGCCGAAAGCACTGCGCGTCATGCTGCTGCAGATGGCGGATTTTGTCGAAGCAGGCCTGAAGAGCCCGCAGAAACCTGAACAGACATCGGTAGGTGAGGCATGCTGATTCGAGTGGAAATTGGGATTGATGCGCCGGGTATCGACGCGCTGCTGCGCCGTACGTTCGGCAGCGACGCGGAAGCGAAGCTGGTGCACGATCTGCGTGAAGATGGTCTGATCACGCTGGGCTTAGTCGCCACTGACGATGAAGGCCAGGTGGTTGGCTATGTCGCCTTTAGCCCGGTCACCGTCGAAGGCGAAGAGCTGCAGTGGGTAGGGCTGGCGCCATTGGCGGTAGATGAAAGCTATCGCGGCCAGGGTATTGGCCGACAGCTGGTCTACGAAGGGCTGGATTCATTAAATGAATTTGGGTACGCCGCGGTGGTCACGCTGGGCGAGCCGGCGCTGTATGGCCGTTTGGGCTTTGAACCCGCGGCTGCGTTCGATTTACGCTGCCGTTGGCCGGACACCGCGGAAGCCTTCCAGGTGCATCGTCTGGCGGATGACGCGCTGCAGGGCGTACACGGTCTGGTTGAGTACAGCGATCATTTCAATCGCTTCTGAGCCCCTCCAGTAGGGTCTCGAACGAACCATCCCCGGCAACGAGGCGCTCTTTCTGGCGCTTCGTTAGCTGCTTGATGCGATACTCCAGCCGCAGCGCAAGTGAGTGGTCACCAACTTTCTGACTAAACGCCAGCGCCAGTTCTCCTTTGCCGCGCAGCGCTTTCGCCCCTTTGCCTTCCTGATGCTGAAGAAAGCGGCGTGGGACATCGGTGGTGATGCCGGTATACAGGCGGTTATCAGCGGTTCGAATAAGATAGAGAAACCAGCACACGGTAATAATGTCAGTCTGTTAGGGTGTGTGCACCATAACATAATGGAGAATAAAGATGGATACGCTTGCCGCGATTAGCCGCTGGCTGGGCAAACAGCACGTCATCACCTGGTGCGTGGCACGTGATGACGAGCTCTGGTGCGCCAATGCGTTTTATGTTTACGACCCGGATAACGTCGCTTTTTATCTACTAAGCGACGAAAAAACCCGTCACGGCCAGATGACCGGCGAAGGCGCGAGAGTCGCCGGGACGGTCAACGGCCAGCCAAAGACCGTTGCCTTGATCCGCGGCGTGCAGTTTAAGGGTGAGATCCGCCGCCTTCACGGTGACGAAGAGGCTGAGATGCGCAAGCGCTACGTCAAGCGCTTCCCGGTTGCCCGCATGTTGTCGGCGCCGGTGTGGGAAATTCGTCCCGACGAGCTTAAATTTACCGACAACACGCTGGGTTTTGGCAAAAAGCTATATTGGCTGCGCGACTCAAGCCCCGAGCAGGCGTAGCGCCTCGCGATTGAACGCCGGCAGGTCATCTGGCGTTCGGCTGGTGACTAACTGATCGTTATCAAGCACCACTTCCTGATCGTAAAACTCACCGCCGGCATTTTTCACGTCGACCACGATGGGTTTAACCGCCGTGAGTTTACGCCCGCGAATGACGCCTGCGCTGATAAGCAGCTGCGGGCCATGGCAGATGGCAAAGACCGGCTTACCGCTATTCACGAAGTCGCGAGTAAAAGTGACGAAGCGCTCATCCCCCCGCAACTGGTCCGGTGAATAGCCGCCTGGCAGCAACAACGCGTCAAACTGTGCCGGCGTCACGTCATCTATTGCTTTGTCGATCGCCACTTCAGCCTCGCCTTGTTTCCCTTTTACCGTTTTTCCTGCCTGTTTCTCAATCGTCACGACCTGATGCCCGGCAAGTTTAAAGGCCTCGGCAGGTGAGGTGAATTCAGAATCTTCGAAGTCGTCGGTGATTAGTACGGCAATCTTTTTACTCATTCTTCCTCCGATCTTTTGGCAGTGAATGAGGCATTTCCATGATGATGGTGGATACTTACCTCGTAAGCTATTAAGCCTGGAACATGTGGGGCAAAGTGCAAGGCAGACAATTCTGCAAAGGAGATTCGATGAGTCAGGTATTATTAACCGGCGCGACTGGTTTGGTTGGTGGGCACTTACTTCGTTTGCTGCAGAGTGAGCCGGGCATTAGCGCGATTACTGCGCCGACTCGCCGCCCACTCCCGCCCGCGGAAGGGGTCTTTAATCCTTACGATCCGCAGTTGACCGATGCACTGGCGCAGGTGGTTGAACCTGTCGATATCGTTTTCTGCTGCCTGGGCACCACGCGACGGGAAGCGGGGAGTAAAGAAGCGTTTGTGCATGCTGACTATACGCTGGTGGTGGATACGGCACTGGTCGGGAAGCGCCTTGGGGCGCAACATATGCTGGTGGTCAGCGCGATGGGCACCAATGCGCATTCGCCCTTCTTCTATAACCGCGTGAAAGGGGAAATGGAAGAGGCGCTGATGGCGCAGGAGTGGCCGCGGCTGACCATTGCCCGTCCTTCAATGTTGCTGGGGGATCGGGAGCACAAACGCGCCAATGAAACGCTCTTTGCACCGCTATTTCGTTTTCTGCCTGGAGACTGGAAAGCTATTCAGGCTCGCGATGTAGCGGCTGCCCTGCTCGCGGAGGCGCTGGCGCCGAGCCATGAAGGCGTCCAGATCCTGACCTCGTCTCAGCTACGGGAGCGCGCTGCCCGGCAGGCGGATTAACCATTTTCAAATTTGGATGGCAGGCGTAGTATTCACCTCCTTATTTGTTATCACTTCTCCCTGGGGAATGCTATGGCTGGTCAGTCTTCATCTCAGGCGGCATCACCATTTCAATGGTGGAAACCCGCGCTGTTCTTTCTCGTCGTTATCGTTGGTCTGTGGTACGTCAAATGGCAGCCGTATTACGGTAAAGCCTTTACGGCCGCGGAAACCCACAGTATCGGTAAATCTATTCTCGCGCAGTCTGATGTAAACCCGCTACAGGCGGCATGGGATTACGCGATGGTTTACTTCCTCGCGGTCTGGAAAGCGGCGGTGCTCGGCGTGCTGCTCGGGTCGCTTATTCAGGTGTTGATCCCACGCGACTGGCTGCTGCGCACGCTTGGGCAATCTCGTTTTCAGGGCACGCTGCTGGGAGCGATTTTTTCGCTACCGGGGATGATGTGTACCTGCTGCGCCGCGCCGGTCGCCGCCGGTATGCGTAAACAGCAGGTGTCGATGGGCGGAGCGCTGGCGTTCTGGATGGGCAACCCGCTGCTGAACCCGGCAACGCTGGTCTTCATGGGCTTCGTGCTAGGTTGGCAGTTTGCTCTGATCAGACTAGTGGCCGGGCTGGCGACGGTGCTAGTGGTGGCGACGCTCGTGCAAAAATGGGTAAAAGAGGCGGCGACGCAGCCGGTGGCGACAGAAGACATTAGCCAACTGCAGCGCGATGAGGGCAGTTTTATCAGCCGTTGGCTACGCGCGCTGTGGTCGCTGTTCTGGAGTACGATCCCGGTTTATATCCTCGCGGTGCTGGTACTGGGCGCGGCGCGGGTCTGGCTGTTCCCGCACGCTGAGGGCGCGGTCGATAACACGCTGTTCTGGGTGATCGCAATGGCGATAGCCGGTTGCCTGTTCGTTATCCCGACGGCGGCGGAAATCCCGATTGTGCAGACGATGATGCTGGCCGGAATGGGCACCGCGCCGGCGCTGGCGCTGCTGATTACCTTGCCGGCGGTGAGCGTGCCGTCGCTGATTATGTTGCGTAAGGCGTTCCCGGCTAAAGCGCTGTGGCTAACCGGCGGGCTGGTGGCGTTGTGCGGGGCGATCGTTGGCGCGCTGGCGCTAGTGTAATTTTCCGGGGCGGGGCTGTAGCCCCGGCGCCGGATTTTGTGCCGGGTGGCGGCTACGCCTTACCCGGCCTACAGCGTAGTGCTATTGGGTAGCCCGGCTTAGCGAAGCGCCAGCCGGGTTAGATAACGTTTATTTAAGATAGGTAAAGGCGGTGGTGACGCGGCTCACGCCACTAACCCGGCTGGCGATATCCGCCGCTGCGCGGCCTTCACGGTCGGTGACCAGGCCCATCAGGAACACTTCGCTGTTTTCGGTCGTCACTTTCACATTGGAAGACTTCACCTGATCGCTACCCAGCAGCTGGGAACGAACTTTGGTGGTGATCCAGGTATCCGACGACGCGGTGCCTAAGCCAATCGGCTGGCCTTGACGTACTTCATTGAAGACTTCGGTAGTCCCTTCAACCCCCATCGCAATTTGTTTGGCGCGAGAGGAGAGATCGGCGGTCGGCGACTGGCCGGTCAGCAGGACTTTGCCCTGATAAGCGGTGACGTTAATACGCGCTTCTTTCTTAATCTGTTCATCTTTCCCTAAGGCGCTGTTAACGCGCAGCTCCAGGGTGCTGTCATCAACCTGCGTACCCACCGTACGCGGGTCCGTTGCCGCTTTGGTGCCGACGGCTGCCGTACCGACTACCGCTGCGGCGACGCAGCCCTGTAGCAGTAGCGCAGAAAGCAGGATGGCGAGGGGCGAGAGAGCCTTCATGTGTTCTCCTTATTCGTCCTGGTGTGGAAAAAGCGTGTTATCAATCAAATCGCACAGACAATTGACGGTGAGCATGTGCATTTCCTGGATCCGCGCGCTGCGGTGTGAAGGAATGCGGATTTCAACGTCCTGCTGACCTAACAGGCCAGCCAGCTCGCCGCCGTCGTAACCGGTTAGCGCCACGATAGTCATATCGCGGGTGACCGCCGCTTCCACGGCTTTCACGATATCCCGGCTATTGCCGCGCGTAGAAATCGCCAGCAGTACATCGCCGGCGTGTCCCAGCGCGCGCACCTGCTTAGCATAGATTTCATCATGCAGGCGATCGTTGGCGATTGCGGTTAAGACCACATTATCGGTATTTAGTGCAATGGCGGGTAAACCAGGGCGCTCTGTTTCGAAACGATTGATCATGCTGGCAGCAAAATGCTGTGCGTTGGCGGCGGAGGTGCCATTACCACAACAGAGGATTTTGTTGCCGTTAAGCAGCGACTGAACGAGCGTCATTGCCGCGCGCGAGATGGCGTCCGGGAGCGCTTCCGCGGCGGCGATTTGGGTTTGAATGCTTTCGGTAAAGCAGGCTTTAATTCTGTCGAGCACGGGATCCCTTAAATCTGATAATACGCTATTCGCCAAAGGCGTTTTTCAGCCATTGGATGTCGTTGCCGGTGAAGGCTACCACATCGAAACGGCAATCCACAGTATCAAAACTCCCATTCTGTCGGGAGAGCCACAGACGAGCGGCCTTGAGAAGGCGTTGTTGCTTTTGCGGCGTGACGCTGGCGGCGGCATCGCCGTAGCTGGCGCTGCGCCGGTAGCGCACTTCGACGAACACGATAACCGCGCCGTCGCGCATAATAAGGTCGATCTCGCCGCCGCGCTCGCGGGCGTTGGCGGCGATAAAACGCAGTCCATGCCGTTCTAACCACCGACGCGCCTGGCTTTCCCAGGCGTCGCCGGTCTGTTTACTTAGTTGGCTGCGACGATTTGTCCCTGTTGGTACTTGAGCCATGATAACTTCCTGTTAATCACGCAGTCCGGCGTGGCCGTCAGATCGCCCGTATTGCCGTTCAGCTGGTAACCTGGGCTCTGGCGCATTTGCGCGAAATGATTCGCCAGCGACCAGGCATCGGCGCCCATTGCATACAGCCGCGCCAGCGAGTAGTCGTTACGCACGGTGGAGAGCGCCTGCTGCATCAGCGCCGGGTTACTGCCGGCCAGCATCGGGATTTCGCTATATTGCAGACCTTCCATCTCCAGACGGAAATCCGGGCCAGAGGTGCCTTGCGCGCTACGGGAGCTGGCGTACAGGGTGACGTTGCTCTGGCTGCCGTTGCGCATCGCGATCAGCGGCTTGATATAGCCAATTTGTTCCGGGGTGGCGACGATATAGGCGGCATCGATGGTGCCGCCGCTGCTGACCGGAACGTCGCTTGGGCTGCCGAGCGAGCTATCTACAGATGACGGCAGCGTCGATACCGGGCTGCCGGTCAGTGAGATCCCGCCGCCGTTGACGCCGGATTTCAGCTCCGCCGTCGATCCCAGACGCTGCTGCAGCACCGTACCGCCGCCCAGCTTCAGCCACTCGTCGGCGAAAGCGCTGACCACGCGGTCGCCAAGCGCGCCGCGCGGCACCAGCAGTAACGGCGTTTGTTTGCCCTGATCGTGAATATGACGCGCCGCGTCGCGGGCTTCATCTTCCGGGGAGAGCGCGAAGTAGCACAGGTTCGGGCGGTTCTCGACTTTCCCCGGCTGGTTAAGGGCCAGCACGTTCAGCGAGGTGTTGCTTTTCATCACCTCTTCGACGTTTTCTTTCAATAGCGGGCCGACAACGATGGTTGCGCCGTCCTGCTGTACCTGCGCCAGAAGCTGGCTCATCGGCTGGCTGGTGGTGTCGTAAATTTTCAGCTCAGCGGCAGGATTGGCGGTTGCCGCCACCGAGGGCTGCGGCTGCGCGGCTGGCGCGCTCACCGGTTGTGCTGCCGGCGTTGCGGCAACCGGGGCGGGTAGCGGAGCGGCTGCTGGTTTTGCGGCAGGCGCGGCCTGCGTTTCCGCTGGCGCCTGCACCGGTGCGGCCTGGCTGCTGGTGGCGGTGAGATCGCCGACTTCCGCCTGCGAAGGGCTCACCACATCATTATTGCCGGCAACATTCGCCGCCTGGGCGACCTGCGCCGGCACTGCGTTGCCCTGGACCGCTGGGGCGCCATTCTTCGCCGCTTCAAAACCCTGCTGGATAGTGCGGCCGAAAATCGCCGCCTGGCCGTTCAGAGGCAGCAGCAGGGCGATTTTATTGGTCGAGGCCGGTTTATAGTTTTGCATGTTCACCAGCGCGGTGGGCAGCATCTGCGCCCCCGGGTTCTGCGGATAACGGATTTGCCAGTCTTTGACGCCCGCTTTCAGCATCGCCGGATCGTTGCGGTTATCGAACCACATCCGCTGCAGATCCAGCCAGCCCTGCAGCACGTTTTCGTCGGCATTGATCACCAGCGCGTTGGCCTGCTGTGGGGTCATCGCCGTCAGCGCTTTCCACGTGGCGTCGATGTTTTGTTGTTTTTGTTTCGCCTGGCTTAGCAGGGGCTGCTGGGCAATCAGCGCGCGCAGCAGCGCCAGAGAGGGCTGCCCCTGGCTGGCGTCAATTTGCGCCTGCCAGTAGCGCGGCTGCTGATTTTTCTCAAAACTGAGAGGGTCGAGTTTGCTCAGTAATGCCTTCGCGCCCTGGTAATCGCCTTGCGCCAGTTTGACTTCCACCGCCAGCAGCGACTGTTCGCGGGCCTGCGTGCTGTTCAGGTTCGACGGCAGTTGGTTGTACAGGTCGATAGCCTGCTGCTTCTTACCTTCCTGCAGCAGTGCACGAATGGCGAGTAATTGCCAGTTGGTCTTGCTATCATTCGTGCTTTGCTGCATCTGCTGTAGGTAGAAACTGGAGTTGGCCTGCGACGTACCCTGCATAAACGCCGTGCTTTGATCCTGCGTGTGGGTGCCGCAGCCAGCAAAAAGAAGAGTAGCCAGCAATACGGGCAGACAGCGCGCGGGCTTAGAACGAAGAAATGTTGACGGTACCATATGTATCCAGTGATATTTTTTTGGCTCAATGCTCAATATTAAATCGGCAATACGGACGAGACAATGAAACAACACGAATCAGCGGATAATTCTCAGGGGCAACTGTATATTGTGCCCACTCCGATAGGGAATCTGTCTGATATCACGCAGCGCGCACTGGAAGTGTTGCAAGCTGTTGATTTAATTGCTGCTGAGGATACCCGCCACACCGGTTTGCTACTGCAGCATTTTGCGATTAACGCCCGTTTATTTGCCCTTCACGACCATAACGAGCAGCAAAAGGCCGAAACACTTTTAGCGAAATTAAAAGAGGGACAAAACATCGCGCTGGTGTCCGATGCCGGCACGCCGCTGATTAACGATCCCGGCTACCATCTGGTGCGCACCTGCCGTGAAGCCAATATCCGCGTGGTGCCGCTGCCGGGCCCTTGTGCAGCGATTGCCGCTCTGAGCGCCGCCGGTTTGCCGTCCGATCGTTTCTGCTATGAAGGTTTCCTGCCGGCGAAATCGAAAGGCCGCCGCGATACCCTGAAGGCGCTGGAAGAAGAGCCGCGCACCATTATCTTCTATGAGTCAACGCACCGCCTGGTGGAGAGCCTGGAAGATATCTGCGCGGTTCTGGGCGAATCCCGCTACGTGGTGTTGGCGCGCGAGCTGACCAAAACCTGGGAGTCTATCCACGGCGCGCCGATTGGCGAGCTGGTGGCGTGGGTGAAGGAAGACGAAAATCGCCGCAAAGGCGAGATGGTGCTGATCGTCGAAGGGTTTAAGGCCCAGGAAGAGGCGCTGCCGGCAGCCGCGCTGCGGACTCTGGCGCTGCTACAGGCGGAACTGCCGTTGAAGAAAGCCGCCGCGCTGGCCGCGGAAATCCACGGCGTGAAGAAGAACGCGCTGTATAAATACGCGCTGGAGCAGCAGGGGGAGTAAGCCTGTCAGGTGTAGCTGAGGACAGCAAGGTGCCCTTCTGATGTTGAAGGGCACCTTGGATTTCATCCTACATGTCGGAATAAATGTCGGAATAAATGTCGGAATAAAACCGCCGATTCGCGCGCAATTACACGATCTTCAATTCAACCTTCTTGCTATTTAACGCCGCGCGGTCGGCGTCACTGATGCCGTCGTCGGTAATCACGCAGTCAATTTTGTCCATCGGCAGAACCTGGTTAAAGCCCCGGCGATTGAATTTGCTGGCATCGAGCACGGCGATCACTTGATGCGCGGCGGCGGCCATCACGCTGCTGATCGAATAGCCTTCATTAAAGGTGGTGATGCCGTTGGTCGCGTCGATACCATCGGCGCCAACGAACATCAGGTCGGCGCAAATCCCCTGCAGCGAACGTTCAGCGATGGTTCCGTGCATTGAATGCGTTTTGTGCCGAACCGTACCGCCGCATACCACCAGCGTAATATCTTTATTTTCCGACAGCGTAAACGCGGCGGGTAGGCTATTGGTGATGACGGTGATATTGGTCATTCGTACCAGCGCCTCGGCTATCAGCAGCGTGGTGCTGCCGCTATCGAGGATCACCGTCATGCCTTCATGGATCATTGCCGCGGCGGCCTGAGCGATACGCTTTTTCGGATCGCTGGCGAGCTGATAACGATCTTCCAGCACCACTTCCAGATTATCACTCTCGGTCAGATCGCTACCCGGGCGGGCGGCGCCGCCGTGAAAACGGGTCACCAGGCCTTTCTCTTCCAGCATACGGAGGTCGGCGCGAATGGTGACTTCAGAGATGCCAAAGAGATTCGAAAGGTCTAAAACCAATACGCTGCCCTGCGTATTCACCATATCGACGATTTTGTTCCTTCGTTCAAATGAGTTCATCTTGATTTGCCTGATAATTAACTCAACTTAGTTTAATCGAAGGATAACGAAAGTTGAACGATAATTTTCGAAAGGTAATGTGAGCCAGCGCAGATTGCTGGCTCAAGCGATCAGGAAAGTTTAAGTAGGATTTTACCCTGCATCGGCGCGCCGTTTAGCGCCTGAACTTCGCGAGCAAAACTCTCGGCATCGCCGCGATGGGCTATCAACGGCGCCAACTGCAGGCGTTTTTCCGTCAGCAGGCGGGTTGCTGTTTGCCACTCTTCTCCCGGCCACGGGCCTGAGTAGTTCATCCAACTGCCGACGATATTCAGCTCTTTACGCAGAATTTGCCCGAAGGTGACGGCAGGCAGCGTTAGGTCGTGATGCAGGGTACCGACCAGCGCCAGCTGCGCCCGCGGCCCGGCGGCTTCAATTGCTAATGCGACGGTCTGTGGCGTACCGGCGGTCTCGAGGACGAGCTGATCGAACTGGATTTCCTCCAGCGCCTGTTGAATCGCCTGGCTGCTCATCTCGCGGCTGTTGAACACCCGGCTCGCGCCAAGGGTTTTGGCCAGCTCCAGCTTCTGTGGATTAATGTCGATAGCCGTGACGCTATTGGCTCCTAGCTCGCGGGCGCACTGCAGCGCCAGCAGGCCGATGGTGCCGGCGCCGATAATAATGACGTTTTTACCCTCGCAGCCCTGCGCCAGATGAAAAGCGTGCAGGCCAACGGTTATCGGCTCGATAAACGCGCCGTCATCAATGGGCATCTGATCCGGCAGGCGGAACAGGTTGGCGCGCTTCACCACCACGTATTCGGCGTTGCCGCCCTCGCTGCGGGAGCCGACGAACTGATACTGCTTACATAAAGAAAAATATTCGCGCTGGCAATGCGGACACTGGAAGCAGGGCAGCAGCGGCACGCAGGCAACAGCATCACCGGGCTGTAGATCGGTCACCGCCGCGCCGTAGGACTCGACATAGCCGCTGAATTCATGCCCAAGCGTAATAGGGTAGTAGTGCGCGCCTTTGGCGAAAATGCGCGGGATATCGGAGCCGCACAGCCCGGAGCTGACCACTTTGACCAGGACATCGTCTTCCGTTTGCAGCGTGGGGATGGGACGTTCTTCAACGCAGACGTTCCCCTCAGCATGGATTACCACTGATTTCATACCATTCTCCAGAAATGTTCAGGGGAGCGGCGCTCCCCTAATGCTTAAGATGCGGTTGGATGCTGTTGCGCGGCGGCGCTTTTCTCTGCTTTCTCTACCGCCATGAAGCGGCGGGCGCGACGCCAGGTCAGCAGGACGCCAGCCAGATAGATGATGCCGATAATTGCGAAGCCGACCACGTTCTGCCAGGTGAAGAGCTGGATTAGCAGCCAGGTAATCGGCGAGCCGCCCTGGTCCATCGAAGCCACCATACCGCCCGCTTTTAACGCCCCGGCGTTTGCCGCCAGCTGCGTGTGTAAGCCGATGGTCTGGGTTGCGATCCATAGGGTGATACCCATAATGATGACCCCGGAAATTAGGGTGCGGAACAGGTTGCCCTGATGCACCGCTACCGCCATCGCCACGAAGAAACCAATGGTCGCCAGGTCGCCGAACGGCAGGACCTGGTTGCCTGGAACCACGACGGCGATCAGAATGCTCAGCGGGATGAAAATCAGGCTGGCGGATACCACCGAGGTATGGCCAAGCAGCAGCGCCGGGTCGAGACCAATCAGGAACTCCTGGCCGCCGAATTTAGCCTGCAGACGTTTACGCGCCTGTTTGGCTATCGGGTTGAGGCCATCCATAATGGGTTTGATCACCCGCGGCATCAGCAGCATCACCGCCGCGGTTTTCACCGCCAACTGCAGAATGCCTTTCAGGTCATAACCCGCCAGCGCGCCAATCACCAACCCCATGACGAAACCGACGGTGACCGGTTCGCCGAAGGGGCCGAAGCGTTTCTGGATATCATCGGCGCTAAAGTGAATGCGGTTAAGGCCGGGGACTTTTTCGATGATGGTATCGACGAGCACCGCAATCGGCCCTAAGTACGCCGAACTGCCGTGCGGTATCGCGATGCCATCAAGGCCGAAGAAATCGCGGGTATCCCTGGCAAACCAGTCGCCCAGTTTGTAAACGAAGGCGGCATGAACCACGACGCCGAGAATCCCTATCCAGTAGGAACCGGTCGCGATATGCAGCATCGCGCCGGTAAAGGTCATATGCCAGATGTTCCAGATATCGACGTTCACCACGCGGGTCATGCGGGTGACCAGCATGACGATATTGACCACGATGGCGACCGGAATGGCTACCAGCGCGATTTGCGACGCCCAGGTCATCGGCGATGACCCCGGCCAGCCGATATCAATCACGTGAAGGTTAATCTGGAAATGCTCCGCCATCGCCTTTGCCGCCGGGCCGATGGAGTCGAGCATCAGGCCAATAACCAGGCCGATGCCGACAAAACCGATCCCGATGTGCAGACCGGATTTGAAACAGTCCCCGAGCTTCATCCCCAGCAGTTTGGAGAAGATAATGATCACGATCGGCAGCATCACCGTCGGACCAAGATCGAGGATATAACGCATGATTTCGCTGAACATGGCGTTTACTCCGCGAGGATGCCGAGGATTTTCTGCTGTAAGGCTTCAATGCCGACGCCGGAGACAAACGGCATGCCGTGAACCACTGGAATATCGCCGAAGGCGCGGTCCACGCGGGCGGTGGTGCAGATAAGGTCCGCGCCGTCCATGTAGGTTTCGATTTCATTGACCCGGCACTGCACCAGATCCAACTCAATGTTGTGGTCTGCGCACAGCTCTTTAATCTCTTCTGCGGCCATCGTGGAGGTGGCGACGGCGCCGCCGCAGGCGACGATTACTTTGCGTTTCATAGGGTACCCCTTTTATTATCAGTATGTTATGAAGCCTGGGCGCTAAGCTCGGGCTCAAGGATAAATTGCTGGAACAGCACCGGTAACTGCTCGTCGGAAGCGGAGAGCAGAACCTCCAGCGTGTTTGGATTTTGTAGCTCACTAAATAACCGGCGCAGCAGCTTCAGCTGTGCCGCCGGGTTTTCAACAATCAGCGCGATGATAAGCGAAACGTCGATATCGCCATCGTCATCAGCGCGCTGAAAAGGGACCGGCGCGTCCGGGCGAATCAGGTAAATCGCCGGTGACTTCGCGTGCATGGCTTCGCAATGGGGAATGGCCACGGCGTGTTGCTCCAGCGCGATGCCGGTCGGAAAAGTTGCCTCGCGTTCGAGCAGGGCTGCCGGATAGCTATCATGCACAACACCTCGCGCCAGCATCTCCGCGCCAATATGCTCCAGCGCCTGCTGGCTGGAGCTGAAGTGAATGCCGGTACGAACAAACAATTGACTCATAGATCCTCTTTATTTCACGCGGTTTCAGAAGAACAGCCGTAGCGGTAGGCGCGCAGAACATCCTGGATTTTGTCGAGGATGAGCTCGTGCGGCACGGCGTTCAGTTCATTCAGCGACAGTCGTTCAAACTGCACCGGCATATATTGGCTGATAAGCCCCAGCGGCAGCTTAGCGTCGGTCAGGTTCGCGATAAGTTTCTCAACGCTCTGCCGAATACGCGGATGCGGCCAGTAGTAACGGATACGGTCGGAAAGGCTAAAGTGGATATCGACCATCGCCTGACTCCAGGTCGGGCGATAGTATTTTTTCCAGTAGCCCGGTTCGTTGAGCATCACTTCGTCGATCACTTCCATCACCCGGCTACGGGACTCGGGCGCGATGAGCTCATTTTCCATCTGTGCGAGAGCGAAAATGGCTTCGCGCAGGGCAAAGGTGAGCGCCGGGCCGACTTTCAGAATGGCGAAGTGGTCGCGGACCAGCGCGCGGTAGGCCTGGCGGGATTGGTAGTCGGTGGAGTGGGCTTCGTACACCATCGGGGTATTTTCGATCCACGCGGACAGCGCTTTCGCTTCCTGCGGTTGGTAATGAATGATTTGCGTGTGGTCGAACTCCACGCCCGGCTGCACGACGATGGCGATGACGCGCTTCAGCGCGGCGTCGAGCCCCAGTTTGCGGAACGCCGCTTCATGGGTTTCGAGGGTGGCGGCGGCATCCTGCGCCCGGGTGACATGTACGCTGCCGATGGTGCTGGCTTCGCCGCCGGGAACCGGTACTTCTGTTCCGATAACGTAGGTCAACTGGCGCTTTTGTTCATCGCTGGCGGTCTCTTCAGCAGCCTGACAGAGGCGGGCGGCGCGCTCTGCCACTACGCTTGGGTTCAACGGTATCGGGTCATCGGCGCAGGACATTGATGCATCCAGGTGGATCTTACTAAAGCCTGCGGCGACATAGGCTTTGATAAGGTCGATGGATTTTTTCATCGCATCGGCAGCCGGTTCGTCTTGCCAGCAGTTTGGGCCCAGATGATCGCCGCCAAGAATAATGCGTTCTGCCGGGAAACCGACGGTGTGGGCGATGTTGTAGACGAAGTCGCGGAAATCGGCCGGCTGCATACCGGTATAGCCGCCAAACTGGTTGACCTGGTTTGATGTTGCTTCAATCAGCACTTTGTTGTTGGTCGGCAGATCGAAACGTAACGCAGCTTCGATAACCAGCGGATGGGCTGAACAAACTGAGCAGATGCCGATGTGTTCGCCGGATTTATGGCGAGAGATAATATCTTTCATTTACAACCTCCGTTTTCTTTCGAATATATTCGTTATGTTTTGTTTTGGTCGCAAATGTCTTTGTTTTGAATTGTGATCTGTATCGATAAATTGCTGTGCAAGCGTTGAACAGGGTGTCTTACTGGCAAAAAAAACGCCCTGACCAACACGGCAGAGCGTTTTTAATTAATTGAAAATTAACTGAATAACCGGGACAGCCAGCTGCGTTTGCTTTTTTCTGCCGCCTGAGAGACCTGCTGCGGTTGGGCGGCGATCTCGCCGAGCCCGGCGTTAAAGGCGTCGCCAATTGCTTTCAGCGCCTGATGCGCATCGCTGCCGCTGGCCATAAAGTGCAGACGATGACCCTGTTTGGCGCCAAGCGATACGACGCGCATCAGATTTTTGGCATCGACAATTGACGATCGAGTATCCAGGTTTTCGACCTGGATTTGCGACTGCCACTGCTTGACGGCTTTCACCAGTACCGCGCTGGGCCGGGCATGCAGGCCGTGCGGATTGCGCAGCGTAAAGATTGCCTCTTCATCAAAGCGCGGCGGCGGTTCCGGTTCTTCGCCTTGCGCCGGCGCGATATCGCCGGCAAGTATCTCCAGCACCGCCTGCGGAGTATCGGCCCGCGACAGCGCGGCGGGCACCCGATCGTCGCCTAGCGCATGAGTGAGCTGGCGTAAGATATCGAGATGTTCGTTGTCCTGTGCGGCGATACCAACAATCAAATAGGCGGTTTGCCCTTCGCCCCAGTCCACCCCCTGCGGACAGGCTAGCACCTTCACACCGGTTCTTAGCACCGCATCGCGGCTTTGCGGCGTGCCGTGAGGAATGGCGATGCCGTTGCCCAGATAGGTACTGATTTGCCCCTCGCGTTCGCGCATTCCCTCCAGATAGGCCATCTGTGTATGCCCGGCTGCGGTCAGGGAACCGACGACGCGCTGTAGCGCTTCATCTTTCGTTTTGACCTGATGGTCGAAATGAATGTCTGCGGAAGTCAGCTGCATAGTTCGCTCCTTATTTAATGGCGCCGGCAAGCGCCGTCGCTTCCTGAGTGCGTTTTTGCCACAACCGCCAGCATCCCAGCATGAGCGCGCCGCAGGCGGAGCCGGTAAGAATGCACAGCACCCACACCAGCGGTTTGCTGACCAGCGGTAGGATCAAGAAGCCGCCGTGCGGCGCCGGGACCTGAATATGTAGGCTGTAGCTGAGGACGGCCGAGATTGAAGAGGCGATCATCATCATCGGGATCACCCGTAGCGGATCCTTAGCGGCAAAGGGAATCGCGCCTTCGGTGATGTGCGTGCAGCCGAGGATATAGTTCACCATCCCGGCGGCGCGCTCTTCTTCGCTAAAGCCTTTAGGGAAGAACGTGGTTGCCAGCGCAATCACCAGCGGCGGGGTAATGCAGGCAGCGGAGACGCCGGCCATAAAGAAATAGTTGCCCTGTCCTAGCAAGAGCGTTCCGGTGACGTAGGCCGCTTTATTGACCGGGCCGCCGAAGTCGAATGAACACATTGCCCCGACCACAATCCCCAGCAGAATGGGGTTGGCTTCTTGCAGAGAGCTAAGCCAGTTCATCATGCCGTTGTTGATCGCCGCCACCGGTTGGCCAAGTAGCACCATCATCACGCCAATCACCAGTACGCCAATCAGCGGCATAATAAAGATCGACTTTAGTCCTTCGTACTGACGCGGCAGGCCGTCGAGCAGGCGGCGGATAAGCAGCATAAAGTAACCGGCGGCGAAACCGGCGATGATCCCGCCGAGGAACCCGGCGCCGGTGGCGTTTGCCAGCAGGCCGCCGACAAACCCGGCGACCATCCCCGGACGGCCGGAAATGGACCAGGCAATGTAGGCCGTGAACACCGGTACCATGATCGAGAACGCCTGCTGGCCGACTTTCATCAGGGTGGCGGCAATCACGTTGTACTGCGCTGAATTTGGATCGGCGGAGTAGATACCCCACAGGAAAGAAATGGCGATTAAGATCCCGCCGGCCACCACGAAGGGCAGCATATTGGAAACACCGCTCATCAGATGTTTATAAATCTGCCGGCCGAATGATTCCTGCTCATATTTCTCCGCAGGATCCGCTGTGGCGGAGATCCCCTGACGGCGTTGCGCCTGACCGCTGACGACTTTATTAATTAATTCTGCCGGATGATGAATGGCCTCTTTAACCGGTACTTCAATAACCGGTAAACCATTAAAACGTTCGGCATTAACATCTTTATCGGCAGCGATAATAACACCATAAATATCTTTCAGATCTTCCGGTGTAATGACATTTTCTACCCCGGAAGCGCCGTTGGTTTCAACTTTGATCTCAACGTTTAATTTTTTTGCTGCGGTCTTTAAGGCTTCTTCAGCCATAAATGTATGGGCAATACCTGTAGGGCAGCCGGTAACGGCAATAATCTTTTTCATAATCGGACCTTTATAATTGGACGATCTGAAGTTGTTGTAATAATTCTTGTGTACGGTTTAATTTGCCAAGCCCGGCGGAGGCGGCAACATCGGCGCCGGTGGCGCTGGCCAGCGCCAGAGCGGGAACGACATCATCTTCGTTAAGCCATTTACTCAGGAATGCTCCCAGCGCGGCATCGCCGGCGCAGGCCGAGCTAACCAGTTTGATTTTCGGCGCCGAGCAGAACCACAGTTGCTCGCCGTTTGAAAAGTAGAGCCCCTGCGCGCCCAGGGTGAGCAGCACGTTTCGGGCCCCGAGCTGGTGGAGCGTGCGCATTGCGTCATGTACCTGCTGCGGGCTGCCGACGTCGAGATCGAAGATCTCTTTGAGTTCGTCGTCATTGGGTTTAATCAATAGCGGGCGTAGCTCGAGCAACTGCCGCAGCGCCGGGTGGCTGATATCTAAAATAACTTCACAGCCTTTTTGCTGACACAAGGCCATTATTTCGCTATAGAACCGGCTTTCAATTCCCGGCGGCAAACTGCCGCTGATTACCAAATAATCACCGGGTTTGACGCACTGTAAATGATGAATAATTTGCTCTTTGCCTTCATCATTAATACGAGAGCCGGGATTTACTAACTTATATTCTTCGTGTCCGTCATTAATAAAAATATTAATACGGGTGGGTTCGGCGACCCATGCCGGAGTCACTTTAATATGCTGTCTGCGCAGCTCTTCGACTATATAGCGGCCAGTAAAACCGCCAAATATACCCATGACGTGGGTGGGCTGTAGGTAATGATCTAATACCAGCGAAACGTTCACCCCTTTGCCATTTGGGCAATATTCCGTCTGCCGGGTGCGGTTGACGGCCGCAGGCCGAAGCGGATCGCAAAAGATATTCATATCGATCGCGGTATTCAGTGTCAGGGTATGGATCACGACATTGCTCCTTCGATCCGCGGATTATAGTTGCCCTTCGCAGCCACAAACGTGAATCACTTTGCGGACAACCTCTTTCATTGCCGCTTTCGCCGGCGTCATATAGTGACGCGGATCGTTGGCGCCCGGATTTTCCAGGAAGTAGGTTTTCAACGCATCAGAGAAGGCGATTTTCAGTTCGGTGGCGACGTTGACTTTGCAGACGCCCAGAGAAATGGCGCGGCGAATATCGCTATCCGGGAGGCCAGAAGCGCCGTGCAGTACCAGCGGAACGTCAACGCAGTCGCGGATGGCGGCCAGGCGGTCAAAATCAAGTTTCGGTTCGGCGGTGTAGAGCCCGTGCGCGGTGCCGATGGCGACGGCCAGCGAATCAATACCGGTACGGGCGACGAATTCACGGGCCTGTTCCGGGTTGGTATAGAGCGCATCTTTGGCATCAACCACCAGATCGTCTTCCACGCCCCCCAGTCGGCCCAGCTCGGCTTCCACGCTGGCATCGTAGCGATGACTTAATTCCACCACGCTTTTCACCAGCGCTACGTTTTCTTCGAACGGTGAATGAGATCCATCGATCATGACTGAGCGAATGCCCGCCTGAACTTTGTGCGTGATGTCGACCAGATCCTCGTGATGATCGAGGTGCAGGGCGAGCGGGAGATCCCATATTTTCGCCAGATCGCGGGCGATCGCCACCACATTGCCGGTGCCGGCATAGCTGTAGGTTCCCGGCGTGCCGGCAAGGATCAGCGGCGAGCGCAGCTCTGCTGCCGTTTCCACCACTACCTGCATGGTTTCAAGATTGTGGATATTGAAAGCGGGGACCGCGTAACCATGACGCTGGGCCTTTAACAACATGTTTTTACTGGAAATGATGTACATTCTAACCCTCTATTTTCAATTTGTAAGTAATTAGTTCAATTAAACCTTCAATTTGAAAGTAATGTAACGATCGTTTCCGCGTTTAGGTGTGATCCATCGCACACAATGGGGAATTGATTTTTAAAATGAAAGTTAATAATCTTTTTTATGTTTCTTTTTTAAAATTCCAATGAAGCGATATCATGTTGTTATCTATTTGAATTTTATTATCTTTATTAATTTTTCTTCACGGGACTAACTGGCGTGGTTTGACATTAAGATGGGGAAATTTAAAAATGAAAGTTATTCCAGGAGAAAATAAAAAGGCATAACCCGTGGCAAAACCGTCAACCAGCCTGCTGAAAAGGCGCTTGGACATCGCGGAGATCGTTCGTAAGAACGGCGAGATTAAAGTCGACGATCTGGCTGAAATGCTGGCTGTTTCCGGAGTGACAATCCGTAACGATCTTAACTATCTGGAGCAGCAGGGGTATCTGAAGCGTTCATTCGGCGGGGCGATTTACACGGCTCAGGCCGGCACGCCGGTCGCTACGGTTCGCGACGCTCCACAGGTGACGGACAAAGCGCTGGAAACGGAAATGGCGCGTCAGGTGGCGGTGCAAATTGAAGATAGCGAAACGCTATTTTTAGGCCAGGGTTCCATTTTGCGTAAAGTGATCCCGTTTCTGGCTAACAGTGAGGAACTTTGCCTGCTGCTTAACGATCTGGCCCACGTTGCGCTGGCGCAGGAGTTCCTGAATGGGGAAACGGTGCTGCTCGGCGGCGTGCTTGGCGGCAACGGGCGGATAGTCGAAGGCGATTTGGCGCTGAAAGCGTTAGGCCATTATCGGCCATCACGCGCGCTGATTGCGGTTGATCACGTCGCTGAAGACGGCACCCTGAGCGTACGCAACGAAACTAGCGCTCGCCTGCTGAGCGAAGTCGTGGCGCAGAGCGAGCGGGTTATCGCGGTTGTTGCTTCCCGTCCGGTCTATGGTGAAAAACGCTATGCCATCGGCGAACTTCAGCAAATGAGTAGCGTGGTGACGCCGCAGGTTGTCGCCGCGGAATATCATGCCCGTTTCCTCGCCGCGGGTTTAACTAACAGCTACACCAACAATGAATGCCTGACATGGCTCAACACGGCTTTGCAGAAGACAAACCAGGAGCGGTGATGAACGTAACCATTTGCACCATCGGCGAGCTGCTGGTGGAATTTCTCGCCAAGGAAGAAAATCAGGGATTTTCCCGCCCCGGTGAATTTTGGGGTCCCTATCCCAGCGGCGCGCCGGCAATTTTCGCCGATCAGGTGGCGAAACTGGGTTTTGGCTCCGTGCTGTTTAGCTGTGTCGGTAGCGACGCATTTGGCGAAATGAATATTGCGCGGCTGGAGAAAGATGGCGTTAACGTTAACGGCATTGCCATGCTGCATAAAGCGACAACCGGCAGCGCGTTCGTCAGCTATCGTAGCCAGGCGCAGCGCGATTTTATTTTTAATATGCCTAACAGCGCCTGTGGTCTGCTGACTGCGGACCACATCGACGAGGGGCTGCTTAACCAGTGCCAGCACTTCCACATTATGGGGTCATCGCTGTTCTCATTTCGCATTATCGATGCGATGCGTAAAGCGATTGAAAACATTAAAGCGCGCAACGGCACGGTGTCGTTCGATCCTAATATTCGCAAAGAGATGCTGAATATTCCCGAGATGTCGCAGGCGTTTGAATACATTCTCGATTACACCGATATCTTTCTACCAAGCGACGGTGAACTGGACTACTTTGGCCTGAATCCGGGGCGAAATGAGCAGGTGCTGGTTGATAAGCTGCTGAAACGCGGTGTTAAACACGTGGTGATTAAACGCGGCCCGCGTGGCGCGAGCTACTTTAGCGCCGCTGAAACACACCACGTCACCGGTTTTAACGTGCCGGTTGTCGATCCGACTGGCGCAGGCGACTGCTTCGGCGCGACCTTCGTTAGCCTGTTCCTCAGCGGCGCCTCGCCGCAGGAAGCGCTGAAATGGGCAAACGCCAGCGGTTCACTGGCGATCGGTCAGCGTGGCCCCATGGAAGGCACTTCGACGCAGGCGCAAATCAAAAACTTTTTGGCAGCGCAACACAACTAATAATAAGCCCGGATTTTCCGGGCTTATTATTATAGTTGGACGGGGGCATATCACGTCACCGGCGCCGGGTTAAACACCGCCAGCTGGTTATGCAGACCCCATTGATCGGAGAAGGTTTTCTTACGTCCGCTGGCGACGTCGAGAATGAACTCGAACAGTTTCAGCCCGACATCCTCAATCGTCTCTTCGCCGGTTGCGATGGTACCGGCATTGATGTCCATTAAGTCATACCAGCGGTTGGCAAGCTCGGTACGGGTCGCCATTTTAATCACCGGGACCGCCATCAGCCCGTAAGGGGTGCCGCGCCCGGTGGTGAACACCTGAACGGTAATGCCGGAAGCCACCTGTTGAGTGCCGCAGACAAAATCGCTGGCCGGCGTCGCCGCATAGATAAGCCCGCGTTTCGTCGGGCGCTGACCCGGCGAAAGGACTTCGACGATGGCGCTTTTGCCTGATTTGGCAATCGAACCCAATGCTTTTTCCACTACGTTCGCCAGACCGCCTTTCTTATTGCCCGGTGACGGGTTGGCGCTGCGGTCGGTTTTCCCCAGCTCCAGATAGTTATCATACCAGGCCATCTCTTCCAGCAGGCGCTTGCCAACTTCTTCGTTGATGGCTCGCGGGGTTAACAGATGAATAGCATCGCGTACCTCGGTCACTTCCGAGAACATCACCGTCGCGCCGCAGCGCACCAGCAGGTCGGAGGCATAGCCCACAGCCGGGTTGGCGGTCACGCCGGAGAAGGCGTCGCTGCCGCCGCACTGCATACCGACCACTAATTCCGAAGCCGGGCAGGTTTCACGCTGGCGGGCGTTCAGCTTCGCCAGGTGGCGCTCGGCAACCTGCAGGATATCATCGACCATCGATTTAAAACCGACATGCTGTTCATCCTGCAAGCGCACTACGCTTGCGCTATCGACGGCGATCGGCTGCACGTCTTCGGTTCCCTGCAGCAGACGTTCCGGCTGCAGCTTTTCACAGCCAAGACCAACCACCATTACCTCGCCGCCAAAGTTGGGGTTCAGCGCGATATTGTGGATGGTGCGAATCGGCACGATGGCCGCCGGGGCGTTAATCGCCACGCCGCAGCCGTAGAGGTGGTTTAATCCCACCACGCCATCGACATTGGGGTATTTCGGCAGCAGGTCGCGTTCAATGATCTTGACCACATAATCCACCACGCCGGCGACGCAGTGCACGCTGGTGCTGATCCCCAGCAAATTCTTGGTTCCCACGCTGCCATCGGCATTGCGATACCCTTCAAAGGTGTATCCTTCCAGCGGCGGCAGCGGCTCGGGGACTTTAGTCGCCAGCGGTAGGGTGTTCAGCGGTGGGGCGGTCGGCAGTTCGACCAACGACTCATCAATCCAGCTTCCCTTTGGTATATCGCGAACGGCGAAGCCAATCACTTCGCCATAGCGGATGATTTCACCATGGGCAGGAATATCGACAAGAGCGACTTTATGGCCTTGCGGGATATGTTCAACGAGGGTCAGGCCATCCGGAAAACGCGTTCCGGCGGTTAAACCGCGATCGTTAACAATAATTGCCACATTATCAGTAGGGTGTACTTTTATATAAAACGCCGTCGGCGACTGTTGTCGAATTTCAATGTCAGCCATTGTCCAGTGCTCTCCAAACCGGTGCTAATAATAAAATAAAACGCTAATTAAATTTCTGCTTAGCAGAATGATGAAATAAAGAATGTCAGGAGTTATCGCGTTAGGATGTGATCTACGTCACTCCTTGCCGCGCCGGCCATGACACATAGATGAGTAATCCTGAGAACTGTGGATTAGCGCCCATGGCCTATGGCATTTGCATAACTAAAATGATTATTTAGGCATTTATATTGTGATTATGCATAGTGTCTGGTGGCGGAGGGCTGATTATACTGAGCCATGTTTTTGAGGAATCTGATATGTGAATAGATAGCTTAAAATAAATAGCTCGCTGAAAATAATAAAAGGTGTTCTGTGTCAGATGAATATTTAAATGATTCTGCATTGGGCCACAGAAAAGGAGTACCAGCCCGCTATTTAACTCTGCTAATTATATTGGTGATTGGCGAGATGAAACGTATAGAGCAGCAGAAGTAAGCAACGATTAACCCAAGGTAAAAATCATGGATAACGCAATTTTCCCGAACAAGTTCAAAGCCGCGTTGGCGGCTCACCAGGTACAAATTGGCTGCTGGTGCGCCCTGGCGAATCCGATTAGCACCGAGGTATTAGGACTTGCTGGTTTCGACTGGCTGGTGCTTGACGCGGAGCATGCGCCGAATGATGTGACCACGCTTATCCCGCAACTGATGGCGTTGAAGGGCAGCCACAGCGCGCCGGTTGTGCGCGTGCCGACCAATGAACCGATTATCATCAAGCGCATGCTGGACATCGGTTTCTATAACTTCCTGGTGCCGTTTGTCGAAACCGCTGAACAGGCGGCGCAGGCGGTGGCATCAACCCGCTATCCGCCGGAAGGGATCCGCGGTGTTTCGGTTTCTCATCGCGGCAATATGTTCGGCACCGTGCCGGACTACTTCGCTCAGTCCAACAAGAATATCTCCATTCTGGTGCAGATTGAGAGCCAGACCGGGGTGGATAACGTTGATGCTATCGCTGCGACCGATGGCGTTGATGGCCTGTTCGTCGGTCCGAGCGATCTTGCTGCGGCGTTGGGCCATCTGGGTAACGCCGCCCATCCTGAGGTTCAGCGTGCTATCCAGCATATTTTCTCCAGCGCGAAGAAACACGGTAAACCGAGCGGCATTCTTGCACCGGTAGAAGCCGATGCGCGTCGCTATCTGGAGTGGGGCGCGACCTTCGTCGCCGTCGGTAGCGATTTAGGCGTCTTCCGTTCAGCAACCCAGAAACTTGCTGATTCTTTTAAAAAATAATCACCAGGATTAAGAGAGAATATTATGACAATCAAAGTGGGTTTTATTGGCCTTGGCATCATGGGCAAGCCGATGAGCAAAAATTTGCTGAAGGCGGGTTATTCGCTGGTGGTATCCGACCGTAACCCTGAAGCTATTGCTGACGTGATTGCCGCGGGCGCAGAGACCGCGAGCACGGCGAAGGCCATTGCTGAGCAGTGCGATGTCATTATTACCATGCTGCCAAACTCTCCGCACGTGAAAGACGTTGCGCTGGGTGAAAACGGCATTATCGAAGGCGCGAAACCAGGCACCGTGGTGATCGATATGAGCTCCATCGCGCCGCTGGCGAGCCGCGAAATCAGTGAAGCGCTGAAGGCCAAAGGCATCGATATGCTGGACGCGCCGGTAAGCGGCGGCGAACCCAAAGCGATCGACGGCACCCTGTCGGTGATGGTTGGCGGTGACAAGGCGATTTTCGATAAATACTACGACCTGATGAAAGCGATGGCGGGATCCGTGGTGCATACCGGCGATATTGGCGCAGGCAACGTCACCAAGTTGGCCAACCAGGTGATTGTGGCGCTGAACATCGCGGCAATGTCGGAAGCGTTAACCCTGGCCACCAAAGCCGGTGTTAACCCGGACCTGGTGTATCAGGCGATTCGCGGCGGCCTGGCGGGCAGCACAGTACTCGACGCTAAAGCGCCGATGGTGATGGATCGCAACTTCAAGCCGGGCTTCCGCATCGATCTACATATTAAAGATCTGGCCAATGCGCTGGATACTTCTCACGGCGTCGGCGCCCAGCTACCGCTGACGGCGGCGGTGATGGAGATGATGCAGGCGCTGCGGGCGGATGGCCTGGGCACCGCTGACCATAGCGCTCTGGCGTGTTACTACGAAAAACTGGCGAAAGTGGAAGTCACTCGCTAACAAGATGGGCGCGTGCCTGCGCCCTGTTATGCTTACTTTTCGCAGCGCCGTCAGGCTACATCACCACGAACATTTTCTTCGTCCCAGACTCTTATAAACAAAGCCTTTCTGCCGGCGAGGGAAGGGTAAAAGCCATGATTGCCGCGAGGCTGGCGAGCGGAATGCGCTGTGCGGGGTGACAAAGGCGCGCGAACCCTCTATACTTCGCGCCGAAGCTGACCAGACAGTCGCCGCTTCGTCGTCGTCCTCTTAGGGGGAGACGGGCGGAGGGGAGGAAAGTCCGGGCTCCATAGGGCAAGGTGCCAGGTAACGCCTGGGGGGTGTCACAGCCCACGACCAGTGCAACAGAGAGCAAACCGCCGATGGCCCGCGCAAGTGGGATCAGGTAAGGGTGAAAGGGTGCGGTAAGAGCGCACCGCGCGGCTGGTAACAGTCCGCGGCACGGTAAACTCCACCCGGAGCAAGGCCAAATAGGGGTTCATAAGGTACGGCCCGTACTGAACCCGGGTAGGCTGCTTGAGCCAGTGAGCGATTGCTGGCCTAGATGAATGACTGTCCACGACAGAACCCGGCTTATCGGTCAGTTTCACCTCTTCAATGTAAAAACCCCGCTCCGGCGGGGTTTTTGCTATCCGGAGGGTGGAACAAAGATGAATGACTGTCCACGACGCTATACCAGAAAGAAAGCGGCTTATCGGTCAGTTTCACCTATTTAATGTAAAACCCCGCTCCGGCGGGGTTTTTGCTATCCGGAGGGAGGAACAAAGATGAATGACTGTCCACGACGCTATATCAGAAAGAAAGCGGCTTATCGGTCAGTTTCACCTCTTCAATGTAAAAACCCCGCTCCGGCGGGGTTTTTGCTATCCGGAAGGTGGTACAAAGATGAATGACTGTCCACGACGCTATACCAGAAAGAAAGCGGCTTATCGGTCCGTTTCACCTCTTCAATGTAAAAACCCCGCTCCGGCGGGGTTTTTGCTATCCGGAGGGTGGAACAAAGATGAATGACTGTCCACTTTTAAACAGCTTTCTGGCTGCATTGCAGGCCGCGCTCGTTGATACTGTCACGCTTTGAAAATGTATCTTCTATTCATTAATCTCAATCCCTCATTTGCAGCGGTCATCATTCAGCTTAATGGATAGCAGGTTTTAGGTATTATCCAGACAGGGCGGTGGACGTGAAAAATGTAGTGTTATTCCCCCAAATCAAAGCGGCGCTCGCCTGGCTTGTCGGCCATGGCGATACAATTATGCAGTTTGCGTGGAATATCGCGGCGGCGCTAATCATTTTGTTTGTTGGTAAGCTGATTTCGAAATTACTCGGCAAAACTCTCGAGAAAATTCTGCTGCGACGCAACGTAGATGCGACAATCGTCCACTTCTTCGCCGCGCTGGTGCGCTATATCACCATGGCTTTTGCGATTATCGCCGCGTTAGGCCGGGTAGGGATTGAAACCTCATCCATTATCGCCGTCCTTGGCGCGGCAGGTCTGGCCATTGGCCTGGCGCTGCAGGGCTCGCTGTCAAATTTTGCCGCAGGCGTATTGCTGGTGACGTTACGCCCCTTCCGCGCGGGTAACTTTGTGCAGGTGGGGGCGGTATCCGGTCTGGTACAATCGGTACATGTTTTTTCCACCACACTGCTGACTGTGGATAATAAAGAAGTCATTATCCCGAACGGTAAAATTATTGCCGATAGCATCGTTAACTATTCCCGCCATCCCTATCGCCGCATCGATCTCACGCTTGGGGTGGCATGTCATAGCCAAATATCACACGTTAAACAGGTGATCCAGACGCTTATCGATAATGAAAAGCGCATCGATCGTTCTCGCGGTACCACGGTTCGCCTGATCGAGTTGGCTCCTGGTTCGCTTAATTTTACCATTCGCGTATGGGTAAAAAATGCGGAGTATTGGGATACCTATTTTGATTTTCTGGAAAATATCAAAAATGCGCTCGATGAAAATAAAATTATGCTGGCTGCGCCGCGCATGGATATTAATTTAACGTCGCCGGATTTAGTGCGTGTTCAATAAGCAAGAAGAATTTTATATTTCATATAATTCATTTGGTGAATGTATTATCTGAATATTTACACTGGTGAACATGCTTTTTTACACATCGTCATTATTGTTCAGGGAATAATAGAGCGTCTTATCACTACGTACTTATTCAGGATAACAAGATGAACAAACTTTCTCGGATGGTATTAATGACGGCTGTAGCCGCGGGATTCTCCATGGCGGCACAGGCTGCTGAGGTTAACGCCGCTCCGGCGCCGGCTCAGGATCCTATCGTTCAGCATTTAAAATTGAACCAGGATCAGGTCGCTAAAATTAAGAGCCTGCATCAGGAAATGGAAAAGAACGTCCAGCAGGTTTCGCAGAAAGATATTAAAGATGGCGTTTTATTTGACGTGATCGATTCCGGTAAGTGGAATGAGAAAGCGGTGAAAGATCAGCTGGCGGCCTTTGGCAAGGTTGAACAGCAGGTGCGCTATTATCGCGTGAAGTACTATTTCGGTGTAAATCAGGTTCTGACGCCGGAACAGCGTACTCAGGTGAAAAAAGATCTCTCTCAGGCATTGAGCGAGTAATAAAGTCGGCCCCGTTATGGGGCCGATTTTCATCAGGCGGCGTTATCTTCGTCCTGCAACCGCGTTTGCGCATCTTCCACGATGGCTTCCAGTTCACTCAGCATCTCTTCATAGCCAAAGCCGATTGGGCTCATGGTTTCCACAGCGACTGGCTGGTCTAACGGTTGCGCCTTTTTGCTCTTTTTCTTGCTCACTCACAAACTCCCGGCTTCCTTGTTACACCGGTAAATCTATCAGCAAAGCGCGCAGCGGCGTATCGGCGACGAGGGTAATGTTAGCTTCGTCACGAATAAAAGCGCCATCACCGCAGGTTAATGCCTGTTTCTCTTCCTTTTTTGCCACGGCATGTACCGTACCGTGAATCGACTGCAGATAGGCGCGCGGGCCGTGCAGTTGAACGCTAATCTCTTCACCCTTCGCCAGCTGCAGATGATGGATCCATACCTGTTGGCGCAGCTGTACACTGTCACCGCCGCCATCCGGTGAAGCCAGTAACTGGATTGACGAGTCGCTAACCGCGAGTTTCTGCACCAGCGGATTTTCGCGTTCCGGGCAGGCGTCGAGCCACAGCTGCATGCGCGTCAACGACTGCTCTTTACTGAGATTATGCTCACTGTAGCTGACCCCCGGTTGGGTGGAGAGCAGCAAGGCTTCACCAGCCTTTGCCTGTACGTGGTTGCCGTCGCTATCGCGATATTCCGCTTCACCTTCCAGAATCAGATTCAGGATATCGACCTTTGGATAGGTACGCGGCTGAAATGACGCGCCCGGCGCCAGCACTTCTTGATTGAGTACGCGCAGCGAGGCGTAACCCAGCAATTTAGGGTCGAAGTAGTGGCCAAAGGAAAAGGTGTAGCGGGCCTGCAGCCAGCCGAAGTCTGCTTGACCGCATTGTTTGGCTGTTCGGGTTGTAATCATTTTCTTGACCTCTCTTTACACTAAATCAATGGTAAAGGTATGGACGCTGTATTGTTAGCCAGATATTCTGCCCGGTATGTTCAAAATTCCTGAATGAGAGCGAAATGGCGAAAGAGAGAGCATTAACGCTGGAAGCGTTACGCGTAATGGATGCGATAGACCGACGCGGGAGCTTTGCCGCTGCGGCTGACGAGCTGGGGCGCGTGCCTTCGGCCCTAAGCTACACCATGCAAAAACTGGAAGAAGAACTGGATGTGGTGCTGTTTGACCGTTCTGGCCATCGCACAAAATTTACGAACGTTGGCCGCATGCTGCTGGAACGCGGGCGCGTGCTGCTGGAAGCGGCGGACAAGCTGACTACCGACGCCGAAGCGCTGTCGCGCGGCTGGGAAACTCACCTGACCATCGTCACCGAAGCCTTGGTTCCGACCACCGATCTGTTTCCGCTGATTGAGAAGCTGGCGACCAAATCCAATACCCAGCTGTCGATTATTACCGAAGTGCTGGCCGGCGCCTGGGAGCGGCTGGAGCAGGGGCGTGCTGATATCGTCGTCGCGCCGGATATGCATTTTCGTTCATCGTCAGAAATTAACTCACGTAAGCTCTATTCGGTGTTAAGCGTTTACGTCGCCGCGCCGGATCACCCGATTCATCAAGAGCCAGAACCGCTTTCCGAGGTGACGCGGGTGAAATATCGTGGCGTCGCGGTGGCGGATACCGCGCGCGAGCGCCCGGTGCTGACGGTGCAACTGCTGGATAAACAGCCGCGTTTAACCGTCAGCACCATTGAAGATAAACGCCAGGCGCTGCTGGCGGGGCTAGGGGTTGCAACCATGCCTTATCCGTTGGTTGAGAAAGATATTGCCGAAGGGCGCCTGCGGGTTGTGAGTCCTGAATACACCAACGAAATTGATATTATTATGGCCTGGCGCCGTGACAGCATGGGCGAAGCCAAATCGTGGTGTCTACGGGAGATCCCGAAACTGTTCGCCGGCAGATAACGGGAAGATGCGCTCCTCCGCCGCGAGGAGCGCGTAAATCAGTAGGAGTAGGGTTTTGGATTTGGCCCAAAGCGATTGTCGCCGGGCGTGCCGTTCTGGCAATTGAAAATCAAAATCACCAGCCAGCCGATGACCGGGATCAGCAGCAGCAGTAGCCACCACGCCGAGCGGTCGGTGTCATGCAGGCGACGAAACTGCACCGCCCACCAGGGTAAAAAAACCAGCACGCCGTAAATGGTCGTCAGGATGCCTTCACCCCCAGCACGCTGCCAGCCGAGCATCTTATCAATGATGCTGAGCACTGCGGTGAGAATGATGTTGACCAGAATAAACATCCAGTACTCTTTGCGCCGGGCGCGACCGCCAAAGCCAATATAGTTTCGTAATACTTTTAGATACCAGTCCATTTTCTCACGCCTTAGTTAACCATTAATCACTTGTTTTTAAAGCGATCAAAATAATCATAGGCGTGAATATCAAACTGGTAAATATCCGTTATCTGAATAAAAGGCGCCTTTCGGCGCCTTATCGATCAGCGGGAAACGCGATCCCGCCCGTGCGGTTCGTTGAGATCCTGCAGCGGGCCCACGGAGATGATCCCCGTCGGGTTGATGGTTTTGTGGCTGCGATAATAGTGATTGCGGATATGCGGGAAATTCACCGTTTCCGCAATCCCCGGCATCTGGTAGATATCGCGCAGGAAACCGTACAGGTTGAGATAGTCGCTGATGCGGCGCTTATCGCATTTAAAGTGGGTGACATACACCGGGTCGAAACGAACCAGCGTTGTCCACAGGCGGATATCCGCTTCCGTTAACTGGTTTCCGGTCAGATAGCGGTGCTGACCGAGGATCTGCTCAAGGCGTTCGAGCGAGGTAAACAGCGCGTCTACGGCTTCGTCATAGGCCTGCTGGCTGGTGGCGAAACCGGCTTTATACACCCCGTTGTTAACGTTGTCGTAGATCCAGCTATTCAGATCGTCGATCTTTTCTCGCAACGCCGGCGGATAATAGTCGCCCGCCCGCGCGCCCAGGCCATCAAACGCGGTATTGAACATGCGGATGATTTCAGCCGACTCATTGCTGACGATGGTCTGTTGTTTTTTATCCCACAGCACCGGAACGGTCACCCGGCCGGTGTAATGCGGATCGGCCTGCAGATAAAGCTGATAGAGGAACTGATGATGATAGAGCTGGTCGCCGGTCGCATCGGGGAAATCGTCGGCGAAGGTCCAGCCGTTTTCCAGCATCAGGGGATTCACCACTGAGACGGATATAAAGGGTTCTAATCCTTTTAACTTGCGCAGAATCAGGGTGCGATGCGCCCACGGGCAGGCCAGTGAAACGTACAGGTGATAGCGGTCTTTCTCTGCGGCGAAGCCACCTTCGCCCGCAGGGCCCGGCGCGCCATCGGCGGTGAGCCAGTTGCGGAAGGCTGAAACGGAACGCTTGAACCGTCCTCCGGTGGATTTGGTGTCATACCAGGTATCTTGCCAGACGCCGTCGACTAATTGTCCCATTACTTCCTCCTTCAGATAGCAAAAGCGAGGAGATAGCCCCTCGCTTTTTTAGATTTTTACTCAGTATAGTGCGCTTACCACTTTTTATTCAGCACGCGGTCGATGCTGAATGCGCCCGGACCTGTCACGGCCAGCAGCAGATAACCACCAGCGATGGTCAGGTTTTTCATGAACATCAGCGAGTTCACGCCTTCAGCAAAGTTGCTGTGGAACAGGAACGCGGTCAGCAGGGTGAAGCCTGCGGTGAACAGCGCGGTAGTGCGAGTCAGGAAACCGAACAGAATCGCCAGACCGCCGCCAAACTCAAGCAGAATAGTCAGCGGCAGCAGCGCTCCCGGAACACCCATTGCTTCCATATACTGCTGCGTACCTGCATACCCGGTGATTTTTCCCCAACCAGCGGTAATGAACAGAATCGGCATCAGAATACGCGCTACCAATACACCAACATCTTCTAATTTTTTCATTTCTTACTCCAGAAAACCCAAAGGGCGGCGATTTCGTTTTTTAGTGCAATCCTGCGTGGTTACGCGGGCTTGCTGTCGATGGAGAGGATATTAGCGAGCTTGAGAGGGGATTGTTAGCAAGGAAAACTGTAGTTCTTTTTCAAAGTTTCTGAGCAATTGGTGCGATCGGTGAAAATATTTTCCGAGGCGCCTCGCAGCGTACGTGGCTATCGGTTGTTTTATCACCAGAGGCACCTTATCCTTGCCCGTTCCGGCCATTTGACCAGCCCTGGCAGATTTTTTCGTCAACTGGCGCAGGGAATGCCTGAACATAAGGAGCAACTGATGACATTAGCAGAATGGTTTGAAGAGCGTGGGCGCACGAAGGGAAGAAAACAGGGTCGTGAAGAGGGGCGTGAAGAAGGTAGAGAAGAAGGCGAACGTCAGGCGACGCGTAAAATAGCTCTTGCGATGCTTCGTAACGGCGTTGATAGCGCGCTGGTCAGTAAAACCACCGGTTTAAGCGAACAAGAGCTCAGCGCGCTGGCGCACTGAGCGAGCAATTAACGCGATGCGGACTGGCGCAGAATCTCTTTGACCATCCGCCAGGTGCTCCAGATGCCGAGGCCGCGTTTGCCCCAGCGGATTAAAAAGCGCGGATGGCGTACTGACCAGATAGCCATCACCCCGCTGCCGACCATCGCCCATGAACGCAGGTGTTTCAGCGTTTGCCAGCCGCGATCGATAGGCGAGGTGGCTTCCAGCCAGTGACGATGGCTGGCGGCCAAATCCAGCCGCTGTTGCTGGATTTGGCGCAGCAGCAGCGCTTTTCGCTGGTCGCGTTCCTGTTGGCCGCTCATCGACGCTCGTCCTCAAGCAGCGCGCGATCGTTCGCCAGCTCGTCGCGGGTGTGACGTAAAAACGTTGAGCGGCGAGCTTTCCTGAGGGTCCAAATTCCCCCTATCAATGAGGCGAGCAACAGGACGCTGGTGGTCGCGATCATCACATGCAGGCGGTACTGCGGATCGACAGCCCAGATGATCAGCACCAGCAGGCTCATCAGCCCAAAAGCGGCGAATAACAGCGTTAGCCCGAGCATCAGCAACAGCTGGAAGAGGTTCGCTTTCTCCTCTTCCAGCTCCACGACGACCAGGCGCAAGCGCGTTTCCACCATTTCGACCAGCAGCGTGATAATCCGCTGGCCGATGCCGAATACGCTCTGTCCCGGGCCCTGCGTGTGTTGAGAGTTTGCCATAATTAACGGCGCGACAGCAGTACGCCGACAACCAGCCCGACGGCTGCGCCAATGCCCACGCCGGTCCACGGATTTTCGCGGACGTACTCATCGGCCCGAGCGGCGGTTTCACGCGTCTGCTTGACGATGGCATCGCTGGTGTCGCTGAGACGCACACGGCTGTCTTTCAGTACGCTTTCCGCTTTGCTACGCAGTTTGCCGAGTTCTTCTTTCGATTTATCGGTGGAGGAGTTCAGTACTTCTTCCAGCGTGTCAGCCAGATTTTTCAGCTCAGCGCGTAGATCTTCTGCAACGTTATCTTTAGCCATCTTGTTCTCCTGTAGCGTTTACCAATTAATAATCGCGTGACTCAAGCGCTTTCAGTTCCTGCTGCGCTTCATCCAGTTTGCGTTCCCGTTTGCTAATTTTGTCTGCATCGCCTTTCTGCTTCGCCTCGCTCAGATCGCGCTGACGTTCGGCAACTTCGGCCTTCTGTTTAGCGATTTTCTGCTGATGTTCAGCCCTGACTTTGCTGTCGCTGCAGTTAGCGCGAACTTCCTGCAGCGCTTTGTTCAGGCCGTCTATGCGATGCTGATTATGGTGTTTTTCGGCATAGCTGATCTCCCGTTGGATGCTTTGTTCTTTTTCCTGACAAGGAGAGGCTGCGAAGGCGCTGGCGCTAAGTGAGGTCAGAGCCAGTAATAGTGCGATGCGGTAATTCATGGATTCTACCTTCCATTGTGTGAGGGGATATCGGTGATATACCCAATCCAGTCAACATTACAAGCCAGTCGGTTCCCGCAGTGTTAATAATAGACACGAAAGCGAGACTTCACCAAACCGTGCGAAAAGATTCGGAATTTTTGACGCGTTATCCCAAACGGCGCGGAGCATCGCGCAGGCGGGATAACCAGGCGGTGGCCGAATTTTCTTCATCCACCAGAGCAATAATATAACCGTGAGGCAGAGCTCGGCCCAATACTTCTTTTGCCGCGGCGCCCTGAGCATTGGAGTCGAATTTGATCAGCAGGCCGTCTTTTTGCGGCGTGATGCTCTTAAAACGGATGCCGTTGGCGTCAAGATGATGCCAGACGGAAAAACCGTCCGGCATAGCGACGCCCTGGCTGACGGGACGGATGGCCAGGGTGGACTCATGCTGACTGACGGTCAACCACAGCCAGACGATGGCGCAAAGCAGCAGTGAGCCGCCCAGCAGCCACCGCAGCTGGCGCCAGGAAGGACGTTTGATGACCATGCTCAGCTCCGACTGCTGTGTTTTTTCTTCCACAGTACAACCAGGGAGCCGATCAGACCAAAGACCAGCAGCGCAACCGGTAGCAGCATCAGACATGACATCAGCTGATCTTCATACTTCAGGAACACCGGTGTTTTACCCAGCAGATAGCCGAGAGAGGTAAGAATCAGCACCCACAGCAGGCCGCTCATCCAGTTAAAGAACTGAAAACGCGCGTTATTCAGACCAGAGATACCGGCAATTGTTGGCAGAAGCGTACGCACGAAGGCGATAAAGCGGCCAATCAGCAGCGCTGACAACCCGTGCTTGTGGAACAGGTGATGCGCTCGCTGGTGATAATGCGAGGGTAAATGCGAGAGCCAGTTTTGCACGATCCGCGTATTGCCCAGCCAGCGTCCCTGAATGTAGCTCACCCAGCAGCCGAGGCTTGCCGCCGCCGTCAGAAGCAGTAAGGTTTCCGGGAAGCCCATCGCCCCTTTGGCGATCAAAACGCCGACCAGCACCAGCAGACTATCGCCCGGTAAAAACGCCGCCGGCAGCAAACCGTTCTCAAGGAACAAAATCATAAATAAGACAAAATAGAGCATGCCAATCATGGAGGGATTAGCGAGCGTTTCGTAATCCTGGGCCCATAAGGCATTCAGTAATTGGGTTAGTAGTTCCATTCACGATTCCTGGTACATCGGTTAACGGTACGTCTTATACATAGCGACTAGATTATTTTTAGAGTATGGCCGCTGTTGAGACGTTCTGATCGGATCCTTGATTAAACAGTAAGTAAACACTTACCTACAGAACGGCAAAATGCATCTAATTGTAACAAACTAGCTGACTTTCCGTCAGAGAAATTGCAGTTTGTTGCTGATTGATTTTGCGGGTTGCGTGGACGAGTAGCGAGAGGATTTACACAGGCTGACACTATATATGCTTTGCTTACCCTGTCGGGTTTGCGGGCAGAAAAAGAGGTTCTGCCCGTGGAGGGGATAATACGTTATTTTGCTCCGTTCGCCGCGGTATCGAGATGAACCACCGGATTTTCGGCAAACAGATAGCGATCGGCATTGAATTCAAAGTCATCGCTGGTTTCGTTAAACAGCATCAGCTTGGTATTCTCCAGATGTTGCCACATCGCCAGCTTCGCCGCATGAGGGTCTTTACGAATTAGCGCTTTGAGGATTTGGTCATGATCGTCGCACCAGTTATCGACGGTGCGCAGATCGATGTGATCGTGTAGTTTTTTCCAGTATGGGTTATGCACACGCTGGGTCCACATCTTCTCAACGATGGCGGCAAGGGCGGTATTCTGGGTGGCCAGCGCGACCTGGACATGGAACTGCAGGTCCCATTCGGAATCACGGAAACACTTCTCGTTGCGGGCTTTCTCCTGAATTTCCATTAGCTTCATGATGTCCTGTTTGGTCACCTGAGTCGCGGCGAATTCAGCGATATTGCTCTCAATTAACTGACGGGCCTGGAGTAATTCAAACGGGCCATAGTTGGCGAATTCCAGCGATTCGTCCACCACCTGTTGGTATTTCGGGTGGTTGGAAATAACGTGGATGCCGGAGCCTTTGCGGACTTCAACATAGCCTTCGACTTCCAGCATGATGATGGCTTCGCGAACCACGGTGCGGCTGACGCTTTTTTCATCGGCGATGAAGCGCTCTGCGGGCAGCTTATCCCCTACAAGGTAGACGCCTTGTTCGATACGCGTCTTTAGCTCAGCGGCAAGCTGCTGATAGAGACGGCGCGGTTCACTGATTTCCATATTCGCTCCCGGAAGATGGCGACAATATTCGATTTGTTATACCACTTTTACGCGCTTTCCACCACTGGAAGGCATAAAAAAAGCCGCCTCAAAAAGGCGGCTTAGTCAGTGCACAATCATCTTGCAGTCTAGCTTTGCGTCACCGGTTTACTGGTATTGAGCGGCGTCGAGTCATCGTCGGCCGATTTGTTTTTCAGTACCGTCCAGATAACCAGCGCGCCGAGTAGGTCGAAGACCGCCAGCACCGCAAACAGCGGGCTGAAGCCGATGGTATCCGCCAGCGCGCCGACGACCAGCGCGAATAGGGTGCTGGCCAGCCATGCGGCCATCCCGGTCAGGCCGTTGGCGGTCGCCACTTCGTTACGACCAAAGACGTCGGAAGAGAGGGTGATCAGCGCACCGGACAAGGCCTGATGAGCAAAACCGCCGACGCACAGCAGCGCAATCGCCACATACGGGCTGGTGAACAGGCCAATCATGCCAGGACCAATCATCAGCAGGGCGCCCATCGTCACGACCATTTTACGTGAGACGATAAGATTCACGCCAAACCAGCGCTGGAACAGCGGAGGCAAATAGCCGCCGACGATGCAGCCGAGGTCGGCGAACAGCATCGGCATCCAGGCGAACATGGCGATCTCTTTCAGGTTAAAGCCGTAAACTTTAAACATGAACAGCGGGATCCAGGCGTTGAAGGTACCCCAGGCCGGTTCTGCGAGGAAGCGCGGCAGCGCAATACCCCAGAACTGACGGTTACGCAGGATCTGCCACGGCGACATTTTCTTCGCGTTGTTGGTCTGATGGTGAGATTCCTGGCCGCCGATGATGTAGTCACGTTCTTCATCGGTGAGTTTTTTCTGATCGCGCGGGTGTTTGTAGAAAATCAGCCAGGCCATCGCCCAGGCGAAGCTCAGAACCCCGGAAATAATAAATGCCATCTGCCAGCTATGCATGACAATCGCCCATACCACCAGCGGTGGAGCAATCATCGCGCCGATGGAAGAGCCGACGTTGAAGTAGCCGACGGCGATGGAACGCTCTTTCGCCGGGAACCATTCGGAGCTGGCTTTCAGACCGGCTGGAATCATCGCCGCTTCCGCTGCGCCGACCGCGCCGCGGGCCAGCGCCAGGCCGCCCCAGCTCCCTGCCAGCGCCGTTGAACCGCAGAATACCGCCCAGGCGATAGCAAAGAAGGCGTAGCCAATTTTGGTGCCAAGCACATCCAGCACATAACCGGCAACCGGCTGCATAACGGTATATGCAGCGGAGTAGGCGGCGATGATATAAGAATATTGTTGGGTTGAAATGTGCAACTCTTCCATCAGCGTCGGCGCAGCCGCCGCTACGGTGTTACGAGTCAGGTAACCCAGCACGGTGCCCAGCGTCACCAGTGCGATCATATACCAACGTAACCCTTTAATTTTACGCATGTAAAACCTCATCGTTGTTGTCTCTCCGCAGCGTCTGCGGCCATCTTTCCCCTCGTTAAGAGGAGCAGGATGGGGAAACGGAGGGTTCAGGACGTGAACTGAACCTTGCCATCAGTGGTTAAAGTGAAACCGGCATCCCTACCGTTTAAGCCGATGTTATTCACACCGGTAATGCATTCCGTCGGTTTATATGTTGCGACGGCAGAAAGATAACTTGTCATACAACTTTAAAAGTTGAGTACTGTCACAAAAGTGGGAAAGTTTGTAGGGACATTAATTGCGGCAATCAAAGCCAGTTCTGGCGCGGCTTGCAGCGATGTTTACTCCTTTGGTGGTGCTTTTTTTGTCGACGTTTATTGATCTAACTCACGAAAAATACTTCGGCCTGTAGAAATTGGTGTGATAACTTTGTCAGCATTAGAGTCAATCATCTGATGGGCTCCTTGATGGGGCGAAGAGGACACGACAATGACACCGTTTATGACCGAAGATTTTCTGCTTGATACCGAGTTTGCCCGCCGTCTTTACCACGATTACGCCAAAGATCAGCCGATTTTCGACTACCACTGCCACCTTCCGCCGCAGCAGGTTGCCGAAAATTACCGTTTTAAAAATCTGTATGACATCTGGCTGAAAGGCGACCATTACAAATGGCGTGCGATGCGTACCAACGGCGTGGCGGAGCGCCTGTGTACCGGCGATGCTTCCGATCGCGAGAAATTTGACGCCTGGGCGGCGACCGTTCCTCATACCATCGGTAACCCGCTATACCACTGGACGCATTTAGAGCTGCGCCGTCCTTTTGGTATTACAGGTAAGTTACTGTCGCCAGCCACGGCGGATGAAATCTGGGATCGGTGTAATGAGTTACTGGCTCAGGAGTCGTTTTCCGCCCGTGGAATCATGAAGCAGATGAATGTGAAGATGGTGGGGACGACCGACGATCCGATTGATTCGCTGGAGCATCACGCGGCGGTCGCCAAAGATAGCACCTTTGATATCAAGGTACTGCCGAGCTGGCGCCCGGATAAAGCGTTCAATATCGAGCAGGCCACTTTTAACGATTACATGAACAAGCTTGGCGAAGTCTCCGATACCGAGATTCGCCGTTTTGCCGATCTGCAAAGCGCGCTGACTAAGCGTCTGGATCACTTTGCCGCTCACGGCTGTAAAGTTTCCGACCACGCGCTGGACGTTGTGCTGTTCGCTGAAGCCACTGATAGCGAACTGGATAGCATTCTGGCGCGCCGTCTGGCGGGCGAAACGCTCAGCGACCATGAAGTCGCGCAGTTCAAAACGGCGGTGCTGGTGTTCCTAGGTGCGGAATACGCGCGCCGCGGCTGGGTACAGCAGTACCACATCGGCGCGCTGCGTAACAACAACCTGCGTCAGTTCAAACTGTTAGGGCCGGATGTTGGCTTCGACTCCATCAACGATCGTCCGATGGCTGAAGAGCTATCAAAGCTGCTGAGCAAGCAGAACGAAGAAAACCTGCTGCCGAAAACCATTCTGTACTGCCTGAACCCTCGCGATAACGAAGTGCTGGGCACCATGGTCGGTAACTTCCAGGGCGAAGGCATGCCGGGCAAGATGCAGTTCGGTTCCGGCTGGTGGTTCAACGATCAGAAAGACGGCATGGAACGTCAGATGACCCAGCTGGCGCAGCTTGGTCTGCTGAGCCGCTTTGTCGGTATGCTGACCGACAGCCGCAGCTTCCTCTCCTACACCCGCCATGAATACTTCCGCCGTATTCTGTGCCAGATGATCGGCCGCTGGGTGGCTGCTGGCGAAGCGCCTGCGGATATCGCGCTGCTGGGCGAGATGGTGAAAAACATCTGCTTTAACAATGCGCGTGATTACTTCGCCATTGAATTGAACTAAGGCCTGAGGTCGGTTGATATGCAATACATTAAAATCCATTCGCAGGATAACGTCGCGGTGGCGCTGGCGGATATGGCGTCAGGAACCGTGGTGACGATTGATAACGATACCGTCACCCTCCGCCAGGATGTTGTCCGCGGTCATAAGTTCGCGCTGCGGGCCATTGCGAAAGGTGAAAACGTCATTAAGTACGGGTTGCCGATTGGTCATGCGCTGGCGGATATCGCGCCGGGCGAGCATGTTCATGCGCACAATACGCGTACCAATCTGAGCGATCTCGACGCGTATCGCTATCAACCTGATCGGGTTGAACAACCGGCGCAGCCTGCGGATCGCGACGTTGAGATTTATCGTCGCGCCAGCGGTGAAGTCGGCGTGCGTAACGAATTATGGATCCTGCCGACCGTGGGCTGTGTTAACGGCATCGCCCGGCAGATCCAGAACCGTTTCCTGAAAGAGACCAACGACGCGGAAGGCACCGACGGTGTCTTCCTTTTCAGCCACACCTATGGCTGCTCGCAGTTGGGAGACGACCACATCAACACCCGTACCATGCTGCAAAACATGGTCCGCCACCCGAATGCCGGGGCGGTGTTGGTGATTGGTCTTGGCTGTGAGAACAACCAGGTTGATGCCTTCCGTGAAACGCTGGGGGATTTTGACCCGGAACGCGTGCACTTCATGATTTGCCAACATCAGGAAGATGAAGTGGAAGCGGGAATTGAGCATCTTCATCAGCTCTATGAAGTGATGCGCCATGATAAACGCGAAGCGGGTAAACTGAGCGAACTGAAGTTTGGCCTTGAGTGTGGCGGCTCGGACGGCCTGTCCGGCATTACCGCTAACCCAATGCTGGGGCGTTTTTCTGACTATCTGATTGCGAACGGCGGCACCACGGTGTTGACCGAAGTGCCGGAAATGTTCGGCGCCGAGCAGCTACTGATGAGCCACTGTCGCGACGAAGAGACCTTCGGCAAACTGGTCACTATGGTCAATGATTTTAAACAGTATTTTATTGCCCACGACCAGCCTATCTATGAGAACCCGTCGCCGGGTAACAAAGCGGGCGGTATCACGACGCTGGAAGATAAGTCGCTTGGCTGCACGCAGAAAGCCGGTTCCAGCCAGGTGGTTGACGTTCTGCGCTACGGCGAACGGTTGAAAGTCCACGGGTTGAATCTGTTGAGCGCGCCGGGTAACGACGCGGTGGCGACCAGCGCGCTGGCGGGCGCCGGCTGTCATATGGTGCTGTTCAGTACCGGTCGCGGCACCCCTTATGGTGGTTTCGTACCGACGGTAAAAATCGCTACCAACAGCGAGCTGGCGGCGAAGAAAAAGCACTGGATTGATTTCGATGCCGGGCAGTTGATTCACGGGAAAGCGATGCCGCAGGTGCTGGAGGAGTTTGTCGATCTGATCGTTGATATCGCCAACGGCAAGCAAACCTGCAACGAACGCAATGATTTCCGCGAACTGGCTATCTTTAAAAGCGGCGTCACGCTGTAACGGCAGTGACCACCGCGGTGTTTGCAAGGTCGGATAAGCGCAACGCCATCCGACAATATTGAGCTCTCCCCGGTTGCGCTTACGCTTACCGGGGCTACTACCCGCATACCGGACCGTAGGTCGGATAAGCGTAGCGCCATCCGACAAACTAACGGCGCCGCCGTTGAACTCTCCCCGGTCGCGCTTACGCTTACCGGGGCTACCAGCCGAATACCGGACCGTAGGTCGGATAAGCGTAGCGCCATCCGACAAACTAACGGCGCCGCCGTTGAGCTCTCCCCGGTCGCGCTCACGCTTACCGGGGCTAACAGCCGAATACCGGACCGTAGGTCGGATAAGCGTAGCGCCATCCGACAAAGTAACGGCGCCGCCGTTAAACTCTCCCCGGTCGCGCTTACGCTTACCGGGGCTACCAGCCGAATACCGGACCGTAGGTCGGATAAGCGTAGCGCCATCCGACAATACGCTAACTACGCAGGGCGTTTTTCGCCAGCTGTTCGTCTTCGGCCATACAGGCCGCAGCGGTAAACAGCGCATCGGTTGATGAGTTGAGCGCCGTTTCGCAGGAGTCCTGCAGCACGCCGATAATAAAGCCGACGGCGACGACCTGCATGGCGACATCGTTCGGAATACCGAACATGTTACAGGCCAGCGGGATCAGCAGCAGTGAACCGCCCGCTACTCCGGAAGCGCCGCAGGCGCACAGTGAAGCCACAACGCTCAGCAGCAGCGCTGTCGGCAGGTCCACCGGAATATTCAACGTATGCACCGCCGCCAGCGTTAGCACGGTGATAGTAATCGCCGCGCCCGCCATATTGATGGTCGCCCCCAGCGGAATAGATACCGAATAGGTATCGCGATCCAGATTCAGCTTCTCGCACAGCGCCATATTTACCGGAATGTTGGCGGCGGAGCTGCGGGTAAAGAAGGCGTAGACGCCGCTTTCACGCAGGCAGGTCAGCACCAGCGGATACGGGTTACGACGGATTTTCCAGAATACCAGCAGCGGGTTAATCACCAGCGCCACCAGCAGCATGCAGCCGACCAGCACCAGCAGCAGCTGGGCGTAGCCCCACAATGTGTCGAAACCGGTCGTCGCCAGCGTCGAGGCGACCAGGCCAAAAATACCCAGCGGCGCAAAACGGATGACCATCTTGACGATAAAAGTCACGGCGTGCGAGACGTCGTTAATCAGGTTTTTAGTGCTGTCGTTACCGTGGCGCAGCGCGAAGCCCAGGCCCACCGCCCACACCAGAATACCGATGTAGTTGGCGTTCAGCAGCGCGTCGATAGGATTAGCCACCATACTCATCAGCAGTCCGCGCAGCACCTCTACAATTCCCGACGGCGGGGTGATGCTGTCCGCCGCGCTGGTCAGATGCAGCGTAGAAGGGAAAACAAAGCTAAACAGCACCGCGGTGAGCGCCGCGCTGAAGGTGCCCAGCAGATAGAGAAACAGAATCGGGCGGATACTGGTTTTTTGTCCGTGCTGATGGTTAGCGATCGACGCCATCACCAGCATTAATACCAGTACCGGCGCGACGGCTTTTAGCGCGCCGACGAACAGCGTTCCCAGCAGCCCGACCGCGATAGCGGCCGGTTTCGAGACCAGCGCCAGTATCACGCCAAGTACCAGTCCCAACAGGATTTGTTTCACCAGACTGCCATGCGCCAGGCGCTGCAGCAGCCCCGACGGGCGGGTTTGTGTTGTCATAAATCATTCCTTCCAGTGATGTAGCAGTCCATCCCGGCGACGTATTATTTGTTACGTTTATGTCCGGATGTAAATGAATGTTTGCATGGTCGAGTATACGGAAAGAACGCGAGGGAGGAAGCGTAATCTACTGTTTCTTACGCGCCGATCTTGTTTTTTAACTATGTATTAACGTTTTTGTGACATAGATAAAGATTATGCGCGGGAAGCCTGAAGCAGTGATGCGTATCCCGGCCAGATACGCGATATCTGACCGGGAGCAGGGAGTTATTGCAGCTGTTTCTTCTTATCGTTCTGTTTGTTCACCCAGGCGTTAATCAGCAGCGTCGCCGCCAGAATGCCGCCCACCACGCCGAGGGAAACGGCAATCGGAATGTGGTAGAAATCGACGATCAGCATCTTGATACCGATAAACACCAGGATCACCGACAGGCCATACTTCAGCATCGAGAAGCGTTCGGCCACACCCGCCAGCAGGAAATACATCGCACGCAGACCGAGAATCGCAAATAGGTTAGAGGTCAGCACGATAAACGGGTCGGTGGTCACCGCGAAAATCGCCGGGATGCTATCAACGGCGAAAATCACGTCGCTCAGCTCAACCAGGATCAGCACCAGCAGCAGCGGCGTGGCGAACAGTACGCCGTTTTTACGGGTGAAGAAGCGCTCGCTCTCGATTTTATCCGTCATACGCAGATGGCTGCGGATCCAACGCACCAGCGGCTTATCGCCGATCCCGGAATCATCTTCTTTCGCCAGCGCCATTTTCACCCCGGTAAACAGCAGGAACGCGCCGAACACGTACAGTAGCCATTCGAACTGCGAAATCAGCCAGCTGCCGGTGAAGATCATAATGGTACGCAGGACAATCGCCCCGAGGACGCCATACACCAGTACCCGGCGCTGTAGCGCAGGCGGCACGGCAAAGTAGCTAAAGAGCATTAACCAGACGAAGACGTTATCGACCGCCAGTGATTTTTCAATCAGATAACCGGTGAGGAAGGCTAACGCCTGCGGATCGGCGACGGCGCGGCCCTGCGTTTGCACCAGGTACCACCAGAAAGCGGCGTTAAACAGCAGGGAGAGGGTGACCCACAGGATGGACCAACCGGCGGCCTGCTTCATGGTCATGGTATGCGCACCGCGCCTTCCCTGAAGCAGTAAATCGATCGCCAGCATGATGACCACGACTACAGCGAATCCGCCCCATAACAACGGCGTGCCGACACTATTCATTGCGTTATTCCTTACATAAAAACAAAACGGCTGTCGTCGGAAGACGGCAGCCGCTGCGCTTTTATGCATAGACCTCGCCTTCCGGCAAGGTCTCACTTACAACAAGACGGGAACTGGACCCTTGGTCTTGTTGCCCGGCGACCGGATGCGGTTTTGCACGCATCGTAATGACGATCGACCGGCCAGGAAGTTACTCCCCTTTGCACGTAACAAAGTATTACAAGTTATAAAGGGCGTCAATGGAGGTCGAGGGCCCATTTACACTGCTTTACGCGATATACCCGTCATACTTCAAGCTGCAGGTGCGTTGGCTGCGTGCGTTCACCCAGTCACATAGTTATCTATGCTCCTGGGGATTCGCGCACTTGCCGCCTTCCTGCAACTTGAATTATTTAGGGTATAGGCTGGGTATCCGCCGGGAAGACCACGCCGGTCTGGCGACGGATTTCGCTTAGCAGTTTTGCCGTAATGCGGCTGACCTCAAGCCCGGGATGATCGACGTCGTTGGCTTCCACCAGCCGCGCGAACGCCTCCGCTTCATACAACATAGTATTGATGTGCTGAGGCTGGGTGAGATCCTGCGCTTTTCCGCCGCGTGGAATAAAGGCCACCTTCTGGCATTCGGAGATTTTCTCAATCACCAGCGCGCCTTCTTCACCCTGGATTTCGCTAGGGATAGTGGAGTCGCTGACCTTCGAGTGGTGCAAGGTGACATCGAAATCGCCGTAGCTCAGCACCACCGTACCCTGGCCATCAACGCCGCTCGCCAGCAGGCTGGCGCTGGCATGGACCGTTTGCGGTTCGCCCCACAGCGCGACCGCCGAGGCGAGGCAGTAAAAACCGATATCCATAATCGAGCCATTGGAAAAAGCCGGGTTGAAAGTATTCGGGTTTTCGCCGTCGAGATAGCGCTGGTAGCGCGACGAGTACTGACAGTAGTTGATGAAGGCTTTGCGCAATTTGCCCACTTTATCGAGCGCTTCGCGCAGCAGCAGGAAGTTGGGCAGGCTGGCGGTTTTGAAGGCTTCAAACAGTACCACGTTGTTTTCTTTAGCCATGGCAATCGCCGCTTCGACTTCCTGGAGGTTTGATGCCAGCGGCTTTTCGCAAATCACGTGCTTTTTATGGCTCAGGAACAGGCGAGTTTGCGGGAAGTGCAGCGAGTTCGGACTGGCAATATAGACCGCGTCAACGTCAGGACTCTGCGCCAGTTCATCGAGCGAAGTAAACAGATGCTCGACCGGGTAGTCATTAGCGAAAGCTTGCGCCTGTTCAAGGCTGCGGGAATAAATCGCGGTGAGTTTAAATTTACCGGTTTCATGGGCGGCATCGACAAACTGCTTAGTAATCCAGTTTGTGCCAACAACTGCGAAACGTATCATAAACGTTGACGAACTCCGTTAAAGGGGACCTTTCGTCACTCTAGCACGCCATGATGACAAAACGAGTGCGCAAATACGCACTCTGGTAAATTGCTAGTTCTTGGTGGGGCATCCTCGCTGAACCTCTTGACCTATGCTAACTACTGAACCCAGATATTTAGGTTGTCGATGTAATATCTTTGCATCGATAACTGCGCTAACTCGGGCTAGTTTTTCTCTAAAATGCGTGAATATTCGCGCTTTTTGGGGGATATCGGGAGCATTAACGGCAATAGCGCGAATACCATATTCTCTGGCCAGCCATAGCGCCCGCGGGTTATGGAAGCCTTGGGAAATAATAGTCATATCGGTTATGCCAAAAACTTTTTGCGCGCGCACTACCGAGTCTAGCGTCGAAAAACCTGCGTAATCGCAGAAAATCGCTTCTTCAGGCACTCCTTGATGGATGAGCGCCTGCTGCATCGCCGAGGGTTCGTCATAATTTTTTTTGCTATTGTCGCCGCTGACCAGTAGCCACTTTACTTTTCCGGCATGGTACAGCGCGGCTGCGGTATTAATACGGCGAACAAAGAATTTATTGCCAGGCTTGGCGCCGAGAACTAATCCAACATTATTGTAGGGAAGCGTGTTGATATCGTTCCAGATAAGATGTTGTGTTGTTTTGATAATGAGCGTGTCGGCGTAAAAGATTAATGTCACGCAGGCGGTAAGCAACATGCAAGCGGCGAAAATAAATCGACGGATAAGTTGGACCGTCCTGATAGTAAAAGTACCGCTTATTTTGTTATATAACTCTGTTATGAACATCCAGTTCATTGACACATTCCCTGTGCTGAAATTAAACGAAAACTCCTTTAACTAATTGATTCTAAATTTAAGCGTATAAAAAAACTATCGGGACAAAAATTTTTCAGAATCAGGGTAAAGCAAGATGCGTCAGCCACAGGCGGGTATCAAACTCTAGCTGGTGATACTGCGGCTCCATATGACAGCAAAGCTGATAGAAGGCTTTGTTGTGATCCTTCTCTTTTAAATGCGCCAGTTCATGAACCACGATCATACGCAGAAACGCTTCCGGCGCGTCGCGAAACACCGTCGCTACGCGAATTTCCGCTTTAGCTTTTAGTTTGCCGCCCTGAACGCGGGAAATAGCGGTATGCAGACCAAGCGCGTTCTTCAGCACGTGGATTTTACTGTCGTACATCACCTTATTGATTGGCGCCGCCCCGCGCAGATAGCGGGCCTTCAGATCCTGGGTATATTGATATAACGCCTTATCGCTGTTGACATCATGCCCCTGCGGATAGCGCTTTTGCAGCACCTCGCCGAGGCGACCTTGCTCGATTAAGGTCGTCACCTGCGACAGCAGCGATTCGGGGTAACCCTGAAGGTAAGGTAGCGTGTTCATGGTGAAAAAAGTTTACTTCTCCGGAGAATTGAGCGATAACACGCGCGAATTTTAGCATTTCGGAGGGGCGATGAGCCAGGTAGAGTTAAACGGTGAGTTATTCACATTAGAGCGGTTCCCACCTAACGCTGAAGAAGAAGCGCTTCAGGCATGGGAAGCGGCGGATGAATATCTGCTGCAACAGGTGAATGACGTCGACGGCCTGACGCTCATCTTCAACGACGGCTTCGGCGCGATCTCCTGCGCGCTGGCGGAGCGCAACCCGGTCAGCATCAACGACTCCTTTATTTCCGAGCTGGCGACCCGCCACAACCTGCGGATGAACGGTATCGATGAAGAGAGCGTGCGCTTTCAGGATAGCCTGAGCCCGCTGCCGGTCGCGCCGGCGCTGGTGCTGATTAAGGTGCCGAAACAGCTGGCCCTGCTGGAACAACAGCTGCGCGCGCTGCGCGAAGTGGTGACGCCGGAAACCCGCATCATCGCGGCGGCGAAAGCCCGTGATGTGCACAACTCGACGCTGGCGTTGTTTGAAAAAATCCTCGGCACCACGACGACCTCGCTGGCGTGGAAAAAAGCGCGTTTGATTCACTGCGTTTTCACCGCGCCTAAACTTGCCGATGCGCCGCAAACCTACAGTTGGAAGCTGGACGGTACGCCATGGACTATCCATAACCATGCCAACGTTTTTGCCCGCAGCGGCCTGGATATCGGCGCGCGCTTTTTCCTCGAACATCTGCCGTCCGATCTGGAAGGCGAGATCGCCGATCTCGGCTGCGGCAACGGGGTGATTGGCCTGCAGGCGCTGGCGCAAAACCCAAACGCCAGCGTGATGTTCACCGATGAGTCGCACATGGCGGTGGCTTCCAGCCGTTTGAACGTCGAGCGCAACCTGCCGGACGATATCGCACGCTGTGAATTCATGGTCAACAATTCGCTTTCCGGCATTGAGCCTGACCGCTTTACGGCGATTCTGTGTAATCCGCCGTTCCATCAGCAGCACGCTATTACCGACCATATTGCCTGGCAGATGTTTAACGATGCCCGCCGCAGCCTGAAATACGGCGGCGAGCTGTACGTCGTCGGCAACCGCCACCTTGATTACTTCCGTAAGCTGAAGCGCGCTTTTGGTAATTGCACGACGATTGCGACGAACAATAAGTTTGTCATTTTGAAAGCAACGAAGGTGCGTAAGCAGCGCTGATGCATGTCGCTGCTTCCCCCGGCTTGCGGCTGTCGCCTTAGCCGGGCTACCGACTGGTAGTTTCAGTCAGCATGGTGAATAAATTAAAGGCAGGTCGCAAGGACCGTAGGTCGGGTAAGGCGTTAGCCGCCACCCGACAAAAAACGACACCGCGGGTAACCTGGGGAAGGCGCATCGCGCCGCCCCCGGGACACGGCTAAATCGCCAGCGCCAGTTTTGTGCCCTGGGCAATCGCCCGGCGCGCATCCAGCTCCGCCGCCACGTCGCAACCGCCGATTAAATGCACCGTTTTCCCCGCCGCGCGCAGCGGTTCCGCCAGCTCGCGGCGCGGTTCCTGACCGGCGCAGATAATTACCTGATCGACCGCCAACAGTTGGCGCTCGCCGCCGATAGTGACGTGTAACCCTTCATCATCGATCTTTTCATAGCTGACCGCCGGGATCATTTTCACGCCGCGCGCCAGCAGCGTCGCGCGGTGGATCCAACCGGTGGTTTTGCCGAGCCCTTCGCCCGGTTTGCTGGCTTTGCGCTGTAGCATCACAATCTGTCGCGGGCTTTTACTCAGCTGTGGGCCTTCAGCACTCAGCCCTCCCGCCGTTTGCAGGCTGGTATCGATACCCCATTCGCGGCAGAACTCGCCGATATCCTGGCTGGTGGCCGCGCCCGACTGGCTTAAATACATCGCGGTGTCGAAGCCGATGCCGCCGCAGCCGATAATCGCCACCTTCGCGCCAACCGGCGCTTTATCGCGCAAGACATCAAGGTAGCTCAGCACTTTGGGATGATCGATCCCGTCGATCTCCGGCAGGCGCGGGGCGATGCCGGTGGCGAGGATCGTCTCATCGAACGCCAGCAGATCGTCTGTCGTGACGCGGGTGTTCAGGCGTAGATCGACACCATGAAGATCGAGCATGGTGCGGTAGTAACGCAACGTCTCGTGAAACTCCTCTTTGCCGGGGATCTGTTTGGTGATATTAAACTGGCCGCCGATCTCAGAGAGCGCATCGAACAACGTGACATGATGACCGCGGGCGGCGGCGTTAACGGAGAAGGCCAGACCGGCCGGCCCGGCGCCGACGACCGCCAGCCGTTTAGGCGCGTTGGCAGGCAGGACCGGCATCAGGGTTTCATGACAGGCGCGCGGGTTGACCAGACAAGAGGTGACTTTGCCGGCGAAGATCCGATCGAGACACGCCTGGTTGCAACCGATGCAGGTATTGATCTCCCTGGCGCGATCGCGCTGCGCTTTCGACATAAATTCGGCGTCGGCGAGGAACGGGCGGGCCATCGATACCATATCGGCATCGCCGCGGGCGAGAATATCCTCCGCGACCTGCGGATCGTTGATGCGGTTGGTGGTGATCAACGGGATCGACACCGCGCCTTTCAGCTTGCGGGTGACCCAGCTGAAAGCTCCGCGCGGTACCGGCGTGGCGATGGTCGGAATGCGCGCTTCGTGCCAGCCAATCCCGGTGTTGATAATTGTCGCCCCCGCCGCTTCAATCGCTTTGGCCAGTTCGGTGACTTCCGCCAGCGTGCTGCCGTCGTTGACCAGATCGAGCATCGACAGGCGGTAGATGATAATGAAATCGTGGCCGGCGCGCTGGCGTACCGCCTTAACCACCTCTACGGCGAAACGCATGCGCCTGGCATAATCGCCGCCCCATTGGTCGTCGCGCTGGTTGGTGCGCGCGGCGAGAAATTCGTTAATCAGATAGCCCTCAGAGCCCATCACTTCGACGCCGTCATATCCCGCTTCACGCGCCAGTTGGGCGCAGTGGGCAAAATCATCGATCAGCGTCAGGATCTCATCGTGGCTCAGTTCATGGGGCGTAAAACGGTTAATCGGCGCCTGTAGCGCCGAAGGAGCCACTAGCACGGGCTGGTAGCTGTAGCGCCCGGTGTGCAGGATCTGCAGGGCGATTTTGCCGCCTTCCTGATGTACCGCGTCGGTAATATGGCGATGGTGCGCCAGATGGCTGGCATCGTTGAGTACCGCGCCGCCGGCCATGGTGACGCCAGAGGGCGCCGGAGCGATGCCGCCGGTGACGATCAGCGCCACGCCGTGACGGGCGCGTTCGGCGTAAAAGGCCGCCAGCCGCTGCGCGCCGTCCGGCAGCTCTTCCAGCCCGGTGTGCATTGAGCCCATCAACACGCGGTTTTTGAGCGTTGTGAAGCCCAGCTCAAGCGGGGCGAAAAGCGACGGATAGCGGCTCATAGTGGCTTCCAATGTAAAATTATTGTTATGTGGTCGGATGAGTTACTAATTTAGCCGTCGCGGAGAAAAAGGGAAAAGGGGAGTGCGGTGATTGTGATGGGATTCAAAGAACGGAAATCGTTGTCCCTCACCCCGGCCCTCTCCCAGAGGGAGAGGGGGAAAGGCGGATCGGTACCGGTGGTTAGGGTGACGGGGAAGACGCTACGCGCTGGCGGCGCTCCAGGCCCGGTGCCTGCCACATCGATGTTGTCAGCCCGCTATCGACAAGGCCAAGCTGATCGGCGTACACCGTCTGCCACTTGCTCATCATCTCCTGATACAGCTCGCGATGCTGCGGATTTGGGGTGAACTCGCGGTGCCAGCTCACTAACCGTTCTCCTGTACTGGCCATATCGCCATACAGTCCGGCGCCGGTTCCGGCGGCGATGGCGCAGCCCAGAGCGGTGGCCTCGCGGACGACCGGCACCCGCACCGGCAGGCCGGTGACGTCGCTGAGGATCTGGCTCCACAGCGCGCCTTTAGAGCCGCCGCCGGCAAACACCAGGCTCTCGAATGTCACCCCAGAGAACTGCGAAATCTGCGCCAGGTTGCAGGCGGAGACAATCGCCGCGTTCTCCTCCAGCGCGCGGAACAGGGTCGCTTTGTTGCACTTCTCCGGATCGATGGAGAGGTTAATAAACGACGGCGCGGCGTGGTACCACTGCTTAAAGTGCATAGCGTCGGAAAAAATAGGCATCACGCCATGGGAACCGGCTGGCACGCGGCTGGCCATCTCTTCCAGCAGCGAATAGGCATCGACGCCGAGCCGCTCGGCAATCAGTTTTTCTTCAGCGCAGAAGGCGTCGCGAAACCAGCGCATGGTCAGGCCAGTAAAGAAGCTGATCGATTCCGCCTGCGCCATGCCGGGAATGACATGAGGATTAACGCGAATATTCATCTGCGGATCGGTACGCACCTGCGGCAGGTTGACCACCTGCTGCCAGAAAGTGCCGCCAAGTACCGCGGTTTGCCCGGCGCGCACCACCCCAAGGCCCAGGCAGCCGAGCTGGACGTCGCCGCCGCCCATCACCACCGGCGTCCCGGCGCGCAGGCCGCTCTGCTGCGCCGCCGCTTCGGTGACGGCGCCCAGCAGGGTACCGGTCTCTTTGACCGGCGACAGCATATCGGCGCGCAGTCCGGCCATATCCAGCAGCGCCGGACGCCAGTCGCGGCTGAACAGGTCGAGCATGCCGGTGGTGCCGGCGTTTGACGGGTCGACCGCCAGCTCGCCGGATAGCTTCGCCGCCAGCCAGTCGCTGATCATGGTGATGGTTGCCGCTTTGCGGTAGATATCGGGGCGGTGGTGCGCCAGCCACAGCAGGCGCGGCATGGCGCTAAGCGCCAGGGTTTGTCCCGAGACCTCGTACACCTCGGATTCAAAACGATAGTCGTGGATCTCCTTAAGCTCCGCCACTTCGCGGCTGGCGCGGGCATCGACGTTGGCGCAGGCCCAGATGGCCTCGCCGTCGCGGTCATAGAGGACGATCCCTTCGCGCATCGAACAGCAGGCGACGGATTGAATGTCAGCGGCAGAGAGCCGGGCGGCGTCGAGCGCCTGGCGAATGCACTGGCAGGCCAGCTGCCAGTTGGTGGTAAGGTCGAACTCCATCGAGCCGGGGACGTTATCGACACTCAGGTGTTTCCATTCGGCCTGGCCTACCGCCAGCTGGCGGCCATTAAGATCGAAAATGACCGCCCGAATGCTGCCGGTCCCGGCATCTAACGCTAACAGGTAACTCATGACATGCGCCTCGCTGTTGTCGCGCGGCGCCAGGCCGTCAGGAGGCCAGTGCGAGCACCGCGCGTGCTGTTGTCTCTTCCGTTACCAGGCCATTAATGCGCTTGCCAATCAGAGCGGCATGAATCGCCTGCGCTTTTTGTTCTCCCCCGGCGACGCCGACAATGGTTGGCAGCTGCGCCAGCTCATCCAGGGTTACGCCGAGCAGTTCCCGATGGATCTCCAGTCCTTCTACCGGCCGGCCGTCGGCCTGCAGGAAATAACCTAAAATGTCGCCGACCGCGCCTTTGCGCGCGTACATCAGCTGTTCGCCCTCGCTGATATAGCCGGAGCGTAAAATGGTGGCGTCGCGCCGCTGATCGATGGCGCCAATGCCAACCACCGCCGCGTCCGCCGCCATCGCCGCCAGCATCACGTCGCGCACGCTCGACTCGCGGCGCAGGATCTCGGCGACCTCCGCCGAAGAGACCCGCAGCGGCGCCGGAATAATGCTGACGCTGCAGGCGGCATCAAGCTGGCCGATGCCGGTCATATAGGGGCCGACGCCGCCGGAGAGGGTCACCAGCCGCACCTGCTGCGAGCCGATAAAGCCGCTGAGATGCTGCAGGCAGCTCATGGTGGCTTCGCCGAAACCGACTGCCAATAATTGCCCCGGTTGCAGAATGCCCATCAGCGACTGCGCCGCGCCGATACCCAGCCGGGTATTCATCGGCGGGGTGTTGAGCGCCGGCAGCACGCGGGCAATCTTGAGGCCAAAACGCTGCTGGAGTTCACTTTCCAGCGCCAGACAGCCCTCATAGCGCGAGTTGATCTGCACGCGGATCACCCCGGACTGGCGGCCTTTCTCCAGCAGACGGGAAATCTTCAGCCGCGGCAGCCCCAAACGCTCGCCGATGTCATTTTGCGTCAGGCCGTCGTGGTAGTAGCACCACGCCACCCGCGCCACCAGCTCTTCCTCGGCTAACGCCAGCCCGGCGTAGCGGTTCTCTTCCGTAATGCGTTTTTCGCTCATAAATTGAACTCTTATAAAAATTTAGATCATATGTTCGCTATTGCGCGGTCGGAAAGTGTGAGCCGACTGGCAAAACGGATCTTTCATCGCTGGCGCCTTATTTCCTGACAATCTAAAGCGCCAAACTGTGATCTTCGCACGGTTGTAAATATAGTTCACGGTCTACGCTTTTGAACATTATTAAATCTAAAAATCATTTGTTCAATCGAGGCGCGACGATGAAGCCACTGCTTGAAGCTCGCCAGATTTGCAAACAGTTCTCCGGCGTTGCGGTGCTGAAAGGCATCGATTTCACGCTAGGCGCGGGACAGGTGCATGCGCTGATGGGGGGGAACGGCGCGGGTAAATCGACGCTGATGAAGATCATCGCCGGTGTTGAAACGCCGGACAGCGGTGAACTGACGATCGGCGACCGCGCGTTTGCGCGCCTCAGCCCGGCGCTGGCGCACCAGCTTGGCATCTATCTGGTGCCGCAGGAGCCGATGCTGTTTCCCAACCTCAGCGTGCGCGAGAATATTCTCTTCCGCTTGCCGAAGCGGGCGGATACCGCCGCGCGGTTGCAGGACAAACTGCAGCAGCTGAACTGCCAGATCAACCTCGATGCCAGCGCCAGCACGCTCGAGGTGGCCGATCAACAGATGGTCGAGATCCTGCGCGGGCTGATGCGCGAAGCCAGGATCCTGATCCTTGATGAACCCACCGCCTCTTTAACGCCGGGTGAAACCGAGAGACTGTTTAGCCAGATCCGCGCGTTACAGGCGCTGGACGTTGGGATCGTCTTTATCTCACACAAATTGCCCGAAATCCGCCAGCTTGCCAGCCATATTTCGGTGATGCGCGACGGCGCGGTGGTGCTGAGCGGCGAGACCGCGGCATACCGCGATGAGCAACTGATTAACGCGATGACGCCGGTCAGCCGCGACCATACGCTGAGCGACACGCAAAAGCTGTGGCTGTCGCTACCGGGTAACCGCCGTACGCAACCGCAGGACTTTCCCGTGCTGCGGGTGGAAGATCTCACCGGAGAAGGTTTTATCGATCTCAATCTGGAGATCCGCGCCGGAGAGATCGTCGGTCTGGCCGGGCTGGTGGGATCCGGGCGCACCGAATTTGCCGAAACCCTATACGGCCTGCGCCCACCGCGCGCCGGGCGGATCTGGCTGGAGAACCGCGAGATTAGCCGCGACAGCACCCGCGCCAGGTTGGCCAGCGGACTGGTTTATCTGCCGGAAGACCGTCAGGTCTCGGGGCTGTTTCTTGATGCGCCGGTGCGCTGGAACACGGTGATGTTCAATCAGCCGTCATGGTGGCAGCAGGGGAAACGGGAGGCGGCGGTGGTTGAGCGCTATCACCGGGCGCTGGGGATCAAGCTGGCCGATGGCGATCAGCCGGTGCGCACGCTCTCTGGCGGCAACCAGCAGAAGGTACTGCTGGCTCGCTGTCTGGAAGCTAATCCGTTGCTGCTGATTGTCGATGAGCCGACGCGCGGCGTGGATGTCTCAGCCCGCGCCGATATCTATCAACTGCTAAAAAGCGTTGCCGCGCAAAACGTGGCGGTGCTGATGATCTCCTCCGATCTGGATGAGTTCGTCGGCCTTGCCGACCGGGTGCTGGTGATGCATCAGGGCCGCTACAGCGGCGAGCTGGCGCGGCAGGCGGTGACCGTCGATCGCATGATGACCCTGGCCTTCGGAGGGCAGGCATGAAAACGTTACTGAAGAATCGCGAACTGAGCGCCTTCTTTGCCATCGTGGCGCTCTTTATCGTGCTGGTGGCGCTCAATCCAGCCTATTTCAGCCTGCAGACCCTGGCGATGATTTTCGCCAGCTCGCAGATCCTCTGCCTGCTGGCATTGGGCGCGACGCTGGTGATGCTGACCCGCAATATTGATGTGTCGGTAGGCTCGACCGTTGGGCTGTGCGCCATCGCCGTCGGCGTGGCGCTGAACAACGGTTACGGGCTGGCGACGGCTATCGCCTTCGCGCTGACGATTGGCGCGCTGGCCGGGGCTTTTAACGGCCTGCTGGTCGTGGGGCTGCGCATTCCGGCGATCGTCGCGACGCTCGGTACGCTGGGGTTGTATCGCGGAGTGATGTTGCTGTGGACCGGCGGGAAATGGATCGAGGGCTTGCCCGACAGCCTGAAATCGCTCTCGGAGCCCGCGTTTATTGGCGTGTCGCCGCTGGGCTGGCTGGTGCTGGCGCTGCTGCTGGCGGGCGGCTGGCTGCTGTCGCGCACCGCCTTTGGTCGTGATTTTTACGCCGTTGGCGATAATCTCGCCGCCGCGCGTCAGCTGGGCGTGGCGGTCAACCGTACGCGGATGCTGGCCTTTACCCTCAACGGCATGCTGGCGGCCTGCGCTGGGATCGTCTTCGCCGCGCAAATTGGTTTTGTGCCTAATCAGACCGGCAGCGGGCTGGAGATGAAAGCCATCGCCGCCTGCGTACTGGGCGGGATCTCGCTGCTCGGCGGCACCGGTACGCTGCTCGGCGCGTTTCTCGGCGCCTTTTTCCTCACCCAAATCGACACCGTGCTGGTGCTGTTCCGCCTTCCCGCCTGGTGGAATGACTTTATCGCCGGCCTGGTGCTGCTCGGCGTGCTGGTGCTTGATGGCCGCCTGCGCCAGGCGCTGGCCCGCCATCAACGGGCGCTAAAGTACAGCCGTTTCCAGCCCGGTAACAAAGGGGGCAAACAGGTTGCCCGCTTTCCCGAACGCAAAAGCAAAGAGGTGGCTTAAATGAAGCTGAAGCTTAACTGGGAAAGCGCGCTGCTGGCGTTACTGATCGCGGAAATCCTGCTATTCGGCGCGTTGAATCCGCGCATGCTGGATCTCAATATGCTGCTCTTTAGCACCAGCGACTTTATCTGCATCGGCATCGTCGCGCTGCCGCTGACGCTGGTGATCATCAGCGGCGGAATCGATATTTCGCTGGGCTCGACCATCGGCCTGTGCGCCATCGCCCTCGGGGTGATGACCCAGGCGGGCTGGCCGCTGTGGCTGGCGGTATCGCTGACGTTGCTATTGGGGCTGCTGTGCGGGTTATTCAACGCCGCGCTGATTCACTACACCGGCATCAGCCCGCTGGTGATCACCCTCGGGACGCTGTATCTGTACGGCGGCGGCGCGCTGCTGCTTTCCGGCATGGCCGGCGCGACCGGTTACGAGGGGATTGGCGGCTTCCCCGATAGCTTCACCGCCTTCGCCAATTTAACTTTCGCCGGACTGCCGCTACCGCTGGTGCTGTTCGCGATTATCACCTTTTTCTTCTGGCTGCTGGCCCATCGCGGTCGCTTTGGCCGCCATCTCTTTTTACTCGGGCAAAATTCGCGCGCCGCGCGCTATGCCGCGCTGTCGGTGAACGGCATCCCGTACGTGCTGTATGGCCTGGTTGGCGTCGCCTCGGCGGTCGCGGCGCTGGTGATGGTCTCCTATTTCGGTTCGGCGCGTTCGGATTTAGGCCGCGACCTGCTGATGCCGGCGCTGACCGCGGCGGTGCTCGGCGGGGCCAATATATACGGCGGTTCGGGATCGATACTGGGTACCGCGCTGGCGGCGTTGCTGGTGGGGTATCTGCAACAGGGTTTACAGATGGTCGGCATCCCCAACCAGGTGTCGAGCGCGCTGTCAGGGGCGCTGTTGGTTGTGGTGGTGATGGGGCGCTCGCTGAGCCTGCACCGTGAATGGGTGCGCGCGACCTGGCGGCGTCTTTTCTCGCATAAAACAATCGGAGCATAAAATGAAATTAAAACTGATCGTGCTGGCGTTGGCGATGAGCGTAGTCACCGCCCAGGCGGCGGACCGCATCGCCTTTATTCCTAAGCTGGTCGGCGTCGGCTTCTTTACCAGCGGCGGCAACGGCGCGAAAGAGGCGGGGAAAGCGCTGGGCGTGGATGTCACCTATGACGGCCCAACCGAGCCCAGCGTCTCCGGCCAGGTGCAGCTTATCAACAACTTCGTCAACCAGGGCTACAACGCCATTATCGTCTCCGCCGTCTCGCCGGATGGCCTGTGCCCAGCGCTGAAGCGGGCGATGCAGCGCGGGGTGAAAGTCCTGACCTGGGATTCCGATACCAAGCCGGAGTGCCGCAGCATCTATATCAACCAGGGCACGCCGCAGCAGCTCGGCGGCCTGCTGGTCGAGATGGCGGAAAAGCAGGTCAGCAAACCTGCCGCCAAAGTCGCGTTTTTCTACTCCAGCCCAACGGTGACCGACCAGAACCAGTGGGTGAAGGAAGCCAAAGCCAAAATCGAAAAAGAGCATCCGCAGTGGCAAATCGTCACCACCCAGTTCGGCTATAACGATGCCACCAAATCGCTGCAAACCGCCGAGGGGATCTTAAAAGCCTATCCGGATCTCGATGCCATTATCGCGCCGGATGCCAATGCGCTGCCGGCGGCGGCGCAGGCGGCGGAGAACCTCAAGCGTCAGGGCGTGGCGATCGTCGGCTTTAGTACACCGAACGTGATGCGCCCGTACGTTGAGCGCGGCACGGTGAAAGCCTTTGGTCTGTGGGATGTGGTTCAGCAGGGCAAAATTGCGGTTAACGTCGCCGATCGATTGCTGAAAAAGGGCGATCTTAACGTAGGCGACAGCGTTGAGGTGAAAGATATCGGCCCGCTTAAGGTCGAGCCGAACAGCGTACAGGGTTACCAGTATGAGGCGAAGGGCAACGGTATCGTGCTGCTGCCGGAACGCGTGGTGTTCAGCAAAGAGAACATCAACAACTACGACTTCTGACGGAGGATGAGATGGCTGATTTAGACGACATCAAAGAGGGTAAGGACTTCGGTATCGACCGCCCGCAGCAGAACACGCTGTATACCCTGAAAGGCTGCGGCTCGCTAGATTGGGGCATGCAGTCGCGGCTGGCGCGCATCTTTAATCCGCACAGCAATCGCACGGTGATGCTGGCCTTCGATCACGGCTACTTCCAGGGGCCAACGACCGGGCTTGAGCGTATCGACCTGTCGATTGCGCCGCTGTTTGCCGACACCGACGTGCTGATGTGCACCCGCGGCGTATTGCGCAGCCAGGTACCGGCGGCCACCAATAAGCCGGTGGTGCTGCGCGCCTCCGGCGGTAATTCGATTTTGAGCGAACTCTCCAACGAATGCGTGGCGGTGGCGATGGAAGACGCGCTGCGTCTCAACGTTTGCGCGGTGGCGGCGCAGGTCTATATCGGCAGCGAATACGAACATCAGTCGATCAATAACATCATCAAACTGGTGGATGCCGGTAATCGCTACGGTATGCCGGTTCTGGCGGTTACCGGCGTCGGCAAAGAGATGACCCGCGACGCGCGCTACTTCTCGCTGGCCAGCCGGATTGCCGCCGAAATGGGGGCGCAGTTTGTGAAGACCTATTTCGTTGAGGAAGGCTTTGAAAAAGTAACCGCCAGCTGTCCGGTGCCGATCGTCATCGCCGGCGGTAAAAAACTGCCGGAGCATGAGGCGCTGGAGATGTGCTGGCGGGCGATCGACCAGGGGGCGTCCGGGGTGGATATGGGGCGCAATATCTTCCAGTCCAGCGCCCCGCGCGCGATGCTGAAGGCGGTGAAAAAGGTGGTGCATGAGAATCTGAACGCCCGCGAAGCGTATCAGTTCTGGCAGGAAGAGAAACAGGGAGAGCTGAAATGAACGTCACGCTGGTGGAGATCAATATTAAACCCGAGCGGGTGGATGAGTTTCTCGAGGTGTTTCGCGCCAACCACGAAGGCGCGCTGCGGGAACCGGGCAACCTGCGCTTTGATGTCCTGCAGGATCCCGAGGTGAAAACTCGCTTTTTTATCTACGAAGCCTATAAAGACGATGAGGCGGTGCTGGCGCATAAGAAGACGCCGCACTATTTAGCCTGCGTCGAAAAGCTGGAGGAGATGATGTCGCAGCCGCGGCAGAAGCGCAGCTTTATCGGCCTGTTACCGCAGGTGTGAGACGAGCCCTCACCCCGACCCTCTCCCCAGGGGAGAGGGAGAAAAGCGGCTTCGAACGGTTCCCTCTCCCTGTGGGAGAGGGTTAGGATGAGGGGAAAACGCTACGGCTTACGGAAAAACTCGTTATACAACATATATAAATGCGCTGCGCTCCATGAGAAGTTGGGCGCCCCCTGCTGGGCGCCGGTCAGCGGATTGTAGTTCTCCTGAATCGGGCCATCGGCGGTTAAGCCTTTGGCGTGCTGGAAGAAGGCGTCCGCCAGCTTCAGCGCCTCATCGCGATGACCGTAGCGCTCCATTCCCTTCAGGCCGAACCAGAACTGATCCACCCACACCCGTCCGCGCCAGTAAATATCGGCGCCAAAGGCCGGGTTGGTCAGCGCGGCGGTACCCAGCGGCACAAAGGTGTTGAACTCTTTCGGGTCGAGCATCACCGAAACCACATCGTCAGCATGTTGTTGCGTCGCCGCGCCATTAAACAGCGGCGACCAGCCTTCCGGCCCTTTGCCGCGCTCGACGATCGGTTTACCGGCGCAGCCGTTAGCCAGCGGTTGTTCTTCGATACGAATGTCGTAATAGAAACGAGTCTGCGGGTCGAACATGCAGGTATTGATATAATCCGCCAGCTTCGCCGCCAGCGCCTGATAGCGCTTTGCTTCCTCCGCTTTGCCAAGAATCGTCGCCATCTGCGCCAGATAGTGGTTATCGCTGTACATATAGCTGGCCTGATCGACCGATTCCTGGAGCAGCGAATACCCCAGCAGGTTGCCGTCACGGTCGCGGTTTTCGGCGAATTTCACCGTCCAGTCGCTGCGTTTGCCGCCGTTGGCGACGTATTTATCCAGCTGTTCTTTATCGATAAAACCAAATACCGCCGCATCGTCGCGTCCGGACTCCCACGACGCCGCTACCTGCGCCGGAATTTCGAGGCTGTCGTAATCGCCTTTGGCCGTCACCTGTTCGTAGGCGCTAAGGCCGGAAAGCGTCTGCTCGGTTTGCCCTTTTTTCACCGTGAACAGCATGGCGCCGTCGGCGGTGTTGTGCGCCTTATCGCGGGTCGCGCCATATTCCGGCACGCCGTTACCGTTATGGTCGCGATTGCGCAACCACCAGTCGTGATAGGCCACCAGCTTCGGATACATCTCTTCCAGCCACGCTTTATCTTTGGTGACGTTATACACCTCCATTACCGACCAGGCCGCGAGGCTTGGCTTGGTGTTGCGTTCGTTCCAGTTGCCGCCGTCGCCGCCGCGCTCAGGGCTCAGGTTCCAGGCAATCAGGTCGGGCACAAATCCGGCATCCTGCGGGCGCACCTTATCATTGGCTTTAATCTGCCAGGAGAAGACGGCGCGGATATTCTCTTTGGCGATATCCGGGTTGAAGTGGGCCATGGCGTAGGCCTGTTTCCAGGTATCCCACGGCCAGGTCTGGTTGCCGGAGAACCAGCGGCCGGTCACGGATGGGGTGACGGTGTGGTAATGCACCGCGCCGCCCGGCGCGCGCCAGTTGCCGTTGAGCGTCTCAATGGCTTTCACCGCCACGCGGGTCTGTTCGGCGGTAGCGTCGGGGTTGCTGAGCCCTTTTTGCAGATAGCCGTCCCAGCGCTGTTCGGAGGCGGTGAGATAGTAAGCCGGCCGCGCCAGAATATCGCGGATCTGCGCTTTTTCCCGCCGCGCTTGCTCCGCGGTGAGTAGGTGCGAATAGGTGGTGTAGAGGGTGGTGGAGCCGCGGATCTCCGCGCTGCTGGTGAAGCTGTGACCGTCGATACGGGTCTTGGTTGCCAGTGAACGGTGGATCTGATACTGCGATTCGCCGGAGGTCATCAGGTCGGAGGCGGCGCGAACCTTGCCAAAGCTCACTGTCAGGCCGTCGGGCGTGGCGTTCAGACGGCGCTGATAGTCCGGGAAGGCTTCATCAATGGTTTTGTCCGATAGCGCTTTACCCTCTTTGGCGGCCAGTTTTTCCAGCAGTTCGCCATCCCACACCAGCTTCAGTGGAGTGTTGCTGGTGATTTTGGTCTCCAGCAGTGAAGTGTGGGCGCTGGCGAAGCGCAGCGTCATCTCCACCTTCACGCCGGGGGCGGTCAGCGTTTGTTTCAGCGCGCCGGGCAGGCTCCAGGCCTGCAGGGTGAAATCGACCTTTTTGCCGTTCTGATACACCGTCAGGCGATCGAAGTTGGTGGCCATAAAGTTGATGTACTCTTCGGTCAGCAGCGCCGGGCCGGGGAAGCCGCCCATGGTCGCCGGGCCGTCGGGCAGCAGGTGGCCGTGCCACGCCCCGAGGTCGAAAAAGGGGTTGAAGCGCTGGTGGTCATCGGCGTCGAAATCCTGCATATACTGCGGCGCGCCGCTGCGGTCGATGACGTTTTTAAACGCCTGCGCGGTGACGGCATGGGCGGAAAAACTCAGCATCAGCGCGCAGGCCAGCGGCGTCAGCGTAGTGGTGAAGTTCATGGTATCTCGGCTCCTTGTTACCAGTAGAAGTATTGCATCAGGAAAATTTTGTCGCTCGGGTCGCCGCTGGCGTTGCTGGTATAGAAACGGCTGTCGGCGGCGGTGGCGAAACGCCCGCCGCCGTATTCGTACCAGATGCCAAATTGCATAAACGCGGTGGTTTCATCAGCGGCGTGGTCCGGGCGGTGTTTGGCGTAGCTGTATGCGGTGGAGAAGTAGAGCCCGCTTAATGCTTCATACATGGCGCTGGCCATAAAGCCGGTTTCGCTGCCGGGAACATCCAGCCCTTTGGCGCGGCCGGTATGGTGCCAGGCGCGGAAGGCCAGATTGGGCGACAGAACGCCGGTCAGGAATAGCTGTCCGGTGCCGTCGGTCACTTCAAGGCCGTTCATCCAGGTGACGTCTTTGACGATGTCGTACTGCACGTAGCCGTTGATCATCGCCGGATAGGTGTACTTATCGTCATAGCGATCGTATTTGCCGAAGTGCAGCCAGGCCTTGCTTTCATCGTGATGCCCGGCCGGCGTGGCGGTGACGCTATAGCGGAAATCGCCGCTGCGGTTTTGTACCTTCAGCGCGTACATGATGTCGCGGGTATTGGGGATCACGTAACCCAGATCGGGGGTAAAGTCGCCCCACCACTGCAGGTCGTCCAGTGACGAGTCCTGGCGCAGGCTGAGCATGATCTCGGTGTTGTTATCGGTTTTATAGCCGCCATAGAGGCGGTTAAGGCCGCCTTCCACGCCGCCCCAGCTGTGGCCCGGCGTCCAGGCATTGCCCTGGCTATCGGCCTGTACCGTCCAGGCTTCGCCGTAGATCAGCCCGAACCAGTGGCCGTTTTTGACCTCCAGCCCGCCCTCGATATAGGTGCCATCGCTGTATTTATGTTTGTCCTCGCCTTCTAAATCCATGTATCCGCCAACCCCTAACTCGCCGTAAAAGCGATAGGAGGTGGTGGTTAATTCCGGCGTTTTGGTATCGTCGTGCTCGGCCGGATGGACAGTCTCAGCGGCCGCCGCAGGGGCGCAAAAAGCCAGGGCAACGAGTGCCCCGTATAAGTAAGAGTTAGTTTTCATTTTTTTAAGGTATTTAAGAGGTATGGGAAGCCGGAGCCGCTTCTATTTGTTGTTGTTCCTGGGTTAATCCTTTGACGTATCTGCTGTATTTCCACCACGCGAAGCCAAGGAAAATCACGATCCCGCCGACGTTGTAGAAAATAATGGTCAGGATGTTGCCGCCGGTTGGGAAGGTTGAGGCGACGAAGCCGATGGCGAAAATCACAATCAGCATGGATACCACCACGATGCCGGTAGTACGCGAGCCCATGCGGAAATCGCGCGGCAGATGGTCGAGTTTGCGGCGCAGGTTGAGGTAGGCCAGCATGATGAACAGTGGCGGCAGCATGGAAGCGGCAGCGGTCATGTTGATGATGGTGTTCATCAGATCCTGCACGGTGTTGGATCCCAGCGTCGGGATGATCATCAGCGGAATAACGATCAGATACTGGATCCAGGCCGCGCGCGCCGGGACGCCGTTCTCATTGAGCTCGACGGTTTTTTTACCAAAGATGCCGGAGGGAATTTCCGAGAAGAAAATTTTAACCGGGGTGGCGGTCCACATCAGCAGCGAGCCAAACATCGCGGTAAACGAAACGAGGCCGACGAAGCGGTTCATCAGAATTTCCGGCAGGCCAAAATAAGCCGCCAGGCCGTGGAACACCTGCACCGATCCGCCGGTAAACTTCAGCTCTTTGCTGCTGACGAAGACGTTGATCAGTACGGAGGAGATCGAGTACAGCACGCCGATGAAGATCCCGGCAAGAATGATCACTTTGACGAAGGATTTAGAGCCGCCTTTCACATCGTTGACGTACACCGCCACCGATTCCGCGCCGCCCGCCGCCATAAAGATCCACGTGGTAATACCGAGGAACGCCCAGTTGAAGTTAGGGATCATCGCCTCGACGGTGATCGGATCCGCTGGCTGCACGCCGCCCACCAGCGCGGTACCGGCCAGCAAAATATAGGAGAGCGTCAGCAGCAGCATCAGCGATGAGGTGACGGAGGTGATAGGCCCCAGCATTTTCGCGCCGTTGGTGGAGATCCAGGTGGAGAAAGCGAACAGCGCCATGCTCAACACGGTGGTGGCGAACGGCGTCAGAATGTATTCGTAGCCGAGGAAGGCGTAAGAGGCATAGGCGATTACGCGCGGCAGCAGCGAGGTGAAGAAAAACAGGTTTACGAACCAGTAGGTATAGGCGGTGATAAACGCCCAACGGCCGCCGAGCGAACTTTTCACCCAGGCGTAAACTCCGGCCTCGGAGTTTTTATTCAGTGATACGAACTCGGCGATAATCAGGCAAAACGGAATGAAGTAGAACAGGGTGGCGAGGAAGAACATCGGCGCCGACGCCAGCCCCAGTTCGATATTGTTGTTGATGACGTTATTGAAACTGTAAACGGCGGCAAAGGTTAGCGATAACAGGCCGAACTTGCCGATGGTATTACGTTTAGTATCAGACATAACACATCTCCACACATTGTCCTTCAGAGGGTCGCTGAAGGGGGTTGTGTTGTTTGTAGGGTAGAGGTAGTTAAGAATTAATGTCGATTTTAGTAAAAGTTTTAGTAAATAGAAGTAAAGAAACCGAATAGCTTTAACTCGATCACGAAAAAGGTTGAGTAATACGTAATCAGGCGAGGGATAAAAAAATCCCGCCAGCCGACGAGGGGCTGACGGGACGACAGGAACGTTATTTACCGGCGGCAGCAGCGTTAACCGGCGCCGCGGCGCGCAGACGTTGCTGCTTTTTTTCAAAGCGGGTGATCCACCACCACGCCAGGCCGGAGAAGACCGCGGTCATAAAGACGTTGATAAAGAAAGCGTTAACCAGATCGACGCCCGGCGGGAAGGCCGAAGCAGTCATGCTGATGACGAAAATGACCATCAACATGGTGACTATGCTCATGCCCACTTTTCTTGAGCCCATACGGAAGTCGCGCGGCGTGTCATCGTGTTTCCAGCGGAAGACGAAGTAGGCGGCCATGATGAACAGCGGCGGCAGCATGGCGGTACCGGCGGTGAGATTAATGGCGGTGTTCATCATCTGCTGCACGCTGGCGGAGCCGAAGCCGTTAACAATCAACATCAGGAAAACGAACAGGAACTGCCACCAGGCAGCGCGTACCGGCACGCCGTGGGCGTTCAGCTCGGTGGTTTTCTGGCCGTAGATACCCTTCGGGATTTCCGAGAAGTGGATTTTGACCGGCGCGGCGGTCCACATCATCATGCTGCCGAAGATAGCGATAAACAGGATGATGCCGACGAAGCGGCCCATCAGCGCTTCAGAAATGTGGAAGTAGGCGCCGAGACCGGTAAAGATTTCCACCATTCCGCCGGCGTAGGTCAGGTTTTCACGGGCGACAAAGACGTTAACCAGCAGCGAACCTAAGGCGTACATACCGCCAATCAGCACCCCGGCGGTGATGATGACTTTAATAAAGGATTTCTGCCCGCCCTTGGTGTCGTTGAGGTAGGCGGCAACGGTTTCCGCGCCGCCTGCGGCCTGGAAAATCCAGCACATGATACCGAGCGTCGCCCAGTTGATGGTCGGCTCCATCGCCGCCAGGGTAATCGGCTGCGCCGGGACGTGACCGGAACCCAGCGCGGTCAGCGCGCCGACGACGTAAATCGCGAACAAAGCGAACACGCCGTAGGCCACACATTCGGAAATTTTCCCCAGCCAGGTCGCCCCTTTGGTGGATATATGGGTGGCCATGGCGAACAGCACGATGGAGATAAGCGAGGTCACCATCGGCGAGAAGGGGATCGCGTACCCGGTGATCGCATACGAGGCGTAGGCCACCACGTTCGGCAATAGCGAGAGGAAAAAGAACAGGTTCACAAACCAGTAGAGGAAGGAACCAAGATAGGCGGCGCGGGTGCCCAGCGGCTGCTTCAGCCACGCGTACATCCCGGATTCAGAGTGTTTATTGGCCGAGACGAATTCGGCGATGATAAACACGAACGGGATAAAATAAACGATAGTGGCAAATAAGAAGATAGGCGCGGAACTGAGCCCTAACTCAATGTTATTATTGACGATATTTCGCACGTTAAAGACGGCGGTAAAGGCCATCGATAGCAGCGCGAACTTGCCGATTTTGGCACGTACAGATTCGGACATACGTCCTCCAATCATTCATCTACCCGCCGCAGCGGGCTGGAACCGAAAGGCCAACGGGCGTACCCGTTGACCTCCCTTGTCGCTTAACGCGGGTTTACTTATTGAGGAAGTAGCCGTCTTCAACCGTGACTCGCAGCACCACTTTTTTTACCGGCGCATCGCAGATAAAGCGGTAGGCTTCGTCGATATCGCAAATCACCATCTGCCCTTCGTGAACCTTCACCGTTTCACCGATCCCTTTCAGGTATTCGCGATCGGTTTCGTCGCGGTAGCAGGCGACGGTTTGCAGATTTTCTTTGGCGGCAAACTCGATTTTCTGCTGTCCTTGCAGGTAATAGTGCACCTCAAAGTAGCGGCGGTTGCCGACAAATAGCGCATCGGTCGTACTATCGGTTTCCACCCGATAGGAGAGCGAATCGCCAATGGAATGCGCCACGCCCGGGCGGATGTTGTCGATGTTATTGATGGCTTCCACGCAGCGCTGCCATTTGCGGCCGCTATGATAAACCTGCTTAAACTGTTCTAAATTATCGAGAATTCTCATTGTTCAGCCTCGCTGTGTGCAACGGGGGAAAAGAAACCGGCGCCGAAGCTATGGTTCGCCAGTACCTGCGAGGTGCCGCATCCGCCCTCCAGCGGCAGCAGCGTAAAGCCATAGTTGAAGGTGTTGAGCCAGACGCGCCAGCTATCCAGCACTTCGCTGCCCCAGGAGTTGGAGCCTAGGCCGAGCAGTTGCGCATCGATATTCAGGGTGATGTCATCACTGCGCTGCAGTTCGTTGCAGTGCTGGGCGGCGTGCAGGTTTTCTGCCGTAAAGTGCCAGGCGCTGACGTTGAGCGGATTGCGCGGAACGACCAGCAGGCCGCTGCCGTGGCGGTCGCTGAACGATGCCCAGCGCACGTGCTGACGGTTACCGTTATTCTGTGGGAACGGATAATTGACGAACATATCGTCGACGGTGGTATGCCAGATATCAATGATGTTGCTTTGCTGGCTGTCGGCGTAGTTCTCGCCCGGCCCGCGGCCATAGTAGTTCACCTGGTCGAACTCACCGTTAATGCCCAGCATAAAGCCGATGCACGGGACAATGTGCGGATATTCGCCGTAGCGCTCGCCGGCCAGCTCAACGTTGATGTGGCCCTGTGGCGTAATCTGCCAGCGATAGGTGCAGCGCATACCGAAGTCGAACACCGGCGGCGCAATCACGCTGCGGGTGGTGATCATCACCGTTTCACCCTCTATTTCAGCGCTGAATTCGCGAAGATGCTCCTGCATTATCTGCAGGTGGGCCGGCTGCCACAGCCCTTCGTATTCCTGTTTATGGTTATCAATCATTGGCTTGAAGAAGTTAATCTTCGGCTCGCGGGTTACCTGATCGACGCCGTTGACCTGCCATTCACTGAGTTTGCCGCTGACCTTGCTGAATACCACGCGGAAGTTATGGCCGCTGATGGTGTAGTTCAGGCGTTCATCGGCAATCTGCAGCGGGGTGGCGCTGGCGTTTAACAGCGGAGTTCGCGCGGCGGTCCGCGCCTTAAGCGGGAACTGATAGACGGCGATATCGTGATTGGCTTCGCTATACGGGGTGCGCGAATCTTTGGTCACCATGATGTTGACGAAAGCTTCACGCTCGTCGAGTTGCGGCAGGGCGATTTGCAGGTCGCGGCCGCTGTTCGGCGCCAGGTCTTTCACTTTCAGCAACTGGCTGGAGAGCGTTTCGCCCTCGGCGCGGACTTCTACGCGCAGGGTGTAGTCATCGAGAGTGGAGAACCACAGTTTGTTTTCCACCCGCAATTCGCCGCGGCAGATATCCCGCGCCTGTACTTTTACCGGGGCGATGACCTGTTTATATTCGCGCAGGCCCGGCCCCGGCGTTTGGTCGGAGAAAATCAGCCCATCAAGGCAGAAGTTGTAGTTGTTCGGGTAGTCGCCGTAATCGCCGCCGAATTTGTACCACACCGCGCCGTTATCGTCGGTGGCCTGAATCCCGTGGTCGCACCATTCCCACACGTAGTGGCCCTGGATACAGTCGTGCTGGTAAAAAACGTTCTGATATTCAGTTAATCCGCCGGGACCATTGCCCATCGCATGGGCGTATTCGCAAATAATGCGCGGTTTTTCATGCGGATGCTCGCCGAATTCGTTCATCAGCGGTACGCGGGTATACATCGTGGAGATAATATCCACTACTTCGGCATCGCGGTCCTCTTCGTAGTGCACCAGCCGGGTATCATCCAGCGCTTTGGTGGCGTGGTACATAGCGCGGATGTTGCAGCCGTAGCCGGATTCATTACCCAGTGACCAGATGATGATAGACGGATGGTTTTTCTGTGCGTGAACGTGGCGCACGATGCGCTCAACGTAGATATGTTCCCAGGCCGGATCGTCGGTGATGGCGCTGAGGTTGCCGACGTTGGCGAAACCGTGGGATTCCACATCGGTTTCCGCCATCACGAACAGCCCATAAATGTCGCACATTTCATAGAAGCGCGGGTCGTTCGGATAGTGAGCGGTGCGCACCGAGTTGATGTTGTGCTGCTTCATCAACAGCAGATCTTTTTCCACGCGATCCATGCCGACCGCGCGGCCTTTCAGATGGTCGTTATCGTGGCGGTTTACGCCGTGCAGCATTACGTAGCGGTTGTTGATGTAGAACAAGCCGTCACGCACTTTGATATCGCGGAAACCGACGCGCTGCGGAATGATTTCCAGCACCTCGCCGGCGGCGTTCTTTAACGTCAGCACCAGATGATAGAGATATGGGCTTTCCGCCGACCACTGCTGCGGCGCGCTCACATCAATCGTGAAGCCGGTGTTTAGCTGCTGGCTGACCTGCAGTTGACCAACGTTGCCCGAATAAAGCGCCTTTTCGCCGTCGAACAGAGTATATTCCAGCGTCGCCGCCGCCGTCTGCGGAGCCAGGTTTTCCAGCGTCAGCTGGCAGGAGAGGGTCGCGTCGATGTAGTCATCGTTAAAATCGGTGCGCACGGTGAAATCCTGCACGTGCAGCGGATTTTTCCCCACCAGATAGACGTCGCGGAAAATGCCCGCCGACCACCACATGTCCTGATCTTCAATATAGGTGGAGTCCGCCCACTGCATCACGCGCACGCACAGCAGGTTGTCGCCGGTTTGCACCACCGCGCTGATATCGAACTCGGCGGTCAGGCGGCTGCCTTTGCTAAAGCCGATGTACTGGCCGTTAACGTAAACTTCGAAATAGGTTTCGACGCCATCGAATTTGATGATGGTTTGTTTGCCCTGCCAGCCGTCGCCGAGGGTGAACAGGCGCTGGTAGGCGCCGGTCGGGTTATCGGTCGGGACATAGGGCACGTCGATGGGGAAGGGGAAACCTTCGTCGGTGTACTGTAACTGGCCATGGCCTTCCATCTGCCACATGCCCGGTACGGTAATCGGCCCCCACTCGTTCTGATAGCATGAGGTAAAGCTCTCCGGTACCAGCAGCGGGTTGGTGAAGAAGCGAAAGTTCCACTGCCCGCTGAGGGACAGGAAGCGGCTGCTGGTTTCGCGGGCGAAGGTCCGCGCCTGGGCCAGTGAGTCGTAAGAGAAGAAATACGCCCGCGGCGGCAGCCTGTTTTCATGAGTGAGTTGAAGGTTTTCCCAGCGATTCATATCGCCTCCCTGAACGGCTTAATAAGATAAAACTCATTTTAGTAAAACTTTTACTAAATAAAATCGCCAGGGATGATTTACTTTAACTCGATCACAAAATGAACCGCTTTGTGTCGGGTAGCGGCTGCGCCTTACCCGGCCTACAGAATGGCGTTCCGGCCAGGACCGGAAGCCCGGCCAAGCGTAGCGCCGCCGGGATGGGGTTGGATTAACGGGTGGTGCCGCGCAGCTTCAACACGCTGGGAACAAAAACGTTAAGCGGCAGGGCGCGGCCATCGCGGGCCTTCTCTATCAGCAGGTTCACCCCCTGACTACCCATCATTTCGGAGTGGATCCGCACCGTTGACAGCGGCGGGAAGGTAAAGCGCGCGGTGGGGATATCGTTGACGCTAATCAGCGAAATATCTTCCGGGATCGCCAGCCCGCGTTCGTGAATGGCGCGCAGCACGCCGATGGCGATGGAGTCCGAGGCGACAAACAGCGCCCGCGGAAACTCCGCTTGCGCCAGCATCTGCTTCGCCAGCTCATAACCGGAAGAACTGGAAAAACCGCCGCGCCAGATATCATCGGCTGAAACCACGCCCTTCAACTGACCGTACTCCACAAACGCCACTTCGCGAATATCGGCCTTGCCGGGCTGGTCCTGGCCGCCGATAAATCCAATACGCGACGCGCCCTGCTGGATAAAGAAGTCGACCACCTCTTTAGCGATACGTACCAGGTCGATATCCACCGCATCGTACGGGCTGCCGGCTTCGTGGAAATCAATAAAGCAGATATTGTCGGTCAGCGCGCTGGCGGTCTCGCGGAGCTCGCGCGTCGGCTGGCCGATAATCAATACGCCAGTGACCTTTTTCAGCTCTGGCAGGGTGTTATTGAGATAGCAGTTGGTGAGTTCGATAGCGAGCTTTTCGCACTGTGTTTCAATACCGTGGCGAATGGCGAGATAGTAAGGGTCGTTAATTTCCAGCTCTTGCTGGTAGCTGTACAGCGCCAGGATATGATGATGGCCGACGGGAAGGACCTGCGTTTTACGCGCGCTGCTGCTTTTATACTCCAGCTTCTCCGCAATCTCGAGAATGCGATGCTTGGTCTCTTCTTTTACGTTCAGGGTGGGATCGTCGTTTAACACCCGGGAAACCGTCGCCAGCGAAACACCCGCTTCGGTCGCAATGTCTTTTAGCGTTGCCATCTTTTTCCTTTATCGGACGTTGCCCATGTTTGCCCATCTATTGTAAAGCAAGCGTCGCGTCCTGCACCTTATTTCAGTAAAAAACGCTTGCGCGCGAGGGCTGTTTTCCCCGCCGATAGCGTGACAGAAGTAGCATTATTATCAGCATTATGCAGACGAACGGCAAAAAATTGCTATCTTTTAGTAAAAATTTACTGGAGGTGAGAGATGGATACCGTAGCTTACGCTGATTTTGCCAAACTGGAGATGCGCGTCGGCAAGATTGTCGAGGTGAAACGCCATGACAATGCCGACAAGCTGTATATCGCGCGGATTGATGTCGGCGACCGCACGCTGCAGACGGTCACCAGCCTGGTGCCCTACTATAGCGAAGAGGAACTGCTGGGGAAAACGGTGGTGGTGCTGTGTAATCTGGCGAAAGCCAAAATGCGTGGCGAAACATCTGAGTGCATGCTGCTATGCGCGGAAACCGAGGATGAAAGCGAAAGCGTGCTGTTGACGCCGGAACGCGTCATGCCGGCGGGCGTGCGGGTGGTATAACGCGAAAATACCCTCTCCCGACGGGAGAGGGTCGGGTGTGAATTATGTCTCTTCGACCGAAATGCGCAGTGCCGCCAGCGCCTTGCGCGCTGCCTTCAGTACCTGCTCGCACTGCTCGAGGGTGAGCGTCAGCGGCGGTTCAACGCGGATCGTCTTGGCGTTGTTTAACGTCCCGGCGACCAGCACCCGCTGTCTGAACATCTCGCTGGCAAAGTTGTAGCCAATCTCGTTATCGACAAACTCAATAGCCATCAACATGCCTTTCCCGCGGACTTCATTCACCAGATCCGGATATTCGCGCGCCAGTTGACGGAAACCGTCCAGCAACAGATCGCCTTTCTGCTCAGCCTGCGCCGGCAGGTTCTGCGAGAGCAAGACGTTGATCGTCGCCAGCGCCGCCGCGCAGGCCAGGGGGTTGCCGCCGAAGGTGGTGGTGTGCAGGAATGGGTTATCGAACAGCACCGAGAAGACCTCTTCCGTCGCTACCGTCGCGCCGATCGGCATTACGCCGCCGCCGAGCGCTTTAGCCAGACACAGAATATCCGGCTGCACGTTTTCATGCTCGCAGGCGAACATCTTGCCGGTGCGGCCCATGCCGGTCTGTACCTCGTCGAGGATCAGCAACGCGCCAAACTCGTCGCACAGTTTACGGACCGCCGGTAAGTAACCCGCCGGCGGCAGGATCACGCCGCCTTCGCCCTGGATAGGCTCAAGGATCACCGCCGCGACGTCATCACCGGTTTTCTTGCACTCGCTCAGTATGGAACGCATGGCGTTAATATCGCCGAACGGCACGTGGCGGAAGCCCGGCAGTAGCGGCATAAACGGTTTGCGGAAGGTCGATTTCGCGGTGGCCGAAAGCGCGCCGAGCGATTTACCGTGGAACGCGCCGCTGGTGGCGACGAAGGTAAATTTGCCGCGCGGAGACTGATAGGCTTTTGCCAGCTTCAGCGCCGCTTCCACGGATTCCGTGCCGCTGTTGCAGAAGAAACTGTATTTGAGCTTACCGGGCGTTAAGGCCGCCAGCGTTTTCGCCAGCATCGCCCGCAGCGGGTCCAGCAGCTCCTGGCTGTGAAGCGGTTGTTTCGCGAGTTGATTTTCGACGGCGGATACCACAACTGGATTACGGTGCCCTACATTGAAGATGCCAAACCCACCAAGGCAGTCGATAAACTCCTGTCCCTGGGTGTCGACAAGCGTATTTAACCCTCCCGCTTGCCACTCTACGGCTCCGTAATCCCCGCCGGCTGTGACCGATTTTCTATACTCCAGAAACCCCGGGTTCACATGTTCTTTAAAGTATTCTCTCACCTCCTGGTTCAGTGCTTTCATTTCGTCATGGGAGAGCGATTGCTTCTCAATGAGATTCAGTGCGTGCGCGCTGCAGGCCAGAGCCGATGCGCTGGAAGGTAACCTGTTCAAAATGTGCTCCTGGGGGGGGCGTATCACATGATACTGAATTAAGTATTGCAGGGATTACGCCAGCCTGGCGGCGACGATGAAAATCGGGATAAACGCAAAGTTAAGGCGCAAATGTGCAAAATTTAATCTCATAACTTAATTATTGGCACGTTTTATTCCTGAGGCCGCAAGATAAACTGCCGTTGGGGTGTGAAGCGGTATGAATTGGGGTGGTGCAGGCTGCCGCGTGATGGAGCAGCCTGGGAACTATTGTGGTGCGAGAGGTTAATCGAGCTGGGAAATTTCCATCGCCGCGCGGTCAATCACGCCGATAATCTGTTTCAACTGCGCGTCGCTGATGCTCTGCTGGTTGACCTTCAGGTCCAGCACCGCTTTAAAGTTTTCCAGCGCGCGTTTCATCTGCGGATTTTTGCGCAATTCGCAGCCGACCATGCGTTCCTGCAGGCGCGTCTGAATTTGGCTTAACTGTGCGCCGCTTTCGGCGCACAGGCGGCGTCCCTCTTCGGTGATAGCGATTTTTTTACGCCCATTTTCCTCTTCTACGCTAATCAATCCCTGATCCTGCAGCAGGTCGAGCGTCGGATAGATAACGCCGGGGCTGGGGCTGTAATTGCCCTGCGTCAGCGCCTCAATCTCTTTAATCAGCTCATAGCCGTGGCTGGCGTTGCGCGAAAGGATATCGAGGATCACCAGGCGCAATTCGCCGTGGCCAAAGAAACGCTGGCGGCGTCCGCCGCCGCGACGGCCCTGTTCGCCGTGGCCCTCTTCGTGATGATGTCGCATCGATACCTCCTGTCTTTTTGATATATCTAATTTATATCTAAAAAATAATAAAAGACAATATTTTATTTTTAATTAATTGATTTAAATGAATTTGTTTTTGATTTTTGCTTTATTGTGACTTTCTCTCGCTTTATATCAAAAAAAACTTGCCATTTTTATTAATGGCAATCATTATCATTTGCACTGAGTTTAGATATATCTATTTACCCTTCACCAAGGCGACGACGGATGACCACAATTAATCAAGTAAAATATCCGCAGCGCGTGCGTAACGAACTACGTTTTCGCGAATTAACCGTGCTGCGCGTTGAGCGTATCGGCCAGGCGTTCCAGCGGATCGTGCTGGGGGGCGAGGCGCTGGATGGCTTTGTTTCACAAGGTTTTGACGACCACACCAAACTGTTTTTCCCGCAGGCGGGCAGCGTATTCACGCCGCCGGAAGTGACCGACGAAGGCATTAACTGGGGCGAGGGCGTGCGCCCGGCGACCCGCGACTACACGCCGCTGTACGATGCCGAACACCATGAGCTGGCTTACGATTTTTATATCCACGATGGCGGTATTGCCAGCCGCTGGGCGCTGGAAGCCAACGTCGGCGATAAGCTGGTGATCGGCGGGCCGCGCGGTTCGCTGGTGGTGCCGGAAGATTACGCCTGGCAGCTTTATGTCTGTGACGAGTCGGGCATGCCGGCGCTGCGCCGTCGCCTGCTGGGATTACGTCAGCTGCCGGTGACGCCGCAGGTGACGGCCATCGTCACCGTCGCGGATGCTTCGTATAAAGATTATCTGGCGGATCTCGACGGCTTTAATATCGAATGGGTGGTGGGCCACAACCCGGGGTTCGTTGCCGAGCGTCTGGCACAGGTTAAGGTGCCGTCAGACGATTATTTTATCTGGCTGACCGGAGAAGGCGGAGTGGTGAAATCACTGCTGGCGCGCTTTGAGGAGCCGAGTATCGATCAGCAACTGGTGCGTTCGCAGGCGTACTGGCATAGCAAATAATCGGCAGTGTGGTAAACCCGGATGGCGGCGCGTTGCGCCTTCTCCGGGCTACCTTTCAATGGTGTTATGTCGCCCCGGTAAGCGCAGCGCCACCGGGTGAGGCTTAGCGTTCCGCCAGCGCCTTAAACACCATCGCCACCGCGTGGGCGCCGGGGTCCATATTGCCGAGCAGGCTCTCGCTATTGAGATAGGAGGCGCGTCCGGCGCCGGCTTTGCTCGACTGGCAGGTGCGATCCGCGCCGGCCTGCGCCGCGGCGAAAGCGGCCTGCAGATTATCCGGTTCGGCCAGCAGCGCCGCCAGCGCCGGCTGTAGAGCATCAATCATCGTCCGGTCGCCCTCATCGGCGCCGCCGTAAAATTTCATCTGCCCCAGACCCGCATTCAGCGCTTCGGCCACGCTGGCGCCTTGCTCCAGCTTCTGCCCGGCGGCGGTGAAGAAAATCGACATCAATACGCCGCTGGAGCCGCCCATTACCACCGTCAGGCGTTCGCCGATTAGCGCGAACAGCGTGGGTAAATCATTGAGCGGCAGTTGCTGGCGTTGCAGCAGAGCGGCAATCTCGCGCGCGCCGGCGGCGAAGGTGGAGCCGGTATCGCCGTCGCCCACTTTGGCGTCCAGCGCGTTGAGATGGGTTTCGAGGCCGGAGAGCGTGCTGGTCACCTGCGCCACGTAATCGCCCACCTGCGGGTTGGCCGATGGCGTAAAGGCGACGCGTGCGCTGGCGAGCGCGGACGGCATGATATTAACGGCCCGCGGCTGCACCGGCTTCTGCCAACTGGCGGTTTCGACATCCGACAGCAGCGCCTTTTCAATGCTCTCTTCCAGCACGATAGTGGTCAGCGAAAAGCCTTTCATATCCAGCGCCGTTACCAGCGAAGCCGGACCAATCAACCAGTCAATGCGCGCATGGAGTGGGGTATTGGCCAGCTCGCGGGTCAGAATCGCCATCTCGGCCACCGACACGCCGCCGAGATTATTGAGCATCACCGCCAGGCGGCCGGTTTCAGGTAGGGCGGCGGTCAGCTTCTCTACCATAATCTGCATGATTTCCGCGCTGTTATGGGTCGCGATCGTCGAAGCTCCCGGTTCGCCGTGGATGCCCATCCCCAGCTCGGCGTGGCCGGGCTGATGGCGCGGCGCGCTTTCCGCTTCCTGCGGCAGGTGACAGCTGGCCAGCGCCACCCCGATGCTGGCGGTATGGTTGGCGGCATATTGCGCTTCACGCAGGACGGTGGCGAGGTTGAAGCCGCGCTCGGCGAAATAGCCCGCCACTTTATGCACCAGAATGGTCCCGGCGATGCCGCGCGGCTGTTTGTTATCCGGCAGCGAAATATCGTCGCCGACGATCAGCATCTCTACGTTATAGCCAAGACGGCGCGCTTTCTCCGCCGCGAGGCCGAAGTTAAGCCGATCGCCGGTGTAGTTTTTAACGATCAGCAGACAGCCCGCCTCGCCGGTCACCGCCTGAATCGCGGTGAGTACCGCGTCGACGCTCGGCGAGGCGAACAGATCGCCGCAGACCGCGGCGGTCAGCATGCCTTTACCAATAAAGCCGACGTGCGCCGGTTCATGGCCGGAGCCGCCGCCGGAAATCACCGCCACGTTGTTTTTATTCAGATCGCGGCGCACCACCACGCGGATCGCCGGGTCGCTCTCCAGCCTGGCGAGGTTGTTCCACGGGCTGGCAATAATGGTTCCCTCGATCACGTCGTTAACGAGGCTGGCGCGCTGGTTAAAAAAGAATTGAGACATAGTGGTTCCTGATCAGTAAGCGAAAACTCACCCTCCGGAGGCGGGCCTCCGGAGGGGTAATGGTCAAAGTGGATTTAGCGACGAATAAGACGTTGCTGACGCATATCGAGCGCGATGGCTTCGCCAGGCTCAATATCATTCAGCGCTTCGCCCTGCTGGCATAGCCAGGCGATCCCCGCCGCGCGGGCGATAATCGCGCCGTGGGCCTGTTCGCTGCCGTCGCGCAGGCACAGGCCGGTGATCTTGCTGGCATCCAGTTGGAGTACGGTCGAGGGATAAATATTGTCGGCGATAATAATCGTCGGCTCACTGGGAGTTGGCAGTATTTCCTTAATACCCTGCAGATGGCGTAGCGTGCGCTGCAGAATATCTTCGATATCGATATAGCGCGCCTGCAGGTAGGCGTCATCCAGCTGGCGATACTGTTGGCTGAGCTCCATCAGCACCTGATGCCACGCCCATTCCGCCGAGCACTGTTCGGTGAGCAGGCGATCGTTGGCGGCATCAAACAGATCTTCATCGTCGAGCAAGGTGTGATGGCCGGCGAAGATCGCCGCGATATCGGCGTTAAATTTGTGTTCCGCCAGCTCGGTGAGAGCATTGAGATCGACCAGCGTCTGGTCGATCGCCTGGCGCAGGCGCTGCTGCTCGCGGGCGATGTCGGCGGCGGTGGGGAGCGCCGGTTGGATCGGCGCCAGCGGATAAAGCAGCGCCGCGCCTTCAACACGCGCAGGTATGGCGGGTTCCGCTGTCGGTTGCGCCTCCGGCGACTCGCCGAAGTTATCGGCGGCCAGCGCCTGAAACGCCGCCAGCGCGGCATCGGCGTCCGGACCACGAGCCAGCAGGCGCAGCTTATCGTGGCGGCGCACCTGCAGCAGAGCGATTTGATTCAGACTGTCCGGGGTAACGCATTTGCCGTTTTTCTCCAGTACCAGGTCGGCGTTAAAACCCGCCAGTGCGGCGACCAGCTTTGATGCCGGACGCACGTGCAGGCCGTTGTGATTGTTAATAATGACTGAAACCGATTTAGCGTCGCCGTCGTCAGCAAACGTTGGGGCGGCGGCGTCAGGCGTGTGCGAAGGTAAACCCAGCTGAACCCGCTTGGCTTCCAGGGCGTTCATGGCATCGGCGATAACTTTGTCGATTCCGGCGCCGGAGGCGGCGCTGACGGTGGCCGCCAGTGTCCCTTCGACCAGCGGCGCGGCGCACAGCCGCACTTTTGCCGCAATCGCCGGATCGAGTAGATCGAGGGCGGTTTCGGCGCTGAGCAGGGCGCTGCCGATATCCATCATCACCAGTACATGGTCGGTGTCGGCGACGGACTCGATCGCCTCCATGACTTTAATCGGATCGGTGCCGATGGGGCTGTCGGGATCGTCGATCCCGGCGGCGATCGCCAGCTTACAGCCATCGTTCATTAACATCTGCCGGGCCAGTTCTCCGACACCTTCGCCCAGCCGGGCGCTATGAGAAACAATAACCAGGTTTACCATCGCGATTTCCTTACTCTTTGGCGGCGGCAGCCAGCATCTGAACCATAAACAGCACCGAGGTCGCGCCGGGATCCTGATGCCCGATGCTGCGCTCGCCGAGATAGCTGGCGCGGCCTTTACGCGCCTGCATGGTGATGGTGGCGTGGGCGGCGCGCTCGGCCACTTCACAGGCGGCATCCAGCGCGGCAGGGATAGACAAATGCTGCTCGCTGGAATGACGCAGGGATTCCACTACCGGCAGCCAGACGTCGCACATCGTCTTATCGCCCGGCTCCGCTTTACCACGGTTGACGACGCCGTCCGCGCCTTCGCGGATCATCTGATAAAGTTCGTCGAGGGTCAGGCTTTGATGCGCCTGGGTGACCTGGGCGGCGCGGATAAAGAAGGTGCCGAACAGCGGACCGCTGGCGCCGCCGACGTTGGAAAGCAGCGTCATCCCGGTATTCTTGAGAATAAAACCGATGTCTTTATCGGCGATCGACGGCAGCTTTTCGACCACTTTGCTGAAGCCGCGGTGCATATTGAGGCCGTGGTCGGCATCACCGATCTCTTTATCAAGGCCGGTGAGAAAATCGCTCTGTTTGGTGAAAATGTCGCCGCAGCGGTACAGCCAGTCGACGATTTGCGTTCTGTTCAGTGACATGTCGTGCTCCTTATTTTCCCCAGTTCAGCGCCGGGGTATGGACCGGGGCGTCCCATAACGCCAGCGTGTCATCATCCGCTTTCAGCAGGGTGATGGAGAAACCCGCCATATCCAGCGAGGTGCAGTAGCTGCCGATGAGGTTGCGTTCAATCACAATGCCGGAGGCTTCGCAGCGCTGGGCGAGGCGGTTGTAAACGCCGTATAGTTCGGAAAGCGGGGTGGCGCCGAGGTTATTGACCAGCGCGATAACCCGATCGCCGTTTTGCAGCGCGGTTTTGCTCTGTTTCACTTCCTGCCACGCTCCCTTGACGTTATCCCACTGGCGCAGCGTGCGGCTGTATGCGCCGTTTTCCAGCAGGGTATCGAACATTTCATCGACGGTTTGGTCGAGCGAGCTGAAGCGGCGGCGGTCGATACCTGGCTCGCCATGGATGCCGACGCCGAACTCCATCTCATCGTCTTTCAGGGTAAAGGAGGGCTGTCCGGCGGCCGGTACGGTGCAGGCGCCCAGCGCGATGCCAATCGAGTGGCCAAGGTTATTTAAACGGCGGCCCAGTTCAGCGCAGACTTCCAGCGAGTCGCCGCGTTCGGCGGCGGCGCCGACCAGTTTTTCAATCAGCACGGTATTGGCGACGCCGCGGCGTCCGGCGGTGTAGAGACTATCTTTTACCGCCACGTCGTCATCCACCACGACGGTGGTGACCTTAACGCCGCTTTCGTGCAGCAGCTCGGTAGCGGTCTCAAAATTCAGGATGTCGCCGGTATAGTTTTTGATAATCAGCAGGACGCCTTCGCCGCCGTCAATCTGCATCGCGCATTCGAACATTTTGTCCGGCGTCGGCGAGGTGAAAATTTCCCCCGGGCAGGCGCCGGAAAGCATGCCCTGGCCGATGTAGCCGCAGTGCATCGGTTCGTGTCCGCTGCCACCGCCGGAGAGCAGCGCCACTTTGCCGGCGACCGGCGCATCGGCGCGGGTGACATAGACCGGGTCCTGGTGCAGCGTCAGTTCAGGATGCGCCTTCGCCAGGCCGATAAGCTGTTCACTCAGTACATCTTCCACACGGTTAATCAGTTTTTTCATTGTTTATGCTCCGTAGGGTAGGGGGAGGTCGCCTGTCTATAAGGGTAGCCCGGCGATGTAGTGATTCTGGCTGAGCGGGCGCAAAATAAAATGCCGTCAAAATTGGTTCCATAACGGAACGTAGAAAATGATTTTTGTTCCTTTATGGAACGTTATTCACCGATAAACACCAGAAATGCGAGCCAGCGCTAATAATTTGTCCGTTTTTTTCTGCTATCAGAGCGGGGACAATGATGATTTTTTTCGCCATTACGCCGCGTTGAGCCGATTTTGTGCGTTAAAGAGGAGGGACGATAGCGGCTTTTAGCCAAAATGAGCCGATCGCGATCGCAATCCGATCGCTTTCTCAGTAATGACGTTTCAATATGAAACGTATTATTTTTTTATCTGTTTCAGAAGAGAACAAAAAAGGGAAAAATTTTTTTCGCCGTGGCTCGCCCTACAGTGGTTGCATCGCTCCGGCAGCGTGGCTGTAAGCGCCATTGATATCAGGCGCCGCGGCATGACGGCCTGGGCTCACGTGTCAACATACGCACTTATTTGAGGGTGAAAGGAATGCTAAAAGTTATTCAATCTCCAGCCAAATATCTCCAGGGACCTGATGCCGCCATGCTGTTTGGCGAATACGCTAAAAACCTGGCCGACAGCTTTTTTGTTATCGCCGATGACTTCGTGATGAAGCTGGCGGGCGACAAAGTATTGAACGGCCTGCATAGCCACAATATTAGCTGCCATGCGGAACGGTTTAACGGCGAGTGCAGCCATGCGGAAATCAACCGTCTGATCGCCATTCTTAAGCAGCACGGCTGCCGCGGCGTGGTGGGTATCGGCGGCGGGAAAACCCTCGATACCGCGAAGGCTATCGGCTATTACCAGAAGCTGCCGGTGGTGGTGATCCCGACAATTGCCTCAACCGATGCGCCGACCAGCGCGCTGTCGGTTATCTACACCGAGGCGGGCGAGTTTGAAGAGTATCTGATCTACCCGAAAAACCCGGATATGGTGGTGATGGACACGGCGATTATCGCCAAAGCGCCGGTACGCTTGCTGGTGGCCGGGATGGGCGATGCGCTCTCCACCTGGTTTGAAGCCAAGGCCTGCTTCGATGCGCGAGCCACCAGCATGGCGGGCGGGCAGTCCACGGCGGCGGCCTTGAGCCTGGCGCGCCTGTGCTATGATACGCTGCTGGCGGAAGGTGAAAAAGCACGTCTGGCGGCTCAGGCTGGAGTGGTGACCGATGCGCTGGAGCGCATTGTCGAAGCCAACACCTATCTGAGCGGTATCGGCTTTGAGAGCAGCGGCCTGGCCGGCGCGCACGCGATTCACAACGGTTTCACCATTCTTGAAGAGTGCCACCATTTGTATCACGGCGAAAAAGTCGCCTTCGGCACCCTGGCGCAGCTGGTACTACAAAACAGCCCGCTGGAAGAGATCGAAACCGTGATGGGCTTCTGTGAAAAAGTCGGCCTGCCGATCACCCTTGCGCAGATGGGCGTGAAAGAGGGTATCGAAAGCAAAATCCACGCGGTCGCGAAAGCCACCTGCGCGGAAGGCGAAACCATCCACAATATGCCGTTCCCGGTCACCGCGGATAGCGTCTACGCCGCCATCCTTACCGCGGACCTGCTTGGGCAGCAGTGGCTGGCGCGTTAAGTCTTTCACAAGGTTCTATGCCGCGGCGCATTGCGGCATCAACTCCTCCCTCCGGCAGCCGCTGCCGGAGGGTTTTGTCGTTTTAACTGTGTTAACTCCAGCGGAAAAGGGATATGACAGCTCAGACTCAGGGTGCGGAAAATGAAGTTTCAGCCGTTATCAGCCAGTCGTGGCATCGCTGCAGCAAATTTATGCAGCGTGAAACCTGGCAGGCGCCGCATCAGGCGCAGGGGCTGACCTTTGAATCGATCTGCCGTCGCAAAACCGCGCTGCTTACCATCGGCCAGGCAGCGCTGGAAGATGCGTGGGAGTTTATGGCCAACCGCCCCTGCGCGCTGTTCATCCTTGATGAGTCGGCCTGTATTCTGAGCCGCTGTGGCAATCCTCAGACCCTGGAACAACTGGCGGAGCTGGGATTTCGCGACGGCAGCTACTGCGCGGAGAGCATTATCGGCACCTGCGCGCTGTCGTTGGCTTCGATGCTCGGACAGCCGGTCAACACCGCGGGGGACGAGCACTTTAAGCAGGCGCTGCGGCGCTGGTCGTTCAGTTCGACGCCGGTGTTCGATAACCATGGCCGTCTGTTTGGATCAATTTCGCTATGCTGTCTGCGCGAAGAGTGGGCCCCGGCGGATCTGTCGCTGACGTTGGCCATCGCCCGCGAAGTGGGTAACTCGCTGCTTACCGACAGCCTGCTGGCGGAATCTAACCGCCACCTTAATCAAATGTACGGCCTGCTGGAAAGTATGGACGACGGGGTGATGGCGTGGAACGAGCAGGGAGTGCTGCAGTTTCTCAACGTGCAGGCGGCCACGCTGCTCCATCTCGATACCCAGGCCAGCCAGGGGCGAAATATCAATGAGCTGCTGACCCTGCCGGCGTTGCTGCGCCGTGCGATTAAACAGGCCCGCGGCCTTAATCATGTGGAAGTGACCTTCGAGAGCCAGCATCAGTTTATCGACGCGGTGATCACCCTGAAGCCTATCGTGGAGGAGCAGGGCAATAGCTTCATTTTACTGCTCCACCCGGTGGAGCAGATGCGTCAATTAATGACCAGCCAATTGGGCAAAGTGAGCCATACCTTCGAACAGATGTCGGCGGATGACCCGGAAACCCGCAGGCTGATCCACTTTGGCCGCCAGGCGGCGCGCGGCGCTTTCCCGGTGCTGCTGTGCGGCGAGGAAGGGGTGGGTAAAGAATTACTGAGCCAGGCGATCCATAACGAAAGCGAGCGGGCGCCGGGCCCATATATTTCGGTTAACTGCCAGCTGTACGCCGACAGCGTACTGGGCCAGGATTTTATGGGCAGCGCGCCAACCGACGATGAAAATGGCCGCCTCAGCCGCCTTGAGCTGGCCAACGGCGGCACGCTGTTCCTGGAAAAAATAGAGTATCTGGCCCCCGAGCTGCAGTCAGCGCTGCTGCAGGTGATAAAACAGGGCGTGCTGACGCGTCTTGATGCCCGGCGGCTGATTCCGGTGGATGTGAAAGTGATCGCCACCACCACCGTCGACCTCGCCAACCTGGTGGAGCAGAACCGCTTTAGCCGCCAGCTTTACTATGCGCTACATTCATTTGAAATAGTCATTCCGCCGCTGCGGGCGCGGCGCGGCAGTATTCCTTCGTTAGTGCATAGCCGTCTGCGTCGGCTGGAAAAACGCTTTTCATCGCGCCTGAAGGTGGATGACGACGCGCTGGCGCAACTGGTGGCCTACCCGTGGCCAGGCAACGATTTTGAGCTTAATAGCATTATTGAGAATATCGCGATGAGTAGCGATAACGGTCATATCCGCTTAAGCAATCTCCCCGAGCATCTCTTCTCTACCCGGCCGGGCAGCGAAACGGCGTCCTCATTACTACCATCAAGCCTGTCTTTCAGCGCCATCGAGAAAGAGGCGATTATCCAGGCGGCGCGAGTCACCAGCGGCCGGGTACAGGAGATGTCGCAGTTGCTGAATATTGGCCGTACCACACTGTGGCGCAAGATGAAGCAGTACGACATCGACGCCGGGCAGTTTAAGCGCCGGGGGCAAAATTAACCGACGGTTATTTGAATCAAGCGGCAATCGAGGCCGCCGCCTCGCTTGCCGATCATTAGCGATGGAGCCATATCCCCTGACTTCTTGCTCAGGAGCGGCTTTACCTTTCATTACGCTTGCATACTGAACAATCTGCGATTGGTCCTCAAAGCCAGAAACGGCGCGGCATGACGGCCAGGACATTTCTCTTAATCTTGCGCAAATCAGTAGATTCTTGCGCTAGAATACGCCGTGATGCGTTTGATTTTGTTTTGATGTCAAATTAAAATGCAGTCAATTATTCTGTTATAAATTCATCCTGCTAGTGAAATAAACCATTGTTTTTTCGTTTTAAGGGATACGATTTTGCTGAGAAGGGAGGCTTCTTTGTGTTCAATGGTGCAGCGCGCTCTGACGTAAACAACTTCATTAATATAGAAAAGGGAAGGCGCGGTAGAAAGAGTCAGCCGTTTATCTCTTTCTCCAAAAATGGGGGGCATGTCAGGATCGCGGCTTTTATTGCTCGTCACGGAGAACATGTTGATATTCAAATAGATTATTCCACCAGAACCATTCGGGTTAAGAAGGTTGAGCACAACGGCGTGCGTATTAACGTCGGCGGCGTTTTTACCCGTAAGGTACTGGTGAAGCAGTTTCTGTTTGGCGAGAAGAAGACTATCCGCGTCGATCTCACCCAACAGGACGATAGCTGGTTTTATGGCGACTTGCCGGTAGAGTTCACGGCCAATTGCGCATAAGACGTTATTGTGGAAATTAGCCATTATTCAGCTATGTTGATACGGAGATAGCGGATAATGGCTTTTTTATATCAATAAGATATAAATGCGAGTCATTATAGTTTCGTATTAAAAATTTATTTTTAAGTAAATAAGCACCATTAAACCCTATTAAATAATAGTTATTTCCAATGATATCTTTGCAATAATTAAGGGAAAATAGAGACTCAAAAAAGGAAGCGATAATTAATGGAACATTTACTCAGACACTGTGAACAGGTTGTAGTTGGCCCCTATAGCCGCGACGCCCGGGCGCTGGCGCATGAAGTGATCGATACCATCTCGGCGGGCGTTCCGCCGGAGCAACTGATTCTCCCCTGGATGTCGGTTAAAGAGGGGCTGCCCGACGCCAATAGCGGGCGCTACGTGTGCGCTTATACACCAGCGAAATCTCAGGACCGCCGCTATCAGCTGGTCTCCGCTGCGATGTTCCGCACCGTTTGTCGGGATGCCACCCACTGGTTTTATATGTGGGAAGCGCTATAAGTGAAGGAGGCTGAATATAGAGCATCGGGTGTTTCGATAATCTTTAGGGCTGGTAATATAAATATTATATTTATAAATATGATGGCAAATTTTTAAACAACAGAATAATCCACACCCTAATTGAATAAAAATATAATCATCGATATCAAAATCTTCATGCTGTTACAGGATTAGCGAGTGAGCGGTAGCAATGGCAGGATAGTGCGGCTGACGATCACAAATTCGCCATTCTGAATCGATGCCGGGTAAAAAATGGCTTATCGTGCCGTGGTGCGCTAAGTCGTTTGGGCAGCGTCAATGGCTACACTGAGTACTGCATATTATTCGCCAGTCGCGGCGATTTTCATTTTTACGCCGAGTAGCGCGCGGTGTCAGAAAGGATGAGAGATGAGTAAATCAGATAATCAGGCAGATCGCGATGCTGGCTATCGCCGCGTGCGGCTGGAGGATATCGCTACCCGTTGTCGTACCTCGCTCAGTACCGTGTCGCGGGCGCTATCGGGCGAAAAAGGGGTCAGCCACGAACTGCGCACGCGTATTCAGGAAGTGGCGCGGGCCATGCGATATACGCCGGCTCAGGAGCTGGGCGGCGCGCGGATTGTGCTGGCTATTTCACAAGTGGCGATGCTGGATTACAACCGCTATCAGTTTAGCTGGTACGTTCTGCAAGGGTTAAAAGAGCGAGCGAAGGTGCTGGGCGTTGATCTCATTACTCATCAGCTCAGCGATAATGACAACGGCGCTCTGCAGGCGCTGCTGGAAGAAGCGGACGTAGGTGGCGTGCTGGCGCTGACGGTGGACGACAGCGGCTTTCTGAATACGGTGGCGAACCTGAAAAAACCGGCGGTATTGGTGAATACCGACGATCCGTTAATGCGCTTGTCCAGCGTGCTGCCCTGTAACCGTTCGGCCACGCGCATGGCCTGTGAATATTTGCTCGAGCGCGGCCACCGCGACATTCTTTTTTTAACCCACCCAGGCAGGCGAACCATTGAACAGCGTGAGGATGGTTGGCGGGAAGCGATGCGCGCTCGCCAGCTGTTGTGCGACGATTCGCGGATTCTGACGGTTACCGACTGGCTGCCGGAGCTGGCGGAGCAGGCGGTGATCGCGCGTTTCCGTGATACTCCGCGCGAGTGTACGGCGATACTGTGCGCCAATGATTCGCTGGCGATCGGCGCGATCAACGGCGTGCGGGCCTTAGGACTGCGCGTGCCGGAAGATATCTCGGTGGTGGGTATGAATAACCTGCCGCAGGCGGAGTTTGCCACACCGCCGTTGACTACCGTTCACCTTCCGGTACACGAAATCGGCACGCTGGCGCTGGAGCTGCTGCAGGATATGATTGCGGGTAGTGTCGAAATTCCAAGGCGTGTTGAGCTGGCGTGCGCCATCGTCGAACGTCAATCGGTGGCCCGTATCGCCTGATACGCGCCACCGGCAAAGGGAACGGGTTAGTCGAATTTAGCCCGTTCCATCTTCGGCACTAACAGTAAATACATAATCGCCCATGCCAGCAGATAAGCCACAGAGCTGATGGCGAACAGCGCCCAATAGTTACCAGAGGCTTCAAGCACGGCGCCAATCACCGTTGAGAAGATTACGCTGCCGATCATCCCGAAGGTACTGCCAATCCCTACGACCGAACCGACGGCTGCGCTCGGGAACAGATCGGATACCGAGGTCAGAATATTGGCAGACCACCCCTGGTGCGCCGCCGCAGCTAACCCGACCAGCGCGACGGCGGCCCACAGATTTTCGACCTGGGTGGCGGCGAAAATCGGCAGGACCAGGCAGGCGCAGATCAGCATCGTGATTTTACGTGCGCTGGCGGTGCTAAAGCCTTTACTCATCAATTTGCCGGGTAACCAGCCTGCGCCGAGGCTGCCGACGATGGCGAAGAGATAAATAACGATCAGCGGTAGACCCAGGCCTTCCATGTTGATACCGCGGGATTCGTTGAGCCACTTCGGTAGCCAGAAGAGAAAGAACCACCAGATTGGGTCGGTCAACATTTTGCCTAATGCCACGGCCCACAGTTGGCGATAGCCCAGCAGATGTGTCCATTTAATGGCCGAAACGCTGACGGCTTCTTCTTTATCCTGAGCAATCCAGGCCTGCTCTTCGGCGCTGGCCTTCGCTTTCACCGGACCAAAGGCAATGAACCAGGGAATCAGCCACAGTAAGCCAATGGCGCCGAGAATTAAGAACGCGCCGTGCCAGCCGTAATGCACTGCGATAAGGGGGATCAGCGCAGGTGAGATAACCACGCCGATATTGACCGCGACGCCAAGAATGCCGGTCGCCAGCGTGCGTTCCTTTTTAGGATGCCACTCGGCAATCACCTTCATCGCCGCCGGGAAGTTAGCGGATTCACCTAGCCCAAGCAGGACGCGAACCAGCGCGAATCCCGCTACCGACCCGACGACGGCATGCGCCATCGCCGCGACGCTCCAGACGACCATCGCCGCCGCATAGCTGATTTTGGTCCCCAGTTTGTCGATAATTCGCCCGCATACCAGCGTGCCGACGCCATACGCGACGGTAAATGCATTAACCAGCCAGCTATATTCCATTTGCGTCCAGCCGATATCTTTTTGCAGCATCGGCGCCAGCAAGCCGAGGATCTGGCGATCCATATAGTTAACCGTCGTGGCAAACACCAGCATGGAACAGATGACCCAGCGATAGTTGCTTTTCGGTTTAGCCATTTCGCGAGCGGGATTGTGCAGCGTATTCGGATTAACATCATCAGCGGCCTGCCCGGAGGGCACAGCCTGTTTGTCGATTTGCGTATCCATTATTATTTTCCTTGCCCGGTCTCTGCCGGGCGTTGGTTACAGAGGAAGTTCACGACTGCTGCCCACGACGCTCCACTGCTGTGGGTCCAGCGTGCGGTTTTCGGCGCTCACTCGTCCATCGGCCAGGAAGCGCACCGTACCGTACAGCGGATCGTTTACTTCAATACTGCCGTCGTCGTGCTGGATGAGGGTCAGGCCGCTGAAACATGCGCTGAAGGATTCCAGGGAGCTATCGACCCGATCGTTGATGCGAACCAGCCAGCGGGTTTGTTGCCCGTTAAGGCGAATTTCGCAGCCGCGGGTTGGCCCCGTATTCACCGTTTCAAACGGCTGATTACCCACCAGCAGCGCCATACCGTCACCGCTGCGTACCGCCGCGCGCTGTCCGCTAATAACGACCTCATCAAACTGGCTTTGCGGCAGCCAGGCGTGAGTAAAGTCAGGCTGATCGGCGTGCAGATTGAAAGTCAGCACCGCCAGCCCGCGATATTGCTGCACGCGCGGCAGCGTGCCGCACCCGCCCCAGTAAGAGGGGCGACCGAATCCGCCGTGCAGGGTCTCGCCTGGATGGTTGATCCAGATCTGCGCTTCAGGTTGGTTGCCCAGACGTAAATGGAACGGCGTCTCCTGATAGCCCCATTCTCCCCAGCGATAGCCGGCGATGGACCCCATCGCCGCATGGCGGTTTTTGTAGTGATAGAGTTTGGCGATCCGGTTGGCGCCCTGGGCAAAACACCACTCGATGGCGCTCTCTTTTTGCCAGGCGGCAACTTCTGCTAGTTCCGCCGGAAGGGTGAGCAGGCCATCACGCAGCAGCAGGGCTAATTGCGGCAGCGCATGGAAACGACAACCATAGTTACCTTTGCCCCACAGCAGACGCGAAATCGCCGCCAGTTCCAGAGAGCGTCCGGCGCGTAGGGTGTGTTCGTAAGAACGTCCCTGCGAGGCGGTCAGAAAACCCTGGTGGGCGGAGCGGGCAATCTGCGCCAGCAAGCGTGTGATTGCCGCGATGGCGCGCTGGCTTATTTGCGCGTCGCCGGACAGTGCCGCCAGTGCGGTGAGACCTTTTAAATCAATGGGGAAGTAGGGCGCTGAGTTCCATTCGGCCATTTCACACTGCTCGAAATGGTCCAGCCAACTGATGACCCGCGCTTTACCCGCCGCCGCCTGCTCGCGTCCGCTGCGCCCGGAACGAGTGAAAGTCGCGTCCGGGAAGAGATTGCCCGCCAGCAGCGCCGCAGTGTGGAACAACAGGGCGTGGTTCTCAGAGAAGTACCACTGTACATCGTTGCCGGGTTCGTCCATCCAGTAGCGGAAACGCAGAATCGCGTCATCGATGCGCCCGCGAACCTCCGGGTCGATCTTGTCGCCCCATACCGTCCGGCACCACAGCAGCGGCACAAGCGTAAAGTCGGCACAATCGTGGCAGTCGAGCACCGACGGCAGAACGCCATCCAGCATCTGCTGGGTTTGCTCATCGTTCAGGCCGCAGGCCAGGCGCGCTAGCGCTTTGACGCTGCTATATTCACCTTCATGAGCGACCACCTCCAGCGCTTGCGCAATACGTGCTTCCAGCGTTGCCGGGATCGCCGTTTGGCGGTCAGCGTGGCAGATTTCGACGCCCAGCGTGCGGCTTATCTTGAACCCTTCACGCTGCAGCGTGATGTGGAAATTGCGGAAGTCCGCCGGAATAGCTTCACTTTCAGCAATGGCGACCAGCGACTCGCCGGCGGGGAGTCGGCTATCGAGCGTGACCGGTTCATCCAGCGAGATAAAATCCCCCAGCACGTTGACGCGCAGGCCGTAGTCCGTCGATGCGGGCTGAGGAAATACCAGGCGAATGGTGCCGCGGTTATATACCGGATGTTCAAAGGAAACGCCGTCCAGGAGCTGTTCCATCTCTTTGACCTGCGCATCGGTTAGCGGCGTTGCCAACGCAATACGCAGCGGCTCGCCGGCGAGGTAGTCGAGTTGGAAAAAGAAGCGAATATCGCGTTCGGCTAAGTCATCAAACCACAGCTCCAGCTCATTTTTCCCCGCCTGTAACGACAGGCTGAATTCACGCTGGTTTTCGAGGTTACGCTGATAATCCGCCATCCAGAGCACTTCTTCGCCGTTCAGCTTTAGCAGCGCGCCGCCACAGGTGGAGAGGCGAAAACGATACTCGCCCGCCTGTGGGCAATCGAGAAGCGTTCTGGCCCAGGCGCCGACCCGAGTTGGACGGAACCAAAAGCCGGAGAGATCGACCCTGTCGGAAGCAAAAGGGAACCACCAGCGTGAGTAGTTTGCGCTGGCGAAAGGCTGCGGTTTTTTTTCAGCAAAGTGCTGGCGAAAATCGTCGCGGCACGGGTAGGTATGTGGAATGAAGTTTTTATGTTTGCTTAAAAAGAAAAACGGGTCCATTTCGCCAGCCATCGGCGTGTCCACCGTGTCATAGCGTAAACTGGTAATATCGGATAGCTGCCAGTAGCGCACGGCGTTACCCGCCGTTAAATTAAAATTACTATATTCGATAGTCATTATTACTTTCTCCAAATAGAGAAGGAATCTATTTTATTTATTATCAGTCAGGCGCAAACCTTCGCTCAGGCATAATATTGCTAAGGCCTGCCCATAACCGGTAGGTTGTAATGGAATGTCTTTATAAAATTGCAGGGTGCGCCCCATTCGCGTGCCATAAGAAACATTGTGCACCGTTCCTGCGGCATCAATATTATCCTGAACAATCGCCAGTGCTTTCATACCCGCCTGTAGCCATCGTTCATCGCCAATGCCAAGACGGGCGCCTTTTAATAAGCCATAGCCAAAACCGGCGGTGGCGGAAATTTCGATGTAAGAGTCAGGATGGTCGAGCAGGGTGTGCCAGGCGCCATTAGCGGCCTGCAGATCGATTAACGTATTAACCTGCTTTTTCAGGCACTCTATCAGGTACTCCCGAACGCCCGCGCCTACGTCGGCTAGTTCCAGTAATTCGAGTATACCGACGGTGATCCACGCATTACCGCGCGCCCAGCGGGCTTTGGCAAAGTTGCTGTTCTCGACAAAGCTCCAGCCGTGGTACCACAGGCCGGTCTGCGGATCGTTGAGATAGCGCGCATGCAGCAGAAACTGCCGAACGGCTTCATCTACCAGTTCCTGACGCCCGGAAACCGTACCGTAGTGCGCGAGGAACAGTACCACCATAAACAGCGTGTCGTCCCAGATCTCCATGTCGTTAATGCCGTCGGAGACCACATGCTGGAAGCCTTGTTCCGGCGTACGCGGTAGTTCCGTCATCACGCGGTTTGCCCAGTTATCCAGCACCTGCTGGTAGTGCGGTTGCCGATGATGGGACCAGAAAAGCGAGAGGGGAAGCATCGGCGCGGTGGTATTGACGTTCAGGCCTGGTAGGCCTTTTTCGATATTTCCCTGAAACCACTGGTCGATAATTTGATATAGCTCATCAGACTTCGTGTTTTCCCATAAACGTACCAGACCAAATAGCCCTACGCCCTGCGGCCATTCCCAACTGGAAAATGAAATATAATCTCCGGCGCTACCGTCAAGATTGGGTTCATTAAACCGCCCGTTATCCTTTAATTCAGTAAATCTGCGCAGCAGTAAATCAATATTTTTATTCAGTGGACGCTTTTCCATTTTTATTCTCATTCTATCTGTAAGGATGATTTGGCTATAAGAATTAAATCACTACGCATTTCATATGCGCAATACGAAAAAATTTTGCGTTTATATTTTGTGAGCCTTGCCGATATTTTATTGCCCTGCGAGGACGTCGTTTTTTGCGAAAAACAGGCAGGAATTGTTGATAAAACAAGAGGTTGTTGGAACGCTGTTTCACTTTTTATTTTGGAAGCGCTAAAATTTTTTGCGTGAACAGCAAAATGGCTGGAAACCATCGAACCATCATTACTTAATCCAGAAAAAAAGCCACTCAGTGGAGTGGCTTAATTGTATGATTTTGTTACTTATATTTTTTATTAGTCAACACGGCGAGGCCTGTTTTATTAAAGTTTGATGGTCACCTGGTTTCCGATAACCCATGCATCTTTAATCTCCTCTATTCCTCCCGGATGGGCGAGTAGCTGGAGATTAGGCCGCAAGGTCAGCCATGGCGTAACGTGAAAGCTATAATGCAGCTCTGCGGCATACTCGCTTTTGCGGACCGGGACATACAAGGGATCATCATAATCATCGATCCCCCGCATCTGGTTCTGGAGCTGCGCTCGACGAGCGACTTTGGCGTTGGCATGCATTTTACTTACGCCGAAGCTGATAAAGTCCTGCGGGCGACTGGCGAAAGGGCCCTTATAAATGATACCGGCCTGGATCTGATAGTCCATTGTCGCCGTATTTTTATCATTTATGGCCAGATGCCCGAAAATGTTGAGGCCATTTTGTCGCTGGCTGCCCGCGTGGGTCAACTGCTGGCTGACATAGAGATAACCTCCGTAACGGCCGCCGTGTCGCCGGGCAGCCTGCCGCGTGAGGACATAGGGATCGCCATTGTCGTCATCCAGTACATCATTGGCGTCCGCTGTGTTGTACCAGCCGCCGATTTTCCAGGTGTCCGGCAGGAATGTGGCGCCTGGAGTGGGCCTATGCCCCAGTTCAACAATATACATGTACCCCAAATGCCCGGTGCCATCGAGCTCGAAACTGCCGTGGCGGGTAGCGTAGTTAGGGTTATATTGAAATCCGCCAGCCTGGATATAAAGCGCCGAACTAAGAGCGTATTTAATGCGGCCACCCCACTGGCCTATGGGAGTGTTATACCAGACGCCGCTACCGTGCCCGGCTAACGAACCGCACAACGACAGGTTTTGAAAAAAACAGCCGCTATTATCAAAGTCCTCTCCTGGCGGCATGAGACCGACCTTGAGATCCCACTTTTTATCCTGCCAGGTTTTTTTAAACCAGAACTGTGCCGCGTGCCATGTTTGTCCCCGACCGTAGTTACTCTGAACACCCGAGCCGATTACCGGAGCGCGCGGGTCCTGGAGACGATCCTGAGTCAAATCTCTCCCGTTACGATCGTTTAGCGACGCTTTAAATTCTCCGTCGTGAATGCCGAAAATCTTCTCCAGATCCATATCGATGCCGAGAATATACTGATCGCTGTAGCGCAGGGTTTTATCGCGATCGTAGCCGCCGGAAATATTCGTGGCGGTCATCGAACTATATTCCAGCGTAAAGTCATAACCACGATGGCGCAGATCCGTGCGCACGCCGCCCCACTCTCCGGTCATGTTTTTTGCTGTGGAAGAAAAAAACGTATCGTTGGCCAACGCCAGGAAAGGGTGTAGTAAAGCCAGCAGCATCGTGCCGCTTTGAATCAGTTTGTTCATATTTTTCACCGCCTGTTGATGATCCAGGTCTATGAATTTTTTCGATAAGACGCAGTTGAATCAGCCTGGTGCGTCGTTTTCTTGCCAGAGGCGGCCCCGCATCTCCCGGAGCCACGGAGCATTTATGGCGATAGCTCTTCTAACGATTTTCCTTTGGTTTCAATGGCAAAAAACCAGGTAATTAAGCCGCCAATCAGCGCAATAACCGCGAAAGTGATAAACACAAAACGGATCCCGAAGCCTCCGACGATAAAACCCACCATCAGTGGGCCAATGGATGAGCCCGCGCGCAGCCATGCGCTGGAATATGCGGTGCCAATGGCGCGTAGTCGGGTGGGATATAGTTCTGCCGCGTATAGATAAAGCGAGAAAGCGATGGTCTGCAAAATGGCGTAGGTCAGGCTTCCCAGAATCAGAATTTCAACGGCAGACTTTGCGCCCAGAATAGAAAGCGTAATCAGCGGAACAATCGCCAGTAAAAAAGCCCATGTGTACCAGCGCTTACGCCCGACGCGGTCGATCAACAGGGCGCAAATCACTGAAGCCACGACGCCGCAGGAAGAGGTGATCCAGCCGTAGGCCAGACTGGTATCGAGAGAGAGGTTAAACCAGGTTTTATAGAGGGTTGGAAACCAGGTGATCATGCCGTTGTTGACGCTATAAACCGTCAGCCACAGTCCCCACAGCATAAAGGTTCGGGATTTATAGATCCCGCCAAACAGGGCTTTTACGCCTTCCGGAGCCGATTTTTGCACCTTAGGGGTTTTTATTTCAGGCTCGGGTAACGTCATGCCGCGCCTGATGACCTCTGATTCCAGCGTAGATACGATATTATCCGCTTCCTTTAGTCTACCTTTTGCGGCCAGCCAGCGTGGTGATTCCGGCATTAACCAGCGCAGGGGAACGGTCAACGCGGAAGGAACTAAGCCAATTAAAAACATGACTTTCCAACCATAGATGGGCACCAGAAAATACCCCACCAACCCGGCAAACATCATGCCAATGGGGAAAATCACCTCATACAACAAAAAGAAACGCCCTCGCTTTTTTGCCCCGACAAATTCATTGATATAGGCGCTGGCAACGGGAACCTCCGCACCGATTCCCACTCCCTGCAAAAAGCGAATAATAAGAATGGACCAACCGTTCCACGCAAAAAGACAGGCCGCATCCATCAGTACAAACAGAATGATGGTGATACGTAATACGCCGATACGACCTATTTTTTCCGCCAGCGAACCAAAAAATAGCGCGCCGCATAGTTGGCCCACATAACTGGCCGCAATAATAAGACCGACAAACGTCGGCGTTAAACCCCACTCCTGGGTAAGCTGCGGGAGCGCAAAAGCGATAGCGATAATGGTATAGGCATCGAAAAAGGTCGATAAGCCGACGATAACGCGGATAGCCTTTAGCCGTCGGGTGATAGGGAGGCGTTCCAGCCTTGCCAGCAGCACGTCTGGTGTTGACGTCGTTCCGCTGGCAACGGCGTAATCTGAAGCAATGGCCTGAGTTGACATAGTATTACCCTGTTAAACGTTGTCTGGGGCATACACGTAAGGTTCTGAATAACCACAGGGCAACGAACCCTTATTCATAGACGTGCTGCATATAATGCTGTCTTGATTAGTTTGTGGTAACGTTACTGCAATCGATTTCACATTCAGCTAATCCTTTGCTGGATTTGGCGCTAAGTCAATTACGCTCGTTGTATAAATGTCGAGCAGTTCACAATCTGAATAAACTCACGAGCAAAAAAGCGAAGTGACGAATACAGGTTAAAACGAATAAGAAATGTGAATTAACGGCCCGTCGAATGAACCCGGCAAAGTTAAGTACCATTCCTTTTGTCCGGGCGAGGTTTGACGTAAGATCCTTTCACCCCACGGTTTGCACGATGGTATCCCTTGCACGGGCAACACGGATTTTTACCCGCATTGATGAGTTGGAGCAGCAGATGGATCAAGAAAGTGAACTGAACGATTTTCCGGAAAAAAAGCTGGTGACAATGCGGGACGTTGCTCGCGCTGCGGGCGTGAGCGTCTCGACCGTTTCGCGCGTACTCGATGAAAGATTACCCACCTCGCGCAGCGCCTCGGCAGATAAAATTCGCCAGGTGGCCCGAGAGCTGGGCTACCGTCGGGACTATGTTGCTTCCAGCCTGCGCCGTGGCGATACCGGAACGCTTGGCGTCCTGGTTCCGAGGCTGACCGATGCCGTCACGGCGATGCTTTTCGAAGAGATAGCCAGGGCTGCGGCGAGGAGAGGGTATTTCGCGATCGTGGCGACCTGCGGAGATAGCAAGGAGCAGGAGAAGAACGCCGTTGAATCGCTGCTGGATCGTCGTGTGGATGGGTTGATTATGTCAACCTGCCGGCTGGACGATCCTTTGCCGCAAGCCCTGCGTGAACGGGATGTGCCCCATGTTCTGGCGCTGCGTACCGATGGGTTTAGTCCTTCATCGGTCGGGGACGATGACCTTGGCGGCTATCTGGCAACCCGACACCTGATAGATTTAGGCCACCGTGATATTGGTCTGATCGGCGGTCCCGATTTTGCCTCCAATGCGCTTAACCGGCGTAAGGGCTTTGAGCGGGCAATGCAGGAGGCCGGGCTCAGGATCGAAGCGGAATGGTGCTGCCATTCTGATTTTAATATCGCCTCTGGAGAGCAGCAGGGAATGAAAATTCTCAGCCAGCCCCATCGCCCGAGTGCGCTGTTTGCCGTCAATGACGAGTTGGCGATTGGCGTGCTCGCTGCCGCCCATCAGCAAGGGCTGGTGATTGGTGAGGATCTGTCTCTGGTGGGATACAATGATATTCCTCTGGTGAGCAGGCTGCCCGTAGCCCTGACTTCGGTTAGAACGCCACTGGAGCATATCGCCAGTAATGCGGTAGATATGTTATTGAATCCAGAGGTAAATAATAATATGCGGATTACCACGCCTTCCCTTATTCCTCGTAAGTCTACCTCGTCCCCACGTCACTAATCCGTCGGCGATCCTCCTGGCTTTCCTGGTGAAAGCGGGGAGGAATGAATTTTGTATAACGGATCTCATCCCGGATGCGGAATGCTGTTTAGTTTGTGATCTGCGTTGCATTTTTAACCAATTCGGCGTTGACGGTTTTATTTTTGCGGTTCAATGTCAACTGCGTGAAAACGATTGCAGAAACGATTTCATGTCCGTTTCAAACGATTGCTAACCTGCAAATATACGCTTACTCATCAAGGGGATACTTATGATTAACATCGATCTCAGAGGTTTGACTCCGGCTCCGGTTACACCCTTCACTCGCGAGGGGCGGGTAGATTATGATGCCATCCAGCGCCTCGGTAGCTGGCTGGGCAGCATCGACGGCGTAAAAGGTCTGGTGGTTCTGGGACACGCAGGGGAAGGGACTTTTCTCACTCAGGAAGAGCAGGCGAATGTGATCCGCGCATTTGTGAAGTCGGTAGATGGCAAGCTTCCAATTATTGCCGGTATCACCGGAGAAGGGACGGAAGTCGCTGCGCTGGAGGCCAAGCGTGCTGTTGCCGCCGGCGCATCCGCTGGTTTGCTGTATCCTTCTCACGGCTGGTTGCGTTTTGGCTATCAGGACGGCGCGCCTCAGGATCGTTACCGCGTGGTTTATGAAGAAAGCGGCCTGCCGCTGATTCTTTTCCAGTATCCGGATGTCACTAAAGCCACTTACAATCTGCAAACGTTATTGGATATTTCCGCACAGCCTGGCGTATTCGCCATGAAGAATGGCGTGCGTAATATGCGCCGCTGGGATACTGAAATTCCGGTTATTCGCCGCGAGCGTCCGGATCTGCAAATTTTAAGCTGCCACGATGAATATCTGCTGCACACCGCGTTTGATGTCGATGGCTTCCTGGTTGGCTACGGTAATATCGCGCCTGAACCATTAATTGAAATGATTAAGGCGGGTAAAGCGGGTGATTATGTGAAAGCGCGTGAGCTGCACGATCGACTGCTGCCGGTGACCAAAAGCGTATACCACCGCGGTTCTCATATGGAAGGTACCGTGGCGCTGAAACATGCGTTAGTCGCGCGCGGGATCCTTGAGCATGCCACCGTCCGCTCTCCGCTTTTGCCGCTCGAAAAAGGGGCTGAAAAAGAGATCCACGATGCCATGCGCGCTGCTGAGCTGGGCCTCGTTCGTTAATTTATGCTGAGTCTGTTGTTAATCCGCAATGCAGAAAGATGTCTTGCTGTATTGCGGATATCGGCGCGTTCAGCGCGAGCTCTCCGGGAGATGTCATCCTGATCGGCACACCCGGCTACCAGAACTAGCAGGTCATTTCATTATGTAAAGGGTTAATGCCGGACAGGGAGCCGTGGAGGCAAATTATGGTATTAGTTCAGTTTCTGGTCGTGCTGCTGTTTCTTTATATCGGCATGCGGGTTGGCGGTATCGGCGTAGGTTTTGCCGGCGGCGCTGGCGTGATTGTCCTCAGCGCGCTCGGCGCCACGCCGGGGGATATGCCGATGCTGGTTATCGTGTTTATCATGGTGGTGATTGTGGCGATTGCGGCCATGCAGGAGGCCGGCGGTATCGAATATCTGGTTGACCTCACCGAGCGCCTGCTGCGCCGCTATCCGCGATTGTTAGTCATCACCGCGCCGCTTTCCACCTGGCTATTAACCATGATGGCCAGCACCGGACAGGTCTCTTTTGCCTGTATGCCGGTGATTGTCGGCGTGGCGAAAGAGAACAATATAAAACCTACCCGGGCGCTCGCTCTCTCCGTCAGCGCCTCTTTACTTGGCATTGTGGCATCGCCCATTTCCGCAGCGGTGATTTTCTTTTCGGGGATTCTGGAAAAGAGCCATTCTGGCTGGGGCTATATTGAGCTTATTGCGGTATCCATCCCTTCCACCTTTCTTGCGTTACTGGTCACCTCCGTGTTTTACCTGTGCTGGGACAGAATTCGCCAGCAGGATAGGCTCTATGACAATCCGGTGCAGGTGAAGGCACGGACTGAGCGGGAGATCCCGACTTATGCCGCTCGTTCGGTGCTGATCTTTATCGTCGGGCTGGTGGTGCTGTGCTATGCGATTGTCACCAGCCCCAAATTAGGGCTGATTACCGATCCGGTCATGAGCAGCGGGCAGGCGCGGGTAGGGGTGATGTTGGGCGTTGCGTTGCTGATTCTGGTGAGTTGCCGGGTTAACGTACAAAAGGTCCCGTCCGGCTCGGTATTTAAAACCGGGATGACCTCCTGTATCTGTATACTCGGCGTCGCCTGGCTGGGGTCAACCTTTATGGATAGCAATCAGCAGTGGTTGCAAAGTACGCTCTCGTCACACTTCCTGGAGTCACCCATTATGCTGGCCATTATTATTATGGCGGCGTCATGTTTCCTGTATTCTCAGGCGGCTTCAACAAAAATTTTATTTCCCGCCGCGCTGAGTATGGGCGTTGCCCCCGGTATTCTGGTGGCCTGCTTCCCGGCTACCGCTTCGCTTTTTATTTTACCAAACTATCCGACGTTACTGGCGGCGGTGGAACTGGATGTTACCGGCTCGACTAAACTGGGGCGGCATATTATCGATCATCCTTTTCTGCTGCCTGGCCTGGCATCGGTGCTGCTTTCTATTCTTTTCGCAGCCGGGCTGGCTTTTTTGATTCAGTGAATGATACGAGCAGTGGCAAAGTGATACAGGCGGACGACTGAGCAAAAAGGAGTTAGATGATTTAACTCCTTTTTTAATTGTCACCCCATCATCACCTTCTGGGGACATGAAAATGGCTGGCTTTGTCGGGTTTATGGCGCTGGCTTACGTAGTCGCCTCAGAAGGGCATCGCCAGCAATGTATATCCAGAATCACGCTTTGCATAATGTTAACTACCGTGCTGATTGCCCGGCAGAAAAATATAGCCATTTGTACATAGCTCACATTTGAACAATTAAATGGATAAACCTTTTGATACTTAAGCAAAATATAGTCCATATTAAAGCCTTGTACCGAACGTGGATATTTTAAGGATAAGAATATGTCAGCAGTAATTGATAAAGCACTGGATTTTATTAATGGCATGAACACGTCATCTTCAGCACCGCACACCATGGATGAAAGTACGGCTAAAGGCATTTTCAAGTATCTTAATGAGTTAGGAGCTCCGGCCAGCGCGGCTGATGTGTGTGCCCGGGGCACTCAAGAGGGCTGGGATCCCGAATTTACTAAAACGTTAGCTGGATGGGCGGAACGAATTGAGTCCGGCGAGCGTATAGTTATTAAGAATCCTGAGTACTTTTCTTCATACATGCGCGAGGAACTGCGGGCTCTGGTATAAGATGAACTCTGCTCAACCGTGAGCGGACTGGAATGCGTTGCGCTTTCGCTATATTGCAAGCTTCTAACCCGGCGCGTTTATACTCCGCAGTACTTGCCTGCCGTATTCTGTAGGTATCCTGGAAAAGACTAAGGGCATACGAGTAATCGTAAGCCCTTGATATTTGGTGGCCCCTGTTGGGTTTGAACCAACGACCAAGCGATTATGAGTCGCCTGCTCTAACCACTGAGCTAAGGGGCCGTGGCGAGGGATTATAATGTAACTGCACGCTGCAATCCAGCGTAAAGCGCTCGGCTGCTGTTTTTATAAACAATGCATTTTCAATCCTTTATAATCAGCTTTTTAGTCATTCAGCCGGAGAAATTATGATTAGCGATATCCTGGCGCCGGGGCTACGGGTGGTCTTTTGCGGCATCAATCCGGGGAAGTCCTCCGCGCATACGGGGTTTCATTTTGCCCATCCCGGAAATCGATTCTGGAAGGTCATTCACCAGGCGGGGTTCACCGAGCGGCAGCTGAAGCCGGAAGAGGAGCAGCATCTGCTGGATACCGGCTGCGGTATCACCATGCTGGTTGAGCGGCCGACGGTGCAGGCCAGCGAGGTTGCCCTGTTGGAACTGCGCAATGGCGCGCAGGAGCTAATAAGCAAAATCCAGGACTATCAGCCGCAGGCGCTGGCGGTGCTCGGCAAGCAGGCCTTTGAGCAGGCATTCAGAGTGCGTGGCGCGAAGTGGGGACGTCAGGAAGCGACCATCGGTGAAACTGAAATCTGGGTGCTGCCCAATCCCAGCGGTTTAAACCGGGCGACGCTGGACAAGCTGGTTGAAGCCTATCGCGAACTGGATGAGGCGCTGGCGGGACGAGGGCGGTGATGGCGCCCGAATCGCAGGCATAAAAAAAGCTCCCCGCGGGGAGCTTTTTACTCTCTTTGCAGCGCGACGATTAATCGTCGAGGAAGCTACGCAGCACTTCAGAACGGCTTGGGTGGCGCAGTTTACGCAGCGCCTTCGCTTCGATCTGACGAATACGTTCGCGGGTAACGTCGAACTGTTTACCCACTTCTTCCAGCGTGTGGTCGGTGTTCATGTCGATACCGAAACGCATACGCAGCACTTTCGCTTCACGAGCGGTAAGGCCCGCCAGCACGTCGTGCGTTGCCGCACGCAGGCTCTCGGTGGTCGCAGAATCCAGCGGCAGCTCGAGGGTGGTATCCTCGATGAAGTCACCCAGATGCGAATCTTCATCGTCGCCGATCGGCGTTTCCATGGAGATTGGCTCTTTGGCGATTTTCAGCACCTTACGGATTTTGTCTTCCGGCATCAGCATGCGTTCAGCCAGTTCTTCCGGCGTCGGCTCGCGGCCCATTTCCTGCAGCATCTGGCGGGAGATACGGTTGAGCTTGTTGATAGTCTCAATCATATGCACCGGAATACGGATGGTGCGCGCCTGATCCGCGATGGAGCGGGTGATAGCCTGACGGATCCACCAGGTCGCATAGGTGGAGAACTTGTAACCACGACGGTATTCAAACTTATCTACCGCTTTCATCAGACCGATGTTGCCTTCCTGAATCAGGTCGAGGAACTGCAGACCGCGGTTGGTGTATTTCTTGGCGATAGAAATAACCAGACGTAAGTTCGCTTCAACCATCTCTTTCTTCGCACGGCGGGCTTTCGCTTCGCCGATGGACATGCGACGGTTGATATCTTTAACCTGCTCGATGGTCAGGCCGGTTTCTTCTTCAATTTGCTGCAGTTTCTGCAGGCCGCGCTGAACGTCTTCTTTAACGTCATGCAGCTTCTCGGACCACGGCTTGTTCATCGCCACGGCGGCGTTGAACCAGGTTTCGCTGGTTTCGTTGCCGGTGAACAGGGTGATGAAGTTTTTCTTCGGCATTTTGCACTGTTCAACGCACAGCTTCATGATGATACGTTCTTGAGTACGAACGCGATCCATCATGCTGCGCATGCTGTTGACCAGGTAATCGAACTGTTTCGGCACCAGACGGAACTGTTTGAAGACCTCGGACAGCTTGAGGATCTCTTCCTGCGCGGCGGCGTGGCTGCGGCCTTTCGCTTTGATGGTGTCGCGAGTCAGCTCGTACTGGGTGCGCAGCTCGGCGAATTTCTCGCGGGCCAGCTCCGGATCGATGCTGTTATCGTCATCGCTGTTGTCGTCGTCGTCATCTTCTTCTTCATCTTCGTCGTCGTCCATCTCTTCCTGAGACAGCTCGGAACCGACGTGAGTGGCGGTCGGCGCCATATCTTCTTCAGCGTTCGGATCGACGAAGCCGGTAATCAGGTCAGACAGGCGAGCTTCTTCAGCTTCGACGCGGTCGTACTGTTCCAGCAGATAGGTGATGGCTTCCGGATATTCCGCAACGGAGCACTGGACCTGGTTGATCCCGTCTTCGATGCGTTTAGCGATGTCGATTTCGCCTTCGCGGGTCAGCAGTTCAACGGTACCCATTTCGCGCATGTACATGCGCACCGGGTCGGTCGTACGGCCAATTTCAGATTCAACGCTCGACAGCACCTGGGCCGCCGCTTCTTCCGCGTCTTCATCGGTATTATTGGAGGTTTCAGCAAGCAGCAGATCATCGGCATCCGGTGCTTCTTCCATCACCTGAATACCCATGTCGTTGATCATTTGGATGATGTCTTCGATCTGATCGGAGTCGACGATATCTTCCGGCAGATGGTCATTGACCTCGGCATAGGTCAGATAGCCTTGCTCCTTACCACGTTGGACAAGAAGCTTCAGCTGTGACTGCGGGTTTTGCTCCATAAGACGGTATCCACACTTAATTCGTTTGATTGGTGCAGGCAGACGAACTGCCAACATTTAAAGCGAGGGCGTACTTATATTATTGCCGCTGCGCCTCAGCGCGGCTGTCGGGGGCTTCCCGAGCGATATTCGGCACTTAAGCCGTTAAATTCATTTTTTGGCCAGTTCCTGGCTGATAGTCCAGAGTTCCCGGCGCTCCTCACTGCTTAAACCATGTGTGCGATCGCGAGCTATCAACTCTTCTTGTCGCAGTTCCAGCAGTGAGTCAAACATATGGTTGAGCGAGTCGGTGAAGGTTTGTTCAGCGATATCCTTATCTGCTATATCGTCCCACATCGACAGTTTTTCAAGGGTTGCCGCTTCATTTGTCCCGCGATACTGCTCTAAAAGTTGCCCGGTGGTCAGACCTGGCTGCGCCAGACACGTATTGACCAGTTCGCTGAATAAACCAAGCCCTGGCATCTTTTGCTGATCCAGACCGGCTAAGGGCGGAACCAGCGGCGCCAGATCGGGGTTCTGCACCAGTAACCCTATAAGTATACGCATGGTCGTGCGTTTTAGCTGCGGCGCCGGGCGTTGAGCGCTATTTTCCGCCTGTTTCGGCATTAAACGTTCAAGCTGGGCGTCATCCAGAATGCCCAGTTTGTTGCCCAGCTCCTGACGCAAATAGATGCGCAGCGTTTCGCCCGGCACCTGGGTTATCAGCGGCAGCGCCAGCGTGCTCAGCTGCGCGCGCCCGTCCGGAGTGCTCAGGTCGACCTGCGGCATCAGACTATTGAATAAAAACGTGGAGAGCGGCTGTGCCTGCTCCATCCGCGCTTCAAACGCCTCTTTGCCCTCTTTACGCACCAGCGTATCCGGGTCTTCGCCGTCAGGTAAAAACATAAAGCGTAGCTGGCGGCCATCGGTCATATACGGTAGCGCCGTTTCCAGCGCGCGCCATGCCGCGTCGCGGCCAGCCCGGTCGCCGTCGTAACAGCAGATGACCTGATTGGTCGCCCGGAACAACAGCTGAATGTGGTCGGCGGTCGTCGAGGTGCCCAGCGAGGCCACGGCATAATTAATGCCGTACTGCGCCAGCGCGACGACGTCCATATAGCCTTCGACCACCAGCAGACGCTGAGGTTCGGCGTTATCCTGCTGCGCTTCATACAGGCCGTACAGCTGGCGGCCTTTATGGAAAATATCGGTCTCCGGGGAGTTCAGGTATTTTGGCAGCGCATCGCCCAGCACGCGCCCGCCAAAACCAATCACCCGGCCTCGCTTATCGCGGATCGGGAACATTACCCGTTCGCGGAAGCGGTCGTAACTGCGCCCCTGATCGTTGGTGACCAGCATGCCCGCATCAATAAGCGACTGGCGGTTTTCCTGATTGCCGCCAAAACGTTTTAAAACGTTATCCCAACCAGGGGGAGCGAAGCCTATTGCGAAGCGGGTAATCACCTCGCTGCTTAAGCCGCGTTTTGCCAGATACTGGCGCGCGGGTTCGGCGGCGGGTTGGTTCAGAGACTGTTGGTAAAACGTGTTCAGACCGTCCAGCAGTTGATAAAGATTCTGCCGCTGATGCCGTTCTATCTGGCTCGGTCCATTACCTGCTTCATAGGGCACTTCAAGGTTGTGCATGGCGGCCAGCTCTTCGACGGTTTCGACGAACTCGAGCTTGTCGTAGTTCATCAGGAAGTCGATGGCGTTGCCGTGCGCACCGCAGCCGAAGCAATGGTAAAACTGCTTTTCACCGTTGACGGTGAAGGAGGGGGTTTTTTCGTTATGGAATGGACAACACGCGTGATAATTCTTGCCCTGCTTTTTCAGCTTCACCCGAGCATCGATCAGATCGATGATGTCGGTGCGCGCCAGCAGGTCATTGATAAATACGCGTGGGATTCGTCCAGCCATATGCCCCGTAATCTATACACTGCATCCTGCAAACGGCCTCGATATGTCGCCTGAAGACAGTTTGAACGATCTCGTGTATCTGCTAATGCATAAACGAAAATAAGCCGCGCATTCCTTTCGGAAGCACGGCCTTACAACTACAACTCGGTCTGAATTGAGAGCTTCGCTCTCAACAGATTAGTACAGACGAGTGCGGCGTGCGTTTTCGCGAGCCAGTTTCTTCGCGTGACGTTTCACTGCAGAAGCTTTAGCGCGCTTACGTTCGGTAGTCGGTTTTTCATAGAACTCACGACGACGAACTTCCGCCAGAACACCTGCTTTTTCGCAGGAACGCTTGAAGCGACGCAGAGCTACGTCGAACGGCTCGTTTTCACGTACTTTAATTACCGGCATGTGCCTCTCACCTTTGATTAATTCGGTTTGCCGCTGGCCGCAATGCCAGCTTATTTCAAAATGGTGCGGAATTTTACTGCAACTACTGCTGCTTTGTAAAGCACCGGCGCCTTTTTTGAAAGGGGACTTTTATAAGGGTGAGGAGTATACACGAAGAGAACACCAGGGGTGAGCAAAGTTTTACATCGCCGGTCATTGGTCCTACACTGCGCGGTATTGAAACGAGGTAAAACAACTCATGCGTGTACTGGGAATTGAAACATCCTGCGATGAAACCGGCATCGCCATTTACGACGATAAACAAGGTCTGTTAGCCAACCAGCTGTATAGTCAGGTGAAATTGCACGCCGACTACGGCGGCGTGGTGCCTGAACTGGCGTCGCGCGACCACGTGCGTAAGACCGTTCCGCTGATTCAGGCGGCGCTTAAAGAAGCGGGTCTGACGGCGAAAGATATTGATGCCGTTGCCTATACGGCAGGCCCTGGCCTGGTGGGCGCGCTGCTGGTCGGCGCGACCGTTGGCCGCTCGCTGGCGTTCGCCTGGAACGTGCCGGCGATTCCGGTACACCATATGGAAGGACACCTGCTGGCGCCAATGCTGGAAGATAACCCGCCGGCGTTCCCGTTCGTCGCTCTGCTGGTTTCAGGCGGTCACACCCAGTTGATTAGCGTCACCGGCATTGGTCAGTATGAACTGCTGGGCGAGTCAATCGATGATGCCGCTGGTGAAGCCTTTGATAAGACGGCGAAACTGTTGGGGCTGGATTATCCCGGCGGGCCGATGCTGTCGAAAATGGCGTCTCAGGGCACCGAAGGCCGCTTCGTTTTCCCGCGGCCAATGACCGATCGTCCGGGGCTCGATTTTAGCTTCTCCGGCCTGAAAACCTTCGCCGCTAATACCATTCGTAACAACGGCGACGATGAGCAAACCCGTGCCGATATCGCCCGCGCATTTGAAGACGCGGTGGTCGATACGCTGATGATTAAATGCCGCCGCGCGCTGGAGCAAACCGGCTTTAAGCGTCTGGTGATGGCGGGGGGCGTAAGCGCTAACCGTACGCTGCGCGCGAAGCTGGCGGAAATGATGAGCAAACGCGGCGGCGAAGTGTTTTATGCCCGTCCTGAGTTCTGTACCGATAACGGCGCGATGATCGCTTACGCCGGGATGGTCCGCCTGCAGGGCGGCGCCAATGCCGGACTCGGCGTTACCGTGCGGCCGCGCTGGCCGTTGGCGGAACTGCCGGCCGCCTGATAACCACAAAGAAGCCGCCCATCGAGGCGGCTTTTTTACGCGTGGATTAAGGCTGCTGATAATCCTCGGCGTCGATGTCGTAGCCTGACGGCTCCCAGCGTATCGCCAGCAGCGACAATAGCCCAGTCAGCGGCGCCGCGGCGATGATCCAGAAAACGCGGGTATCCAGCGCGGCGACCAGCAGCGGGAAGAGGAATAAAGAAAGCGTTGAGCTGCCGCGCATAAGCGTCTGGTTGAGCCCGACGCCAACGCCGCGCAGCGATGTCGGATAGCTTAACGAGGCGAAGGTCATAGTGTGTGCGCCGGGGCCAAACCCCTGGCCGAAAAGGAACAGCGCCAGCATCGCCACGGCGGCGACGCCTTCGCCTGCGCCATCAGGGCGACCAATCAGCGCCAGGCCGAGCAGCGCCGTTAGCTGGCAGCCATAACCCGCCAGCGACATCCGCCAGGCGCCGAAGCGCGGTACCAGGCGTACCGCCAGCATCCCTCCTACGAAAGCGAACAGCAAATTCAGCGCCAGCGAAATCAAAATCGTCGTCAACATTGACTGCACGAAGAAGCTGGAGATGATTACCGGCAGACCGAACGCGACGGCGTTATAGGCAAACGAGGAAACCACCGACAGCAGGGTAGAAAGCGTGGTGCGGCGCAGGTAGACGCCGCGGAACAGGCGCAGATAGTTACTCCATTGGGCGCTACGAACTTTGGGCGCCGGTTTTTCCAGCGCGTCCTGGGCAACGTGTGCATTGATGTTGTACGCCTGGCGTAGAATAGACGCAGCTTCACGCAGGTTGCCCTGGTTGGCGGCCCACACCGGCGATTCGCTCATGTAGCGGCTACGGATAGCGATAATCACCAGCGCCGGGATGGCGCCAAAACCAAGAATAATCCGCCATAGCCAGTCGCTATGGCTTTCCGGCAAGACGGCATAGAAAAAGAGTACCAGCAGATATGAAATGCTGATTGCCGCGTACCATGTGGGGCACCACATCGCCACGCTGGCCGCCTTGTTGCCGGGCCCTTTGAGCCTCGCGAATTCGCTGAGAAACGCCATCGCCACCGGCAGGTCGATCCCGACGCCGAGGCCCATCACGAAGCGCGCGCCAGTAAGGACGTATTCATTCGGCGCCAGCGCGCAGGCGATTGCCGCTACCACGAAGAACAGCATATCCGCCATAAACACGCGATAGCGGCCAATTTTGTCCGTCAAGTAACCGCCGAGCAGCGCGCCAACGATAGCGCCGAAGGTGATGGCCGAGGCGACCATCCCGGTACCGGCAGGCGTCAGGTTGAATTCCCGGGTAATATCTTTCAGGCCGAAGGCCAGCGAGCCAAGATCGTAGGCATCAAGGAAAATACCGCCGAGGGCGATTCCCATGACGATACGCGCGTTATTGCGCCCGCTGCTGCCTTCATTGATGAGGCGCGAGACGTCCGCCGCGCTGCCGATCCATTTTACTTCCCCGCCGGGCGACGCAGAGGTTGCCGCTGGCGTCGCGTTAATTACATCAGTCATGGTGTTGTGCTTTTTTCTCTTATAAAGATCTTCAGAGTAAACAGCGACGCGGGGACGAAAAAATCACTTTTGGTTATAACTCATAACTAAGTCATTGTAGTGAAAGGATTATCTTTGGTTTTCTCTTTTGCCGCTATGATTGGCTAAAAAAGTGGGAAATAGAATGCGTTTGTGGGGGCAAAGAAGCCCGGCACAGGCGGCCGGGCGTGGAGATTATTTCTGCTCTGGCGTTTTTTTCTTCTTCTTAAAGCGTGACCAGATTTTCGTTTCCTGACGGCGCCACAGGCGCTGGATGTTGTCGTGATGGCGCAGCAGGATCAGGCAGGAGAGCATGGAGACCGGAAAGGTGTACTGCGGCTTGAACCACCAGACGTAGAAAGGGGCGACCAGCGCGCTGACGATAGCGCCCAGCGAGGAATACCCGCTGAGCAGAATAGTCAGCAGCCAGGTGCCAGCCATCACGCCGGTGAGATCCCAGCCGATGGGCGCGATAGCGCCAAATGCGGTTGCCACGCCTTTGCCGCCGCGGAAATTAAAGAACACCGGCCAGATATGGCCGACGCAGGCGGCGATCGCCACCAGCCCGAGCCAGAATGGCGTCAAGCCGAGCGCCCAGGCGCCCCAAACCGGCAGCATCCCTTTCAGGACATCAAAAATTAATACCGTTACGGCTGCTCCCTTGCCGCCAATTCGGAGTACGTTCGTCGCCCCAGGGTTGCCGGAACCGCTATCGCGAGGGTCGGGCAAACCAGCAAGACGGCATACCAGAATGGCGCTGGAAATTGAGCCGCAGAGGTAGGCGAGGATAACTAGTCCAGGCGCGATTGCACTCATCAGCTGTTCCATTTTGAAAATGTCGTTAGAACCCCACCCATTTTCGTGTTAACAGTTTGTTGGCTTTCTTTGCGCGATAGGTTACATAGTGATGCTGCTATGTTCCCGAAATCTTGCCGCGTCGCCGCTGTCAGGACACGTGAATTCTTTAGGGGATGTCTTTGCATCTGTGGATAATACGCATAATTCGCCGGAAGTGGTATCCGGTTTAGCCAAAAAGCAGGCAGGTCGTGATGGATATTGTATTTATAGAGCAACTTTCGGTAATCACCACTATCGGTGTTTACGACTGGGAACAGACCATCGAACAGAAGTTAGTGTTCGATATCGAAATGGCGTGGGATAACCGCAAAGCTGCCGCCAGCGACGATGTGAGCGATTGCCTGAGCTATGCTGATATCAGCGAGTTGGTTATCAACCACGTCGAGGGCGGGCGTTTTGCGCTGGTCGAGCGGGTGGCGGAAGAGATAGCCGATCTCCTGCTGCAAAAATTTAATTCTCCGTGGGTGCGGATTAAAGTCAGCAAGCCTGGCGCGGTGGCTCGTGCGGCCAACGTTGGCGTAATCATTGAACGTGGCAGTAATCTGAAACAAAACGTTTCTCGTCATAATGTTTAAACAAATTTGTTTTATACCGGTCTTAGTGCCTGGATTTTAATTTTACTTTTTCTTTTAAGGGTTTATTGAATGGGCGATTTACACTCGCTGCTGATAGCGGCAATTTTGGGTGTGGTTGAAGGGTTGACGGAGTTTTTACCGGTTTCCAGTACGGGACATATGATTATTGTTGGTCATCTCCTTGGCTTTGAAGGGGATACCGCCAATACTTTTGAAGTCGTAATTCAATTAGGATCTATTCTCGCGGTCGTCGTGGTGTTCTGGCGTCGACTGTTTGGCCTGATCGGCATTCATTTTGGCCGCCCGCCGGTGCATGAAGGCGAAGGCAGCGGGCGTCTGTCGTTGATTCATATCCTGTTAGGCATGATCCCGGCGGTGGTGCTGGGGCTGGTGTTCCATGACCTGATTAAATCGCTGTTTAACCCGGTTAACGTGATGTACGCGCTGATTGTCGGCGGTTTCCTGCTGATCGCGGCGGAACTGTTCAAACCGAAACAACCGCGCGCGGTGGGGATTGACGATATGACCTATCGTCAGGCGTTCGCCATCGGCTGCTTCCAGTGTCTGGCGCTGTGGCCGGGCTTCTCTCGCTCCGGGGCGACCATTTCCGGCGGTATGCTGATGGGCGTTAGCCGCTATGCGGCATCGGAGTTCTCTTTCCTGCTGGCGGTGCCGATGATGATGGGCGCCACCGTGCTGGACGTCTACAAGAGCATCGGCTTTCTTAACGCCGGGGATATTCCGATGTTCGCCGTCGGTTTTATCATGGCGTTCATCGTGGCGCTGATTGCGATTAAAACCTTCCTGCAGCTGATTAAACGTATTTCGTTTATTCCGTTTGCAATCTACCGCTTTATCGTCGCGGCAGCCGTCTACGTGGTCTTCTTCTAAGGCCCTGGCCCTCAGCCTTGCGGCTGGGGGCAACGTTGTTCTTTCCACTGCCCCACGGCCGCAATTCTGCGCCGCGTCAGCTCTTCGCGAATCTCCGGCCCTTTGAAACCTTCCGCTACCACATCTTTAGTGGAGACCGACTGCGCCACTTCCCAGGCTTCAAGCAGCAGGCGCCCCTGCGGATAATCACAGGACTCAAAACCGGTACGCCCACGCACGTCGGCCTCGCTGGTGAGGGCGATTTGCTGTACACGCTGCGGCTTGCGCCAGGCATCGATGCTATCAAACAGCTTCACGATGGTTTTTGGCTGCAGAATCGGCAGGGTGTGGATCAGATCGTGGAATTCGGCGACCAATCTGGCCAGATCGCGGATATCGTTTGGCACCCGCAGGCGCTGGCAAATCTGTTCCACCAGCTTCACTCCCGCCGGGCCGTGGCCGTGGTGGCGCGGCCAGAACTCTTTGGGCGTTAAACCTTTACCAAGATCGTGGCACAGGGTGGCGAAACGGACGTCGATGGCCGGCGATAGCATCGCCGCCATGGTGAGCGTCATCAGGGTGTGTACGCCGGTATCGATTTCCGGATGCCATTTGGCCGGCGCGGGTACGCCATACAGGGCGTCGATTTCCGGGAACAGAACCTTCAGCGCGTGGCAGTCGCGCAGGGTCTGGAAAAAGACCTGCGGGTTACGCGTGCTAAGCGCGTTCTCCGTCTCTTTCCATACCCGCTCCGCGGTTAAATGCGCCAGTTCGCCGGCGTCCGCCATCGCGCGCATCAGCGCCATGGTTTCATCGGCAATGCGAAAACCGAGATGGGCATAGCGTGCGGCAAAACGCGCGACGCGCAGTACGCGTAGCGGATCTTCGCTAAAGGCTGGGGAGACGTGGCGCAGCAGGCGCTGGCGTAAATCGGCCTGGCCGCCATAGGGGTCGTAAATCTGACCGTCAGTGTCCTGAGCCAGCGCGTTAATGGTGAGATCGCGGCGCAGTAGATCTTGCTCAAGGGTGACGTCAGCGGCGGCATAACAGGTGAAACCGGTATAGCCGGAACCGGATTTACGTTCGGTACGCGCGAGGGCGTACTCTTCACGGCTTTGCGGGTGAAGAAACACGGGAAAATCGCGGCCTACCTGCTGGTAGCCCGCGTCGAGCAACTGCTGGGGCGTGGCGCCAACCACCACCCAGTCTCTGTCTTTGACCGGTAGTCCTAATAACGCATCTCGTACCGCACCACCGACCAAATAAATCTTCACGCCTGTTTCTCCCGCATCGACTTTTCGCAAGATGATACGTAAGTCTGGCAGAGAAGACGAATTAGTTCATCCACCGGTCTTTACGCTTGCGGCTTGGTACCAGATGCGGCAGCACCAGGCCAAGGATCAGACCGACGCCAAGCACGCCGCCGCCGTACATAAACCACTGCATGATAATGGTGCGCTGTTTATCATCAAGCTGCAGATTCGCCGCGTTCACCTTCTTCTGAGCGACAACCAGCTCGTTTTTCAGCTTTTGGTTCTCTTCTTTCAGAGCGTTGATCGCGCCATCGCTACCGGCGACTTTTTTCTGCATGTCGGCGGTACGCTGGTTCCAGGTGGCGTCAATATTGTTCAGCTTGTCGGTCAGCGTTTTGACCTGATTTTCCAGATCCGGCACGCGAATGCGCAGGCTGGGCTCGTTGCTCAGCTCTTTCAGCGGGATCCAGGCGGTACGGCCGTTGCTGTCGCGTACCTGCGCGTAATTCGTGCTGTCATTGGTTTGCAGAACGTCGACGGCTTCGCCGGCGTTAATGGTGCCGACCAGACGATAGTTATCGCCAGGACCGCTGCGAACCCAGGTGTTCAGCTCATCGGAAACGTAGCGCTTTTCTTCTGCGTGAACCGCCGTAGCGGCGCTAAGCGCTAGCAATGTAAAGGTAATAAGGCGTAATTTTGGCATCAGGTCATCGTTTGGTCATAAAAAGTTGAACGATAGTAGTGGCATCGCCAGAGCGACGCAAAGTTTTCCGCCACAATCGGAATCATCCAAATGCAGCTGGCAAATGCGCATTGCATGGCGATTCGCCGCAAAATACTATTTACTGACAAAAAATATCGTCATTAGTTCGCCGCATTTTCCCGGCGACGCTTATCAGGTGGAAGAATTCAGCCATGGCTCAAGAAATCGAACTGAAGTTTATCGTTGCCCACGACGGCGTTGAGGCGCTGCGCCAGCATCTCAATACGCTGGACGCGAAGCACACACCGGCAGGTCAACTGCTGAATATTTACTACGAAACCGCCGATAACTGGCTGCGTCGTCACGACATGGGCTTGCGGATCCGCGGCGATCGGGAGCGCTATGAAATGACGCTGAAAATTGCCGGTCGGGTGGTGGGCGGTTTGCATCAGCGTCCGGAATACAATATTCCGCTGGAAAAAGCTGAGCTGGCGCTGGATAAGCTGCCGGCTGAAGTCTGGCCGCAGGGGCAATTGCCGGCAGAACTGGCGCAAAATGTGCAGCCGCTGTTTAGCACTGATTTCCTCCGTGAAAAATGGGTGGTGAAAGAGGGCGATAGCCAGATTGAGATAGCTCTTGACCTTGGCGACGTCAAAGCCGGTGAGCATCAGGAAGCCATTTGCGAACTGGAGCTTGAGCTGTTGAGCGGCGATACCGCCGACATTCTGGCGCTGGCGCGACGTTTACTGGCAACCGGCGTATTGCGCCAGGGCAGCCTGAGTAAAGCGGCGCGTGGCTATCAGCTGGCGCAGGGCAACGAAGCGCGCCCGGTTAAACCGTTAACGGTAGTAGGCGTGGCGGCCAAAGCCAGCGTCGAGCAGGGGCTGGAAGCGGCGCTGGAAAGCGCGCTGGCGCACTGGCTCTATCATGATGAAGTCTGGAACCGGGGCAACGCGGCCGCTAAACGTGAAATCCAGCGGGCGATGGCTCGCGTACGCCATGCGCTGGTGCTGTTTGGCGGCATTGTGCCGCGAAAAGCCACCGTACAGTTGCGTGAATCGCTCACTGAGGCCGAAGCGGCGCTGGACGGAGCGGAGAAAGCCGAAGCGGCGTTGTTCAACCGCGCTACGGTTGGCGCCAAACTGCTGCTGACCGAATGGCTGGTTACCCGCGGTTGGCGTTCGTTCCTCAACGACGCGGGGCAAAAGAAAATCGCCGGTTCGTTCAAACGCTTTGCCGATATTCAGCTGTCGCGAGCCGCGGCGGATCTGAAAAGCAACTTCCAGCAGACGCAGGACGACTATAGCGATCGGCTCACGCGTCTGGCGCGCGAGATCGACAGTATTCAATTGCTTTCCAGCGCCTATGCCGAGGTCGCCGAGGCCTGGCTGGAAAACTGGCAAGAGGTGCGCCGCGCTATCGAGAACAATGACCGCAGCGTCATCGAATATTTCCGTCGTCAGGCGCTGGCCGCGGAACCATTCTGGCTGCATAGTGGAAAACGATAATTTCAGGCCAGGGAGACCCCTATAATGGCGCTTTCTTCGCAGTTACAGCAGCACTGGCAGACGGTTGTAAACCGGCTTCCGGCAGATTTTTCCCTGCAAACGTTAAGTTCGCAGGCGCAGTCGGTGATGACGTTCAGCGAGTTTGCTGAACAGAGTCTGGTCGCTCAGCCGCAGTGGCTGGCTGAACTGGAAAGCGCGCCGCCGCAGGCCGACGAATGGCGCCATTACGGCGACTGGCTGGCGGAACAGCTACAAAACGTGACTGACGAGGCCGCGCTAATGCGCGAGCTACGCCAGTTCCGCCGCCGGATAATGGTGCGTATCGCCTGGGCGCAGGCGCTGCTGCTGGTGAGCGAAGAGAGCAGTTTGCAGCAGCTCAGCGCCCTGGCGGAGACCTTAATCGTCGCCGCCCGCGACTGGCTGTACGCCGCCTGCTGCCGGGAGTGGGGGACGCCGTGCAATGCGCAGGGCGAAGCGCAGCCGCTAATGATCCTGGGCATGGGGAAATTGGGCGGCGGCGAGCTTAACTTCTCTTCCGATATCGACCTGATTTTTGCCTGGCCGGAACACGGCGCCACCCAGGGCGGACGTCGCGAGCTGGATAACGGCCAGTTCTTTACCCGTCTGGGCCAGCGGTTAATCAAAGTACTCGATCAGCCGACGCAGGATGGTTTCGTCTACCGCGTGGATATGCGTCTGCGACCATTTGGCGACAGCGGCCCGCTGGTGTTGAGCTTTGCGGCGCTGGAGGATTATTACCAGGAGCAGGGGCGCGACTGGGAGCGTTACGCGATGGTAAAGGCGCGGATCATGGGCGATAACGACGGCGAGCACGCCAACGAACTGCGCGCCATGCTGCGCCCGTTCGTCTTCCGCCGCTACATCGATTTTAGCGTTATTCAGTCACTGCGTAATATGAAGGGGATGATTGCCCGTGAAGTGCGCCGCCGCGGCCTGACAGACAACATCAAGCTTGGCGCGGGCGGCATCCGCGAAATCGAATTTATCGTTCAGGTTTTCCAGCTGATCCGCGGCGGTCGCGAACCGGCCTTGCAGCAGCGCGCGCTGTTGCCGACGCTGACGGCGATTGACGAGCTGCATTTGTTGCCGGAAGGCGATGCCGCCCAGCTGCGCGAAGCCTACCTGTTCCTGCGCCGTCTCGAAAACCTGCTGCAGAGCATTAACGACGAGCAAACCCAAACTCTGCCGCAGGATGAGCTTAACCGCGCGCGTCTGGCGTGGGGGATGCGCGTCGCCGACTGGCAGACGCTCAGCGCACAGCTGGAAGAGCAGATGCGCCGCGTGCGTCGCGTCTTTAACGAGCTTATCGGCGACGACGAGGCGCAATCGCCGGATGAACAACTGGAAGAGTACTGGCGCGAACTGTGGCAGGACGCGCTGGAAGAAGACGACACTACGCCGGCGCTGGCTCATCTTGACGACAACGATCGGCGCAGCGTGTTGGCGCTGATCGCTGATTTTCGCAAAGAGCTCGACCGGCGCACCATCGGCCCACGCGGGCGGCAGGTACTCGACCAGCTGATGCCGCATCTGCTCAGCGAGGTCTGCTCGCGGGCGGATGCGCCGCTGCCGCTGGCGCGAATCACCCCGTTGCTGACCGGAATCGTCACCCGTACCACCTATCTGGAGCTGCTCAGCGAATTCCCCGGCGCGTTAAAACACCTGATTAGCCTGTGCGCCGCTTCGCCGATGGTTGCCAGCCAGCTGGCGCGCCACCCGCTGCTGCTGGACGAACTGCTGGATCCGAACTCGCTTTATCAACCGACGGCGACCGATGCGTACCGCGACGAGCTGCGCCAGTATTTGCTGCGCGTGCCGGAAGAAGACGAAGAACAGCAGCTGGAAGCGCTGCGTCAGTTTAAACAGGCGCAATTGTTGCACATCGCCGCCGCCGATATTGCCGGCACGCTACCGGTGATGAAAGTGAGCGATCACTTAACCTGGCTTGCCGAGGCGATGATCGATGCGGTAGTTCAGCAGGCGTGGCTACAGATGGTCGCCCGCTACGGCCAGCCGACCCATCTGCGCGACCGTCAGGGGCGCGGTTTTGCGGTAGTGGGTTACGGTAAACTCGGCGGTTGGGAGCTGGGTTATAGTTCCGACCTCGACCTGGTCTTCCTCCACGACTGTCCAATGGAGGTGATGACCGACGGCGAGCGAGAAATCGATGGCCGCCAGTTCTATCTGCGCCTTGCCCAGCGGATCATGCATCTTTTCAGCACCCGCACCTCGTCGGGCATCTTGTATGAAGTGGACGCTCGCTTACGTCCATCCGGCGCGGCGGGCATGCTGGTGACTACCGCCGACGCCTTTGCCGATTATCAGCGCAATGAAGCCTGGACCTGGGAACATCAGGCGCTGGTTCGCGCCCGGGTGGTGTATGGCGACCCGGCGCTGCAGGCGCGCTTCGATGCGATCCGCCGCGATATCCTGACCACTCCGCGTGAAGGCGCGACGCTGCAAACCGAAGTACGTGAGATGCGGGAAAAGATGCGCGCCCATCTCGGCAATAAGCAGCGCGATCGCTTTGATATCAAAGCCGATGCCGGCGGGATCACCGATATTGAATTTATCACCCAGTACCTGGTGCTGCGCTACGCGCATGAAAAGCCGAAGCTGACGCGCTGGTCCGATAATGTGCGTATTCTGGAACTGCTGGCGCAGAACGACATCATGGATGAGGAAGAAGCGCGGGCGCTTACCCATGCCTACACCACGCTACGCGATGCGTTGCACCATCTGGCGCTGCAGGAGCAGCCGGGCCACGTTGCGCCGGATGCCTTTGACGGTGAACGCCAGCAGGTGAGCGCCAGCTGGCAGAAGTGGTTGATGGCTTAATTAACAAATCGGGTGTGCTATTATCGCGCGCAAAGTTTGCATCTCGCAGGAGAGAGTAATGAAAGTAACGCTGCCAGAGTTTGAACGTGCAGGAGTGTTGGTGGTAGGCGATGTGATGCTGGACCGCTACTGGTATGGCCCTACCAGCCGTATTTCCCCGGAAGCCCCGGTGCCGGTGGTGAAGGTGGAAAATATCGAAGAACGCCCTGGCGGCGCGGCTAACGTGGCGATGAACATTGCTTCGCTCGGCGCGACTTCTCGTCTGGTCGGCCTGACCGGTATCGACGATGCCGCACGCGCGCTTAGCAAAGCGCTGGCTGACGTAAAAGTGAAGTGTGATTTCGTTTCGGTACCGACGCATCCGACCATCACCAAACTGCGCGTGCTGTCGCGCAACCAGCAGCTGATCCGCCTCGATTTTGAAGAGGGCTTCTCCGGGGTCGATCCACAGCCGATGCATGAACGTATTCAGCAGGCGCTGGGTTCAATCGGCGCGCTGGTGCTGTCAGACTACGCGAAAGGCGCGCTGGCCAGCGTGCAGACCATGATTAAGCTGGCGCGTGATGCTGGCGTTCCGGTGCTGATTGATCCGAAAGGCACTGAATTTGAACGCTACCGCGGGGCGACGCTGCTGACGCCGAACCTGTCTGAATTCGAAGCGGTCGCCGGAAAGTGTAAGGATGAAGCAGAAATCGTCGAACGCGGGATGAAAATCATCGCCGACTTCGAGCTTTCCGCACTGCTGGTAACGCGCTCCGAGCAGGGTATGACGCTGCTGCAGCCGGGTCGTCCGCCGCTGCATATGCCGACCCAGGCGCAGGAAGTGTATGACGTCACCGGCGCAGGCGACACGGTTATCGGCGTGCTGGCGGCGACGCTGGCGGCGGGCAACACGCTGGAAGAGGCCTGCTATTTCGCTAACGCCGCGGCCGGTGTGGTGGTTGGCAAGCTGGGGACTTCCACCGTTTCGCCAATCGAGCTGGAAAACGCGGTGCGCGGGCGTGCCGATACCGGGTTTGGCGTGATGAGCGAAGAAGAGCTGAAACAGGCGGTTGCCGCGGCGCGTAAGCGTGGCGAAAAAGTGGTGATGACCAACGGCGTCTTTGACATTCTGCACGCGGGCCACGTCTCGTATCTGGCCAATGCGCGCAAGCTGGGCGATCGACTGATCGTCGCCGTCAACAGCGATGCCTCAACCAAACGTCTGAAAGGCGAAACCCGCCCGGTTAACCCGCTGGAACAGCGGATGATCGTGCTGGGTGCGCTGGAAGCTGTCGACTGGGTGGTGTCATTTGAAGAAGATACTCCGCAGCGGCTGATTGCCGGGATCCTGCCGGATCTGCTGGTGAAAGGCGGCGATTACAAGCCGGAGCAAATTGCCGGCAGCGAAGAGGTATGGGCCAACGGCGGCGAAGTGCTGGTGCTCAACTTTGAAGATGGCTGCTCGACAACCAATATTATCAAGAAGATTCAGAAAGATAGCGACAAGTAATCAATACGCTTTACCGCTCTGAACGGAGCGGTCTACAACGGCCTGCGGGGATACCTTCGCGGGCCGTTTTTATTTAATCATGCGGAAAATGATTTAGCGCAATAAACAACCCGGTTAAGCGCATTTTTCGTACAAAGTGCGTTAAGGTAAGCGTAAATACTGAAGTGAGTAAAAGGCATATGACCAATCAGAACGCCAACGGCTGAAGGAGTATGCGGATGAACCATAACGATATGTATTCTATGAAGAACTTCGATTTTCTGGCACGTAGTTTCGCCAGGATGCACGCACAGGGCCACTCGGTTGATCTTCAGGCTATTGTCGGCAATATGGATGAGGAACATCGTGAATGGTTTTGCCAACGCTATGAGCTTTATTGTCGCCAGGTGAATAGCACGGCCGAGCTAGAGCACTAAGCCAAATGAAAACGGGCCATCAGGCCCGTCAGACTGCTGACAAAGAAGGAAAAAGCGTGGTTTTTCCTTCTTTGTGGTTATCAGCCGAAAATCAATAAATTGATTTTCCATGTTTTTCATCTGCTGCAATCTGTAACTGCAAAGGTTGCATGAGATTTGTCATCAATCTCAAACGGGCCATCAGGCCCGTTTTTTATTGCTGTTCTTCGCTCTTCGGGGCAGCTGAGCGGCTTTCCAGATCGCTAATGCGCTGCTCAAGTAAAGCCAGCTTTTCGCGGGTGCGCAGCAGAACCTGTGTTTGCACATCGAACTCTTCGCGGCTGACCAAATCCAGGCGAGTTAACTGCGATTGCAGTACCTGGCGGATTTTCTTTTCTACGTCATCTCCAAGATCGCGAAGGCCTTTCGGCATCGATTCATGGACCTGGCGGGCGATTTGTTCAATTTTTTTCGGGTCAATCATGGCGGATTCCTGCGCTGGTCTAGTTACAGTTCATTGTAGTGCGAACGGGAGCGCCTATAAACCACAAATGTCAGATGTATAGCGAGTAGCCATTGATGAAGATAGTTAATGGCGTTATAGTTATCTCGCTTATTCTCAGGGCGGGGCGAAATTCCCCACCGGCGGTAAATCAACCTATGCGTTGAAAGCCCGCGAGCGCTTCCTGTGAAAACGGGAAGGTCAGCAGATCCGGTGTAATTCCGGGGCCGACGGTTAAAGTCCGGATGGGAGAGAGTAACGGCTCAGTCGGATTACGATCCGCTTGCGTTGACTTTTGCCGCTAAACCGGCACTCCTAAGACTGCCCTGATTCTGGTAACCATAATTTTAATGAGGTTTTTTTACCATGAATCAGACGCTCCTTTCTTCTTTTGGTACCGCTTTTGAACGTGTGGAACACGCTTTAGACGCACTGCGCGAAGGCCGCGGTGTGATGGTGCTTGATGATGAAGACCGTGAAAACGAAGGCGATATGATCTTCGCCGCCGAAACCATGACCGTTGAGCAAATGGCGCTGACCATTCGTCACGGCAGCGGCATTGTCTGCCTGTGCCTGACCGAAGACCGCCGCAAGCAGCTTGACCTGCCGATGATGGTGGAGAACAACACCAGCGCCTACGGCACCGGCTTTACCGTGACCATCGAAGCGGCAGAAGGCGTAACCACCGGCGTATCCGCCGCTGACCGCATCACGACCGTGCGCGCCGCCATTGCCGATGGCGCGAAACCTTCCGATCTCAACCGTCCGGGCCACGTCTTCCCGCTGCGCGCGCAGCCAGGCGGCGTAATGACCCGCGGCGGCCACACTGAAGCGACCATCGACCTGGTGACCCTTGCGGGCTTTAAACCGGCAGGCGTTCTCTGTGAACTGACTAACGACGATGGCACCATGGCGCGCGCGCCGGAGTGCATCAAGTTCGCTCAGCAGCACAACATGGCCGTGGTCACCATTGAAGACCTGGTGGCTTACCGCCGCGAGCACGATCGCAAAGCCAGCTAAGTTGCCGCTGCTTTGATGACAAGCCCACTTTACGGTGGGCTTTGTTGTTTCTGGGGCGAGCTAATATGCTTTCTCTGCGGGTACATGGGAGAGATTTTTCACCTTCAAATTTTCTGATGATGATCATCACGCTTATCTGAGTTTATCTGCGGCTAAAAGCGCGTAATGTGAAGGAATCAAATACTCCCTACTGAAGGATACCATCATGTCCCGTACCCGTATGCCAGCGTTGTTTTTAGGCCATGGTAGCCCGATGAACGTGCTGGAAGATAATATTTATACCCGCGCCTGGCGTCATCTCGGCGAAACGCTGCCGCGTCCAAAGGCTATCGTGGTTATCTCCGCGCACTGGTTTACCCGCGGGACGGGCGTGACGGCGATGGAAGCGCCGAAAACCATTCATGATTTTGGCGGTTTCCCGCAGGCCTTATACGATACGCACTACCCTGCGCCGGGATCGCCGGAGCTGGCGCAGCATCTGGTTGATCTGCTGGCGCCGGTACCCGTTGCCCTCGATAAAGAGGCGTGGGGTTTTGATCACGGTTCGTGGGGCGTGCTGATCAAAATGTACCCTGATGCCGATATTCCCATGGTTCAGTTAAGTATCGATAGCACCAAGCCCGCGGCGTGGCATCTGGAGATGGGGCGTAAGCTGGCGTCGCTGCGTGATGAAGGCATTATGCTGGTGGCGAGCGGCAACGTGGTACATAACCTGCGCACCGCACGCTGGCATGGCGAAAGTACGCCGTATCCGTGGGCCGAGTCGTTTAACGACTATGTGAAAGCGAATTTAACCTGGAAAGGGCCGGTCGACGCGCATCCGCTGGTGAACTATTTAAGCCACGAAGGCGGATCGCTCTCTAACCCAACGGCTGAGCACTTCCTGCCGCTGCTCTATATTCTGGGGGCGTGGGATGGCGAAGAGCCGATAACGATCCCGGTCGAAGGGATGGAGATGGGGTCGCTAAGTATGCTGTCGGTGGTGGTGGGTGCCGCGTAACGGCAGCTATCGCACATGAAAAAACCCCGGCCACTCAGGTTGCCGGGGTTTGCCGTTATTCGACGAAAATGTGCGGATAGAAACGCGAAAGATCCTGGGTGATCAGCGCCCGATCTTCACGAATGCCGATCCCGGCAGGCTGGTCGTTAATAAGCCAGCTGCCAATCAGCGTAAAGCTATCGCCAAATTTCGGCAGCGGATAAAACTCCTGCACGATAGTGCCTTCTTCCCCGTATGGGCCTTCCACCGCTTCCACCACTTTGCCATTTTCAACGATTGACACGTTAGCGCCTTCGCGGGAGAAAATCGGCTTAATGACGTACTTCTCAAGCTGCGGATGGTTATCTTCGCTGAAGTAAGCCGCCAACAGGTTAGGGTGGTTGGGGAACATTTCCCACAGCATCGGCAGCAGCGCTTTATTGGAGATAATGCTCTTCCACGCTGGCTCCAGCCAGCGTACGCCGGCGTCTTCCAGCTTGGTGGAGAACATCTCGCGCAGCATAAATTCCCACGGATAAAGCTTGAACAGATTGCCGATGACCTGATCCTGCAAATCGGTAAACTGGCCTTTCTCGCCAAGACCGATATCTTCGATATACAAGAACTCGGTGGCGACGCCCGCTTCTGCCGCACAGTCCTGCAGATATTGCACGGTGCCGCGGTCTTCAACGGTATCGCGGCAGCAGGCCATATGCAGCAGTTGGAAGCCAAACTGTTCACGCAGCTCGCCGAAGCGTTCAATCAGTTTTTCCTGCAGGCTGTTGAACTGATCGCTGTCGGCAGGCAAATTACCGGCGTTAAGCTGATCTTCTAGCCAGATCCATTGAAAGAACGCTGCTTCATATAGCGAGGTTGGCGTATCCGCGTTGTTCTCCAGCAGCTTCGGCTCGCCCACGCCATCCCAGGCCAGATCCAGACGCGAGTACAGCGACGGCTGGTTGGTTTTCCACGACTGACGCACAAAGCCCCAGGTGTGTTTAGGGATGCGGAATTTGGTCATCAGCTCGTCGCTGGCGATCACTTTCTCAACGACCTGTAGACACATTTGATGCAGCTCGGCGGTGACCGCTTCGAGCTTTTCAACCTGCGCCAGCGTCAGCTTGTAGTAGGCCTCTTCGCTCCAGTACGGCTCGCCGTACATGGTGTGAAAATTGAAGCCATACTCGGTCGCTTTCTCGCGCCAGTCCGGGCGCTCGGTAATGCTGATTCTTTCCATGCCGCTTAACCGCCCATCGAGCGTGAAGAGGAGCTGGAGCCCGCGGCACTACGCTGCATCGTCGATTGCTTAGCAACGGATTCGCCAAAACCGCCGCGGGTGACGGTCGTCGTGGTGGCCGGCTTCGGCGCCATCGCGGTTTTCGGCACGTTCATGGTACGACCCGGTTGCGCCGCGCCGTAACTCTTACCGCTGGCATCGGTGTACTGGCCGTAGGCCGGGCTGGCCGGGTTTTTCGAACTAAACAGCGGCTGCTGCGCGGCCATGCCACCGCCCATCAGGCGGCCCATCATGTAACCGGCCATCAGCGGCATCCAGAAGCTGCCGCTGCTTTGCGCCTGCGCCTGGTTTTCCGGGGCGACGCCCGCCTGAGCCGGCGCCTGCTGGCATTGGCCTTCGCCGAACTCGGCGACACAGTCTTCACGGCTGGCGTATTTCGGCGCGGTGCGCGCGGCTTCTTTCACCGCGTTATTGTAGGCGGTGGTGCACTCTGCGGCTTTGCTTGGGTTAGCCGCGGAGCAGTCATCGGCGTTCTGATACAGAGAAACCGTCTCGTCAGTTTTTTCGCAACCGGCGAGCATAAAGACGGCGGTGACGGCAAGGGCGACCGGCGTCAGGTGGCGAGCGCTCCAGCTTTTGCGGAACGACGCATGATTAATATTTTTTGTCCGTTTCATATTTGTCTTCCAGGACCCAGTGGTAGTGCGTTTGTCAACGCTCAGGATAGAGTATGAGTGGTGGAAAATGAAGCGAAAGAGGGGAAAAGCGGGGGTCTTTACGTTGTCTTACGTTTTACGCCCCGCCTGAGCCGAAGGCCAGACGAGGCGTAATCACGTTCAACGATTAGTGACTAAACGGATTGGAACCGCTGGTCTTCGTCGTACGGGCGGCAGCCGGCTGTGCGGAGGCGGTGTTCGCATAACCGTCAGCAGCGGCGTCCTGCTGCGGGTTTTCCGGCGCGACGCTGTCTGGTGAAGTCGGAATCGCTTTACCCAGCGTGTTGTTCAGCGCAATCAGATCCTGTTCGTTCAGCGTACCAAGAGCAGACTTAATGTTCAGCTCGTTGATCAGGTAGTTATAACGGGCGTTGGAGAGCTGCTGCTTGGCGTTGTACAGCGTGGTGGTCGCATCCAACACGTCAACGATGGTACGCGTACCCACCGAATAACCCGCTTCCATCGCATCCAGGGAGCTCTGCGCAGAGACCACCGCCTGTTTGTAGGCATTGATGCTGCTGATGGAGGCATTCACGTTGTTAAACGACGAACGCACGGTCTGCACCACGCTGCGGTGCGCGCTTTCCAGCTGCTCGCTGGCGCCGACGAAGTTGTACTGCGCCTGTTTCACCTGCGAGTTAACCATCCCGCCCTGATACAGCGGCAGAGAGAAGTTCAGGCCGATTTGGTTCTGGCCGGCATCGTTATCTTTATACTGTTGAATGCTAGTCTGAGAATTAGCATGAGTTTTTGAACCACTATAACTGGTATTCGATACCGAACTTGAAGCGGATAGACTAAGTGTTGGCAAATGACCATCCTGCGCCTGGCGAATCTGCTCACGCGCCAGATCCTGGTTCAGACGCGCCTGCAGCAGCGACAGGTTGCGGTTTTCCGCTTCCTTCAGCAGCGCGTTCACCGCCTGCGGTTTGTTGGTTTTGAAACCGTTAACGTTCAGCGACGCCAGCTCCGGATAGTAGTTGCCGGTGACCTGACGCAGCTCTTCAACGGCGTTGTCGAGGTCGTTACGCGCGGTCACTTCATTTGCCAGCACGGCGTCGTATTGTGAGCGGGCGTTCTGCACGTCGGTGATGGCAACCAGGCCCACGTTAAAACGCTGGGTGGTTTGATCCAACTGGCGGTAGATGGCCTGTTTCTGGGCTTCGGTATAGGAGAGCGTATCGATAGCGGCCAGAACTTTAAAGTAAGCCGTCGCGGTATTCAGAATCAGCGTTTGCTGGTCAGTCTGATAGGTGACATCCTGAATGCCCGCCGCTTTTTCCTGCAGGGTCAGCGCGCGCCATTTCGACATATCGAACAGGGTTTGCGTTAACTGCAGTGAACCACTGGTGACATTGGAATTAAGACCGTTACTGTCACGGAATCCATTGGTATAGGTATAATCCGCGCCCAGACCGAGTTGCGGCAGTAATGGGCTACGCGCTTCGTTGATTTTTTCGAATGCAGCATCGCGATCGGCTGCCGATTTACGCAGATCAGGGTTGCTAATACGCGCCTGCTGATAAACCTGCAACAGGTTCTCTGCCTGGCTCATGGCGCTGAAGCCAGTCAGGCCCAGGCCGATAAGGATGGGAAAAAGTTTCTTCATTTGCATTCCTTGTTGTGAAGCATTTAGCGCTACTCAAATTCTAAAAATAATCGCTGATTGTATCGACTCTGTCGCCGTAAAAAGTTGGCGTTACGTGCCATAGGGCGGTAATTTGCACCAATCTAACATACAGGCTGTAAAACGGTAGCCAAACGGCCTATAAATCCCTACTTTCGGATGAGCAGGACACAGACAATGAGCAAACCCAATCAGCAGGGAATTACCTTCTCTAAAAACGATGTAGAAATTATTGCACGCGAAACGCTTTATCGCGGTTTTTTTTCGCTCGATTTGTATCGTTTTCGCCATCGCCTGTTTAACGGCGGGATGAGCGGCGAGGTGACCCGCGAAATTTTTGAGCGCGGGCACGCCGCGGTCTTGCTACCCTTTGACCCGGTACGCGATGAAGTTGTGCTGGTCGAGCAGATCCGCATTGCCGCCTATGATACCAGCGAGAGCCCGTGGCTGCTGGAAATGGTCGCCGGGATGATAGAAGAAGGCGAAACGGTAGAGGATGTCGCCCGCCGCGAAGCGCTGGAAGAGGCCGGGCTTGAAGTTGGGCGTACCAAACCAATATTAAGCTATCTGGCAAGCCCTGGCGGCACCAGCGAACGGTTATCGATCCTGGTGGGCGAAGTTGATGCATCGACGGCAAAAGGCATTCACGGCCTGGCCGAAGAAAACGAGGATATTCGGGTGCATGTGGTGAGCCGGGAACAGGCTTACCAGTGGGTAGAAGAGGGGAAAATCGACAACGCAGCTTCTGTCATCGCCCTGCAATGGCTGCAGCTGCATTATCATAGCTTACGAAACGAGTGGAAATAATATGAAGCGTTATACACCTGACTTCCCGGAAATGATGCGCCTGTGCGAAACCAATTTCGCCCAGCTGCGCCGCCTGTTGCCTCGCACTGAGGCGGTTGGCGATATGGCGAACTATCAGGTGGGTGCGGCGCAATACCGATTAACGGTGGTCGAATCGACCCGCTACACTACATTAGTGACAATAGAACAGACTATGCCTGCGGTGAGCTACTGGAGCCTGCCGTCAATGACGGTGCGCCTGTATCACGACGCCATGGTGGCTGAAGTGTGTTCAAGTCAGCAGATTTTTCGCTTCAAAGCGAGATATGATTATCCTAATAAAAAGTTGCATCAACGCGACGAAAAGCATCAAATTAATCAGTTTCTGGCCGACTGGCTGCGTTACTGTTTAGCACATGGAGCGATGGCGATTCCGGTTTGTTAGCGTCGTGAAACCTAAGGACACCATTTGGAAAGCCTGTTAAACCTACCTCTGGCTGGTGAGGCCAGAGTCAGGATATTACAAATTACTGATACTCACCTGTTTGCTGAAAAACATGAAACGCTGTTGGGTATCAATACCTGGGAAAGTTATCAGGCTGTATTGGATGCGATACATGCCTCACAGCGTGAATGCGACCTGATTGTAGCAACAGGCGATCTGGCGCAAGACCACTCTGCCGCGGCCTATCAGCATTTCGCTGAAGGCATCGCGAGCTTTGCCGCACCCTGCGTCTGGCTGCCGGGAAACCATGATTTCCAACCGGCGATGTACAGCACGCTGCACGATGCCGGCATCTCCCCCGCAAAACGCGTCCTGTTGGGCGACCATTGGCAAATCCTGCTGCTGGACAGCCAGGTCTTTGGCGTGCCTCACGGCGAGCTGAGCGATTTCCAACTGGAGTGGCTTGAGCATCAATTGAATGCGGAACCTGAGCGCTACACGCTGCTGTTACTGCATCATCATCCGCTGCCGGCGGGCTGTAGCTGGCTCGATCAGCATAGCCTGCGCAACGCCGGCGCGTTAGATCACATCCTGAGCAACTATCCGCGGGTTAAGCACCTGCTGTGTGGCCATATTCACCAGGAGCTGGATCTCGACTGGAACGGGCGGCGGATGATGGCGACGCCATCGACCTGCGTACAGTTTAAGCCGCACTGCGCTAATTTCACCCTCGATACCGTCTCTCCTGGCTGGCGCTGGCTTGAGCTGCATCCCGATGGCGCGTTGACGACTGAAGTCTGTCGTCTCAGCGGCGCCGAGTTTCACCCGGATATCGCTTCAGAAGGATACTGATGTCTACTCTTCTTTATCTGCACGGATTTAACAGCTCGCCGCGCTCGGCAAAAGCGACGGCGCTGAAAACGTGGCTGACGCAGCACCACCCGGAAATTAACATGGTGGTGCCGGAACTGCCTGCTTTCCCGGCGCAGGCGGCAGAGATGCTGGAAGCTATCGTGCTGGAGCACGGCGGCGAGCCGTTAGGCGTGGTGGGGTCGTCATTGGGCGGCTACTACGCTACCTGGCTGTCGCAATGTTTTATGCTGCCGGCGGTGGTGATTAACCCGGCGGTGCGGCCATTTGAACTGCTGAACAATTTTCTTGGCCCCAATGAGAATCCGTACACCGGGCAGCAATATGTGCTAGAGTCTCGCCATATTTACGATCTTAAAGTCATGCATATCGACCCGCTGGAAGCGCCTGACCTTATCTGGTTATTGCAGCAAACGGGCGATGAAGTGCTTGATTACCGCCAGGCTGTTGACTACTTCGCCTCCTGCCGTCAAACGGTCGAGGAGGGCGGTAATCACGCATTTGTTGGCTTTGAAGATCATTTCACCCAGATTATCGATTTTCTGGGCCTGCGCTAAGCGGTTCAGAACGACCTACGAATACACACCATGACGCAATCTTCATATAACGCTGATGCCATTGAGGTACTCACCGGGCTTGAGCCGGTTCGCCGCCGCCCGGGAATGTACACCGACACAACCCGTCCTAACCATCTTGGTCAGGAAGTTATTGATAACAGTGTGGATGAAGCACTGGCTGGTCACGCCAAACGCGTGGAGGTCATCCTTCATGCCGATCAATCGTTGGAAGTTATCGACGATGGGCGCGGGATGCCGGTTGATATCCACCCGGAAGAAGGGGTTCCGGCGGTTGAGCTGATCCTTTGTCGGCTGCACGCGGGCGGGAAGTTTTCCAACAAGAACTACCAGTTCTCCGGTGGCCTGCATGGGGTGGGGATTTCTGTCGTCAACGCCTTGTCTAAACGCGTGGAAGTCAACGTGCGCCGCGATGGCCAGGTCTACAGCATCGCCTTTGAGAACGGGGAAAAAGTTGAAGACCTGCGCGTCACCGGCACCTGCGGTAAACGCAACACCGGGACCAGCGTCCATTTCTGGCCAGATGAAAGCTTCTTCGATAGCCCGCGTTTCTCCGTCTCGCGGCTAACTCACCTGTTAAAAGCGAAAGCGGTGCTGTGCCCGGGCGTGGAAATTGTTTTCCGCGACCAGGTGAACAACAGCGAACAGCGCTGGTGCTATGCGGACGGCCTTAATGATTATCTGTGCGAGGCGGTCAATGGCCTGCCGCTGCTGCCGGAAAAACCGTTTGTCGGTAACTTCTCCGGCGAAACGGAAGCGGTGGATTGGGCGCTGCTGTGGCTGCCGGAAGGCGGCGAACTGCTGACTGAAAGCTACGTAAACCTGATCCCGACCATGCAGGGCGGTACGCACGTTAACGGTCTGCGTCAGGGGTTGCTCGACGCGATGCGCGAGTTTTGCGAATACCGCAATATTCTGCCGCGCGGCGTGAAGCTGTCGGCGGAAGATATCTGGGATCGCTGCGCGTACGTACTGTCGGTGAAAATGCAGGATCCGCAGTTCGCCGGGCAGACTAAAGAACGTCTGTCGTCGCGTCAGTGCGCGGCATTCGTCTCCGGGGTGGTTAAAGACGCCTTCAGCCTGTGGCTGAATCAGAACGTACAGGCTGCGGAGCTGCTGGCGGAAATGGCCATTTCCAGCGCTCAGCGTCGCCTGCGCGCCGCCAAGAAAGTGGTGCGCAAAAAGCTCACCAGCGGCCCGGCGCTGCCGGGTAAGCTGGCGGATTGCACCGCGCAGGACCTGAACCGCACCGAACTGTTCCTCGTCGAAGGGGATTCTGCGGGCGGTTCGGCGAAACAGGCGCGCGACCGTGAATATCAGGCGATCATGCCGCTGAAAGGCAAGATCCTGAATACCTGGGAAGTCTCTTCCGATGAAGTGCTCGCTTCGCAAGAGGTGCACGACATTTCGGTGGCGATTGGTATCGACCCGGATAGCGATGATTTAAGCCAGCTGCGTTACGGTAAAATCTGTATTCTCGCCGATGCCGACTCGGATGGTCTGCACATCGCTACCCTGCTGTGCGCGCTGTTCGTGAAGCATTTCCGTACCCTGGTGAAAGAGGGGCACGTGTACGTCGCGCTGCCGCCGCTGTATCGTATCGACCTGGGTAAAGAGGTTTACTACGCGCTGACGGAAGAAGAAAAAGCCGGCGTGCTGGAGCAGTTGAAGCGTAAGAAGGGTAAGCCGAACGTACAGCGCTTTAAAGGGCTGGGCGAGATGAACCCGATGCAGCTACGTGAAACCACGCTCGACCCGAACACCCGCCGCCTGGTGCAGCTCATCATCACCGATGAAGACGAGCAGCAAACGACCGCGGTGATGGATATGCTGTTGGCCAAGAAGCGTTCTGAAGACCGTCGCAACTGGCTGCAGGAAAAAGGCGATATGGCGGATCTCGAAGCCTAAGCCGACGTCAGCCGCCAGATGCGAAAAAGGGAGCCTGAGGCTCCCTTTTTTACTTCTGCCGGGCTTATACGCCAGCCTGCAGAATGCGGATGCTGGTTTCCAGCACGTCGCCTTTGACCGCTTCAGCGTAAGCCTTCATGTGCGGCGTTTGCAGATGCGCTTCAAGATGCGCGACGCTTTCCCACTGCTCGACCATGACGATCGAATCCGGGGCGGAAGTCTGGAAACTCACGCCGGCAGCGTGGTCAACCAGCGGCGTGTAGCCGTGGCAGCCTTCTTCCTGCAGTACCACTGGGACAATTTTAGCGAACTGATCCAGTACCGCCTGACGGTGGTGTTGGCCCGGACGAGTACGAATTTCGGCAATCACTGTTAACATGGTTAACTCAACTCCTTCTGTGTGTAAACTCGCCATACTTCAAGGTTAGTGACTTGAATAACAGCGAGTGTAGACATCTAGTTAACCAAAAATCTCGGCCAGATGCTTGCGATATTCTGCGATGACGTGGGGAACGTCAGGCATTTTAATCACGTCGTTGGCGATAAAGGTCGGCATCGCGCTCATGCCAAGGAACTGATTGGCTTTGTGGAACGGCAGGTAAACGCCATCAACGCCGACGCCGTGGAAGAATTGATCTTTATCGGTGAAGGCTTCCATCGGCGCATTCCAGGTCAGCGACAGCATGTACTGTTTGCCTTGAATCAATCCGCCGGAGCCATATTTTTTGCTGTCATCGGAGCGGGTACGGCCATCGCTGGCGTACAGAGAACCATGGCCTTCGGTGAAGACGTCATCCATGTACTTTTTCACGGTCCACGGCGCGCCCATCCACCAGCCCGGCATCTGCCAGATAACCACATCGGCCCACAGGAAATTCTGCACTTCTTCTTTTACATCGTACTCGCTTTCCGCGCGGACGATTTTAACATCATGCCCGACGTCGCGCAGATAACCATCCGCGACCTCGGTCAGGGTGTCGTTTAATTGGCCATTAGAGTGAGCGAATTTTTTCGCCCCGTTGATAATCAGGATATTGCTCATTTTTTGCCCTCAATCTATTAAATTTGTCGGCAATTTTACCCCGCGAAGCGGGGCAGTAAAATGAGCAAAATGTGCAAAGTCTTTTGCATTTTTGGCAATAATGCGGCTACCAGTAAACGCGCGCCTCGAAGCCGCCGCCGCGCGCGTTAGCAAAATCAACCCGCATACCGTGCAGCGAGGCGATGCGGCGAACGATCGATAAGCCTAATCCGCTGCCGGGGGCGTCCTGGCCCGGCGGACGATAAAAACGCTCGCCAATGCGCGCCAGGGCTTGCGGACTAATGCCTGGACCATTGTCGCGAACCCGGAACTCGCGGGCGGAAAGCGTAATATCCACCCGGCTACCGCGCGGGCTATAGCGCACGGCATTATCCAGCAGGTTGCGTACCAGTAGGCTTAGCAGCAGCGGCTGGCCGGTACGGACGATATTGCTGGCATTCAGATGCAGGCGTAGCTCAATGGCGGACTGCTGCGCGTGGTGATACATCTCCATCACCGCCGACTGCAGCAGGTCGTCGATGGCGACCGGCTGCACGTCATCCAGTTGCGCCAGGGAATCCAACCGCGACAGCGTAAGTAATTGATCGACCAGTCGGGTAGCGCGGTCGATGCCCTGATGTAATTGCGCCAACGCTTTATCCCGACCTTCAGGATCGTCCATTGAAAGCTGGGCAACTTCGGTTTGCACTTTCAGCGCCGCCAGCGGGCTGCGCAACTCATGGGCGGCATCAGAGGTAAAGCGGCGCTCGCGCAGCATGGTTTCGTGGGTACGGCTGAACAGTTGGTTCAGGGCATCGACCAGCGGGCGAACTTCTGAAGGGATTTTGTCGTCCGACAGACGTTCCGCCGAGTCCGGCGCGCGCTGGTGCAGGGTGCGAGCCAGTTTCTTCAACGGCGCCAGCTCGCGGCTTAATAGTACGATGAGCAACACGAACATCAGCGGTAGCGCGACCAGCCACGGCGTGAGCTGCGAGGTCACGATATCCATCGCCATTTCCCGGCGATAATCCCACTCCTGACCGACGGCGATACGATGGCGGCCGTCAGCGGTGGTCAGCCACAAGAAGCGCCATTGGTCGTCATCGCCGCGCAGGTAGCCATCGCTGAAGCCTTCGCGCTGCGAGCCCCATTGAATGTCTTCGCCGTTTTCACCATCGTTAAGCACCATTTTCCCGTCGCGGGTGAAGAGAGCGAAGGCCAGCGCGTCATCATCAAGATGGCCGTGTTTAACTTTTTTCTTTTCGCGGATCTGCGCCGGTCGCGTCTGCAGCTCATCGACATTCATCGCGCTCAGGCGGCGGGCGAAGAGCAGTTGTTGGGTATCAAACAGCTTATCCAGCTTTTCACTGGTCTGCTGCCAGGCGATAACGCTGGCGATCCCCCAGGCGGCGCTGGTGAGCAGGACAAACAGCAGCGTCAGGCGCAGGCGCAGGCTTAAACGGGCGAGTCGTTTCATGCGTCACCCAGGGTATAGCCGATGCCGTGCACGGTGCGGATAAAACCGCTGCCGAGTTTGCGCCGCAGATGATGAACGTGTACTTCCACGGCGTTGCTGGAGACCTCGTCGTCCCAGTTATAGAGTTTTTCCTCGATAAGCTTACGCGGCAACACGCGCCCGGCGTTGCGCATAAGCAGTTCCAGCAGGGCGAACTCCTTAGGCTTCAGCGCCAGGCTTTCGCCGTCGAGGCTGGCGGTTAAGCGGTTTGGATCGAGGCTCACCTTGCCGTGGCGTAGCTCGCTGCTGCTCTGGCCGTGAGCGCGGCGGATCAGCGCTTCGAGACGCGCCGCCACCTCTATCAGGGCGAAGGGTTTACACAGATAGTCATCGGCGCCGAGCTGTAGCCCTTCGATCCGCTGGCTCAGCGCGTCGCGGGCGGTGAGGATCAGCACGGGTTCATTACGGCCTTTATCGCGCCATTCGCGCAGAATATCGAGGCCGTCAATGCCGGGGAGGGTAAGGTCAAGTATCGCGGCGTCGTAAGGGGCGCTATATAAGGCATTTTTGCCCTCCTGGCCTGCGGTGAACCAGTCGATACTGAAGCCCATTTTGCTCAGCCCGGCTTTGATGCCGTCGCCGATCAGTTTGTCATCTTCTACCAATAATATGCGCATGTTTCCCTCCGCCGATCCCGTTTCTTTGCGCAGTAAACCGCGTTGAAGTAGGGGATGTACAGCATTAAAATTTCTTTTTTCCGCTTAAGAAGTCGTTAAGTTTTGTCAGGCGTAATAGGAGCCATACCAACACAAAAGGGAGAATATAAGATGAAAAAAATTGCTGCGATGACCGCGATTATTGCTTTGGTTTCCATGCCGGTACTGGCCGCCGGGCAGGGTGGATTCACCGGGCCGTCGACTACCACCACCTCGCAGGCCGGCGGCTTCACCGGGCCGAGCGGCGCGGTGACCACCGTGGCGAACGCCAAGTCGCTGCGTGATGACACCTGGGTGACCCTGCGCGGTAAAATCGTCGAGCGCATCTCTGATGACCTGTATAAATTCCAGGATGCCTCCGGCGTGGTGAACGTCGATATCGACCACAAGCGCTGGAACGGCGTCACCGTCGGCCCGCAGGATACGGTAGAAATTCAGGGTGAAGTCGATAAAGACTGGAACTCGGTCGAGATCGACGTGAAGCAGATCCGTAAAATCACGCCATAACGCCCGCGCCAGAGTGCGCAAGATCGGTCAGGAATCGCTATCCTCGCTCTGGCAGAGTGTGTCGCGTGGAGGAGACGATGAACGATATTAAGGCCAGCCCGGCGTACGTCGGGCGTTTTCAGCGAGTCTGTTTGTACATTGAGAACCATCTTGATGAGCCGCTAACGCTGGAGGCGCTGAGCGCGATTGCGTATAGCTCGCCTTACCATTTTCACCGGCAATTTAGCGCGTATACCGGCGTTCCGCTGTACCGGTATATTCAGTGGTTACGCCTGCGGCGCGCCTGTTGGCGCCTGGCCTTCAACCCGCACGATAAAATCATCGATATTGCCCTTGATGCCGGATTTCAAAATTCGGAGTCGTTCAGTCGCGCCTTCCGTACCGCGTTTGATCAAAGCCCGACTCAGTTCCGTCAGCGACCGGATTGGGCCGAGTGGCATCGACGCGTACCGAAACATACGCTACAGGAGCAAACTTCGATGGACGTAAACATCATTCAATTTCCAGCTACAAGGGTCGCCATACTACAACATCGCGGGAGCCCGGACCTGGTCAACGCCACCGCCGCGCGTTTTATCGCATGGCGTAAAACGAGCGGGCTGTCGCCAGTCGCCACCAGCGAAACCTGGGGCATTGCCTGGGACGATCCGCAAACAACGCCAGGCGACGCATTTCGTTTTGATATCTGCGGTACCGTCGATCGGCCGATTAGCGAAAACGCGTTTGGCGTGATTAACGGCGAGATCCCGGCAGGCCGTTGCGCCGTGGCCCGCCACCACGGTTCGCTGGACACGCTGGCGCAAAGCGTCTGGTTCCTCTATCGCGACTGGCTACCCGCCGCCGGGGAGACGCTAAGGGATTTTCCGGTGTACTTCCGCTACCTCAATTTTGTGCATGAAGTTGGCGAGCATGAACTCCGCACCGATATTTATTTGCCGCTAGCCTGATTGATATCCTCATCCTCTTTAACCGATCTCACTTCCTGTGACTCAGGGCGTGAGATCGGGTATTATCGCGGGTAGTTTTGCCGCCGCAATGGCCGCGTCCCAGATTGAGGATCCACGATTAATGAGCGATATGGCAGAGCGCCTCGCGCTACATGAATTCACGGAAAATGCCTACCTGAACTACTCCATGTACGTCATCATGGACAGGGCATTGCCGTTTATTGGCGATGGCTTAAAGCCGGTTCAGCGCCGCATTGTCTATGCAATGTCCGAGCTGGGCCTGAACGCCAGCGCCAAGTTCAAAAAATCCGCCCGCACCGTCGGCGACGTGCTGGGTAAATATCACCCGCACGGCGACAGCGCTTGCTATGAAGCGATGGTGCTGATGGCGCAACCGTTCTCTTACCGCTATCCGCTGGTAGACGGCCAGGGGAACTGGGGGGCGCCGGACGATCCGAAATCCTTCGCGGCGATGCGTTACACCGAATCCCGCCTGTCAAAATACGCCGAATTGCTGCTCAGCGAACTGGGTCAGGGCACCGTCGATTGGGTACCGAACTTTGACGGTACGCTGCAGGAGCCGAAAATGCTGCCGGCGCGTCTGCCGAACATCCTGCTGAACGGCACCACCGGCATCGCCGTTGGTATGGCGACCGATATTCCGCCGCACAACCTGCGTGAAGTGGCGCAGGCGGCGATTACGCTGCTGGAAAAACCGAAAACCACCCTCGATGAACTGCTGGATATCGTGCAGGGGCCGGACTACCCGACCGAAGCGGAAATCATTACCCCGCGCGCGGAAATTCGCAAAATCTACCAGAACGGCCGCGGTTCGGTACGGATGCGCGCCGTGTGGGCGAAAGAAGACGGCGCGGTGGTGATTAGCGCGCTGCCGCATCAGGTGTCCGGCGCGCGCGTGCTGGAGCAGATCGCCGCGCAGATGCGTAACAAAAAGCTGCCGATGGTTGATGATCTGCGTGATGAATCGGATCATGAAAACCCGACCCGTCTGGTGATCGTGCCGCGTTCCAACCGCGTAGATATGGAGCAGGTGATGAACCACCTGTTCGCCACCACCGATCTGGAAAAGAGCTACCGCATCAACCTCAACATGATCGGCCTGGACAACCGTCCGGCGGTGAAGAATCTGCTCGAAATCCTGACGGAGTGGTTGACCTTCCGTCGTGATACCGTGCGTAACCGCCTGAACTACCGGCTGGAAAAAGTCCTCAAGCGCCTGCACATCCTCGAAGGTTTGCTGGTCGCGTTCCTCAACATTGATGAAGTGATTGAGATAATCCGCCACGAAGATGAACCAAAGCCGGCGCTGATTGCCCGCTTCGGCATCAGCGAAACCCAGGCGGAAGCGATTCTGGAATTAAAACTGCGCCATCTCGCCAAACTGGAAGAGATGAAGATCCGCGGCGAGCAGAGCGAGCTGGAAAAAGAGCGCGATCAGCTGCAGGCGATTCTGGCCTCCGAGCGCAAGATGAATAACCTGCTGAAGAAAGAGCTGCAGGCCGATGCCGATACCTTCGGCGACGACCGCCGTTCGCCGCTGCGCGAACGCGAAGAAGCGAAGGCGATGAGCGAGCACGATATGCTGCCGTCCGAGCCGGTCACTATCGTTCTGTCGCAGATGGGCTGGGTGCGTAGCGCCAAAGGTCACGATATCGACGCGCAGGGGCTGAGCTACAAAGCCGGCGATAGCTGGAAAGCGTCGGTGAAAGGCAAGAGCAACCAGCCGGTGGTATTCATTGATACCACCGGTCGCAGCTACGCCATCGACCCGATTACGCTGCCTTCCGCCCGCGGCCAGGGCGAGCCGGTCACCGGTAAAGTGACGCTCCCGCCGGGCGCCAGCGTAGAACATATGCTGATGGAGGCAGACGATCAGAAGCTGCTGATGGCTTCCGATGCCGGCTACGGTTTCGTCTGTACCTTCAACGACCTGGTGGCGCGCAACCGCGCCGGTAAGGCGCTGATTACGCTGCCGGAGAACGCGCATGTCATGCCGCCGCTGGTCATTGAAGACGATGCCGATATGCTGTTGGCGATCACCAACGCCGGGCGCATGCTGATGTTCCCGGTGAGCGATCTGCCGCAGCTGTCGAAAGGCAAAGGCAACAAGATTATCAACATTCCGTCGGCGGAAGCCGCCTCCGGCCAGGATGGGCTGGCGCATCTGTTTGTCCTGCCGCCGCAGAGCACGCTGACCATTCATGTTGGCAAGCGTAAGATCAAACTGCGGCCGGAAGAGCTGCAAAAAGTCACCGGCGAGCGCGGCCGTCGCGGTTCGCTGATGCGCGGCCTGCAGAAAATCGACCGCGTGGAGATCGACTCCCCGCGCCGCGCCTCGGCTGGCGACAGCGAAGAGTAAGACCCGCATCCTTCACCCGGCTGGAGGATGCGAAAATTTGCCGCAAAATCGTTGTTTATTCAGGCATTGCGATTAACATGTCCTCCAGGGGCGGAAATTTTCCGCCCCGCGTTGAGAGGGCAGCGGTGTCCTGAACCTGTGATTCAACGGGTATAACGCTAAGCGGTTTGGGTTTCAGAGGAAGCTATGTTATTTATTTTTCGACTAATTTTTGTTGTCATTTATTGCATCGTGGTGTGCATATTTGGCAGTCTTTACTGCTTGTTCAGCCCGCGCAACCCTAAGCACGTCGCGACGTTTGGTCATCTGTTTGGCCGTCTGTCCCCGGTATTCGGCCTGAAAGTCGAACTGCGTAAGCCCGCGGATGCGGAAAGCTACGGCAATGCGATCTACATCGCTAATCACCAGAACAACTATGATATGGTGACAGCGTCAAATATCGTGCAGCCGCCGACGGTTACCGTAGGGAAAAAAAGCCTGCTGTGGATCCCGTTCTTTGGCCAGCTTTACTGGCTGACGGGCAACCTGCTGATTGACCGTAATAACCGAACCAAAGCGCACGGCACTATCGCCGAAGTAGTGAATGCGTTTAAAAAGCGCAAAATTTCGTTCTGGATGTTCCCGGAAGGGACCCGCAGCCGCGGCCGCGGTCTGCTGCCCTTTAAAACCGGCGCGTTCCACGCGGCCATCGCCGCTGGCGTACCGATTATTCCAGTATGCGTGTCGAATACATCGAACAAAATTAAACTCAATCGCTGGAACAACGGTCTGGTGATTGTCGAGATGCTGCCGCCGGTCGATACCAGCCAGTACGGTAAAGATAATGTGCGCGCGCTGGCGACACACTGCCGCGAGCTGATGTCCGCAAAAATCGCCGAGCTGGATAAAGAAGTGGCCGAGCGCGAAGCGGCTGGAAAGAAATAATACAGGAAACGCCGCGAACGCGAGCGTATTGCTGGCGGGAAACGAATTCCCTTTTTGCATTGTCAGTATTTCATGGAGTTAATATGTCACTCAGTCGGCGTCAGTTTATTAAGGCTTCAGGTGTAGCGCTGTGCGCGGGCGCCGCGCCGCTGAAGGCTCATGCCGCCGGCCAGCAGCCGGCGCTCCCCATTCCGCCTCTGCTGGAATCCCGTCGCGGTCAGCCGCTGTTTCTGACCCTGCAACGTTCTCATTGGTCATTTACCCAGGGCACGCGCGCGCCGGTATGGGGCATCAATGGCCGCTACCTGGGGCCGACCATTCGCGTCTGGAATGGCGATGACGTCAAACTTATCTACAGTAACCGCCTGACCGAAAATGTCGCCATGACGATTCGCGGCCTGCAGGTGCCGGGCCCGCTGATTGGCGGCGCGGCGCGCATGATGTCGCCGAATGCGGATTGGGCGCCGGTATTGCCGATTCGCCAGAGTGCGGCCACTTTGTGGTATCAGGCGAATACCCCGAACCGGATGGCGAAACAGGTTTACAACGGCCTGGCGGGAATGTGGCTGGTGGAAGATGAAGTCAGCAAGAATCTGCCAATTCCTAATCATTATGGCGTTGATGACTTCCCGGTGATTATTCAGGATAAGCGGCTGGATAACTTCGGTACTCCGGAATATAGCGAACCGGGCAGCGGTGGTTTCGTGGGCGATACCCTGTTGGTCAACGGCGCGCAGGGGCCCTATGTCGAAGTCTCACGCGGCTGGGTACGACTGCGTCTGCTGAACGCTTCTAACTCGCGCCGCTATCAGTTGCAGATGAGCGATGGTCGTCTGCTGCACGTTATCTCAGGCGATCAGGGCTTCCTGCCGGCGCCGGTCTCACTTAAGCAATTGTCGCTGGCCCCCGGCGAGCGGCGAGAAATTCTGGTGGATATGACCAACGGCGATGAAGTGTCGATTACCTGCGGCGAAGCGGCGAGCATCGTCGACCGTATCCGCGGTTTCTTCGAGCCGTCGAGCATTTTGATCTCCACGCTGGTGTTGACGCTGCGTCCGACCGGGCTGCTGCCGCTGGTTACCGATAGCCTGCCGGTGCGGCTGCTGCCGACCGAGCTGCTCTCCGGCACGCCGCTGCGCAGCCGCGATATTACGCTCGGCGACGACCCCGGCATCAACGGCCAACTGTGGGATCCGCAGCGTATTGATATCACCGCCCAGCAGGGAACGTGGGAGCGCTGGACCGTGCGCGCCGACCGCCCGCAGTCGTTCCATATTGAAGGCGTGATGTTCCAGATCCGTAACGTTAATGGAACGATGCCGTTCCCGGAAGACCGAGGCTGGAAAGATACCGTATGGATCGACGGGCAGGTAGAACTGCTGGTGTATTATAACCAGCCTTCCTGGCCGCACTTCCCGTTCCAGTACCTGAGCCAGACGCTGGAGCTCGCCGACCGCGGCTCGATTGGCCAGATTCTGGTGAATCCGGCGCCGTAATATCCGTAACCCTGGCCGCAACACGGTCAGGGTTTGAGAAAATCCTCCTTCATTTCCACTATCATTCCGGCTTATAATCCACGCCCTTTTGGTTATTTTTTTATCATTTTCCCCGGAAGCAATATGAGCGCAATATCCCTGATCCAGCCGGATCGTGACCTATTTTCCTGGCCGCAATACTGGGCTGCCTGTTTTGGCCCTGCGCCATTTTTACCGATGTCGCGTGAAGAGATGGATCAACTTGGCTGGGATAGCTGCGACATTATTCTGGTGACCGGCGACGCCTACGTCGACCATCCAAGCTTCGGCATGGCTATCTGCGGCCGTATGCTGGAAGCGCAGGGCTTCCGCGTAGGGATCATCTCTCAGCCGGACTGGAACAGCAAAGAAGACTTCATGCGCCTGGGTAAGCCGAATCTGTTCTTCGGCGTGACCGCGGGCAATATGGACTCAATGATCAACCGCTATACCGCCGACCGTAAGCTGCGCCATGACGACGCTTATACCGCCGGCAACGTCGCGGGTAAGCGCCCGGACCGCGCGACGCTGGTTTATACCCAGCGCTGTAAAGAAGCATGGAAAGACGTGCCGGTGATCCTCGGCGGTATTGAGGCCAGCCTGCGCCGTACCGCGCACTACGATTATTGGTCCGATACCGTGCGCCGCTCGGTGCTGGTGGATTCAAAAGCCGATATGCTGATGTTCGGCAACGGCGAGCGCCCGCTGGTAGAAGTGGCGCATCGTCTGGCGATGGGCGAGGCCATCGGCGATATTCGCGATGTGCGTAATACCGCGATCATGGTAAAGGAAGCACTGCCGGGCTGGAGCGGCGTTGACTCCACACGTCTGGATACGCCGGGCAAAATCGACCCGATTCCGCATCCGTACGGTGAAGACCTGCCGTGCGCAGACAACAAACAGGTTGCGCCGAAAAAAGCTGAGGCCAAAGCCGTTGTCGTGCAGCCGCCGCGGCCAAAACCGTGGGAAAAAACCTACGTATTGCTGCCTTCCTTTGAGAAGGTCAAAGGCGACAAAGTGCTGTACGCTCACGCGTCGCGCATTCTGCACCATGAAACCAACCCAGGCTGCGCCCGCGCGCTGATGCAAAAGCACGGCGAGCGTTATATCTGGGTTAACCCGCCGGCGATCCCGCTGTCGACTGAAGAGATGGACAGCGTCTTTGCGCTGCCGTACAAGCGTGTGCCGCATCCTTCTTATGGCGATGCGCGTATCCCGGCCTACGAGATGATTCGCTTCTCCATTAACATCATGCGCGGTTGCTTCGGTGGTTGTTCTTTCTGCTCGATCACCGAGCACGAAGGGCGCATCATCCAGAGTCGCTCCGAAGATTCGATAATCAATGAAATCGAAGCGATTCGCGACACGGTCCCCGGCTTTACCGGCATTATTTCCGATCTTGGCGGCCCAACCGCCAATATGTATATGCTGCGCTGTAAATCGCCGCGCGCTGAGCAGACCTGCCGCCGCCTCTCCTGCGTCTACCCGGATATCTGCCCGCACATGGATACCAACCATGAGCCGACGATTAATCTGTACCGTCGCGCCCGCGACCTGAAAGGCATCAAGAAAATCCTTATCGCATCGGGTGTGCGTTACGACATCGCCGTAGAGGATCCGCGCTATATCAAAGAGCTGGCGACCCACCACGTCGGCGGCTATCTGAAGATCGCTCCGGAGCATACCGAAGAGGGGCCGCTGTCGAAGATGATGAAGCCGGGCATGGGCAGCTATGACCGCTTTAAAGAATTGTTTGATACCTATTCGAAGCAGGCGGGTAAAGAACAGTACCTGATCCCGTACTTTATTTCCGCCCACCCAGGGACGCGCGATGAAGATATGGTGAACCTGGCGCTGTGGCTGAAACGTCATCGCTTCCGTCTCGACCAGGTACAGAACTTCTATCCGTCGCCGCTGGCGAACTCAACCACCATGTATTACACCGGCAAGAACCCGCTGGGTAAAATCGGCTATAAGAGCGAAGACGTGGTGGTGCCGAAGGGCGACAAACAGCGCCGTCTGCATAAAGCGCTGCTGCGCTATCACGATCCGGCAAACTGGCCGCTGATCCGTCAGGCGCTGGAAGCGATGGGTAAAAAGCATCTGATTGGTTCACGCCGTGACTGCCTGGTACCGGCGCCGACCCTTGACGAGATGCGTGAAGCGCGTCGCCAGAACCGCCATACCCGTCCGGCGCTGACGAAGCATACGCCGGTTGCGCATCAGCGCCAGACGCCGGCCGCGCCGGGCGCGAAAAAGCGTATTAAGCCGAAGACGGCGTCCCGCTAAGACGCTTCCCCGGCGGGTTCGCTCGCCGGGGGAAAGCTGTCATATAAGGAGAGAGAACGATAATGACGCCGGTAATCCTGTCACGACAGCAGCTGGAAATGTTGTGGGAGATAGATCGCAGTGAAATTATCGACACCCTTTATAAGCTCGATAATGGCCGGCTTCAGGCGTACTCGCAATATTATGATGTGCGAGGTTGGGATCCTCACGATCGCCAGGTTTATACGCCTATTCACGAGGCCTGCTACGATCGCGGCGGTATTTTTTTCGCCTTTTTCGAACAGGATAAAATCATTGCCGCGGCGGCGATTGATGCCTTGCCACGGGGTGAAAAGGGCGATCTACGCCAACTGCTATTCTTTTATGTGGGCGCGGCGCAGCGTGGCCAGGGATGGGGACGGTGTCTGTTTGATTATGCGCTGCAGCAGCTTCCTGATCTGGGCGCGTCCGGCCTGTATATTTCGTCCATTCCCAATAAAAGTACCGTTGATTTTTATCTCTCACAGGGGTGTCGTTTAATTGATGAGCCCGACCCGGAGCTGTTTGATCTGGAGCCTGAGGATATACATTTAATTTGCGAAAGCCTTTAGCGCCGTGCGGCGCTAAAGGCAAAAGTGAAGGGGATTAACCGCCAAACTGGTCCGGGTCGGGGCCGAGACGTTTGCCCTGGTCCAGCTTAGCGATTTCACTGAGTTCGTCTTTGTCGAGACGGAAGTCCCAGACGTCAAAGTTTTCCGCGATACGCGATGGCGTGACGGATTTCGGGATTACCACCAGTCCGCTGTCGAGATGCCAGCGAATGACGATTTGCGCCGGCGTTTTGCCGTATTTATCCGCCAGATGGTGAATAATTTTCTGATCGAAGACCCCTTTGCCGCCCTGCGCTAATGGGCTCCAGGATTCGGTCTGGATTTTGTGGGTGGCGTTCCATGCATGTAGCTGACGCTGCTGCATTAACGGGTGCAGCTCAATCTGGTTGATCACCGGAGCGACGCCGGTTTCATCAATCAGCTTTTGCAGATGTGGCACCTGGAAATTACATACCCCAATGCTTTTTGCCAGCCCTTGCTGCTGCAATTCGATCAGCGCCTGCCAGGCTTCGACGTAATGGCCTATCGCTGGCACCGGCCAGTGAATTAAATAGAGATCCACATAGTCCAGTTTCAGCTTGCTCAGGCTCTCTTTTAGCGCTTCATGCGGCCGTTTTTGATCGTCGTTCCACAGTTTGGTAGTGATGAAGAGCTCATCGCGATTGACGCCCGCGCTGCTTAACGCGTTGCCGACGCCAGCCTCATTTTGGTACGCGGCGGCGGTGTCAAAAGAACGATAACCGACTTCCAGCGCCTTATGAATGGCGGAGACGACTTCCTCGTTGCCTGCTTTCCACACGCCGAGACCCAACTGCGGCATCAGGTTGCCGTCGTGTAGTTTTATAACGGTTGGATGTGTCATGCCTTCCTCCTGTTAATGAACTCAGCGTGAAAAATCCGCCGAGGGGTAGCATTAAGTCTGGACGAAATAGCTAAAAACGGTAGTAAAAACACCTCTCCCCGGCGTTTGTTTAACGTAAGGAGAGGTGAATCAGGTGGGGAGAACTTAGCGGGCAGCCTCGTAAATACGGCGGCTGACGTCCAGAGTGATATCCTGATTTTCGCCAAGTTTAGTCATGCCGTGCTCTTCCAGTTTCGCCAGCAGCGCCGGGATGGAGCTACCGTCGAGACCGAAATCGGAAAGGCGAGTCGGCACGCCCATCTGCTCGAAGAAACTCCGGGTTGCGGCGATAGCGGCATCGATACGTTGCTCTTCGGAACCTTCGGTAATATTCCACACGCGCTCGGCGTACTGCAGCAGCTTAGCGCGCTTGGTATCGCGTTTCTCATTCCACAGCGCCGGCAGCACGATAGCCAGCGTCTGCGCGTGATCCAGGCCGTGCATCGCCGTCAGTTCGTGGCCGAGCATATGCGTCGCCCAGTCCTGAGGGACGCCTGCGCCAATGAGGCCGTTCAATGCCTGCGTCGCCGCCCACATAATGTTGGCGCGCACGTTGTAGTTCTCCGGCTCCTGCAGCGCTTTCGGGCCATCTTCCACCAGCGTTAGCAGAATGCCCTCCGCGAAACGGTCCTGAATTTTACCATCAACCGGGTAGGTCACGTACTGCTCAACGGTATGGACGAAAGCGTCAACGACGCCGTTAGCGACCTGGCGTGGCGGCAGGGTGTAGGTATAAACAGGATCGAGGATCGCAAAGACCGGCTGAACGTGTTCGGACATAAACGCGCGTTTATCGCCGGTGGTTTTACGCGAGATAACCGCGCCTTTATTTGATTCGGAACCGGTCGCCGGCAGGGTCAATACTGAGCCCATCGGAATAGCGCGGGTAATCTTGCTGCCGTAGGTTTCCAGAATTTCCCACGGATCGATATTCGCGTCATAGTGCGCGGCCGCGGCGATAAATTTGGTGCCGTCGAGCACCGAACCGCCGCCAACCGCCAGCAGGAAAGTCACTTTCTCTTCGCGAGCGATTTTCACCGCGTTCATCAGCGTTTCGTAAGACGGGTTTGGCTCAATCCCGCCGAACTCCAGCACGTCAAAGCCAGCCAGCGCGCTCAGTACCTGATCCAGTACGCCGGTTTTCTTCACGCTACCGCCGCCGTAAGTCACCAGCACGCGAGCGCCGGCTGGGATTTGTTCGCGCAGATCGGCGATGGCGCCTTTGCCGAACAGAATGCGGGTTGGGGTATGTAAATTGAAGTTATTCATGGCTGGTGCCCTCATAAAGATGAAACTCCCGGCAGAAAGGACGACTCTCTGCCCGATGGCGGCTATTGTGTTCCTGCGACCGTTTCCTCTCAATGCACATTCCTGCCATTGTCTTGCCCATTTCTCCATTGGGCTGGAGAAAAAGAAGGAAACTACGCACAATAAGCTTGTAGAAAAGTCGTCGGAGAAGCAGCGAAAATGAACCGTGCCGAGATATGCCAGCTATTAACAGATAAAGTTAACAAGCTGAAAGATAAGCAAGAAATGCTAAGTGAACTGCTGCCGGATATCCGTCTGCTGTACGGGACGCAGCCGGGCACCCGTACGCCGGTGATGTACCAGCCGGGGATCGTTTTTCTCTTTTCCGGCCATAAAATTGGCTATATCAATGAACGAACCTTCCGTTATGACACCAACGAATACTTACTGTTAACCGTTCCGCTACCGTTCGAATGCGAAACCTTCGCGACCCCGGAAGTGCCGCTGGCGGGAATGCGGTTGAATGTCGATATTTTGCAGTTGCAGGAGCTGCTGATGGATATCGGCGAAGATGAGCTTTTTCAGCCGTCGGTCGCCTCCAGCGGGATCAACTCGGCGGTGTTATCGGAAGAGATCCTCTGCGCGGCGGAACGCCTGTTAGACGTGATGGAGCGGCCGCTGGACGCGCGCATTCTCGGCAAACAGATTATTCGCGAGATCCTTTATCATGTCCTGATTGGCCCCTGCGGCGGCGCGCTGCTGGCGCTGGTCAGCCGACAGACGCACTTTAGTCTGATTAGCCGCGTTTTGAAGCGTATTGAAAGCCAGTACACCGAAAACCTCAGCGTCGACCAGCTGGCGGCGGAAGCGAATATGAGCGTTTCGGCGTTTCACCATAACTTTAAATCGGTTACCAGCACCTCGCCGCTGCAGTATTTGAAGACCTATCGCCTGCATAAGGCCAGAATGCTGATGATCCATGACGGTATGAAAGCCAGCGCGGCGGCAATGCGCGTCGGCTATGAAAGCGCCTCGCAGTTTAGCCGTGAGTTTAAACGCTATTTTGGTATTACGCCGGGTGAAGATGCTGCGCGTATTCGCACAATGCAGGGGATTTGATAAGGATGCGGCGCCTGTAGCCCCGGTAAGCGTTAGCGCTACCGGGGACTTTGAGACATCCGGGGCGAGTGAATCAGGCGCTGCAGTATTTCTTCTTGATAACGACGATAACCGTACCAACGAGGCCGGTCACCAGCAGGGCGATCGGTAAAATCATCAGGCAGGTCATGACCTGGTCTTCGTGGTTTTTCACGAACGGGATCATGCTCAGCGCATAGCCGAGACCGGTGACGACGCCAACCCACAGCAGGCCGCTGAGCCAGTTAAAGAACTGGAAACGACGATTCGGCAGGCCGGAAATACCCGCCATGGTTGGCAGCAGGGTGCGGACAAACGCCAGAAAACGCCCGGCCAGCAGCGCCAGCAGGCCGTGTTTATCAAACATGTTGGTGGCGCGCTGATGATATTTGTGCGGCAGATGCGACAGCCAGCCTTTCACCATCGTGGTATTACCCAGCCAACGCCCCTGTAAATAGCTCAGCCAGCAGCCGAGGCTGGCGGCGGCGGTCAGTATGGCGAGAGTGGGGATAAAATCCATGACGCCTTTAGCGATTAACGCACCGGCGAGCAGCAACAGGCTATCGCCCGGTAAAAACGAAGCCGGCAGCAGCCCGTTTTCCAGAAACAGGGTCGCGAACATGACCAGATATACAAAACCCACAACGTGAGGGTTTGCCAATGCGGCAAAATCATGTTGCCACAGCGCGGCGACAATCTCTTGAATGACAACCATGGACTTTCCTAAGTGGTACCGTTTTTCGACTAGTGTACTCCTGAAGCGGCCCGAGCACCTTGATCCCGGGCGCAACAAAAGCGGCCGCTTTTCTGAAAGCGTCCGCTTTTGTTGCCACTTCCTGTCACTTTACACGATACGCGCGAAACCTGCCGCTAAATCCGCCAGCAGATCGTCAACATTTTCTAAACCTATGTGCAGTCGAATAAGAGTGCCGCTGAAATCCACTTCCGCCCCGGGGCGGATGGCCGCGATATGTTCCGGCTGATTGGCGAGAATCAGCGATTCGAACCCGCCCCACGAGTAGGCCATGCTGAACAGGCTGAAGTTGTCCAGATAGGCTGCCAGCTCGGCGTCGGTCAGACGTTTATTAAGGACGAAAGAGAACAGCCCGCTGCTGCCGCTGAAGTCGCGCTTCCAGAACTCGTGGCCCTTGCTGCCCGGTAGCGCCGGATGATTGACTCGCGCCACCTGCGGGTGCTGCGCCAGCCATTCGGCGACGCGCAGGCTGCTTTCATGATGCTGACGCAGGCGGACGCCAAGCGTGCGCAAGCCGCGGCTGGTCATGTAGGCGGTGTCGGCATCGACCATCTGGCCCATCAGATAGGCGTTTTCACACAATTGCTCCCAGCAGCGGGCGTTGGCCACCGCGGTGCCGATCATCCCGTCGGAGTGACCAATTAAATATTTCGTTGCCGCCTGAATAGAGATATCGATACCAAAATCGAGCGCTTTAAACAGTACCCCTGCCGCCCAGGTGTTATCGATCATGATAATGGCTTCCGGCGCGACGCGGCGCACGGCGGCGACGATGGCCGGCACATCATGCACTTCCATGGTGATCGAGCCGGGGGATTCCAGAAACACGACTTTAGTATTGGGTTGAATCAGGTTGGCGATATCCGCACCGATGAGCGGATCGAACCAGCCGGTCGTCACCCCGAGCTTCGCGAGGATCTTAGTGCAGAAGTCCTGGCTGGGCTCATAGGCGGTGTTGGTCATTAACACGTGGTCGCCCTGTTCGACGAAGGCCAGAATCGTGTTGGCGACCGCGGCCGCGCCGCAGGGGAAGAGGGCGCAGCCGGCGCCGCCTTCCAGTTCACACATGGCTTCCTGCAGCGAAAAGTGGGTCAGCGTGCCGCGGCGGCCATAAAACAGCTCGCCTTTGGCGCGATTACGGGTGGCGTGTTTTTTAGCCTCGACGGTATCGAACACCAGCGATGAGGCGCGTTGGATAACGCTATTCACCGAACCCTGAGTATATTTTTTGCGGCGCCCGGCGTTGACCAGCGCGGTATCAAGATGTTTATCAGCCATGTTATAGAAACCTGTTTTTATACGTCTGGACGTCTAAACTACCATGAATACCGGTTTGTGTACTGGGCCGCAAACGATACAGGCAAAAATTTTCCCGAAACCGGCGTCAGCCGCTTTTTTACTGCGTAAGCGCAAAGAAAATAAACGTGATTTGCTGCACAGTGTAAATACTAATGAGAACCACTATCAATTCGATGTCGTTTTGATATTATTATGCTCAGTTTTTGTGATTGACGTCCTGGAGAAACAGTGTGGGTAATAATTTGATGCAGGCGGATCTCTCCGTTTGGGGTATGTATCATCACGCCGATATTGTCGTTAAGGTTGTGATGATTGGCTTGATTCTGGCTTCAGTAGTCACCTGGGCTATCTTCTTCGGCAAGGGTGCCGAAATGTTGTCCAGCAAGCGTCGCCTCAAGCGTGAGCAGCAGCAGCTCAGCGAAGCGCGTTCTCTCGATCAGGCTAACACTATCGCGAATGGATTCCATGCTAAAAGCCTGACCACTCAGCTGATTAACGAAGCCAATAATGAGCTGGAACTGTCGGCAGGCGTGGATGACAACGAAGGCATTAAAGAACGTACCGGTTTCCGCCTTGAGCGTCGCGTGGCGCAGGTTGGCCGCTACATGGGCCGCGGAAATGGTTATCTGGCAACCATCGGCGCTATTTCCCCGTTCGTCGGTCTGTTTGGTACCGTCTGGGGCATCATGAACAGCTTTATCGGTATCGCGCAAACGCAGACCACTAACCTGGCGGTTGTCGCGCCGGGTATCGCGGAAGCGCTGCTGGCAACGGCCATTGGTCTGTTTGCCGCGATTCCGGCGGTGGTTATCTACAACGTTTTCGCCCGCATGATTGCCAGCTACAAAGCGTCTCTCGGCGATGTGGCCGCGCAGATTATGCTGCTGCAAAGCCGTGACCTTGACCTGAACGCCAGTGGTTCTCAGCCGCTGCGTCCGGCGCAGAAATTACGGGTAGGTTGATCCGCTATGGCGATGCATTTTAACGAAAACCTCGATGACAACGGCGAAATGCACGATATTAACGTCACGCCGTTTATCGACGTCATGTTGGTGCTGTTGATTATCTTCATGGTGGCGGCGCCGCTGGCCACCGTGGACGTCAAAGTCAACCTGCCGGCCTCATCCAGCCAGCCGCAGCCGCGTCCGGAAAAACCGATTTACCTGTCGGTGAAGGCGGACAAATCGATGTTCCTCGGCAACGATCCGGTGACCGAAGAGAGCGTGATTGCCTCGCTGGACGCGCTGACTCAGGGTAAGAAAGACACCACCGTGTTCTTCCGCGCCGACAAAACCGTCGACTACGAGACGATGATGAAAGTGATGGATACGCTGCATCAGGCCGGTTACCTGAAAATTGGTCTGGTGGGCGAAGAGACCGTCAAAGCGAAGTAATTTCCCCCAGGATTTCTCCCGAAAGGCCAACACAGTGTTGGCCTTTTTTATTTCCCTACCGACTGCGTATCGTTTTGATATGGGCCAGCTGCGATATAATGGCGGCCATTTTTACAAACTGACAGGACCTTATGGAACGCTTTCTGGAAAACGCTATTTATGCTTCGCGCTGGCTGCTGGCGCCGGTTTATTTCGGCCTCTCGCTGGGGCTTATCGCGCTATCGATAAAATTTTTTCAGGAGATATTCCACATCCTGCCGCATATCTTCAGCGTTAGCGAGTCGGATCTGATTCTGACGCTGCTTTCGCTGGTCGATATGACGCTGGTGGGCGGGCTGCTGGTGATGGTGATGTTTTCAGGTTATGAGAACTTCGTCTCGACGCTGGATATTAACGAAGGCAAAGAGAAGCTCAACTGGCTTGGCAAAATGGATGCGACATCGCTGAAAAACAAGGTGGCGGCGTCGATTGTGGCTATCTCTTCCATTCACCTGCTGCGGGTGTTTATGGATGCGAAGAACGTGCCGGATAACAAGCTGATGTGGTACGTCATTATCCATCTCACCTTTGTGCTGTCAGCCTTTGTGATGGGCTATCTCGATCGCCTGACCAAGGTAAAGCACTGATGTGACAACTTACCCGGCAGCCTCGCGCCGCCGGGTAAGGGGTATTACGCCTGGCGTTTGTCTTCGGTCTGGGTGTCGAAATCGCGGGCATCATGGCGCTCGTGCAACTGTTCGTCGAGCGGGCCATTAGTGCGGTTAACCATCCGTCCGCGCTTCACCGCCGGGCGATTGCCCACGTCCTGCGCCCAGCGCAGCACGTTAACGTAACTGCCGGCATCGAGGAATTCCGCGGCGTTATAGACGTTGCCCAGCACCACGTTGCCGTACCACGGCCAGATAGCCATATCGGCAATGGTGTACTCTTCTCCGGCCACAAAGCGGCCGCGCGCCAGCTGCTTATCCAGCACGTCGAGCTGACGTTTCGCTTCCATGGTAAAGCGGTCGATCGCGTACTCGATTTTCACCGGCGCATAGTTATAAAAGTGGCCGAAGCCGCCGCCGAGGAACGGCGCTGCGCCCTGTAGCCAGAACAACCAGTTCAGCGTTTCGGTGCGCCCGGCCGGGTCTTTCGGCAGGAAGAAACCAAATTTTTCCGCCAGATATAACAGGATGCTACCGGATTCAAATACCCGGGTCGGCGGAGTGGTGGAGTGGTCGCTCAGCGCCGGGATCTTCGAGTTTGGGTTCACTTCGACAAAGCCGCTGGAAAACTGATCGCCTTCGCCGATACGAATCAGCCAGGCGTCATATTCAGCGCCAGCCACGCCCAGCGCCAGCAGCTCTTCCAGCATGATAGTCACTTTCTGCCCGTTCGGCGTGCCCAGCGAATAGAGCTGCAGCGGGTGATTGCCAACGGGCAGCACTTTCTCATGCGTCGCGCCGGAAACCGGACGGTTGATATTGGCGAATGCGCCGCCGTTATTCTGTTTCCATTCCCATACTTTCGGTGGTTGGTAGTGATTGTCGGACATACTGACCTGCCTCTTTAGTAAGGTGTACAAAAATAGTGAGGTGTACAAAAAAGTCTAGCAGCTAATCTCAGGCCATAATCCGTGCGGCCCACACGCTGACGTCATCGCCGCTGCCGAGGTCAGGCTGCACCAGACCGTTGACCATAAACGTCGGCGATACATGGATGCCATTCTGGCGGGCGTATTTACTGTGCCATTTGATTTCGTTTTGCAGCTCAGGGCGGGCAAATGCCGCCGCCAGCGACACGTGGCTGTAGCGTTCAAGGCGCTCGATAATTTGCTGCGGAGTGGTATTCATATTCGGCCCGCTGCAGTGGTCGGTGAATTCAAACTCTTCACGATGATCGGCAACCGCCTGCAGGACTTTGTGCGCCTGCTCTCTGCCATGCGGCAGGGTGGAGGCGGCCAGCACGCAGCGCACTATTACCCCGGAAAACAGATGCCACGGCTGGGACTGCAGGCGAATCTTAATCGTGACGTTTTCGGCGCCGACTTCATCCAGCAATTCATCAAGCTTGTTGAAGGCGCGAACGGAAAACGGACAGGTTGGTTCGAGGAATACTTCAAAAGTCCGCGGGCCGTGTCCCCAGACCAGCGGCTGGGCATTGAGATGCGAAGGTGCGCTCATTGTCGACTCCTGATGTAGTGATGTTTTTTTGTTATGTGTTGGCTAACAATATCACTTTTGCCAATGGACGCCGGGTTATTTTCTATAAGGGCACGTTTAGCGAATCGAATGAGTGGTATCATCTTTTCACCTCTGTCTGGTAAGTGCCTGCGGCAGGATAAGAAGAGGGAGTTTTGTTCCGCCAACTGCCCGGGCTGCATTAATTTGAGGTCAGGCTAAATGAGTAAAGGATCGACCAGTATTGACGCCCCTTTCGGCACGCTTTTAGGCTACGCGCCGGGCGGCGTGGCAATTTATTCTTCGAATTACAGTAGCTTAAATCCACAAGATTATCCGGATGACGCCGCTTTCCGCAGCTATATCGGCAATGAGTATATGGGGCATAAATGGCAGTGCGTAGAGTTCGCGCGGCGCTTTTTATTCCTCACCTACGGCTTTGTCTTTACCGATGTCGGTATGGCTTATGAAATCTTCTCGCTGCGCTTTCTGCGCGAAGTGGTGAATGACAACATTCTTCCCCTGCAGGCCTTCGCCAACGGCTCGCGTCGTCCGCCGATCGCCGGCTCGCTGCTAATCTGGCAGAAAGGCGGCGAGTTTAAACATACCGGCCACGTGGCGGTGATTACGCAACTGGTAGGGAATAAGGTCCGTATCGCCGAGCAAAACGTCATTCACGCGCCGCTGCCGCAGGGCCAGCAGTGGACCCGCGAGCTGACGCTGGAAGTGAAAGACGGCGTCTACACCATCAAAGATACCTTTACCGATACCGAAATTTTAGGCTGGATGATCCAGACCGCCGATACCGAGCACAGCCTGCCGCAGCCGGTGCTGCCGGGCGAGGAGATGAAAATCAGCGGCGCGCGGCTGCCGAATAAGGGCCAGTTCCGCGGTAACTGGCTCAATGAGAAAGACGCGCTGCAAAAGGCCTATGTTGAAGCCAACGGTCATTTCATCAATCAGGATCCCTACCAGTACTTCACCATCAGCGAGAGCGCCGAACAGGAGCTGATTAAAGCGACTAACGAACTGCACCTGATGTATCTGCATGCCACTGATAAGGTGATGAAGGATGACAACCTGCTGGCGCTGTTCGATATTCCGAAAATTCTTTGGCCGCGCCTGCGCCTCTCGTGGCAGCGCCGCCGACATCATATGATTACCGGGCGCATGGATTTCTGCATGGACGAGCGCGGGCTGAAAGTGTACGAATACAACGCCGACTCTGCCTCTTGCCATACGGAAGGTGGATTGATCCTCGAACAGTGGCTGAAACAGGGCTATCGCGGTACCGGCCATAATCCGGCGGAAAATCTGCTCGAGGAGCTGGCGGGGGCGTGGAAACACAGCCGCGCGCGGCCATTCGTGCATATCATGCAGGATAAGGATCTTGAAGAGAACTACCACGCCCAGTTTATTCAGCGTTCGCTAACCGAGGCGGGCTTTGAGAGCAAAATTCTCTTTGGTCTTGATGAGCTGCGCTGGGATGCCGCCGGGCAGCTTATCGACGGCGATGGCCGCTTGGTTAACTGCGTGTGGAAGACCTGGGCATGGGAAACCGCCATCGAGCAGGTGCGTGAAGTCAGCGCCGATGAGTATGCGGCAGTGCCGATTCGTACCGGTCATCCGCAAAATGAGGTGCGCCTGATTGACGTCCTGCTGCGCCCTGAAGTATTGGTATTCGAACCGCTGTGGACGGTTATCCCCGGCAACAAGGCAATTCTGCCGGTGCTGTGGTCGCTGTTCCCGCATCATCGTTATCTGCTGGATACCGATTTTGTGGTCAATGACGAGCTGGCGAAAACCGGTTATGCGGTCAAACCGATCTCCGGGCGCTGCGGTAATAACATCGATCTGATAAGCCCGCACGATGAGGTATTGGATCAGACCAGCGGGCAATTTGTCGATCGCAAAAATATTTACCAGCAGCTGTGGTGTCTGCCGAAGGTTGACGGCAAGTACATCCAGGTGTGCACCTTTACGGTGGGCGGTAACTATGGCGGAACCTGCCTGCGCGGCGATGATTCGCTGGTGGTGAAGAAAGAGAGCGATATTGAGCCGTTAGTCGTACTGAAAGACAACGAGTAACGGCCGCAAACCGGGCAGCGGCTAGCATCGCTGCCCGGCACCTGCAAAGCTTCAACGTACAACTAATAACACAACAACAAGACAGAAAAGGAAAAGCATATGCACGATCGGCGCCTCGCCGCCCGCGCGGGTGAACTTAAGCCCTCCGCCGTCCGCGAACTTCTCAAACACAGTAAACTGCCCGGCGTTATTTCGCTTGGCGGCGGTATTCCGGCTCCGGAACTGTTTGATACCGAAGGTCTCAACCTCGCGGTGCAAAAGGTGATGAGTGAACGTTTTAATGATGCGTTCCAGTACGGCCTTACCGAAGGATATCCGCCGCTGCGCCAGGCGGTGAGCGAAATCTGCCAGTCGCGCGGCGTGGCCTGCTCGGCAAGCCAGGTGTATATCACCTCCGGTTCGCAGCAATCGCTGGATATCGTTGCCCGCACGCTGCTCGATCCGGGCGATGCGGTCGTCGTTGAACGTCCGACCTACCTTGCCGCGCTGCAGGTATTCCATCTGGCGCAGGCGAATATCCTGAGCGTCGATACCGACGATAACGGCATGCTGGTTGAACAACTGGCCGATCTGCTGGAAACCACTAAGGTTAAAGCGGTCTATCTGGTGCCGACGTTTGGCAACCCCGGCGGTAAAACCCTCAGCGACGATCGCCGCCAGCGGCTGGTGGCGCTAGCGAAGCAACATGATTTTGTGATCATCGAAGACGATCCCTACGGCGAAATCAGCTTCACCGATAAAGTGCGTCGTCCGCTGTATCAACATGCGATCGAACAAGGCTGTGAAGAACGGGTGGTGTACACCTCCACGTTCTCCAAGATCCTTGCGCCGGGAATGCGTATCGGCTGGATCGTGATGCCGGAGTGGCTGGCGCACCAGGCGGTGATCGTGAAGCAGGCGGCGGATCTGCATACTAATATGCTCTCTCAGGTTATCACCGCTGAGTATCTGGAAATGAATCGCCTGAACGATCAGATCGCCCTGATCCGCGAAGACTACCGCAAGAAGTGCGTGGCGCTGGCCGAGGCACTGGAAAGCCGTCTTGGCGAGCATCTTGAGTTTAGCCGCCCGGAAGGGGGAATGTTCCTGTGGGCCCGCTTCCGCTATCCGTTCGATACCATGGCGTGGTTGAATAAGACGCTGGAAAACGGCGTGGTTTACGTACCTGGCGAAGCGTTCTACAACGATAATCCGGATACCCGCACGCTGCGTCTTTCCTATTCGACGGTTTCTGAAGCCGGTCTGCTGACCGCCGTCGAACGTCTGGCGAAATCGCTGTAATCTTTTGTCTCCGCACCGATGACCGGTGCGGAGAGCTTTAAATCGGGGGAGGGATTACTCCTGCTCGGCGATGCGATCGTCAAGCCAGATGAGCATCAGAGAAGAGAGAAAAGCGACAGCAATAGTGCCAATAAACAACAACATAAAAATTTCCTCAGGGGTTTTATTATTTTTCTAATGTAACCGGTGAGTGGCTATTTTTGTTTGCAATGGTGATTTTGGTGTCATGCTGCGCTGTTGCAAGGGTGAAAAAATCATCAGCGTCAACATCGAAGTTCAGTACTATTTCCCGGTACTTTCTGGCATTAACAAGTTCTTTAGCTTCTTTCATACTACTGGCGATAATAGTAGGCATCAGTTTCATCTCAGTTTGAAAACTAGCAGCAAAATAAAAGCTTGTTCGTATCAGATCAACATTTTTTTGCTACTTTACACATCACCAGAAAGCCTGTCTTTGCGCAATCGTAACCAGAGTGGGAGCGTATGCAGAAGCGGAGGCCAGATGCCACCGCTCACCGTCTTAAAGCTGATACTGCCAGGAGAACAGGAAGCGCTTTTCGGCTTCATTGAGATAGGTGTTGTTATCCTGCACGTAGGTCATAAATTTCACCGAGTTGTGCTCGGTCAGGTTATATCCCACGCCGACCCCGGCGAAATAACCTTTATAGTTATCGCCATCGTCGTTTTTCGAGCCATACGCTCCCCCGGCGAAACCTAACAGGCGCAGATCGGCGCTCAGTGGTTTCAGGACAAATGCGCCGAGATAGCCGCTGCTGCCGGAGATATTCGTCGATTCAAAACCGTTCTCCGGCGACGGCATGCCGTTAAAACCCGACTGCGAACAGGCGCTATGTTGATCCTTATTACAGGCCATATGGTCGCCGGTATTATAGGTATAACCGGCCATCGGGAATATTTGGAAGCCTGCTGGTTCAAAGCCAAAATAACTGAGCGGCAGGAACGTGCCGATAGAATAGTTGGTTTGTGAGGAGTCATCGGGATAAACATTTTTCCCAAAGTTAAAGTTAAAAATACCAATGGGAAATAGCCATGAACCGCCGACGCGCCATTCCGTGGCGTCGCTATTAATACGCACATTGAGTTTCCGCGCTTCGTCAAAGGCCAGCGAGCCGGAAAATGCGAGATTGCTGTCGTCCAGATCGTAGTTATCTGACCACGTCACGCCGAATTTGGTGGTCACTTTAGTCGGGTCATCCGCCGATTTCTCGGCGTTGGTTTTAACTTCCCCCGTCTTGGCAAAGAGCGCGCCTGGCAGCAGACCGATACACAGCGCGCATACCGGGAGATATTTAATAAGCATAAAAATTCACAATTTCAAAAAATCAAATACAACAAACTACTGTACACGACGATATTCATCGCTAATATCACCGATATATTTAATTTTGCATTTCACCGCCGGCACTAGTTAATTATTCGAAACTTCATAAATAACCCGCATATAGCGGGTTATTTATGAAAGAGGGTACGTAATAATATTTATAGCAGGCCAATCTCTTTCGCGGTGCGGTCAACGGCGCGCTTGGTTTTTTCAACCAGTTCATCGAGTTCGCTATGTCCGGCAATCAGCGCCGGCGCCATGATCATGCGCCCCAGCGTCGAGCGAATAATCACCCCTTCTTCAAAGCCGATGGTGCGACAGCGCCAGGCCAGTTCGTTCTCGTTGGCAAAGCGTTTGCGAGTGGCTTTATCTTCAGCAAACTGCAGGGCGGCCACCAGCCCGGCTCCCTGCACCTCGCCAATAAGCGGATGATTTTCAAACACTTCACGCAGCGTTTTTTGCAGATAGGGGCCGCTATCGGTGCGAACCCGGGTGACGTGGTTTTCATCGCGCAAGGCTTTCAGGTTGGCAATCGCCACCGCGGCCGCCACTGGGTGGCCGGAATAGGTCAGGCCGTGTGGGAAAACGCCGCCTTTTTCCACCAGCACGTCGGCCATGCGTTTGCTCAGCACCAGCCCGCCCATTGGTACGTAACCGGAGGTTAGCCCCTTGGCAATCGACAGCGTATCCGGTTCAAAACCAAAGTACTGATGCGCAAACCACTCGCCGGTACGGCCAAAGCCGCCAATCACCTCATCGGCGCACAGCAGCACGTCATATTGCCGGCAGATACGTTGGATTTCCGGCCAGTAGCTTTCCGGCGGGAAGATCATCCCACCCGCGCCCTGGAACGGCTCGGCGATAAAACCGGCGACGTTTTCCGCGCCCAGCTCAAGGATCTTCTCTTCCAGCTGGCGGGCGCAGTGCAAGCCGAACTCCTGTGGGGTCAGGTTGCCGCCGTGCATAAACCAGTAGGGTTCGTCGATGTGGGCCACGTCCGGGATCACGCCGCCCATTTCATGCATGAACTTCATGCCGCCGAGCCCGCTTGCCGCCAGCGTGGAGCCGTGATAGCCGTTCCAGCGGCCAATCATCACCTTTTTCTCCGGCTTACCGAGGATCTGCCAGTAGCGACGAACGGTGCGAATCAGCACTTCATTCGATTCCGAACCGGAGTTGGTGTAGATAGCGTGGCTGTAGTGCGGCGGCAGCAGGCTGAACAGTAGCTCGGAAAGCTCAATCACCGCCGGGTGGGTCGTGTGGAAGAACATATTGTAATAGGGCAGTTTGGCAAACTGCGCCGCGGCGGCGTCCGCCAGATCCTGGCGGCTGTAGCCCAGCTGGGTACACCACAGGCCGGACATTCCATCGAGGTATTTATTCCCGTCGTTGTCCCACAGGTATAGTCCTTCGCCGCGTACCATGACGCGCGCCCCTTCGGCGTTCAGCGCTTTTTGATCCAGGAAGGCGTGAATATGGTGAGCCGCATCTGAATGTTGGTAATCGGACGTCGAACGGTTCTGATTGCTTGGATTAGTCATTTCGTCTCTCCTGTCTGCTGAAACTGAAACCAGGTGGTTTTGAGGCTGGTGAATTTATCAAAGGCATGTAGAGACAGATCGCGGCCAAAGCCCGACTGCTTGTTGCCGCCAAAGGGAACGGTGACGTCCAGCGCATCGACGGTATTTACCGAGATTGTTCCGGCGGTCAGCTGCGCGGCGACGCGATGGGCGCGGTGCAGATTGTCGGTCCATAGCGAGGCGGCCAGCGCATAGATATGGTTATTCGCCAGATGAACCGCCTCCTGCTCGCTATCGAAGGCGCAAACGGCCAGCACCGGGCCGAAGATCTCCTCTTTCCACAGCGCCATCTCTTCGTTCACGTTGATCAGCAGCGTTGGCTGAACGTAGTTGGCGACGCCGTCTATTTCCACCGTACGGCCTCCGGTAAGCAGCGTTGCGCCCTCGTCTTGCGCGCGGCGGATAGCCGTCATCACTTTTTCGGCATGCGCGGCGCTGACCATCGCTCCCATGCGGGTTTGCGGCTCGAGCGGATGCGCCGGAGCCCAGGCCTGCATTCTTTCCTGTAGTTTGGCAATGAAGGCCGCGTAAATCGGGCGCTCAACCAGCAGGCGAGAGTTGGCAGAGCAGACTTCGCCCTGATTAAAACAAATACCGAAAGCTGCTTTTTCAGCGGCCAGGTCGAGATCCTGGCAGTCGGCGAAGATGATATTGGCGCTCTTGCCGCCGCACTCCAGCCATACTTGTTTCAGATTGGACTGGGCCGAATAGGCCATAAAGGCTTTGCCGACGGCGGTTGAGCCGGTGAAGGCGATGACATCGATATCGTGATGCAGTCCCAGCGCGCTCCCGGTTTCGGTTCCCAGTCCGGTCACCACGTTAAGTACGCCTGGCGGAATACCGGCCTCCAGCGCCAGTTCGCCCAGACGCAGGGCGCTAAACGGCGAGTTTTCCGAAGGTTTGAGGATCACGCTATTGCCGGCGGCCAGCGCCGGACCTAACTTCCAGGAGGCGAGGTCGAGCGGGAAATTCCACGGCACGATGGCAGCAACCACGCCGATGGGCTGGCGGGTAATGGTCGCCAGCGCGCCGGGCCTGGCGGGAGCCACCTCATCGTAGAGTTTATCTACGCTTTCTGCATACCAGCTGAGGATGTGCGCGGCGCCGGGTACATCAATGTTCAGCGCATCGTTGACCGGTTTCCCCATGCTGACGCTCTCCAGTAGCGCCAGCTCTTCGCGATGTTGAAGGATCAGCGCCGAGAGGCGCAGCAGCGCGCGTTTACGCTCCTGCGGCGCCAGCCCCGACCAGACGCCGGAAGTAAACGCGCGGCGCGCGGAGGCGACGGCAATATCGATATCTTCCGCCTGCAGCGAGGTGACTTCCGCCAGCAGCGTATTGCTGGCTGGATTAATGGCGGGGCAGACTTTACGGCTTTTCGCGACGTACGGTTGACCATCGATAATGGCGTGGCTGATAAAGCGCTGCTCCTGCAGCCTGCGCTGCCAAAAGTTTCTATCAGACATGAACTTTCTCCTTCGCATGTTGCGTAATTGTTATTTATTTGTTTCTTTGAGTTCATGATGCAGGAGGCCAATGCGGCGAGAAAGGACTAAAAATTGAGGCTACCTCTATAAAAATCGTTGTTAGTCAGGATTGGCGATTTTCTGTGATCGAGGACGGGAGGTCGTGCGTTGTGATGGCGTTCAAAAATCGGGGAGGTGCAATTTTTCAATAAGCTGTAATACAAAGAGTTTTTATTTGCGGTCCGTTTTCTATAACGAAGGGGCCCGGTGGGTTTTGGCAATATTAAATATTCTCAAATAAAAATATTGAGAACATAAATACTAATTAAGGCAAAATGAATAACGATGAAACGTTCGACCTCACCAGCGCGTTTTAGTGAGCGTAAGCATAATTAATACGTTGTAATATAAGGTAGTTATATGCCTTGTTTTTTCTCATCCTGCTTATACTGGCCGAAGTATTATCCTCCGGCGCTCGCAATTTTCTCGCCAGGTATCTGTTAATTTTCTGTAAAAATCTGATCGCTGTCGGATTGTTGATCTTTTTCACGGCAGAGGGTTGCAGGCCAGGGTATTCATCGTTTAAAGCTAACCAGCCTGCCTCCTTGATGATAAAAAATAAGGTATCACATGCCCCATTTCACCCTGAAACAGCTCAAATACTTTGTTGCCGTCGTCGAGGCGGAAAGTATTGCTGAAGCCTCACGCCAGCTGCATATCGCGCAGCCGTCAATTTCCATTGCCGTGAAGACGCTGGAAGATATGTTTGAGCAGCAGTTTTTTATTCGCCACCACGCCCAGGGGGTATCAATGACCCCGAGCGGGCAGCGTTTTTATGAAAAAGCCAAAGAACTGCTGCGGCTCTCTTATCAATTCGAGCAAAACTCGAAGGCCGATAATGAGCTGGTCTCCGGGATTATTTCCATCGGCTGTTTCGAGACCGCCGCGCCGCTGTATATGCCATCGTTGATGGCCGGGTTTAAGAAAATTTATCCGGAAATCACCATTAAAATTTACGACGGCGAGCAGCACGAGATTGCTCACGGCCTGCACCGCGGGCGTTTTGATTTGGCTTTTCTCTATGACCTCGAACTGGATACCTCGATTTATACCGAGAGCCTCAACGCGCCGCAGAAGCCCTATGCGTTGTTACCGGCGGACCATCCGCTGGCCCAGCGGCACGCCGTGCGGCTGTCGGAGCTGAGCAATCTGCCAATGATCCTGTTGGATGTGGTGCCGAGCAAAAACTACTTCATCAGCATTTTCAAAGATAAGGGCTACAACCCGCAGGTGGCCTACAGTTCGCCGTCGATTGAGATGGTGCGCTGCATGGTCGGCCAAGGGCTGGGCTTCTCGGTGCTGGTAACGCGTCCGGTGAATGACATGACCTATGACGGCCAGCAGGTTCGCTGTGTGGAAATTCAGGATGAGATGGCGAATTCGGCGCTGGTAATGGCGCACCTGCGCAGTAGTGAACCGACTAAACCCACCAAACTGTTTATGGAATATTGCCGCAATGCGGTGTTGAGCCCGCCGCAGCAAGAAGTGAAAGTCGCCTGAATGAGCAAATTTACCCGCGATTAGCGCGGGTAAATATATTCATGCGGTATTTTCTACGTTTTATTGCTTATAAAAAAACGAGGCTCTGACGATATTTTCATGAGCCTCGAAAGCCATTGTTATTTTTCCTTTCAAAATCCCGTTCCTGAAAAATAAATACTGCGTATTCGCGTGGCGGAAATGGCCTGAAGGCAGGGGGAGACCGCTGCATCATTATTTTATTCTCAGGTACTAAATTTATAATAATTTACCTGTGTATAACGGTTTATTAACCTCGGTCATGAGCAGAACATCATCCGAAGGACACATATATGACCGTAGAAAAAATACAAATCGAGACGCTGGTTGTTGGCGGGGGGCAGGCCGGGATCGCTATGAGCGAGCACCTGAGCAAACAGGGTATTTCGCATCTGGTCGTGGAAAAGAATCGCATTGCCGAAGCATGGCGTACCGGCCGCTGGGATTCACTGGTGGCGAACGGCCCGGCGTGGCATGACCGTTTTCCGGGCATGGAGTTTAAAGGCGGCGACCCCGATGCCTTTATTGCCAAGGATGATGTTGCGCAATACTTTGTCGATTATGTGCGCGAGTTTAATCTTCCGGTCCGTACCGGCGTGGAAGTCAAAAGCGCGGTGCGTAACCACGGTCGTCCGGGGTTTACCATTGAAACCACCGACGGCGTGATTGAAGCGCTGAATATTGTCGCGGCGACCGGGCCGTTCCAGAAGCCGGTTATTCCGCCGATCGCCCCGCGCGACAGCGCCATCCATCAAATTCATTCGGCGAAATATTACAACCCGCAGCAACTGCCGGAAGGTGCGGTGCTGGTGGTGGGCGCGGGCTCGTCCGGCGTGCAAATCGCCGATGAACTGCAGCGCGCGGGCCGCAAGGTTTATCTGTCGGTCGGCGCCCATGATCGCCCGCCGCGCGCCTATCGTAACCGGGATTTCTGCTGGTGGCTGGGGGTATTAGGCCTGTGGGATGCGCCGGCCAGCGAACCCGGTAAAGAGCACGTTACCATCGCGGTTAGCGGCGCGCACGGCGGCCACACGGTTGATTTCCGCGAGCTGGCGCATCGCGGTATCACGTTGGTTGGTCTCACCGAATCCTTCGCTGGGGGCACCGTCTCCTTTAAAAATAATCTCGTCGAAAATATTCGTCTCGGCGATGAAAACTACCTGGCGCTGCTGGATGCCGCCGATGCTTACATCGCCGCCAATGGCCTGGATTTACCGGAAGAGCCCGCCGCACGGCAATTCTTAGCGGACCCGGACTGCATGACGTCGCCGATCCTGTCGCTCGATCTGGCGCGGGCGGGGATTAACACCATTATCTGGGCCACCGGCTATGCGGTGGACTACAGCTGGCTCAACGTTAACGCTTTCAACGAACAGGGCCGTCCTCAGCATCAGCGCGGCGTCTCCAGCGAACCGGGGGTCTACTTCCTCGGCCTGCCGTGGTTATCGCGCCGGGGATCAACCTTTATCTGGGGCGTCTGGCACGACGCGAAGCATATCGCCGACCATATCGCTACCCGCCGTAAATATAGCCAGTACAAAGACGCCAGCCAGCGTTAATCATGACTTACTGAACAGGATAACCATTATGCCGACCCATACTCGTATTCGGATGTTCAATACCAAAGAGACTTACCCTAATCAGACGCTGGACAATGATTTATGTCAGGCGGTGCGCGCCGGTAATACCGTCTACGTTCGCGGCCAGGTAGGGACGGATTTTGCCGGCAATCTGGTGGGCCTTGGCGACCCTAGAGCGCAGGCGGAACAGGCGATGAAAAACGTCAAACAGCTACTGGAAGAGGCGGGTAGCGATCTGTCGCATATCGTCAAAACCACCACCTATATTATCGATCCGCGCTATCGCGAACCGGTCTATCAGGAGGTAGGAAAATGGCTAAAAGGCGTGTTCCCGATCTCCACCGGGCTGGTGATTTCCGCGCTGGCGCAGCCGCAGTGGCTAATGGAAATCGATGTTATCGCCGTCATCCCTGATGACGTGGCGAAATAAGGAGGCAGAATGACATTTTCGATTGCCGCACGCTGCCCGGAAAGCGGGCAGTTTGGTATCGCGATCAGCTCTTCAAGCATTGCCGTCGGCGCCCGCTGCCCGTGGCTGCAGGCGGGGGTAGGGGCGGTATCGAGCCAGAACATTACCTTACCGGCGCTGGGGCAACTCACTCTGGCGCAGATGGAGCAGGGGCTGACGGCGGAGAAAGCGATGCGCCGGGCGCTGGCGGAAGATGATTTTAGCCGCTATCGGCAGATTATCGCCATCGACGCCAGCGGCCAGACCGCGTGGTTCAGCGGCGATAAAACGCTGGGGACCTGGCATGTTGTGCAGGGCGATAACTGTATCGCCGGCGGTAATATGCTGGCATCTGAAGCGGTGATTGCCGCGATGGCGGCAACGTTTTCGCAAACCGAAGGCGAGCTGGCGACGCGACTGGTTGCCGCGCTGCAGGCCGGTGTAGCAGAGGGCGGCGAGGCCGGGCCGGTCCATTCGGCGGCGGTAAAGGTGGTGGATGATTACTCCTGGCCGCTGGTGGATCTGCGCGTTGACTGGAGTGAAACGGACCCGATTGGCGAGCTGGCGGCGTTGTGGCAGGCCTATGAACCGCAAATGCAGGCTTACGTGACGCGCGCTCTCGATCCGCGGGAGGCTCCCAGTTACGGAGTACCCGGCGATGAATAGTCGATTACAGGATATTCTGGCGCGGCTGCTGGCGTTTGACACCACCAGCCGCGAATCGAACCTGGCGATGATCGACGATATCGCCGAATATCTCCACGGCTTCGCAATCGAAACGCAGCGCTTTTATGATGCGGAAGGGAGAAAAGCTAATCTCTATGCACGACTGGGCCCTGCGGGGCCCGGCGGCGTTATGCTGTCCGGCCACACCGACGTGGTGCCGGTTGACGGCCAGCCATGGACGGTTCCCCCTTTTGCCCTCACGCAACGCGATGGCCGCTGCTACGGCCGCGGTAGCGCCGATATGAAAGGCTTCCTCGCCTGTGTACTGGCCGCCATTCCTGATTTTCTCGCCCAACCGCTACGCATGCCGCTGCACTTGGCTTTTTCCTACGATGAAGAGGTGGGATGTCTTGGCGTACGCAGCCTGGTCGCCCATCTGCAGGCGTCGACAGAGAAACCGGCGATGTGCATTATCGGCGAGCCGACGGAGATGCGCCCGGTCTATGGTCACAAGGGGAAGCTGGCGATGCGCTGCGATGTTCACGGCCACGCTTGCCACTCCGCTTATGCGCCTGATGGCGTGAATGCGATTGCCTGGGCGGCAAAGCTGATTGGCCGCCTGGACGAGCTGGGCGAGCAGCTTGCGCTTCGCAAGGATTCGCGTTTCGATCCGCCTTTCAGCACCCTGCAGGTGGGGGTGATTAAGGGCGGCGCGGCGTTGAATATTGTACCGCAGCACTGTCAGTTCGATTTTGAAATTCGCCATTTACCGGATGTGTCGGTCGATGATGCGCTGGCCTCGCTGCAGGCGTATGCCGAAGGCGAGTTGTTGCCAAAAATGCGCGCGAAGGTGGCGGGATCGGCTATTAGCTTTCAACCGCTCAGCCAGTATCCCGGCCTGCTGAGCGACCCGCAGTCGGCGTTCGCCGGCTGGCTGGCGCAGTGGGCCGAATGCGAGGATTTTTCAACGGTTGCTTTTGGCACCGAAGGCGGATTGTTTGATGAGGCCGGCGTGGCCACGCTTGTTTGTGGTCCGGGGAGTATGGAGCAGGGGCATAAGGCGGATGAATTTGTTAGCGAGGCGCAGTTGGAAAAGTGCGCGCAGATGTTGAAAAACCTCTGCCGCTGGATGTCAGCTTAAACGCCGGCGCGCCGCAAAGGCGGCGCGCTTTCTTGTGGGCTTTAAATCTTCTCTTTAGCAAAAGCCATGCTTTTAACACTCTTCGCTTTCGAGAAATAATAATAGACCGGTGAGACCACCAATAAACCTATAATCCAGGAGAGATCCGCGCCGCCGAAAGTGAGGGCGATTGGCCCGGTATAAATTGAGGTCGACATAAACGGTACTTCGACCAGAATACCGAGGATATAGCAGGATATTGCCGTTGCATTAAAGTAGCCGTAAATACCGCCATCGCGTTTAAAGAAAGACTCAACGTGATATTCGCCATGGGCCACTAAATAATAATCGACCAGATTAATTGCCGTCCACGGCACCAGCACATACAACAGCACGGTAATAAAGTTGGTGTAGATTAGCAGGAAATTTTCCTGGCCATAGATAGCGAGGAATATCTCCAGCAGCATGGTCAAAATAGCGGTGATAATGCGTGCCCGCGCCATCGGCGACCAGCCGTCGATAAAGGTCTGGCCGAGCGTCAGGGTACAGAGTACGCCGCAGTACAGCATCATCGAGTTGGTGGCGGCGATCCCCAGCGCCAGTACGATAATCACTATCGCCCCCATGCTGCCGGTCAGATCCATAATCCCTTGAATAATATCGTCATTACCGATACAAATCGCCACCAGTACCCCGAGCACCATCGGCAAATAGGAGCCGAGAATGCAGCCAAAATAGCTGGCGTAAAAGACGCTTTTATCGTTGGTGCTGTAGGGCATATAGCGGGAATAGTCAGAGACATACGGCGCATAGGCCAGCTGCCAGAGCGCGGCGATAGAGACGGCGCCGAGAAAACCGACGATGTTGAAGCCGCCGCGGTCGACAAAATCGCCCGGCAGGCCATGGATGAAGACTATCCACACGAAGGTTGCCGCCAGTACGATGCCGGAAATCCACGACATGATCCGCGCGTAGGAGTGGATGATCTTATAGCCAAAGATGGTGGCGAACAGGCTTAGCGCGCCGACCACGATAATCCCGATGTCCGAGTTCATCGGCTGATAAATCGCGTGCATCGACTGCCCGCCGAGCACCAGACTGGAGGCGGTAAAGCCGATATACATCAGTACGACGATGGAGACCACCAGTACCGAACCATAGGAGCCAAATTGCCCCTTGGTCTGGACCATTTGCGGCACCCCGAGTTTTGGCCCCTGCGCCGAATGCAGCGCCATAAAGAGCCCGCCGACCAGGCTGCCGATAAATAGCGCAATCACTGACCATAAAAAGGAAAGATGAAAAATCGTCACCGACATCGCGCCGGTGATGACCGTTAACAACATAATGTTGGAGCCAAACCAAATGGTAAAGAGATCGCCTGGTTTGCCGTGACGCATATTTAAGGGGATAGGTCTGATGGTATTACTTTCAAGATTCTCGACATTAACAGATTGATGTTTTGTCATGGTGCTCTCTCATTATTTTGGTCTTCATCAGCGTAAGAGTGATATTTCAATGAGGAGTACAGCTAATCTACTCATCACAACATTTCATTCACCATTTTTACAACTCTGTATCATTTGCGAAATGACAAAAAATATCGGTGCTGGATATAAAAAAAATGCTTTACCCGGCGCTGGAAAAACGCTGCATTTGTGCGTTTAGTTTTTTTTAGAGTTTTATGCTTCGTGCTTAATTTTTTACTGGCAAACCCGCTGATGGTTTTTTATCGGGCAGATAAAACTCTGCCATATTGCGAGGGGATTAGAATGATGAACCGTAGAGAGAAATAACAATTCCCTGTTTTTATTGCGGTCTAATGAGATAGATGTTTGACCCCATAAAATAATGGGGAAATAAAATAATTAGCTGATACATCATGACATTAGAATTGTCGTATTGAGTAACCTAAAGTCACACATATAATGTGGATAAGGGCGTTATGCGAGGCGCTTCACAATAACCAACAGATAATCAATATAAGGGCAGGAATGCGACATCCTGCCCGAAAATAATTAATAACCGACTTTATAAACCCGCCCGCTTTGGATCCCTTCGACGCTGCGGCGGTAGGCCTGCGCCACCGCTGCGGCCGATACGCTGGAGAAACCGGGGAAAAAGCCGTCATAGGCTTCGACGGATTCACTGAGCACGGTGGGGCTTATCAGGTTAATGCGGATCCCGCGCGGTAATTCACAGGCGGCGGCGCGAACGAAGCCGGCCAGTCCGGCGTTAACGGTGGTGGCATTCACCCCTTGAGCGATGGGTTCATCGGCGACGATGCCGCTGATCAGGGTGATGGAACCGCCATCGTTAAGATAATGCTGGCCGGTGAGGGCGAGACGAATCTGCCCCAGCAGTTTATCCTGCAGTCCCTGGTCAAAATCGCGGTCGGTCATCGTGCTTAGCGGGCCAAAGTATAAGCTACCGGCTGCTGAGACGATGGCATCGACCGGGCCAATTTTCTCGAACAGCGCCTGCACGCTGTGCTGCGAGGTGATATCAACCTGCTCGTCGCCGTGGGTCCTGCCAACGCGGATAACCTCATGTTGGCGGCTCAGTTCTTCCGCAACCGCGCGGCCAACGGTACCGCTGGCGCCAATAACGATAATTTTCATCGCAAACTCCTCAGTGAAGTGAGCCTCTATTCTTTAATTAATCGATTGTCGGATAAACTGGCTAAAAGTTAGATGATTACTAACCAGGAGTTTGTAATATGGACAAACTGCGTGGAATGGAGACGTTTGTCGCGGTGGTGGAGTGCGGTAGCTTCACCGGCGCGGCGGCGCGTCTCGAAATATCGGCGGTGATGGTCGGCAAATATATCGCCTTACTTGAGGGCCAGCTCGGTACCCGCCTGCTGGAGCGAAATACCCGTCGGCAAAGCCTGACCGATGCCGGGCGAGTCTATTTTGACGAGGCCCGACGGGTACTAGAGCAGGTGGCGAATGCCGAGCGTTCGGTTGAAAGGTTACGGCTGGCCCCTGCCGGTACGCTACGGGTGAGCGCGCCGGTTTCTTTCGGCGCCAGCATTATCGCGCCGCTGACCGCCTCCTTTCTGCAGGCCTGGCCGGAGGTACGCGTCGAGCTTGATTTGACGAACCGCATGGTGGACCTGGTAGATGAGGGAATCGATCTGGCGATTCGCATCGGCGACATCCAGCGTACCGATCTGGTGGCGAAATATCTCGCTCCCTATCGTATGGCGATCTGCGCGGCGCCGGATTATCTGGCGCGCCACGGCACCCCGCAAACCCCCGCTGATTTAGCCGGGCATCAGTGTCTTTCGCATACGGTGTGGACCGCGCGCAACGAGTGGCGGCTGCCGGGCGCTGCGGAAGAGGTGCGCTGGAAGCGCGACGCGGTGCTGCGCTGCAACGATGGCTACGCGCTGCGTATGGCGGCGGTGGCCGGCGCCGGGCTGTTATTGCAGCCGGAAGTGCTGCTGGCGGAAGACTTAGCCAATGGCCGACTGGTGCGTATTTTGCAAAATTACACCCCGGAACCGAGGCCGATACACCTGCTGTGGCGCCAGGATCTGCGCCCGTTACCAAAACTTACCCGTTTCGTCGAGCATTTGTTAAAGGAAGTGAACGGTATTTATAAGCTATGATTATCGTGTCTGATGAAAGCATTCATCGTGAAACAGTAATGGAGGTATGGATAGATGGGATTATTAAGTTTTGTGAAAGAAGCGGGCGAGAAGATCTGGGATGCCGTGTCCGGCTCCAGCAAGGAAGATCAGGCTGACAAGCTGAAAAAACATATTGATAGTCTTAACCTGCCTGGTGCCGAAAAGGTCAATATTGCCGTAGCGGACGATGGTACCGCGACGGTAACGGGCGACGTCGGTTCACAGGAAGATAAGGAAAAAATTCTGGTGGCGGTAGGTAACGTAACCGGGATTGGCCAGGTCAACGATAGCGTTACTGTGACGCAGAGCGGAGCGGAAAGCCGTTACTATACGGTTAAATCCGGTGATACCCTCAGCGCCATCTCGAAAGCGATGTATGGCTCCGCCAATGACTATCAGCGTATTTTTGAAGCCAATAAACCGATGCTGAAGCATCCCGATAAGATCTATCCGGGGCAGGTGCTGATTATCCCGGCGAAGTAAGCCGTGAATCAGGGATTAATAGCAACGTTTTGATGGAGTCTGTAATGGGATTATTAGATCAAATCGGCGGCGTGCTTGGCGGGCAGGCTGGCAAGGCTGAACAACTTCAGGCGATCATGGCCTGGATTGAACAGCAGGGCGGTATCCAGGGGATTCTGGAAAAATTCCGCAGCGGCGGCTTAGGTGAAATCGTCGAGTCCTGGCTTAGTCAGCAGAGTAATATGTCGGTGAATAGCGATCAGATTACCTCGGTGTTCGGCTCGCCTGCGCTGCAGGATCTCGGCGCCAAACTGGGCGTTGATTCGCAAATTGCCTCATCGCTGATTGCGGAATACCTGCCAAAAATCGTCGATGGCCTGTCGCCGCAGGGCGAAGCGCCGGCCCAGGGCGACCTGGTCTCCGCAGGGCTTAATCTACTGAAAGGTAAGTTATTTAGTTAAACGCTTGCCGTTTGAGTTTTAACTTATCACATAATACGGGCCTGAATAACGGCCCGTATTTTATTATCCGCCGTAAATTCACCGCCTCGCGATTATTTATTCTGTATTACTAATTGACAACTTACCGCTGCGTTGAAAATATCATTATTTAATCTTACCGGAACGGTTATGATAAATTTTTATGATATTTATCGGCGTCCTGCCGGACTAATTAGTTTTTTTATTTCCTGTAGCCATAAACAAAGTAATTTACCCTTTCGCAAAATAATGCGCATTATCTCCAAAACATAAAAACACCTGCACATCACAACCATTATTAATGGTTTCTGACTTTGGAGAATGCTATGCCGACCAAAGAATCATCGCCGCCGCTTATTGAGAAGCACACCATTGGCTATATTCCGCCAGAAGATCGCCACGGTAAAACCCGCGATCTCTTTACCCTGTGGTTTGGCGGCAACATCGCGCCACTACCGATCGTTACTGGCGCCCTGGGGGTACAGATCTTTCACCTGAATCTGCTGTGGGGGATCGCTGCGATTTTAGTCGGCCATCTGGTTGGCGGGGCGCTGATGGCGCTGCACTCGGCGCAGGGGCCGCAGATGGGGATCCCGCAGATGATCCAGAGCCGCGCGCAGTTTGGATCGTTTGGTTCGCTGCTGGTGGTGGCGATCGCCGGGGTGATGTACGTCGGCTTCTTTGCCTCGAACATCGTGCTGGCTGGGCAGTCGCTGCACGGCATCGCCCCTGCCGTCCCACTGCCGGTTGGGATCGTGATCGGCGCGGTGGGATCCTGCGTGATTGGCATTATCGGCTACCGATGTATTCACATTCTCAACCGAATCGGCACCTGGGTGCTGGGCATCGGCATTATGGTCGGCTTTGGCTACATCTTCACGCATCTGCATACCGCCGATTTCTTAACCCGCGGCGGCTTTTCCTTCTCGGGCTGGCTGGCCACCGTGTCGCTGGCGGCGTTGTGGCAGATTGCCTTCGCCCCGTATGTTTCTGATTATTCGCGCTACCTGCCGGCGGATGTGCCCGTCGCCGCGACGTTCTGGACCACCTATCTTGGCTCGACGCTCGGTTCCAGTCTGTCGTTTATTTTCGGCGCGGTAGCGGTGCTGGCAACGCCGGTGGGGCTGGAAACCATGGATGCGGTAAAGCTGGCGACCGGTGCGATAGGCCCGTTGATGTTGGTGCTGTTCCTGCTGAGCGTCATCAGCCATAACGCGCTTAATCTGTATGGCGCGGTGATGTCGGTGATAACCCTGGTGCAAACCTTTCTGTGGCGCTGGATCCCCGGCAGCCGCAGCCGCGCGCTGCTGTCGGTCATCGTGCTTATTTGCTGCGTGGCGGCGGCGATCTTCGCCTCGGCGGACTTTATCAGCCACTTTATCGATCTGGTCCTGGCCCTGCTGGTGGTGCTGGTGCCGTGGACCGCGATTAACCTGATCGATTTCTACGCCATTCACAAGGGCAACTACGATATTAACTCGATATTTCAGGTGGATGGCGGTATCTATGGCCGTTACAACCCGCACGCGCTGCTGGCCTACGCCATCGGCATCCTGGTGCAGATCCCGTTTATGAATACCCCGCTGTACGTCGGCCCGGTCTCGGCGTGGTTTAACGGCGCCGATCTCTCCTGGCTGGTTGGCCTGCTGGTAACCTCGCCGCTGTACTATTGGCTGGCGAGCCGCGATAGCGCCTGGCGTCGCCGTCAGGTTGGCCTCAAGCAGGCGATGGATTAAGTTATAAAGCGGAGCGCCGCTGGCTGGCCTTACGGTACTGCAGCGGCGTCTGGCGCATCATCTTTTTAAAACAGGTAATGAAGTAGGTCACCTCGCCAAATCCCACCGCTAATGCGATGGCATCAATGCTCTCATCGCTATTACGTAGCAGATCGCAACTGCGTTTTATTCGCCGGGTGAGCAAATATTCATGGATATTGCCGCCGGTCTGCTGACGAAAAACCCGCGAGGTGTAGCTGCGCGAAAGTCCGAGGTCGCAAGCCAGCTGGTCAAGAGAAAACTTGCTGGCATAGTGGGCTTCGATCCAGTTCATAATCCGCGAGGCGACGGTCTGCTGGCGCGGCGGGTAGCGTTGCGGCTGCTCGGGTAGAAACGTCATCAGCTGCATCATCAAAAACGCCACCTCGCAGGCGGTGGTCTGCTCGTTATCCTCCAGACGCTGAAACTGTTCAAGGATCCTTTCGATAAATGCCGCGTGCTCGCTGAGGTCGTAAATTTGCGCCGGCAGATTGCTGGCGGCCAGCGCTGCGAACTGGGCCTGATGGCGCGGGAAAGCGCTGAGCGCGCTCTCAACGACCGACTGCTCAATGTGCATGGTGGTGCGGTGATAAGGATTTTTATCGCTATGATCGACCTGCACTTTGTGCAAACGGAAGGGCGGGAAGATAAATAATCGCCCAGGACGGGCGGTGTAGTGCTGGTTATCCACCACCACGATGCCGTAGCCGCTGGAAATATAAAGCAATTCAACGCATTGATGCCAGTGGTAGTAAAGCACGCTGGTGGTATACATGCGATTAAACGAAATGGCCTGCCGATCGAGCGTAATACGTTCCAGCAGTTGCGCTTCGCCCATTTTGCCTCCAGGACAACAGATTTAAATTTTTACGCCATCATTTGCAATTTATCCTCCGTGCGGTCGACAAAATCCAGCAAAAATGAAATGGCGGTTTAATTTTGTGAGTCCGCTCACTCAGCGCCGGGAATAAAAGCGGTTACTCTTCATCCAGACGTCGCACACGTGGCTTGATAAAAGCCTAATAACAATAACTTACCTCTATCCTCGTGTTATACGGGAGGACCCTGTGCAACCTGAAAATATTCATCTGGATAACCCACTGATAAGCCGGGAAGAGGTGCTACGGCTGGTCAATGAAATGCTGAACGCGGTGGCGCCTTATTTTAAAAACGACGCCAGCCGCATTGATTTAGCGAACTTCACCGCTCACTACGGCCAGCAGGTCGCGAGCATGGAAACCTTTTCCCGCCTGCTGTGGGGCGTGACGCCGCTGTTGGCTGGCGGCAGCGAGCCGCAGCATTTCTCCTTCTATTTACAGGCGATAAAAAACGGCACCAATCCGCAGCATGCCGATTACTGGGGCGAAGTAGCGCCTTACGATCAACGCATTGTCGAGATGGCGGCTTACGGATTATTGCTGGCGCTGGCGGGCGAAACCGTACTGGCGCACTTCACTGCTGCGGAAAAAGAGAACTTATGGCGCTGGTTAAAGCAGTGCGAGACCCAGGATATCCCGGATAATAACTGGCACTTCTTTCCGATTCTGGTGCAGGTTGGCTTTCATTATTGCGGTATGCCGACCAATCCGCAGGCGCGGGAAGATCATTTCGCCGCCATGGAACGTTACTACCTCGGCGATGGCTGGTACTCGGATGGTCCGGGCCGCCCGCGCGACTATTACATTTCGATGGGCTTCCATTTCTATGGCCTGATTTACGCGAAGCTGATGGCCGATGTCGATCCGCAGCGCTGTGCGGAACTGCGTCAGCGGGCCGCGCGTTTCTCCTCTGACTTCATCCATTTCTTTGCCGATGACGGCGCGGCGATACCGTTCGGCCGTAGTCTGACCTATCGCTTTGCCGAAGCGGCGTTCTGGAGCGCGGCGGCCTTCGCCGGGCTGGAAGTCTTTTCGCCGGGCGTGATGAAAGGCATCGTGTTACGCCACCTGCGCTGGTGGCTGAAGCAGCCGATGTTCGACCGCGACGGCGTACTGAGCGTTGGCTACAGCTACCCGAACCTGGCGATGGCGGAAGATTACAACGCGCCGGGTTCACCGTACTGGGGGCTGAAAACCATGCTGGTGCTGGCGTTAGGCGAGGGCGACGCCTTCTGGCAGGCGGCTGAGTTGCCGCTGCCGCCGCTGCCCGCGCAGCACACAATAGCCCATGCGGATCAGGTGCTGGTACATCAGGCCGATCACCTGTGGATGCTAACTTCCGGCCAGTTGGAGCTGAACAACTTCGTTAATACCGAGGCGAAATACTGCAAATTTGCCTACTCCACCCGCTTTGGTTTCACCATTGAGCGGGGGCGCTACGGGTTGAACCATGCCGCTCCCGATTCGATGCTGCTGCTGGCCGAAAAGGATAACTACTGGCGCGGCCGCCGCGAATGCGAGCAGGTGGTCACCGCTGATGGCACTATTTACAGCCGCTGGCTGCCGTGGCGCGACGTGGTGATTGATAGCTGGCTACTGGCGCGGGGCGACTGGCAGCTGCGCGTCCATCGCATAACTACCCAGCGCGCGCTGGATTGCGCGGAAGGCGGCTTTAGCCTGGCGAATCGTCCGCTGCCGCAGGCGCAAGAGAGTGACGGCGCCTGCTGCTTACGCAACGCCCGCGATATCTCGGCGATTTTCTGTTTACATCCGCACGCCCGCCGTGGCGAGACGGTACTGACGCCGCCGAACAGCAATCTGTTGTTCGCCGAACGCGCGGCGGTGCCGGTGCTGCGCGGCGAGCTTGATGCGGGGACGCATTGCCTGGTAAGCGCGGTATGGGCGGGGAATGCCGCCGACTTCGAACCGCAACACTGCCCACAGGCCTTCATTAGCGATGACGCGGTACGCTTCGTGACGGCACGACAAGAAACGACGCTCGTTCTGGCCCCGGAGGCATCGCTATGAGCACATCATCGTCCGTACGCGCCGCGCAGTACAAAATGAGTACCTTTATTTTTCTCTACTTCTTCACCTGGTCATCCAGTTTTGGCCTGTACGCGCTGTGGCTGAGCCAGAAGGTAGGCCTCGATAGCATTACCATCGGCAGCGTGTTCGCCATTAATGGCGTTTTCGCGGTGGTCCTGAAACCGGTGTACGGCTACATCATGGACAAAATCGGCATGAGCAAGTGGCTGCTCTATTTTGTCTGCGCCATTTCCGCGCTGATGGCGCCGTTCTTCGCGCTGGTGTACCAGCCGCTGCTGCAAAGCCACGCGACGCTGGGGATTATCATCGGCGCGCTGTATTTGAGCCTTGGCTGGTACGCCGGGGTGGCGGCTTCCGAATCTTATGCCGACCGCTTTAGCCGTCTGTACGGGCTGGAGTTTGGCCGTATCAGAATGTGGGGTTCGCTGGGCTGGGCGATGGCGGCTTCGGTCTCCGGACTGCTGTTTAACTTCACGCCGCTGGCTAACTTTTTGCTCAGCAGCGGCACCTCGGTACTGATGCTGCTGGTGCTGATTAGCCTCAAAATCGGTGATGAACAGCTGCGCAATAACAACGTCATTTCCGCGAATAAGATAGTCTTTGCCGATGTGCTGATGCTGCTGAAAAATCGCAAATTCTGGATGTTCAGCCTCTACGTCGCCGGAGTGGCGTGGATGATGTTCATCGCCGAGCAGCAGTTCCCGCGCTATTTCGTCTCGTTCTTCGCCACCAAAGAGCAAGGGAACGCCTGGTACGGCTATCTGAGTACCGTCCAGTCGGGGATGGAGTTTGTGATGATGATGTTTATCCCGTGGCTGGTGAACCATTATGGCGCCAAGCGCGGCCTGCTGTTCTGCGGCTGCGTGGTGGGGGCGCGGCTGATTGCCTCCGGCCTGACCAACGACCCGATAGTCATCTCCATCATCAAACCGTTTTACGGCGTCGAGATCGCGCTGCTGCTGATTTCAGTCTTCAAATACATCGCCGAACACTTCCATCGTCGGGTTAACGCCACGATGTACCTGCTGGGTTACCAGGCGATGATTTATGTCGGATCGATTGTGGTCGCGCCGCCGGCGGGTTACCTGTACGACAAAATCGGCTTTGAGCATACCTATCTGCTGATGGGCTGCTGCGCCCTGACGTTTACGCTGATTTCCGCTTTTACGCTATCGCGCTGCCAGTCGAAGCGCGATGCCTCACGACCCTTTACTCCGGCTTTAGATACCGCCTCGGCTGAACCGGCCAAACATTAATTCAGGAGTTGTTATGACCAAATCTGTTATCACCGAAGCGCTGCGGCCGATAGAACTGCATCAGGTTGACCGCCTGGCGTTGAGCCAGAAGCTGGAAGACGCGCTGGACCGCGTGACGCGCAAGCTCGACAAAAATATCGTTGCCTTCGGCGATAAGTTCCCCGGCGAAGCTTGTGAAAACGGTATCTGGCCGCGTACCGAGAACGTAGAGTGGACCACCAGTTTTTGGCCGGGCCAGCTGTGGCTGGCGTGGGAGATGACCGGCAAAGCGCGCTACCGCGAAGCCGCCGAGCGCTATTTACCGTCGTTCGCCCGGCGTATTGAGCAGCGTATCGACACCGCGACTCACGACCTCGGCTTCCTTTATTCGCTCTCCTGCATCAGCGCCTGGCGGCTCACCGGCAATGAAGCCGCTCGCCAGTCGGCGCTGCTGGCTGCCGAGCGCCTGATGGAGCGTTTTAACCCGACGGCCAAAATTATTCAGGCGTGGGGCGACTTAAACGATCCGGAGCAGCAGGGGCGAATGATCATCGACTGCAATATGAACCTGCCGCTGCTGTACTGGGCCAGCGAGCAGACCGGCGACCCGCGCTACGCGCAGGCGGCAACGGCCCACGCCGGGCAGGCGGCGAATTATATCGTGCGTGAAGACGCTTCGACTTATCACACCTACTATATGGATGTACAGACCGGCGAGCCGCGCTTTGGTAACACCCATCAGGGCTACAGCGATACTTCATGCTGGTCGCGCGGCCAGGCGTGGGGCATTTACGGTTTCCTGCTGAGCTATCAGCACACCGGCGATAAGCAGATGGTTGAACTGTCGCGCAGCCTGGCGCACTACTTCCTCAACCGTCTGCCGGAAGATGATGTTTGCCATTGGGATCTGGCGCTGCTCGGCACCGATGCCGTGCGCGACAGTTCGGCAGCGGCGATTGCCGCCTGCGGTCTGCTGGAGCTGGTCAAGGCGCTGCCAACGCTCGACGCCAACCGCGCGTATTACGAAGAGATGGCGCTGCGCATTGCGCTGTCGCTGACCGACAACTACCTGGCCCACGACGACACACCGACCGAAGGGTTGTTGCAGCACTCGGTTTATCACATGGGTAGCGGCAAGGGCGTCGATCAATGCTGTAGCTGGGGTGACTATTTCTATCTTGAGCTGCTGGCGCGGCTGCGACAGATTTGGTACCCGTACTGGTAACCCTCAAGGAATGGAGAGCGAGATGAAAAGCGTAGCCGTGTTATTAGCCCCCGGGTTTGAAGAGGGGGAAGCGATAGTCACTATCGATATCCTGCGCCGTCTGAATATTGCGGTGCAGACAATTGCCTGCGGCGAGAGTCGCGAAGTGGTGAGCTACCACGCTATCCCGATGATAGCGGATAGCACCCTGAAGGCCAGCTTCGATCGAACCTTTGATGCCGTGGTGTTGCCGGGCGGCCCGGAAGGCAGCGTTAACCTGGCGAAAAACGCGGAGGTTATTGCCTTCGTTCGCCGCCACGATGAAGCGGGCAAATATATCTGCCCGATTTGCTCCGCAGCCGCCCGCGTGCTGGGCGGCAATGGGCTGCTGAAGGGGCGTCGCTATGTCTGTTCCGGCGATCTTTGGCAGCAGGTGAGCGATGGCGTGTACGTGGACGCCGACGTTGTGGAAGATGGCAATCTGCTGAGCGGCCGGGGACTGGGCAAGGTGTTTGATTTCGCTTTTACCCTGGCGGCGCGGTTACAGGGCGATGAAGCGCCGGCGCGCGAACAGGCGGAACATATTTATTATCCGTGGTAGAGGAAAATAGCCAGTAACTGCTAAAGGCGCCTTAATGGCGCCTTTTAATTTTGTAGCGCCCTCTCATGTCGCCAGGTTATTAGCGCGTCAAGGATTGCCTTAACCCCACTTAAATGATATTAATTATCATTCTCATAATAAAAACATAATAACAATATTAATACCTGGCAAGGATGTGAGCTTAACGAACAACCACTTTAAGTTAGGCATGAATTAGGGAATAGGTATGAGAATTAACAAGATCCTCTGGCCGCTCACCGCGCTTGTGGTAGGGCTGAATAGCCCGCTATCCGCCGCCAAATCTTCCGACGATAGCGATGAAACGCTGGTCGTTGAAGCCACCGCAGAACAAGTACTTAAGCAGCAGCCGGGCGTTTCAATTATTACCAGCGAAGATATTAAAAAGGACCCTCCGGTCAACGACCTCTCCGATATTATTCGCAAAATGCCGGGGGTGAACCTCACCGGCAACAGCGCGTCAGGCACCCGCGGTAATAACCGCCAAATCGATATTCGCGGTATGGGGCCGGAAAACACCTTAATCCTCATTGATGGCGTCCCGGTGACCTCGCGTAACTCCGTACGCTATAGCTGGCGCGGCGAGCGTGATACCCGCGGCGATACTAACTGGGTACCGCCGGAACAGGTTGAACGTATCGAAGTCATTCGCGGCCCCGCGGCGGCGCGCTATGGCTCCGGCGCGGCGGGCGGGGTGGTGAATATCATTACTAAACGCCCAACCAATGACTGGCATGGCTCGCTCTCGTTATACACCAACCAACCGGAAAGCAGCGATGAAGGGGCCACCCGACGCGCCAACTTTAGCCTGAGCGGGCCGCTGGCCGGCGATGCGTTGACGATGCGTTTGTACGGCAACCTGAATAAAACCGATGCCGACAGCTGGGATATTAACTCTTCCGCGGGGACGAAAAACGCCGCCGGCCACGAAGGGGTACGCAACAAAGATATTAACGGCGTCGTTTCCTGGAAAGTGAATCCGCAGCAAATTCTCGATTTTGAAGCCGGATATAGCCGTCAGGGTAATATCTACGCCGGCGATACGCAAAATAGCTCTTCCAGCGCGGTGACTGAAAGCCTGGCGAAATCTGGCGCAGAGACTAACCGGCTGTATCGGCAGAATTACGGTATTACCCATAATGGGGTCTGGGATTGGGGGCAAAGCCGCTTTGGAGTCTATTACGAAAAAACCAATAACACCCGTATGGATGAAGGTTTATCCGGCGGCGGCGAAGGGCGTATTTCGGCGGATGAGAAATTCACCACTAACCGCCTGACCTCCTGGCGCACCAGCGGCGAACTCAATATTCCGCTGGATCTATGGGTCGATCAGACTCTGACCGTTGGCGCGGAGTGGAACCGCGATGAGCTTGACGATCCCTCTTCCACTGGTTTATCGGTAAATGATAATAACATTGGCGGTATTCCCGGTTCAGCGGCGGATCGCAGCAGTAAAAATCATTCACAAATTAGCGCCATCTATTTTGAAGATAATATTGAACCGACGCCCGGAACCAATATTATTCCCGGCCTGCGTTTTGATTATCTTAATGAGTCCGGCGGCAACTTTAGCCCCAGCCTGAACCTGTCGCAGGAATTAGGTGATTACTTCAAAATTAAAGCCGGGATAGCCAGAACCTTTAAAGCCCCAAATCTCTATCAATCCAGTGAAGGCTATCTGCTCTATTCGAAAGGCAACGGTTGCCCTAAAGATATTACTTCAGGCGGCTGCTATTTGATTGGTAACAAAGATCTCGATCCAGAAATCAGCGTGAATAAAGAGATCGGCCTGGAGTTCGCCCTCGACGATTATCATGCCAGCGTGACTTATTTCCGTAACGATTATCAGAATAAGATTGTGGCCGGCGATGATATTATTGGGCAAACCGCTTCCGGCGCTTATATCCTCCAGTGGCAGAACGGTGGTAAAGCGTTAGTGGACGGCATTGAAGCCAGTATGGCGTTCCCGCTGGTGAAGGATCGTCTGAAATGGAATACCAACGCCACATACATGATTACCTCGGAACAAAAAGATACCGGTAATCCGCTCTCGGTTATTCCGAAATACACCATCAACAACTCCCTGGACTGGACGATTACCCAGGCATTTTCCGCCAGCGTCAACTGGACGCTGTATGGTAGACAAAAACCGCGTACCCATGCGGAGTCGCGCAGCGAAGATACCGGCGGCCTGTCGGGTAAAGAGCTGGGGGCTTATTCGCTGGTGGGTACCAACTTTAATTACGATATTAATAAAAATCTGCGTCTGAACGTGGGGGTCAGCAATATCTTCGATAAACAGATCTATCGTTCATCCGAAGGGGCGAATACCTATAACGAACCCGGTCGGGCCTATTATGCCGGAGTGACGGCGACATTCTGATCGCATCGTCATCAGTATACTGCCCGCAACCGCGCGGGCAGTATCAACGCTGGGTTAAGGACAACTATGCTGGTTGGACGCTTTTTCGCGACTCATATCCAGCAGCGCGCTGTGGAATGAGGCGTCAAACATCGGCCCGTGCCCCAGGCCAGGGAAATCCCAAAAGGCGGCATTAACCCCTTTCTCTTTCAGCGTGGCGAGGGTGGCATGTACTTTAGTTAGCACTTCAGCGGCGTGCGTTGCCCGGTTATCACCCGGCGTCGCCGAACCCTCCATAATGGCCAGGCTTTTGGCGCAATATGATGCAGGCTCGACCGCCGTGATTCGGTTCAGCAGGGCAAAGTTGTCCCGGCCAAGCGAAGGACTGGCGCTGTAATATGAATGGAAGAACGAGGACGAAAGCCAGGAGTCGAGCGCGAACAGGCCGCCGTATGAGTGGCCCCACAGGCCGCGGCGCTGTGGGTTGATTTTCAGCCCTTGCTCCGCCTTAGCGGCTATACGCGTTTCCAGTAATTGACGGAAGTCTTCACTGCCGCCGCTATTGCGGCCAGCATATGTTTCATTATTCTTTCTGACTGCCGGCGTATAGTCGTAGGCCCGGCCGTTAAGATCGAATGGCAGGTTGGTCTGATAACCGATCGCGACGATCACCGGCGGCGATTGCGCCGTCAGCTGCTTGAGTAGTTCGTCAGACAGGCGATCCATTACCGCATTACCATCAAGCATATATAGCACGGGATAGCCCGTTGGTGGCGCGGCTTTATTCGGTATGGCCGTCCATACCCGATAGTGGCGAGCGCCGTCGGCGGAATCGAACTGATTGACGCTGAAGTGGTAAAACGCTGAACCCTTATCGGCGATATTGGGCCCCAACGGCTGCATATCCGGTTTTGCTAAGCCTGAAGCGCTATAGCTGAGGGTGAGGCAAGAAAGAACGGCAAAAAGCGCCTTGCGCGGGCGCGTAGAGCGAGACTCGCGGGCATACATCTGATGATTATTCCTTTTCCGCAGGTGAAATTTTCGTTATTCAGAAAGCACATACAGTTGCCTGAAAGCGCTTGCTGGTCAAGTCAACCCTGCAGTAAGCCGAGCCCATCAAGCAAGGCGCCGCGCCACCAGGCGTAGTCGTGCCCGCCGGTGTAAATGGCGCAATGACTATCAACGCCGGACGCCTGTAGCTGCTGATGAAGCCGCTGGACGTGAGGCACCGTCGAACCTTCCAGTGAGCCCACACACAGGCGTATACGTACAGTACGCGGTGGCGCAGACAACACATGTTCGCTGACCCATGAAGTATCGGTTGCGCTAAATAAATGGGGGCGACTGCCGCCATCTGGCGTCCACCACATGGAAGGCGAATGGCTGAGCACCAGACCGAAAGTTTCCGGCGCATGGCGGGCGGCCATCAGCGCGCTGACGCCGCCGAGGCTCTGCCCGGCCAGGACGGTGCGTGAGCGATCCGCCCATTTTTGTCGCGGCTGTTCGCGGCGAATGGTCGGCAGGAGATGTTCCGCGACGTCCCGTATTAGTTCGCTGCGCCCGCCGAGTATCGTGGTGCGCTCGCGCTCATCGATATTGTCGATGCCCAGCAGCGCCACGGGAACAATGCGACGGCTATCGATCGCGGCGTCGATGGCTGCGCACACCCCAAGATGATCGAACCAGGTTTCGCCATCGGGTAGCACCACCAGCCCCAACGGCTGTGACTTATCAACCACGGGCAGGTACAGACGCACCTGCCGTGATTGCCCGGCAACGATCCGTTCTGAGGTCAGCAAGGTGCCGGCGTGGCGGCCTCCGCGCCATTCGGATTGAGCGGGGGCGTTATCAAGCGCCAGCACCGACTCCCGCACGCCGTCGCGAATAGCGATCCCCGGCGTCTTATTGAGCGGATCGGCCTGTCCGGCGAGAGCGGCAAAGCGGCTCCCAAGCTGGTTAACAACCTCTTCCGGCGTGCCGGGCGGGATCTCCACCAGTGAATAAGAGCCGCAATAGCTGGCCGGTAGGCGCAACGTCAGGGTCCAGATATCCGTTGCGGGAATCTGGGTCATCAGCCCTCTTGCCACCTGTTCTTTGTCGGTTACCCGGTTTAATCGCAGATAAACGCCTCTGAGCGGATGGCGGGCGCGCCACAAAAAAGTGACTTCACGTTCATCGGCTGCGCCGTCTACCGTTGTTACTAGCGGTACCGGCAGCGATGCGGCCTGCTGCCAGAAATGAGAAAGATTGGTAATGTTGCCGGTAGCCAACTGGCGGCGCAGGCCGGCGATAGCCGCTGAAACCGGCGGATGTGGATTGATATTGAACATTCTATCTCTTTGAAAAATCATGCTACCAGTAAAAATAGCTAAAGCGGCTGTTCCATGAACAGCCGCTTTAGGCGTGTTGATTAAGGTCTAACGCTTACCATCACTATCCCACGATTTCTCCCGTTATGTCGTGTTGGTTGCGTGCATCTGCCGGGCCGACGCTATCGCGCCATAAGCGGGCGTAGAGGCTGTTCGCCGCAAGTAATTGCTCGTGGGTACCGTATTCTGCGAGCCGCCCTTTATCGACAACGGCGATCAGATCGCAGCGCTGGGCAGTGGTCAGGCGGTGCGCCACGATTAGCGCCAGGCGTTTTCTGGCACGGGCGACTTCGGTTAACGAAGACATGAGGCGCTCTTCCGCGCGGCGATCCAGGCGCGATGTGGCTTCATCGAGCAGCAGGACGTGGGCATTCGCCAACTGGGCGCGAGCCAGCGCAATCAACTGACGTTGTCCGGCGGATAAATCCGCGCCGCCGTTATTGACTGGCGTGCGGAAACCTTGCGGGAGCTGACGTACCAGCTCAAACAGGCCTGCCTGCCGTGAAGCGATCTCAACTTCGGCATTGCTGCTGGATGGCCGCGAATAACGTATATTCTCCGCAATATCGCCGCTAAAGAGCGCAACATCTTGATCGACCAGCCCGATCTGACGGCGGTAATCGGCAAGGGTTGTCGCCGTCATCTGTCGTTCCCCAATGCCGATGGTCCCGCTGGTGGGCGAATAGAGTCCGGCGATAAGTTTAATCAATGTCGACTTCCCGGCGCCGCTGCGGCCAACGACCGCCACGACACTGCCCTCGGGGATGGTCAGGGTGAGCTTGTCCAGCGCTGGCTCAGCGCTGCCGGGATAACGGTACGTAACTTCATCAAGCTGTAATGCACCCGTGGCCGGCTGGGTGGAGGAAGGGGTGACGTTTTCTGTCTCTTCGGTCGCCAACAGTTCATCAATATGTTTACCGCTGGCCGTCGCCTGCTGGAAGGAATCCACAATCCCGGATAATTGCTGTACCGGGCCGTAAAACTGCCCCAGCAACAGGAAGAATGCCGCCAGCACCCCGGCGGTCATTTCGCCTTCGGCCACCCTCGATGCGCCAACCAGAAGCACGGCGGCATAGGAGGCCTCGGTACAGAAGGTCAGGAAGGGGAAGTAGACCGCAAGATATTTCTGCGCGCGTACGCGGGTAGCGCGGAAGCGATCCGATAATGCGCGCAGCCGGGCGGCCTCTTGCTCCTGTTGACCATGGGATTGCACGACGCGCAGGCCGGAGACTTTCTCCTGCAGAGTGCTATTCACCTTGCCGATTTCAAGGCGCGCCTGGGCATAGGCTGGAGAGCTCAGGCGACGATAAACCCAGGTCGCCAGCGCGACTACCGGCACTGCGCTTAAGGCCGTCAACGCCAGAATGGGGTCGAGCCAGAACATGGCCGCGGCGATGGCGAACATCGTGACCAGGCTGGTGGCCGCGCCGGCAAGGCCGTTTTGCAGAAAGCGGGCGAGGGAGTCGACATCGACGGTCATCCGGGTCAGGCGTGAATCAACGTGCTTTTCATGCCAGGGGAGGGCAAGACGCAGCATATGGCCAAAGCTGCGCAAGCGTACCGTATGTTGAACCGACTCCGCCGCTCTGGCGGCGAAGATGGTTTGTAGTGAATAACAACACCAGCTTATGACCACCAGGCACAGGGCGAGCAGGGCGCAGATGCCGATAGTCGCCATATCGCCTGCGGCAACCCCCGAGTCAATACCGCGCTGCAGCAGTATTAACACGCCGACGCCAGCGGCAGAATCCAGCGCGATCAGCAGGGCGGCGATGATGAACATCCACGCCACCGGCCGCAGCAGCGAGGTCAATCTACGTCCCTCTCCGGCCAGCGCCTGTTGAACCGCCTGTTCCGGCACGCGGGTCATGCGGGCGACAAAACCGTTGCCGTCAACTTCCGGCAACGCTTGCGGCTCCTCGTTCTGCATCGCTGGCGTTGTTGGCCAAAGATCGCGGCAGCCGCCGGCGCCAGGTTCGAGGAAATCCCCGTCGCCGGTCATCAGCGCGCGGAACGCCGGGCAGCGAGACTCAAGCTCAGCCTGGCTGCCGATGTCCACCACTTGCCCTTTATCCAACACCACAATTCGACTGGCCAACCGCAGCGTCGCCCGGCGGCGGGCAATCACCAGCAGCATGTGCTGGTCATCGGCGTAACGACCCAGCGCGGCATTGATCTCCGCTTCGGTACCGGCATCTACCGCCGATGTGGTGTCATCGAGAATCAACAGTTCCGGTGCGGTAATCAGCGCCCGCGCCAGCGCGATGCGTTGCCGCTGTCCACCGGAGAGGTTAGTGCCGCGCTCGGTTAGGCGGGTATCGAAGCCTTTCGGTAAGGCATTGATAAACTCGCTGGCGCCTGCCGCCGCCGCCGCGCGGCGAATATCTTCCATCGTCGCCTGCGGGTGGCCGTAGGCGATATTTTCCGCGACCGTTCCGGCAAACAGAAAGGCGTCTTCAAATACCACCCCCACCTGACGGCGCAACGCCTCAAGCTTGAGATCGCGAAGGTTCTGCCGACCGGTGCTGGTGTTTAGCCAAATATCGCCAGCGCTGGGATCGTAAAAGCGCGCCAGCAGCATTAGCAGCGTCGATTTACCGGAGCCCGACGCGCCGACTACCGCCAGCGTTTCACCCGCCTGTAGGGAGAAGGAAACATCGCTCAGGATACGGCTGCCGCCGCCATAACCGAAGTTCACTTTTTCTAGCTGCAGGCCAATAACTCGACCATTGAGCGCTTCGCTACCGTCAACCATTTGCGAACGGGTGTCGATCAGAGCGAATACCCGTTCTACGGATGCCTGGGTTCGTTGGGCGATCACCAGGAATGACGCCAGCACACGGGTAGGTCCGGTCAACATGGCGAGGAAACTGGCAAAGGCCACGAATGTCCCGAGGTCAATTCGCCCGTGCATCACTGACCAGCCGCCGTAGCACAGTAGAACGATTTGCCCGAGCACCGGTAGCGCCAGCATGGTAGCGCCAGGCATCGCCTGCGAAATGGCCGCGCCGATGCGCACGCGCACCATCTGCCGCGACTGACGATCCAGCCAGCGCGTTTCGCGCAGTTCCGCCACGCAGGATTTCACCACCGAGATCTGCGCCAGAACTTCGCGCATGTGCTCGGTCAGATTCGCCAGCCGGTCTGAAGCCAGCCCCGTCTGAGCGAATACCCGACGACGGGCGCGCAGCGCGGTAATGGCAAGACACGCCAGCACGCAGACCACGATTAGCGTCATGGCCGGCGACATCCACAGCATCACGGCAATACCGGCGATGTAGTAGGTAAATACCGCCAGCGGTACCGGAGCCATCTGCAATAGGGTATGCATTTGCTGCAGATCGCTATTGGTCCGTGAAATCACCTGTCCGGTACGCAGCGCATCCTGGCCTGCGCCATCGAGCTTTTGAATACTGTCGAACGCTCGTCCTCGCAGGGTGTGCTGCACCCACAGCGATAGCTCGCCAGCATAGCCGCGTCGTACATAGTTACCGATGAAATCAAAAAAGGCGATCAGTAGCAGCCCGCAGGCCAGCCACGGCAGGCGGGTAGGATTTCCCGCCAGCGCATCATTTACCGCCTGTCGTGTCAGTAGCGGCGTTAGCGCAGCCAGCAGAATGGTCGACACCGACGCCACCACTACGATGGCGCTAAGTTTCTTACGTTCCCAGCACACGCGCGCAAGGCGGATTATCCATGACCGCGCGGGTGTGGGAGAGTGAGTCGCAGGCATTAAGCCTCCTCCGTCAATTTAAAGATGAAATCCGCCACGGCGGCCATTACCTTTTTGCGCCATGGCGGCCAGTTCTTTCGCCACCTCGGTTGGGCAGGCCTGCGCCGCCATTTCCGCTGCCACCTCTTCAGAGGCCGTACGTAATTCGCGATCGTCGAGAAAAGCATTGATCATGCTGCTCGACAGACCTCCGTCGCCGGGGATGATCCCGCAGCCGCGATCGACTACCGCGCGGGCGTTTACTGGGCGATCGGCCCCTTGGCCGAAAACGATCTGTGGAATACCCGCGTGCAGTGCCGTCAGGGTGTTGCCAGCGCCGCCGTGATGGATAAAACCATCGGCGCCGTTGAGGAAGGCGCCCATCGGGATCCAGTCAACCAGGCGAACGTTCGACGGCAACGCGCGTAGATCGGAGCGCGCATTAGCTGAGAGATGCAGAATGATCTCGGCATCGACTTCACTGGCGGAATCCATCACCCAGGAGATCAGATCGAGGCCGTCGACCATCGGTTTGACGGTGCCCAGGCTGACCAGTAGCCTTTTGCGATCGGGCGTGCGTTCCCACCATTCCTCCCAAACCGCACCGCCGTTATACGGCACGTATTGCATGGGAATGATCGGTTCGCCATCGTTTTGCAGGATACTCATACTCGGCGGCGTCACGTCGATCCACGCCATATCCTGCGGCGGAGCTTCGACGCCGTGGCGGCGGTAGGCGTCAGCGAGCGAGCGCGTTACACCTTTGATATGCCAGGGGGTGTGGCCGAAGCCGACGGTTTGCATGACTACCGGGATATCGTATTTGGCGGCGATCAGCGGCCCGACGACGCCGAGGGGAGGATAGACGATAAGGTCGGGCCGCCAGTGTCCGGCAAACTCCACCAGTTGGTCGGCCATCTCTTCGCTGAAGAACGAGAAGTTGCCCATTTTGGTGCCGATGTTACTTTCCTTCCGCTGCGCCTCGCGGCGGCGATAATCGGCCTCAGAATCGAAGCCGGGCGCGGCATCGAACACCACCAGCCCTGCCTCGGCCGCCTTTTGGGCGAATTTACCGCTACTGGCGATAAGCACTTCATGACCGTTAACGCGAAATGCCTGCGCCAAAGACAGCACCGGATACAGCAGCCCATAGAGTGGCGGGCCAACAAACAGAATACGCATGAGAAAATCCCTCTCCGCTTGACGAACTAATTCAGGAAGTCGACGCAGTCAATATGCCGGCCAGCGCGAAGTTAACTATCGTTAACCCGGCTGTGCCTGGCGCTGCGCCATTTTTTAGTTTCGCCAGCGCGGCGCACGGCAACGCCGGCGACCCTATCGCAGGCGGTGAATCCGTAGCGCGCGCTGACGAATCGGGAATTCCCTGTCCCGACTTCCATTAACGCTTGCGCGTCATTGTCCTGATGAACGGTCTGACGCCCCGCCGCACTGCCACGGCGGCTTGTAAGGCCGCATTTGCCGGATGAGAGGCCGGTCAACGCGCTGGGCGATGTCCGTAATTCCTGAAGACACCGTGTCGCATCATCCTGATAGCGTCGCCTTCGCGGGTCGGTAAGGGACAAAGCGCCGTTGTTCAGACGATGCTCGTTCCCTTACGGCCTCGGTATACCTTGCCAAAGAAATCACCAATGCAAATGCTAATGAGAATAATTACCAATATCATTTGCGAATTGCAATGATAAGTAAAAACTTAATGGAACGGGTAAACGTTTATAGGACAAATCGCAGGTGAGCTTTTCAGGAGGGGCGATGGGTTCCAGTAAGTGATGTTGTTCTGCAAGAAAAAAGGCCAATCGGTTGTTTTTTTATTCCGGAAAGCGGCTGCTTACCGCTCTTCATTACCCGTGTAGGATTTGTGATATGATGAAAAAGCGAAACTTTTTCTCTTTTTTCCAGGTTAAACGATACTTATGAGCGCGTTCGATCACTCGTCAGATGACACCCAGGAAACTATCGGCAACAGCCTGCGCCGACGCCCACTGGCGCGCAAAAAGTTGTCTGAAATGGTGGAAGAAGAGTTGGAGCAGATGATTCGTCGCGGCGAGTTTGGCGAAGGTGGACAGCTTCCCTCCGAACGTGAGCTGATGGCGTTTTTTAACGTCGGGCGCCCGTCGGTACGTGAAGCGCTGGCTGCGCTCAAGCGTAAGGGCCTGGTGCAAATCAACAATGGCGAACGTGCGCGAGTCTCGAGACCGTCGGCGGACACCATCATTTCCGAGCTTTCCGGGCTGGCGAAGGATTTTCTCTCCGCGCCTGGCGGTATCGCGCATTTCGAGCAGTTACGCCTTTTTTTCGAATCAAGCCTGGTGCGCTATGCGGCTGAGAACGCCACGGATGAGCAGATTTCCCTGTTAAGCAAGGCGCTGGAGATTAACGGCCAGTCGCTGGATGATAACGCGCAATTTATTCGCTCAGACGTCGATTTCCACCGCGTGCTGGCGGAGATCCCCGGCAACCCTATCTTTATGGCGACGCATGTTGCTTTGCTTGACTGGCTAATCGCTGCGCGGCCGAAAGTGTCGGAGCAAGAGCTTCATCATCACAATAACGTCAGTTTTCAAGAGCATATCGCCATATTTAACGCCATACGCGATCGCGATCCGGACGAAGCCGATCGTGCGTTGCAAACCCACCTCAAAAGTGTTTCCGCCACCTGGCGAGCCTTAGGTAAAACCAAAAAATCCGCTAAATGATCCCTGCTTCGCGATCGGTTTAGTGAACTCGATCGCACAATAAGCTTTCCTTATTGTACTGCTTTAAAAATGTTCTGGTATAACAGGTATAAAGGTACATAGTTAATCCAGTCAAACATCATTACGAGGTATATATGGTTAGCCATTTACGTGGCGTGATGCCCGCGCTTCTGACCCCATTCGACGCACAGCAGAACATCGATCGGGCGAGCCTGCGTCGGTTAGTACGTTTCAATATTGAGCAGGGCGTTGATGGGGTTTACGTCGGCGGATCGACCGGGGAGGCCTTCGTTCAGAGCCTGTCCGAGCGCGAAGAAGTCCTTGAAATCGTAGCGGAAGAGGCGAAAGGGAAAATTACCTTAATTGCGCATGTTGGTTGCGTCAGTACGGCGGAAAGCCAGCAGCTGGCGGTGGCGGCTAAGCGCTATGGTTTTGATGCGGTTTCCGCGGTAACGCCGTTCTACTACCCGTTCAGCTTTGAAGAGCACTGCGATCATTATCGCGCAATTATTGATTCTGCTGATGGGATACCGATGGTGGTCTATAACATTCCGGCGCTGAGTGGGGTAAAACTGACCTTAGAGCAGATTAACCAACTGGTGACATTACCGGGGGTGGGCGCGTTAAAACAAACGTCTGGCGATCTCTATCAAATGGAGCAAATCCGTCGCGCGCATCCGGAACTGGTGCTCTACAACGGCTATGACGAAATTTTCGCTTCCGGCTTGCTGGCGGGCGCTGACGGCGGGATCGGTAGTACCTATAACATTATGGCCTGGCGCTATCTGGGGATCGTGCAGGCGCTGAAAGAGGGCGACACCGCGAAGGCGCAGCAGCTGCAGCATGAGTGTAATAAGGTCATCGATCTGTTAGTCAAAGTGGGCGTATTCCGTGGACTGAAAACGGTGCTGCACTATATGGATGTGCTCTCCGTACCACTCTGCCGTAAACCGTTTGCGCCGGTAGAGGATAAATTCCAGGCCGAATTGAAAGCGCTGGCGCAGCAGTTAATGCAGGAGCGCGGCTGATTTCTCGCCGGAGACGCTCATAAACTGCGCTTTCGATAAGAGATTTAATCAGACATCTGAAGCGGGCGTCATCCGGCAACAACGATATTCAATTCATACCAAAGCGAGTGGGCGCAGCCCATCGCGGGAGACTCACCATGAGTACAACAACCCAGAACATCCCGTGGTATCGTCATCTTAACCGGGCGCAGTGGCGGGCATTTTCCGCCGCCTGGTTAGGGTATTTGCTTGATGGTTTTGATTTTGTCTTAATCGCCCTGGTGCTCACTGAGGTTCAGGGGGAATTCGGTTTAACGACGGTGCAGGCGGCAAGCCTGATTTCCGCCGCTTTTATCTCTCGCTGGTTTGGCGGCTTGATGCTCGGGGCAATGGGGGATCGCTACGGTCGCCGCCTGGCGATGGTGACCAGCATTGTTCTTTTTTCGTTGGGTACGCTGGCCTGTGGTTTTGCCCCTGGCTACACCTCTCTCTTTATTGCCCGGCTGGTTATTGGGATGGGCATGGCGGGAGAATATGGCTCCAGCGCCACCTATGTTATTGAAAGCTGGCCGAAACACTTGCGGAACAAGGCGAGTGGATTTCTGATCTCTGGCTTCTCGGTTGGCGCCGTCGTCGCCGCGCAGGTTTATAGTCTGGTGGTGCCCGTTTGGGGCTGGCGTGCGCTCTTTTTCATCGGCATTGTCCCCATCGTTTTTGCCCTCTGGCTGCGTAAAAACATTCCGGAAGCGGAAGACTGGAAAGAGAAGCACGAAGGTAAAGCGCCGGTACGTACGATGGTCGATATTCTCTATCGCGGCCAGCATCGGGTGCTAAACATCATCATGACCTTTGTGGCCGGCGCGTCGTTATGGTACTGCTTTGCCGGCGAGGCGCGTATCGCCGGGTTGGTTGCGCTGCTGGGCCTGGTATGCGCCATTATTTTCATCAGTTTCATGGTGCAAAGCAGCGGTAAACGCTGGCCGACCGGCGTGATGTTGATGGTGGTGGTGCTATTCGCTTTCCTCTACTCCTGGCCGATTCAGGCGCTGCTGCCTACTTATCTGAAAACTGAACTGGCCTATGATCCACATACTGTTGCTAACGTATTGTTCTTTAGCGGTTTTGGTGCAGCCGTCGGCTGCTGCGTCGGCGGTTTCCTCGGCGACTGGCTGGGGACCCGTAAAGCTTACGTTTGCAGTTTACTGGCTTCGCAACTGCTCATCGTTCCGGTATTTGCGATAGGCGGCACCAATGTTTGGGTGCTCGGTTTGTTACTGTTCTTCCAGCAAATGCTGGGTCAAGGAATTTCAGGGATCTTACCGAAGCTGATCGGCGGTTATTTCGAAACCGATCAGCGTGCTGCGGGTCTGGGATTTACTTACAACGTCGGTGCTTTGGGCGGCGCGTTAGCGCCGATTCTCGGGGCGTTAATTGCTCAACGCCTGGATTTAGGCACCGCGCTGGGTTCGCTCTCCTTTAGCCTGACGTTCGTGGTGATCTTACTCATCGGGCTTGATATGCCAACTCGCGTCCAGCGGTGGATCCGCCCGGAAGCCATGCGTACCCATGATGCGATCGATGGCAAACCGTTCAGCGGCGCAGTGCCGTTTGGTCGCGGTAAAAGCACATTAGCGAAAAGTAAAAATTAACCATGGCGCCCGGCCAATCACGAATGTTTGCCTAAGGATATGATGATGTCTCTACTTCAACAGCTTAATCAAAACATTGCGCAATCTGGTGGTTTGATAGTTTCCTGCCAGCCTGTACCAAATAGCCCGCTGGATAAGCCTGAAATTGTCGCTGCGATGGCCCTGGCGGCGGAGCAGGCAGGGGCGGTCGCGCTGCGTATTGAAGGTATTGATAATTTACGCGCCACCCGCGCCGTCGTTTCTATTCCTATCATCGGGATTATGAAACGCGATCTCGACGATTCGCCAGTCCGGATCACCCCGTTCCTTGAAGATGTTGATGCGCTGGCGCAAGGCGGGGCGGATATTATCGCCGTGGATGGTACCGATCGCCTGCGCCCGGTTACCGTTGCGGCACTGCTGGCGCGAATTCATCAGCATGCTTTGCTGGCGATGGCCGACTGTTCCACTTTTGAAGATGGGATGGCTTGCCAGCAGCAGGGAGCCGACATTATCGGGACGACGCTTTCTGGCTACACGACGGTAAAAACGCCGGAAGAACCCGATTTCGCTCTGGTGAAAACACTCAGCGAGGCCGGATGCCGGGTGATTGCGGAGGGGCGCTACAATACCCCGGCGCAGGCGGCAACTGCGATGCGCCAGGGGGCATGGGCCGTGACCGTTGGCTCTGCCATCACTCGTCTTGAGCATATCTGCCAGTGGTATAACTCGGCGTTAAAAAAGGCGGTGTCATGACTACGCTTGCTATTGATATCGGCGGAACCAAACTCGCCGCCGCGCTGGTGGATGATGACCTGAACCTCCTTAAACGCCGTGAGTTGCCGACACCCGCCAGCAAAATGCCGGAAGCGCTATGTTCGGCGCTGCAAGAGCTGATCGTGCCGTTATTTGCTCGCGCCCAGCGAGTGGCAATTGCCTCTACCGGAATAATTAGCGGCGGCGTGCTTTCGGCCATCAATCCCCACAATCTGGGCGGTTTGCAGCATTTTCCGCTGACGCAGACCCTGGAAAAAATCACCGGCCTACCCACACTGGCGGTTAACGATGCGCAAGCTGCGGCATGGGCGGAATACCATGCTCTGGGGGATGAATGTCGCGACATGGTTTTCATCACGGTATCCACAGGTGTGGGGGGCGGTGTAGTGAGTAATGGTCGGCTAATCACCGGGAATGGCGGTCTCGCCGGCCATCTGGGCCATACGTTAGCGGACCCGAATGGACCGCTATGCGGTTGTGGTCGGCGCGGCTGCGTAGAGGCTGTTGCTTCCGGACGTGGAATGGCGGCCGCAGCCCAGGGAGAACTCAGCGGATGTGATGCGAAAACGATTTTCATCCGTGCCGGGCAGGATGATGAGCAGGCTATTGGGCTTATTCACCGTTCGGCACAGACCTTAGCGAGATTGATCGCTGATGTAAAAGCGACAACGGATTGCCAGCGCGTGGTGGTCGGTGGCAGCATCGGCCTGGCGGAAGGTTATCTGGAGATGGTGAGAGCTTACCTTGCGCAGGAACCGTCGGTATATCACGTAATGTTACAACCCGCGCATTACCGACATGACGCGGGATTGCTGGGAGCGGTGTTACTGGCTCGGGAGAATAACTCATGATAGCAGGTGATATTGGAACGCTAACCGCCTCCGGGATACATCCCGTTTTAGCCGAAGCGTTGATGCTGGCGGTAGCCGCTTGTCCACAGGAGAAATCTCCTGGACGTTTCAATCTACGCGGTGACGATATTTTTATGAACGTCATGGTATTTACTACCCAGCCAGCGGAAAGTAAAAAATCGGAACAGCATGCGCAATATATCGATATTCAACTGTTGCTAAGCGGTGAAGAACGTATTCTGTGGGGAATGGTAAATTGTGCACAGCAGTGCGAAGCGATACACGTTGAAGAGGATTATCAGTTGTGTAATGCGATTGAAAATCAGCAGGCCATTACGCTACGGCCTGGTAATTTCGTGATATTTATGCCTGGTGAGCCGCATAAACCTGGATGTATTACGACATTGCCGCAGGAGATTAAAAAGGTAGTCGTTAAGGTTAATGTTAGCCTTTTGCAAAACGAATACTGATGCTGAGATTATTCCTGGTTTTGTTTGTGTAATGTGTTCTTCATTTAAATCTGCAAAATTTAAACTAGCTTATTAGGGGGCTCCTTTTCTTAAAACATGCAATATAGGGACTGTTATGGCTATTGATATGTATCTGAAGGTTGATGGGGTAACCGGTGAATCTAACGACTCAAATCATAAAAATTGGATAGATGTTTTGTCATTTAGCTGGGCGGCTGAGCAGCCTGGGAATATGAGCGTTGGCGGCGGTGGCGGAGCGGGTAAAGTTAATTTTCAGGACCTTTCGGTACAAGCATTGATAGATAAAGCAACGCCGGCAGTTCTCAAGTTTTGCGCTAGCGGTAAACATGTCGCTAAAGTCGAACTATCAATTTGCAAAGCCGGCGGCTCGCAAATTGAGTATTCGCGTGTTGTCCTTGAAGATGTTCTGGTGACGAAAACCAGTTTTAGCGGTGTGGGTCATACCGACACTATTATGGTGAATTACCTGTTTCAGGCATCTAAAGTTAATCTGCATTATTGGGAGCAGTCTTCCCAAGGGACCAAAGGCGCAGAAACTAAATCGGGTTGGGATATCAAACAGAATAAAGAAATTTAATCGACGCTGGAGCGCCTGCAATGCCAGATATTACCTCCGAGATAAATGCGGTTCTCTCCGATCATTCCCGGTTTGACGCGGAGCAGCTGGATATTATTATTTCATTCGTCAATGAACTGGATAAAGGAACATTGAGTCAGTTTGAGAACGCTCCGGATCGCACGATTATGGATACCTATGAGCGGTTGCTTTCTGCCAGTAAAGAGCCTGCCAGAAGACAACGCGACGAAGAATACGAACTGGAATCTCTGACGGGGGCCAGTCGTCGTACTGCTACCATGAGCAATCATGCCGCGTTTTTTGATCGCTTCAGAACAACGCCTGCGCATATGTATGGTTACGGCGGTAACGTCTACCGGGATCAGACTAAAAGCTATTATGATGTAGCCGGTAAAATACTGGCAGGCATTGGCGGGCTCGCTTCTTTTGGCGCAGGTACAGCCGCCATCGCCGCCTCGCAGGCGGGTTCGTCGCTTTCGGGTATAGCAGCGCGTTATGCGTTATCTTCTGTCGGCGCGACCGGCCTGGCCGCTGGCGCGATGGCGTTGCTCCGTAATAATTTTTCCGATGTTCAGGTTGCGACGAATAAAGATTTCCTCGAAACCATCAAGTCTATCGCCAAGCTAAGAAACAAGCTGAATGATTTCTTCCAGGGCCTCAACAACAAAGTCTATTCGGATAAGACAAAAGCAGAAACGGCGCTCAACAATGAAATGAGGTCACATCCGTTACGTTTTGGTGTCGGTTCAGGAAGTCAGGTAGTACATGCAAACCTGGCCCCTATTCAACGTTTGGTCACTCAGGACTTTGTTACCGTAAACCACGAGATCAGAGCCAAAATTCTGCCGAAGGGTACAAATTCAGCCTGGAGTGTTGCGGTTTCGAGCTCAGAAATGGGTTGGGATGAACGGGTATTGGACCAGGCTAACATGGGCATTCTGCAGCAGGTCGTTCATCAGCTTTAACGCGGTTGTGTTGGCGGCGAATAATCGAACGCAGTTCGATGGAGAGTCCGGCTGCAGAAAAGCAAAAACCCGCCTTTTGGGCGGGTTCTTTAAATAGTGGTGCCCGGACTCGGAATCGAACCAAGGACACGGGGATTTTCAATCCCCTGCTCTACCGACTGAGCTATCCGGGCAACGGGGCGCATTAAACCTGATTCACCGCGCCTCGTCAACGAAATTTATAAATTTCGCAGCAGACTGCACAATCTATCACCACTTTGCCGTAAAAGCACGCGTCGTCAGGCAAAAAAGGCCGTCCACGCGACCGAAATCGGCATTGCCAGTAGCAGGGCGGGGAGCATATTGACCACCGCGAACATCTTAATCCCGCAGATACGCAGGCCGGTCGCCACCAGCAGCATACCGCCGACGGCGCTGAAGTCGGCCATCATCATCGGCGTGGTCAGCGGCATGATAAGCGAGGCGCAGGCCGCCAGACTCAGCTGAATCAGCAGCATCGGCACCGAGATTGCCGACACCGCCAGCCCCAGGGTGCAGGCGAAAATAGTGGCGGTGAAAAAATCGAGAAACGCTTTGGCGATAAGGATGCTGGCGTCGCCGGTCATTCCTTCGCGCATGGCGCCAAAAACGCCCGTACCGCTGGCGCAAAATAGCACGATGATCGCCACGTAGCTCTGAATATAAGACTCGTGGGCCGAGGCCTTTTTCCTGCCCTTTGGCGACAATAGTTGCTGGAGTTTGCTCACCAGGGTATTGATGCCTTTCTCCATATTACACACTTCGCCGAGCAGCGCGCCGACCAGCGTCGCCAGCACCATCACCGGCAGGTTGGCGCACTTGATGACCAGTAAAATACCAATCCCCAGTGATGCCAACCCAAAAATCGAGGTCATCGAGGTGCGGATCCGTTCCGGCAATCGTTGGCTCAGCAGCGCGCCCAGTACGCCGCCGACAAGCACCGCGCTGGCGTTAATAAATGGCCCTATAACCAAAGTAAACTCCTGTTAATTATTCCTGATGTCCGCATTATTATGACGTTGTTTCGCCGCTAAGGCTTGCGGATACGTGGGGAGAATGCATATGGATTTCATCTTGCGCCACTTTCGGAAAGGTGCCATGATTGCGCGGATTTTCACCTCTTTACCCTGAGGCCGCCGGGATGACGACATCGCCATTACATCGCCGTTGCCGCTGCGTACTGCTGCGCGGTATGCCTCGTTCCTTACTCTCCCTGTTCACCATGCGGTGAAGGCCACGTATGCTCACTGTAGGACAACAGTAAGATCGGACGCGTCTGCTTTTACTGATGTCCGGCGGTCGGAGCTGAATTCCGTCAGACCCGGACACATCGTTGGGCAAGGCTCCACCTTTGCCTGAGATTTTTACACTCCCGATACGGGCATTTGCGCTTATGAAATCTATGCACATTGCCGCCAGCTGCGAGCTGGTCTCCCGTCTGTCCACCCATCGTCAGGTTGTGGCGCTGGACAGCACTGATTTTACCGATGCGGCAGCGGTCGTCATCACCGCGGCGGATAGCCGCAGCGGTATCCTGGCCCTGCTCAAGCGCAGCGGATTCAATCTGCCGGTCTATCTATTTAGCGAAACGCAAACGGATAAACCGGAAGGAGTCGTCGCGGTGATTAGCGGCAAAGAGCAGGAGTGGCTGGAGCTGGAAGCGGCCGCCTGCGGCTATGAAGAGAAACTGCTGCCGCCATTTTTCAATACGCTTAGCCAGTACGTTGAGATGGACAACAGCACTTTCGCCTGTCCCGGCCATCAGCATGGCGCGTTCTTTAAAAAGCATCCCGCGGGCCGCCAGTTCTACGAGTTTTTCGGCGAGAACGTTTTTCGCGCTGACATGTGCAACGCCGACGTCAAGCTCGGCGATCTGCTGATCCATGAAGGTTCGGCGAAGCACGCGCAGAAATTTGCGGCAAAAGTCTTCAATGCCGATAAAACCTACTTCGTGCTTAACGGCACTTCCGCGGCGAACAAGGTCGTGACCAATGCGCTGCTGACCCGCGGCGATCTGGTACTGTTCGATCGCAACAACCATAAATCAAACCACCATGGCGCGCTGATCCAGGCCGGGGCGACGCCGGTCTATCTGGAAGCCGCGCGTAACCCGTTCGGCTTTATCGGCGGCATCGACGACCACTGCTTTGATGAAACCTACCTGCGCGAGCTGATCCGCGAAGCGGCGCCGGAAAAAGCCGACGCGCGGCGCCCGTTCCGTCTGGCGGTGATCCAACTGGGCACCTATGACGGCACGGTGTATAACGCGCGTCAGGTGGTCGATAAAATCGGCCATCTCTGCGATTACATTCTGTTTGACTCGGCGTGGGTCGGTTACGAGCAGTTTATCCCGATGATGGCTGACTGCTCGCCGCTGCTGTTGGATCTCAATGAAAACGATCCGGGCATTTTTGTGACGCAATCGGTGCATAAGCAGCAGGCCGGTTTTTCGCAGACCTCACAAATCCACAAGAAAGATAACCATCTGCGCGGCCAGGCGCGTTTCTGCCCGCATAAGCGGCTGAATAACGCCTTTATGTTGCATGCTTCCACCAGTCCGTTTTATCCGTTGTTCGCCTCGCTCGATGTGAATGCCAAAATCCACGAAGGAGAGAGCGGTCGGCGGCTGTGGGCGGAGTGCGTTGAGCTGGGTATCGAAGCGCGTAAAGCGATACTAGCGCAGTGTAAATTGTTGCGGCCGTTTGTACCGCCGCTGGTCGGCGGGAAACTGTGGCAGGAGCATTCGACGGCGACTATCGCCAGTGAACGTCGCTTCTTTAGCTTCGAACCGGGCGCGAGCTGGCACGGCTTTAGCGGTTATGCTGACAATCAATACTTTGTCGATCCGTGTAAGCTGCTGCTGACCACGCCGGGCATCGATGCCGATAGCGGAGACTATACCGAGTTTGGCATCCCGGCGACCATCCTGGCGCACTACCTGCGCGAAAACGGCATCGTGCCGGAGAAGTGCGATCTCAACTCGATTTTGTTCCTGCTGACGCCGGCGGAAAGCGCGGAAAAACTGGCGCGGCTGGTGGCGATGCTGGCCCAGTTCGAACAGCATATCGAAGCGGATTCGCCGCTTGCTGAGGTATTGCCGACTATTTACAACAAATACCCGGTTCGCTACCGCGATTACACCATTCGCCAGCTGTGTCAGGAAATGCACGATCTGTACGTCAGTTTTGATGTTAAAGACCTGCAAAAGGCGATGTTCCGCAAGCAGAGTTTCCCGCCGGTGGTGATGAACCCGCAGGACGCCAACCGTGAATTTATCCGCGGTAACGTTGAGTTGGTGCGCCTGAGCGAGGCCGAAGGCCGCATCGCGGCGGAAGGGGCGCTACCGTATCCGCCGGGCGTGCTGTGCGTGGTGCCGGGCGAAATCTGGGGCGGCGCGGTACTGCGCTACTTCCTCGCGCTGGAAGAGGGGGTCAATATGCTGCCAGGCTTTTCGCCGGAGCTGCAGGGGGTTTATAGCGAAACGGATACCGATGGTATTAAGCGGTTGTATGGGTATGTGCTGAAAGCGTAAACCGGGACCAGGCATTGTGCGCGTATTTTGCCGGATGGCGGCTGGCGCCTTATCCGGCCTACGGTCCGTGCGGCCTGCCTTTAATTTAATCATCGTGCTGGCTGAAACTGCCGGTACCAATGACCTCAAAACCCCCGGTGGCGCTGTCGCTTACCGGGGCTACAGCGCTGTGCGATTTGGTAGCCCGGAGAAGGCGCAACGCGCCGTCACCGGGCAATGACGATCAGGCGTGATGGCGCGCGGCGGCAGGCTGTCTGACGTGTTGATACTTAAACAGCGCTACGAAAGCGAAGGCCAGCACCAGCGAGTAGGCGGCGAAAATCAGCCACACGCTTTGCCAGTTAGTGATCCCCTCAACGGTAAAGTGCTCGACAACTTTGCCACTCACCATCCCACCAAGGATACAGCCGAAGCCGTTGGTCATCATCAGGAACATTCCCTGGGCGCTGGCGCGGATTTCCGGACGTACCTCTTTCTCAACGAACACTGAACCAGAGATGTTGAAGAAATCGAAGGCGCAGCCGTAGACGATCATCGACAGTACCAGCAGCACGGTACCGAACGGCGTCGGATCGCCGAAGGCGAACAGGCCGAAGCGCAGCATCCACGCCACGATACTAATCAGCATCACGTTCTTAATGCCGTAGCGGCTAAGGAAGAACGGGATGGTCAGGATAAACAGCGTTTCGGAGATCTGCGAAATCGACATCAATACCGACGCGTGCTCGACGATAAAGCTACCGGAGAACAGCGGGTCTTTATCGAAGCTGTGCAGGAAGGTGTTGCCAAACATATTAGTGATTTGCAGTTCGGCGCCGAGCATCATGGAAAAGATAAAGAAGATTGCCATACGCTTGTTTTTAAACAGCGCAAAAGCGTTCAGGCCGAGCATCTCGGTCCAGCTCTGGTTACGTTGGGCGTTGGCGACCGGAATATGCGGCAGCGTCAGGGTGAACAGCGCCAGCAAGACCGACAGCGTCGCGCCGATATAAAGCTGCATATGGCTAAGCTCGAAGCCCGAGAAGCTAACGCCCCACATGGCGAGGATAAAGCCGATGGTGCCCCAGATACGAATTGGCGGGAAATCGGTCACGATATCCAGCCCCGCCGACTGCAGGCGGTAGTAGGAGATGGTGTTGATCAAGCCAAGCGTCGGCATATAGGCCAGCGAGTTAAGCAAGATCACGAGGAACATCTCGCCTGGCGTGGTGACCTGCGCCGCGAGGTACAGCGTTAATGCGCCGACCAGGTGGCAGATGGCATACACCCATTTGGCGCTGATCCATTTATCGGCGACGATCCCGAGCAACGTTGGCATCAGGACGGCGGCGATACCGAGCGAGCTATACACCGCACCGATGGCCGCGCCGTCAAACTTCAGCGTAACAAACATGTACGAGCCGAGCGTGGTCAGCCAACTCCCCCAAAGGCAGAACTGCAGGAACGACAGTATTTTTAACTGCAGCTTAAGATTCATGTATTTATCCTCACGAATGTGGGCTGGTTATGTTTTTTAAATAACATAACCACCGTTATTTTGATGCGATTCTATCATTCAGCGGTTACAAGCTTCTGTTAACTGCCGCAGAAAATCGAAAGATATTACGAAGTATGTCGTATAAAAGAGAGGCCCGGTGCGATGTCCGGGCCTGCGGGAGAGGGGCTACTTACGGCGATAGCTTTTCTGCGCGGTGTTAACTTTATACAGATAACGGCGCGATTCCGCCGACGGATGGCGGGTGGTGAGCGTCTGGTAGACGTCGCCTGGGGCCATGCTGTTAATGATGTTCGCCGCCTGGACTTTATCGCTGGAGAAGACGCGCAGTACGCTGCCGGCGCCGCCGTTATAGGCGGTGATCACCGCGTAGCGACGCGAGGTGGGGTTATCGATGCCGGCGAGATAAACGTTGTTCAGCATCGCCAGATAGGCGGTACCGGTATCGATGTTATTCGCCGGGTCAAACAGATAGCTGCGGCTCGGCAGGCCGGATTTGCCCTGCGAGCGGAAGACGTCTTTCCCCGCGCTGTGCTGGACGACCTGCATCAGCCCCATGGCATCCGCGTGGCTTACCGCATAGGGGTTAAACGACGACTCTGTCTGCATTATCGCAAGGATCAGCGACTCATCTACACCGTATTTACGCGAGGCCTGGCGCACCATGCCGAGATATTTATGCGCACGTTTATCGAGGTGGTTCGGCACCAGGTTGATGGTGATGCTATAGACCACGCGCAGGCCATTGCTGCGGCTCTTCAGGCGGGTTTGCAGCAGATAATCGGCATAGCGCGCGGCGCGCCACTCCCAGCGGATGGATTCACCGGTGTTATCAACGACCTGGCCGTAGAGGAACGGTTCTTTGGAAATCTGAATATCATCGACATCGGAATAGAGGTCGATAGAGTTGGGGTCATCGCCCATCAACAGGGTTTTGATAATCGCCTGGCGTAACCGTCCTTGCGGATCGGTCCCGGCGATGGTCTCGACGGTAATCGTACCGGCATCAAAGTTGATGTGGCTGCGGGTTTGATACTGGTCGGTATATTTTACGTAGTCCTTCGGCCCGGCGAGCAGAACTTCGTTATACCCCCAAATGTTCTCGATGTTATGGGCAAACTGGCCCATCAGGATATCGAATCCGTTAGTGTCCTTGACCCAGGCCTCGTTATATTCGGCGCCTTTTTTATTGGAACTGGAACAGGACACGAGCAGTGGCGCAATCAGCGCGAGCGCTAAGTATTTTTTCATCATTCCGGGAGTGCGTGTTGTGTTTGTTTGGTAAAGGCCGTGAGGCCCTTACTGTTGTTCCGGCGGCGTGTAGCCTTCGATGTGAACGTCTTTCCCTTCAAACAGGAACTGCACCATCTCCTGTTCCAGCAGCTTGCGGTGCTCCGGGTTCATCATGCTGAGTTTTTTCTCGTTGATCAGCATGGTCTGCTTATGCTGCCATTGCGCCCAGGCCTCTTTGGAAATTTCGTTGTAAATGCGCTTACCGAGTTCGCCCGGATAGAGCTGGAAATCCTGGCCATCCGCTTCACGCTGCAAGAAAGTACAAAAAATCGTTCTGCTCATAATCAATCCTCTTTTATAGCCGAAAAAACTAGACCGGCGTTCCGGCTTTCAACTGTTGCAACAAGCGCTCCACGGGGGCCGCCAGTCCGACCGATGGCGGCTGCGCTAAGTTATACCAGAGTGCGTTACCTTCATCCATGCATGCGCCAGATGAGTGCACTGTAAGCCACATCGGCACAATATCCAGGTGGAAATGGCTGAAAGTGTGGCGGAAGGCGGTTAATTGCGTCAGATTATCGGCCTTTATCTGACGTTGCGCCAGCCACTCACGCAGCCCGGCTTCATCCTCAAACTGCGGAAAACAGAACAATCCGCCCCATAAACCCACCGGCGGACGTTGGGAAAGAAACACCTCGTCGCCGTGCTGCATCAGCAGGAAGTAGCCGGTGCGCTCCGGGATGGTCTGCTTCGGTTTTTTCCCCGGATATTCCGCCCATGAATGGTTAGCGTAGGCCACGCAGCCGTTACTCAGCGGGCACAGTTCGCACTTCGGCTTCGAGCGGGTACAAACCATGGCGCCGAGATCCATCATCGCCTGGTTGAAGCGTTCTACGCCCTGCGCCGGCGTCACCTCTTCGCTTATTTCCCACAGCCGTTTTTCCACCTCTTTTTTCCCCGGCCAGCCGCTCACAGCATAGCAGCGGGCGAGTACCCGCTTCACGTTGCCGTCGAGAATCGGATAATGCTGACCGAGCGAAAGGGATAAAATCGCCCCCGCCGTCGAGCGCCCGACGCCGGGAAGCGCGGCCACCTCTTCAAAGGTTTGCGGGAACTCGCCGCCGTGTTGCGTGGCGACCTGCTGCGCGGCTTTATGTAAATTGCGCGCCCGCGCGTAGTAGCCAAGGCCGGTCCACAGATGCAGCACTTCATCCAGCGGCGCGTTGGCTAAATCAACAACCGTTGGGAAATGCGCCATAAAGCGTTCAAAATAGGGAATAACCGTGGTGACCTGGGTTTGTTGCAACATCACTTCGGAGAGCCATACTTTGTAGGGCGTCTTGGCGATTTGCCAGGGCAGGGTTTTACGGCCGTATTTGTCGTACCAGTCCAGGACCTGGGCTGAAAATTGCGCGGCGAGAAAAGTCAAAGCTACGGCTCCGGAATCGCGATTACAGGGTGGCAGATTGCAGCACAAGGGCGAGTGGCTGTAAACCCTTGCATCCGCCGGGTAACTTTGGATAATGCCCGTTTTCCGAACACATTCACAAGCAGACTTAACTTTTATGAAAAACGACGTCATTTCTCCGGAATTCGATGAAAACGGTCGCCCGCTGCGCCGTATTCGTAGCTTCGTCCGTCGCCAGGGCCGCCTGACGAAAGGGCAGCAGCATGCGCTGGATAACATTTGGCCGGTGATGGGCGTTGAATTCAACGATGCGCCGCTCGATTTCGCCGCCCTGTTTGGCCGCGAAGCGCCGGTCACCTTAGAAATTGGTTTCGGCATGGGCGCCTCGCTGGTGGCGATGGCGAAAGCTAAACCGGAGCAAAACTTCCTCGGTATTGAAGTGCACTCGCCGGGCGTCGGCGCATGCCTGGCGTCCGCGGAAGAAGAAGGCGTACAAAATCTGCGCGTAATGTGTCACGATGCGGTCGAAGTGCTGCACACTATGATCCCGGATAACTCGCTGAATATGGTGCAGCTGTTTTTCCCTGACCCGTGGCATAAAGCGCGTCATAATAAACGTCGTATCGTGCAGCCGCCTTTCGCCGAGCTGGTGAAAAGTAAGCTGAAGCTGGGCGGCGTCTTCCATATGGCGACCGACTGGGAAGCCTATGCCGAGCATATGCTGGAAGTGATGTCTTCGCTGGAAGGCTATCGTAACCTGTCGGAAAGTAACGATTACGTACCGCGCCCGGAATCGCGCCCGGTAACCAAATTTGAACAACGTGGTCATCGTCTTGGCCACGGCGTATGGGACTTAATGTTCGAGAGGGTGAAATAATGGCCAAGAATCGTAGCCGTCGTCTGCGTAAAAAAATGCATATCGACGAGTTTCAGGAGTTAGGTTTCTCCGTAGCCTGGCGTTTCCCGGAAGGGACCAGCGAAGAGCAGATCGACCAGACGGTCAACGATCTGATTGAAGAGGTCATTGAGCCGAACAAACTGGCCTTTGACGGCAGCGGTTATCTCTCGTGGGAAGGGCTCATCTGCATGCAGGAAATCGGTAAATGTACCGAAGAGCATCAGGCCATCGTTCGCAAGTGGCTGGAAGATCGTAAATTAGCGGATGTGCGCACCAGCGAACTTTTTGACGTCTGGTGGGACTAAGTTTGACAAGGGTCGGCAATTGCCGGCCCGATTTGTCTTAAGGGAGTAAAAAGATGCGCAAAACGCTGCTGGCGGTGGCGCTTTCCGTCACCGCTTTGTCTGCCCACGCGGACTACCAGTGTAGCGTCACGCCGCGTGACGATGTGATCCTCAGCCCGCAGCAGGTGCAGGTGAAGGGTGAAAACGGCGATCTGGTGATTAAGCCGGACGGCAATCTGACCTTTAACGGTAAAGCCTATGCCCTTAGCGCCGCCCAGCGCGAACAGGCGCAAGATTATCAGGCCGGTCTGCGCAGCAGCCTGCCGTGGATTGACGACGGCGCGCGCTCGCGCGTCGAAAAGGGCCGCAAGGCGCTGGATAAAATCATCACCGAGCAGGTCGGCGCCAGCAGCAGTATGCATAGCCGCCTGACCAAGCTGGACGCGCAGCTGAAAGAACAGATGAACCGCATTATCGAACGTCGCAGCGATGGCCTGACTTTCCACTATAAAGCTATCGATCAGGTTCGCGCCGATGGCCAACAGCTGGTGAATCAGGCGATGGGCGGCATTCTGCAGGACAGTATCAACGAGATGGGCGCGAAAGCGGTGCTCAAAGGCGGCGGCAATCCGCTGCAGGGCATTCTCGGCAGTCTTGGCGGCCTGCAAACCGCAATTCAGGATGAGTGGAAAAACCAGGAAGCGGATTTCCAGCAGTTCGGCAAAGATGTCTGCGGCCGGGTGGTTTCGCTGGAAGAGAGCCGCAAAGCGCTGGTTGGCTCGTTAAAATAATCAAGATTTCGCGGCCCGCTTTCCTTTGGGCCGCGCTCTTCTCCACTCAGGCCCGGCCGTGCGACACGCGTGAACGGCGAGCCAGAGAATCAATGATGACCGCAATCGCCAATACCGCGCCGGTAATGATATAGCGCAGCGATGACGGCAGGTTCAACAGCGTCAGCCCATTTGAAATCGACTGAATCACGATGATCCCCAATAGCGCGGACCAGGCACTGCCGCGTCCGCCGAACAGGCTGGTGCCGCCGATCACCGCCGCGGCGATGGCGTTGAGGTTGACGTCGCCGGTGCCGGCCTGCTGGCTGGCGGAAGCCAGTCGCGACGCCGCGAGAATGCCGCCGAAGGTCGCAAGCGTGGTACACAGTACAAAAGCGCTCACATAAATCGCCCGCACGTTAATCCCCGAACGGCGCGCCGCTTCACGGTTGCCGCCGACCGCGAACATCGAGCGACCCCATTTTGTCCGTTTCAGCGCGTAGTTGAGGATCATCACGCAGGCGACAAAGAGACCGAAAATCCACGGAATACCGCGCCCCTGATTGAGGTAAAGCACCGCGGCCTCGAAGATAATCGTCAGCGCGATCGCGCGCGCCAGTAGCGAGCTGACTCCCTCGGCGGAAAGATTGGCCGCCAGGCGCCGCGAGCGTTTTTTCAGACCAAAGACAATAATCGCCAGCCCTGGCAGCAATGCCATCAGGTGTGAGAACCAGCCGGGCATCACCAGCAGTTGGCCAAAGCGTACCAGCGGCGATGTGTAGGGCAGGTTAATGCTGCCGCTCGGCCCGAGGATATACAGCTGCATGCCCAGCAGCGCCAGCAGGCCGGCGAGAGTGGCGACGAAACTCGGCATTCCGACGCGGTTATACAGCAGCGCGTAGACCAGCCCGACGGCCACGCCGCAGGCCAGCGCCACGGCGATGGCTCCCACCAGCGGCCATCCTGCGTTTACCCACAGCACGCCGACGATAGCCGATGCCAGGCCGCTCATCGAGCCAACCGACAGGTCTATCTCGCCAAGCATCAGCACGCAGACGATGCCGAGCGAGATAAACCCGACCGTCGCGCAGTCAAACAGCAGGTTCACCAGGTTATTCGGGGCGATATAGACCGGGTTGAGAAAGGTGAAAACCAGGGAAATCACAATCAGCCCGGCTATCACCGGCGCGGTGCCGAGGTCGCCGGTTTTGATGCGGGTTATCTGCGCGCGCAGGGCGCCAAACAGCCCCTCGTCGTGACGAACGCGCTCATCGCTGCGGTCCAGCGCGGTGTGGGATGCGGTCTTACTGTTCATAAAATTACATCGCTCCGGAAGTCGTGGGCTGTGATTTACGTTCAACCCGGCGTGAGACGGCGTTTTCCGTCGCGCCGGTGATCGCGGCGACCAGATCCTGATTAGAAGCATCGGGCGTGAAGATCCCTTTGTTGCGCCCGAGACGCAGCACCACGATACGGTCGGCGACGGCGCGAACGTCTTCCATGTTGTGACTGATGATGATGACGCCAAGCCCGCGCTCGCGAACGCGCTCAATCAGGTTGAGCACTTCCGCGGTCTGCGCGACCCCCAGCGCCGCGGTGGGCTCATCGAGCATAATGATTTTAGGGTTCAGCAGCAGCGAACGGGCGATAGCGACGGTCTGCCGCTGGCCGCCGGAAAGCGATGCCACCGGTTCGCGTACCGACGGAATACGTGCCGCCAGCTCCTGCAGCAGCGTCCAGGCTTTCACTTCCATCGCCACTTCATCGAGCTGGAACGGCGAAATTTCATGACCCAGAAACAGGTTTGCCACCACATCAAGGTTTTCACACAGCGCCAGATCCTGAAACACCGTGGCAATACCGTATTCCAGCGCCTTGCCGGGGCTATCGAGGGTGACGGGGTTGCCGTCAAACTCAATGGTGCCGGAGGTCGGCTGGTGGACGCCGGCGAGGATCTTCACCAGCGTGGATTTGCCCGCGCCGTTGTCTCCGACTAGCGCGACCACCTCGCCGGCGTGGACTTCTAATTCGATATCCGTCAGCGCGGACACCGCGCCAAAATGCTTAGAGACGTTGCGCAGTTGCAGTATTGGCCGCCCGGCGGCGGAGTTGTGTTGTTGTTGCGGCATACAAAACGACCTCAATAATGGCGAAATCACGCCCGCCGCGGCGGGCGCAGGGGCACAGCTTACTTGCTGATGCCTAACTTCTGGCAGGCGGCGGCGTACTCGCCGCTACACACCTGATCCCAGGTCTGGATTTTTTTATCGAAGATTTCCGCTTTGATGTTTTTGGCCGTCACCACTTCCGGGGTAAATAGCTGGGAAGGGGTGTTGTACAGGGTAGTGCTGGCCTGCGGTTTTTTGCCCTGAATAAAATCAACCGCCACTTTGGCCGCCGCCGCGGCGACGATCTCCGATGGTTTGGAGATGGTGTTGTACTGGTCGCCGGCGATGATCAGCTGCAGCGCGGCGATAGTGGCGTCATTGCCGGTGACCGGCGGCAGCGGCTGGACCCCGGCAGCCTTAAAGGCGGCAATCGCGCCGCCGCCGGTACCGTCGTTCGCCGCGACCACGCCCTTAATTTTGTCGCCAAAGCGGGTAACCTGCCCGGCGGTCCACTCCTGGGCTTTCGGCGGCGCCCACTCCGGGGTGTCAAATTCGGCCAGCGTTTTGTAACCGGACTCTTTCAATCCGCGATGGATACCGTCGCGGATCAGCCCTGCGGCGGCATCGGTTGGCGAACCGTTAATTTGCAGCACACCGGCATCCTGCGGCACGCCGCTCGCTTTCAAATGGTCGGTGAGAGATTTCGCGATGGCGTAGCCAATGCCCTCGTTATCAAACGAAACATAAAAATCGGCCGGTTTGTTTGGCACCGGGCGGTCATAGGCGATGACCTTAACCCCTTGAGCCTGGGCGTTTTCGACCAGCGCGGCGGCGGCGGAAGAGTCAACCGGATCCAGGACGATCACTTTCGCCCCTTGGGCGATAACCGAGTTGAACTGCTGCTGCTGAAGCGACGCGTTGGCGTTGGCATTCTGATAAATGACCTTACAATCCGCGCAAAGCTTGCTCATTTCCGCCTTAAAACCGGGGAAGTCGTGCTGCTCATAGCGGGTAGAGGCCTGATCGGGCATTAAAAAGGCCACGGTGGCGGACTCTGCAGACCAGGCTGAAGCCGTGATGGTGCCGGATAGTGCGGCGAGTGTGATAAGAATATTACGGTAATTCATTGTGTTACCCTCTTTTTTATAGGCTTAAGCCCGCCGGGTTGCGCCGACGTTACAGAGACTTTTTTAATCAGAGTTACCAATAATTCACATGCAGGATACTTCGGTTTTACATTTGCTCAACCGATGAAGCAGGATTACCACTGTGCAAAAAATGAGTCAAGAAAAGGAAAAAAGTCGATCTGATTTTGTGATTCGCTGCAAATAAGCGAACAAAAAAACGCCAGTCAATTTGACCGTAGCGGGAGATGATATAGGGGGAAGATACGGGCGACGATGCGCCGCCCGTAGGGATTACTCTTCGCTGAGGAACAGTTCCAGCAGCGAATTTAAAAACAGCTTACCGTGCTCGGTAATTTGCCAGTTTTGCGCATCTTCCAGCAGATAGCCTTCGGCGATGGCGGCATCGATTTGCGGACGGATAACCTGCTCATCAAGGCCGGTATACAAGCTGAACTCCGCGCGCGGCGCGGCCTCCAGCAGGCGGAAGCGGTTCATAAAGAACTCGAACGGTTTATCCGCCGCCTCCACGTCGTGCTGGCGCTCCAGGTAACGGCCTTCCATGTAGCCGCGCGGGTGACGGGTTTTTGCTGTACGCAGAATGCGGCCATCAGGGAAGGTCACTTTGCCGTGTGCGCCGCAGCCGATACCGAGGTAGTCGCCAAAGCGCCAGTAGTTGAGATTGTGCTGGCACTGATAGCCTGGTTTGGCGTAAGCGGATGTCTCGTACTGCTGATAACCTGCGGCGCTCAGCAATTGATGTCCCTGCTCGAAAATATCCCACAGCGCATCGTCATCCGGTAACACCGGCGGACGCGAACCAAACAGCGTATTCGGTTCAATGGTCAATTGATACCACGACAGATGCGGCGGATTCAGCGCGATCGCCTGGCGCAAATCATCCAGCGCCTCATCCAGCGACTGGTCCGGTAGGCCATGCATTAAATCGAGGTTAAAGCTACGCAGCCCCAGGCCGCTCGCCAGCCGCGCCGCGCGCTTTGCCTCTTCAGGACCGTGAATACGCCCCAGACGCTGCAATTTGGGCTCGCTAAAGCTCTGCACGCCGATGGAGATACGGTTGACCCCGGCACGCTGATACTCAACGAAGCGATCGGCCTCCACGGTCCCCGGATTGGCTTCCATGGTGATCTCCGCATCCGCCGCCAGCGGCAGGCAGGCGCGCACGCCATCAAGCAGGGTTTGCATCGCCGGGCCGGAAAGCAGGCTTGGCGTACCGCCGCCGATAAAAATAGTCTTAATTTCACGTCCCTGTGCGTATGGCGCATCGTGGCGCAGATCGGCAAGCAGGTGCTGGACGTAGTCGTCGTGCGGCACTTCGCCCTTCAACGCATGCGAATTGAAATCGCAGTACGGGCATTTCTGCACGCACCACGGGATATGAATATAAAGACTCAGAGGCGGCAAATTAGCCATTACGTAATGCTTCCAGTAACAGTTTCAGCGCCTGCCCGCGGTGGGAAATGGCGCTTTTCTCTTCACGGCTCAGCTCCGCCGCGGTTTTACCCTCGGACGGAACAAAGAAAATCGGGTCATAGCCAAAGCCGCCGTTACCCGCCGCCTGACGAGTAATCACGCCCGGCCAGCTGCCATGGCATACCAGCGGCGTCGGGTCTTCGGCATGACGCAGATACACCAGCACGCAGTGGAACTGGGCCTGACGTTGCTCATCGGGCACATCCTGCAGAGCATCCAGCAGCTTTTCCAGATTCTGCTGGTCGCTGGCGTTTTCACCCGAGTAGCGAGCGGAGTAAATTCCCGGCGCGCCGCCCAGCGCATCCACCGCCAGGCCCGAATCGTCGGCGATGGCCGGCAGGCCGGTGACCTGCGCGGCGTGACGCGCTTTGAGGATCGCGTTTTCGATAAAGGTCAGGCCGGTTTCTTCGGCGGAATCGACCCCAAGCTCAGTCTGGGCGACGACGTCGAGGCCAAAATCTTCCAGCAGCGAGGCCAGCTCGCGAACTTTACCGGCGTTGCCGGTAGCGAGTACAACTTTTTGCATATTCAATCCTGTTTAGTCAGCCAGCGCCGCGACGGCGGGCGGGATCTGCTGCGGGTGAATGATTTTTATCTGTTTATGACGGCCCAGTTCGCCTTTTTCGATAAGCACCTGGCTTTTCGCGACGCGGAACTGTTTAGCGAGATATTTTACCAGATGGGCATTTGCCTGGCCGTCGACGGGTGGGGCGGTGATGGCGACTTTGAGCTCGTCGCCATGCAGACCAACAAGGCTGTCGCGGCTGGCCTTTGGCTGAATATACAGCCTGAGCACCAGCCCGTCAGCACAGACTTCAACGGCACTCATAGCGCCATCCACAGCCCCGGAAGCAGGACATTGCCGGTAGCTTGCAACAGCTCCGCGATACCCATGTTAATCACGTACAGCAGCAGCACCAGCACCATCGGCGAAAAGTCGATGCCGCCCATGGATGGCAGCAGGTTGCGGATTGGACGCAGCAGCGGGTCGGCCAACTGCATCAGCACGTATTCTACCGGGCTGCGGCCCTGGCTTACCCAGCTCATAATAGCCATCAGCAGCAGCACCCAGAAAATCAGCGAACCGATGGTTTTCAGTAGGATCAGCACCGCGGCAATCCAGATAATCGGCTGGAAGGTGACCACCATAAACAGTACGATCGCCTTGATAACGCAGAGCACGAAAGCGACCAGCAGCGAGGCGCTATCCAGCGGCCCCATTGCCGGGATAATCCGGCGCAGCGGCCCGACGATAGGCTGGGTCGCTTTCACCACGAACTGCGAAAACGGATTGTAAAAGTCGCAGCGCGCCCACTGCATCCAGACGCGTAACAACATGACCATTGTGTAGAGCTCAATGACCGTTGAGAGCAGGAAGGTCAACGTCTTCATGGCGTTCCTCAGATTCCTTATTTTTTGCTGTAGTCGCGCGCGCCGAAGATTGCGGTCCCGATGCGCACCATAGTGCTTCCCGCCGCGATAGCGGCTTCCATGTCATCCGACATGCCCAGAGAGAGCGTATCAACCGAAGGGTAGAGCGTTTTCAGTTGCGCGAATGCTACCGCCATTTGTTGGGCGACGGCAAACTGCCTTTCATACTCTGACTCTGGCGCCGGAATGGCCATTAACCCGCGAAGCTGGAGGTTCGGTAAGGCGGCGACACCGGCGGCTAAAGCGTCAAGCTCCGCCAGCGGGATCCCGGATTTACTCTGTTCATCGCTGATGTTGATTTGAATCAGCACGTTCAGCGGTGGTAAATCCGCCGGACGTTGCTCGCTCAGGCGGGTGGCGATTTTCAACCGGTCGACGGTGTGGCACCAGTCAAAATGTTCGGCCACCAGCCGGCTTTTGTTGGACTGCAGCGGGCCGATGAAGTGCCACTGCAGACCGCTAGCGCCCGCCTGCTGGAAATAGCGGATTTTATCCACCCCTTCCTGGACGTAGTTTTCGCCGAATGCCCGCTGTCCTGCGGCCATTGCTTCTTCGATAGCGCTCGCAGGTTTGGTTTTACTCACTGCAAGCAACGTAACTTCTTCTGGAGCGCGGCCGCAGCGGGCGGCAGCGCCTGAGATTTTATCCCGGACCTGTGCCAGGTTATGCGCAATATCGTTCATATTCCGAGGATCAGTTATGGAGCTGGAAGAAATCGTGGCCCTTAGTGTAAAGCATAACGTCTCCGATCTACACCTGTGCAGCGCGTATCCGCCGCGCTGGCGTCGTATGGGAAAGCTTGAGCCTGCGCCGTTTACTGCGCCGGATGTTGAGAAAATCCTCACTCGCTGGCTTAACGACCCACAGCTGGCGCAGTGGCGTGCCGATGGTCAGGTTGACTTCGCTTTGGCTCTCCCGAACGGGCCTCGGCTGCGCGCCAGCGCTTTTGCCCACACGCGTGGCCTGTCGCTGGCTTTGCGTCTGTTGCCGCAGCAATGTCCACAGTTGGTTGATTTGGGCGCGCCCGCCGCGCTTAGCGAATTGCTAAATGAAGAGAGTGGTTTGATCCTGGTTACCGGCGCTACCGGTAGCGGCAAGTCGACCACCCTGGCGGCGATGGTGGACTACCTCAATCAACATCGCCATGGTCATATTTTAACCCTTGAGGATCCCGTGGAGTTTATTCACGCCAGCAGGAACTGCCTGATCCAGCAGCGCGAAATCGGCCGCCATTGCTCCTCCTTCGCGGCGGCGCTACGCGTAGCGCTGCGTCAGGACCCGGACGTCATCTTATTAGGCGAGTTGCGCGATAGCGAAACTATCCGCCTGGCGCTGACCGCAGCCGAAACCGGGCACCTGGTGCTGGCGACGCTGCATACCCGCAGCGCGGCGCAGGCCATCGAGCGGCTGGTGGATGTGTTTCCGGCGGAAGAAAAAGAGCCGGTTCGCAGCCAGCTGGCAGGGAGCTTATGCGCCGTGGCGGCGCAAAAATTGTTGCCAAATGCTTCCGGCAGTCGGGTTGCGCTATACGAACTTTTAGTGAACACGCCAGCGGTGGCAAATTTGATCCGCGAAGGGAAAACGCATCAGCTACCCGGCGTGATGCAAACCGGTCAGCAGGCAGGAATGCAAACCTTTGCGCAGAGTTTTCAACAACGTGCAGCGGCAGGTGAGTTATTGCCCTCGTAGAGATGAAACCAAGTTGGTATTCATTAAATTGTTAATTCAGTGTTCAATTAATGTTTTGATAAATGTTTTTATAATACAAATAAGTGGTACGACCTAAGCCTAAATAATGAATGTTATGACAGCGGGCTTACATTTACCTCGCTTCACCAGGAAAAAAGTAGGATTACCTTTTGACACTTTTGCGGGGTTCGATTTATGCTGTTTACGGGAATAGGAAGATTCTCATGAAATGATGTTTCAATAACCAAACTGTATTTGAAAATATAAATACATTATTGAACGTTTAATTTTCAGTTAATTTAACCGCTAAGATGGCGGGGTACTGCTAAGGAGAGTTTCAAGTGATTAATTTATCGGAGAATTTACTGCATTCGCGTCAGGTGACTTTCATTACTCATCCATCCATTCAGAGTAATGCATTTGCGGCGTGGTTGACTGAGAAGCTATCCGTAAACGTAACTCTGCATAATATCAACAAACCGCTAACTCAACGCCTGGCAAAAGATTCCGTAATATTGTTTGATATTGCTGTTTCCAATAAGAAATTGAATAGCGTGTGGCGAGATATTATTCGCGTACAGGCAGATAATCCGCGTTTGTTGATTATCAATAGCGCGCAAAAGTATGAGTTGTACGAAATGGCGCAATGGCCTGCGTTATATGGCGTATTCCGTCATGACGACGACCAATCGCGCTTAATTGAGGGCGTCAAAGCCGTATTGAATGGCGAACAGACGGCTGAATTGAGCGTGATGCACCCGGCGCTGTATTCTGCAGATCAGGTCACGGCGCCGACGGAGAACTCACCGTTGACCGAGCGTGAATGTGAGATCCTCAACGAGCTGCGCTGCGGCGCAACAAATATGGATATCGCACGAGCGTTATTCATCAGCGAAAACACCGTACGTACCCATCTGTACAATGTGTTCCGCAAGCTGAGCGTGAAGAACCGAACCCAGGCGGTAAGCTGGGCGAATGAACATCTGCGTCACTGATTGCCCGGCGGCGCTACGCTTGCGCGGACCTACGGGTGATGCCAGCGAGGGGTTTTGTAGGCCGGGTAAGGCGAAGCCGCCACCCGGCGCAAAAGCGGCTCCGCGTCCGCTGCCATGATTGCCCGGCGGCGCTACGCTTGCGCGGGCCTACGGGTGATGCCAGCGAGGGGTTTATAGGCCGGGTAAGGCGAAGCCGCCACCCGGCGCAAAAGCGAATCTATGCTTCGCTTTCATCCCAGAGCTACCGATCAGTATCCCTGTTCGAAATAGCTTTCGAGGATAACCACGGCAGAGGCGGAATCAACGCTGCCTTTATTGAGCGCACGAAAACCACCGTGTTCAAACAGGCCGGCGCGAGCTTCGACGGTGCTTAAACGCTCGTCGTGGAGGGTGATTTTCACGCCGAAGCGGCCATGAATTTTATTGGCGAAATTACGTGCGCGCGCGGTTAGCGGCTGTTCGGTGCCGTCCATGTTCAGCGGCAGACCGACAATCACCGCTTCCGGCTGCCACTCTTTCAACAGCTTTTCGATGATGTTCCAGTCCGGCTTGCCGTCCTGCGCCTTCAGCGCCGGGAGCGGACGCGCCGTGCCGGTAATGCGCTGCCCAACGGCGACGCCAATGCTTTTGGTGCCAAAATCAAAACTCAAAAAGGTACCGCTCATTATGCATGCCCCGCATCGGCAGGCATCGTCACGATATCGATACCGATAAGTTTGGCCGCCTCGCGCCAGCGATCGGCAATCGGCGTTTTAAACAAAATATTCTGATCGGCCGGTGCGGTAAGCCAGGCGTTATCGAGAATTTCCTGCTCCAGTTGCCCTTTTTCCCACGACGCGTAGCCCAACGCCACCAGCACGTTGCTCGGTTGTTTATCGGTACCGAGGGTTTCCAGCACGTCGCGTGAGGTGGTGATCACCGTGTTGTCGGAGATACGGATGCTGGAGGAAAAATCAGACGGCGGCGTGTGCAGGATAAAACCGCGATCCTCCGCCAGCGGGCCGCCGACCATCACCGGTTTATCCAGGCGAATTTCCGGGTTGCGCGCCACCGGCGCGATTTTCAGTTTTTCCAGGATCCCTTCCACCTGCAAATTTTCCAGCGGCTTATTGATGATAATGCCCATGGCGCCATCGTCGTTGTACTCGCAAATATAGACGACGGAGCGACGGAAAAGAGGGTCCTGTAGCGCAGGCATGGCAATCAGAAAGTGATGCTGTAAATTCATTGTCAGAGGTTCTGTTCCTGGTTTAAAAAAACAACACCCAGTATGCGGGTAAAGTAGAAACGTGTCGATGCACTTTGTTTTACAGGCGCCAGAGAGGCGCCTGACGGGCGGGCGTTTGCCCTTCCCAGTGCTTATTTGTTGATACGTTTTTCGATAGCGTCCATCAGCATGCCGGTAATCGACACGTCCGGGAAAGCGGCTTCGATTTCGCGCACGCAGGTCGGGCTGGTGACGTTAATTTCGGTCAGGCGATCGCCGATGATATCCAGGCCGACGAAAATAAGGCCTTTGGCTTTTAGCGTCGGGCCGACGCGGCGGGCGATTTCCCAGTCGCTTTCGGTCAGCGGACGCGCTTCGCCACGGCCGCCGGCGGCCAGGTTGCCGCGCGTTTCACCGCCCTGCGGGATGCGTGCGAGGCAGTATGGCACCGGCTCGCCGTCTACCACCAGCACACGTTTGTCGCCGTCTTTGATGGCCGGCAGATAATTCTGCGCCATGCAGTAGCGGCTACCCAGTTCGGTCAGGGTTTCGGAAATGACGCCGAGGTTCGGATCGCCTGCTTTCACGCGGAATATTGAAGCGCCGCCCATGCCGTCCAGCGGTTTGAGAATGATATCGCCGTGTTTTTCCCAGAACGCTTTCAACTGGGCTTTATTACGGGTGACCAGCGTTTCCGGAGTTAGCTCGGAGAACCAAGCGGTGAACAGCTTTTCGTTACAGTCGCGCAGGCTCTGCGGCTTGTTGACGATAAGCGTGCCTTTCTCTTCCGCGCGTTCGAGAATGTAGGTGGCGTAGATAAACTCGGTATCGAACGGCGGGTCTTTACGCATCAGGATGACGTCGAGATCCGCCAGCGGCAGATCCTGTTCGCCGGTGAACGCGTACCATTTGTCGTAATTCTGCTCGACGCTCAGCGTGCGCGTACGGGCGCGGGATTCGCCGTTGATGAGGTACAGGTCGTTCATCTCCATATAATGGAGTTCATAGCCGCGACGCTGCGCTTCCAGCAACATCGCGAAGCTGGTGTCTTTTTTAATGTTGATGGATGCGATAGGGTCCATCACGATGCCGAGCTTGATCATTGTTCTCTCCATTAGCGCTGTCGTGTTTGCGGATTGTTGCGCCAGATTTTAGCCCAGATCGCCAAAACGCACCTGCAGCGCGGTGATGGCGGTGAGCGCGGTAGTCTCAGTACGCAGAACGCGCGGTCCCAACAGGATATCAGTAAACTGGTAGCGAGCGGTCATCGCTATCTCTTCCGCCGACAGGCCGCCTTCCGGGCCAATCAGCAGGCGAACACGTTCAACCGGCAGCGGCAGCGTATTGATACTGGCGCTGGCGCGCGGGTGCAGGTTGAGCTTGAGGCCGTTTTCTTCCTCGGCGCACCAGGCTTCCAGCTGCATCGCCGGGCGTATTTCCGGCACGACGTTACGGCCGCTCTGTTCGCAGGCGGCAATGGCGATTTTCTGCCACTGCTGAATCTTCTTCTGCAAGCGTTCGGCATCCAGTTTAACGCCGCAGCGCTCGGAAAACAGTGGCGTTATGAGGCTTACGCCAAGTTCGATCGATTTCTGGATGGTGAATTCCATTTTTTCGCCGCGTGACATCACCTGGCCGAGATGGATGTGCAGCGGAGATTCACGATCGTCGAGCTGGCCGCGGATAACCTCAACCATGACGTTTTTCTTGCCCGCTTCGGTGATGACCGCGTCAAAAACCTGATTGCTGCCGTCAAACAGCTGTATTTCCTGGCCTTTGCTCATGCGCAGGACGCGGCCAACGTGGTTGGCTGCGTCTTCGCTGAGGGCAATGTGGCTGCCGGGGGTAATGCGTTCCGGGTGGTGGATGCGAGGAATGCGCATGCTTGATATTCCGTTCTTCGCGCAGATAGCGCCTTCCCCATAGCGGGGAAGACGGCGGCTGCAAATTAACAATTGCCGCTAGTGTAGGTTAGCTCTTTTGCGCCTGGCAAGCCTGCTGGACGTAAGGATTATGGTTGCCCTGTACTTTGGCGATTCGCTCATCGCGCTCGCACTCCCAGGAGGTCACCGGGTACTGCTTATCCCAGGCGGTAAACAGCTGGGTTTGCTGCCGGGAAAGAGTCAGCTGATAGCGGTCGCGCATATAGAAGTAGGTGCGGGCGATCGAGCCGCGGGCGCGTACCGGCGGTTCGGCGACTTTATCTTTGAAATCCACCTTCATGGCGCATTGACCATACTGTCCATCGCCGCCGTTCCACTGGCTGTACATAAAGTTGCCGCGATCGCCATTGACCTCGCCGACCGCAGGCTGCAGGTTATGCATATCGCTTTCCATCTTGCGGTATTCCGGATCTTTGGCGCAGTTTTTACGCCCACCATCCTGCCAGCACTGGCGCTGGTGGCCGAACTGCCACGCCGGGACCACGTGTTCCCATTCGACCCGGCTGGCGCGGTTCTCGTTTTTACGCACTTTGTAGCCGCAAGATTCCAGATCGATAACGCCTTTTTTACCCTGCCAGTCGATTTTACAGCCGCAATAAAAGTCGCCGGGGACGTCGGCATTCACTTTTACGCCTGCGGCTTTCGCCTGGGAAAAACTATGAATACCAGCTGCCGCAAGCGGGCCGCTGGCTGCCACGCTGAACAACGCGACGGCAAAAACATACATACGGGACATCGTAAACTCCGTGTCAAAACGAGCCCGCAACGTAGCGAATGAGGGTGTCAGATGCAATCAGTCAGATCAGAAAGTTTCTAATTAATTCCGGTGGTTACTTTTCCGCCACCAGTAGATCGCCGCAGCGAACGCAGCGGTAAGTGGCTTCACCGCGCACCACGCGGTTATGGCGACGGACGGTTAGCTGATGCTGCTGGCACTGGCAGCGATAGGGGAAGGTGTTCTGGCGTACTGAATCGAGCTCAAAGCGGTGGGTGCGGCGGGCGGGGACGCCCAGCACGGCCTCCATCATCCATTTCCACTCTTTACCGTGTGGCGCGACGCGGCCAAAGTGTTTCCACACCAGCAGATGCGCCAGTTCGTGCGGTACCACTTCATCGATAAACGCCTGCTGGTTTTCCAGCAATAGTACTGGATTAAGGCGGATCTCGTTTTTCTCCAGCCACGCGGTGCCTGCGGAGGTGCCGCGCTGCTGATAAACCAGCGTCGGTTCCGCATAGTGGCGTTCCAGCTTGAGATTGGCGGTGGCGAGATGCTCCCGCAGGCTACGCATGACGGCCTGCTGGATAGCGATGGGAATTCGGGGTGTTTTCATAGCGCCAGAGGATAGTGCGCCGCGCGGGGGAGAGCAAGAAGAAGCTTCCTCCCAAAGGGGAGGAAGCACAGAGGGGATTAATCGCGAGCGCCGATTTCGCGCAGCGGGCGTCCCTGCATCAGGTTGCGTTCAATATGTTCCAGCGAGACGTTTTTGGTTTCTGGAATCAGCCAGATAGTCAGCAGGATAAACAGCACGTTCAGACCGCCGTAGACCCAGAAGGTGTTGGCGCTGCCGAGAGAGTTCAGCATGGTCAGGAAGGTGGCGCCGACGATCATATTGGCAATCCAGTTGGTCGCGGTGGAGCAGGTGATACCGAAATCGCGGCCTTTCAGCGGCTGTATTTCAGAACACAGTACCCAAATCAGCGGGCCGGCGCTCATCGCGAAGCCGACGATAAACATCAGCAGCATCAGTACTGCAAAGTACTGCGCGGTAGCAGAGTGAATACCGATATGCATCATGCTGCCCAGTACGCCCATACCGGCGGCCATCACGATAAAGCCGAGGATCAGCGTCGGTTTACGGCCCCAGCGGTCGACCAGGCCGATAGCGATAAAGGTGGCCAGTACGTTGGTCAGGCCGACGATCACTGTGCCCCACATTTGCTCAGTGGTATTGGCATAGCCCGCCAGTTCAAAAATCTTCGGCGCATAGTACATGATGACGTTCATCCCGGTGAACTGTTGCATGATCTGCAGCAGGACGCCAAGGAACACCGCGCGGCGGAAGTTGCTGTTCTCTTTGAACAGCGCCCAGCCGGACTGTTTGACTTTCAAGCTTTCGCGGATTTCATCGAGCTCGCGTTTGGCTTCGGCGCTGGTATCGCGCAGGCGCAGCAGGACGCGTTCGGCATCGACGAAACGGCGTTTAGCGGCAAACCAGCGCGGGCTATCCGGCAGGAAGATTACGCCGATCAGCAGCAGGATTGCCGGGATGATAATCACGCCGAGCATCCAGCGCCACGCGCCGCTGTAGCTGAAGGCGGTGTCAGAGAGGTAGGCGCCGAGAATACCGATGGTAATCATCAACTGGTACATCGAAATCATACTGCCGCGGATTTTCTCCGGCGCGATTTCCGATAAGTACAGCGGCGCGGTGTAAGAGGCGACACCAACCGCCAGCCCCAGCAGGACGCGGGAGATCAGCAGGATTTCGACGTTCGGCGCGGCGGCGGAAAATAGCGAACCGGCCACGAACAGGATCGCGCCGATCATCAGGCTTTTTTTACGCCCAAGTTTGAAAGAGAGCCAGCCGCTGCCCACTGCGCCGACGGCGGCGCCGAACATCATGGAGCTGACCACCCACTCCTGGGTATGCGCGCTGATTTGGAATTCATTGGCAATGAACGGTAAGGCGCCGGCAATAACGCCGATATCAAGGCCGAACAGTAAGCCGGCCAGCGCGGCGAGGAAACAGACAAAGAACGTCATCGTCTTGTTTGAACGCCCTTGTTTTTTGTTGTCAGGCATAACGCCCTCCAGTTGAGTTATTGATTCTGTCGATGCTTAGAGTAGGGGAGTGCAGGACAAAAAAACGTGATTACAATCACGACTGTGTAATCGGTTACACTAAGGTAAAGATATGTAATCAGTAAAAACATATTCAAATCATAGATATAAAAGGCAAATATCGCCAATAAGAATGGGCTGAAACGGCGATTTTTGACATGTTATGTAACATTGTGAAAAGAGTTCGCGCCTGCGGGTAGCTAGAACGATCCCGCCCTTGCGGCAGATATGTAATCGCTTTCATCAAGTGGGGAAAGGAAATGGATCAAAGACGGTCAAACGTCGGGGGAGAGATTCAGGGCAACAAAAAGGCCAGCGCGGGGCTGGCCTTAAGCAGTCAAGCGGGGTGGCTTATTTCAGGCCAGCCGCTTCGCGCAGCAGGGCTGCTTTGTCGGTTTTTTCCCATGGGAAATGTTCGCGACCAAAGTGACCGTAAGCGGCGGTCTCTTTGTAGATCGGGTGCAGCAGATCCAGCATCTGAATCAGGCCGTATGGACGCAGGTCGAAGAACTCGCGTACCAGCAGGGTCAGCTGTTCAGAAGGCACTTTTTCGGTGCCGAAGGTTTCGACCATGATTGAAGTCGGTTCAGCGACGCCGATGGCGTAGGAAACCTGAATCTCACAACGATCGGCAAGGCCAGCGGCAACGATGTTTTTCGCCACATAGCGCGCCGCGTAGGCTGCGGAACGGTCAACTTTAGATGGATCTTTACCGGAGAACGCACCGCCGCCGTGACGAGCCATGCCGCCGTAGGTATCAACGATGATCTTACGACCGGTCAGACCGCAGTCGCCCATCGGGCCGCCGATGACGAAACGTCCGGTCGGGTTGATGAAGAACTTGGTGGAAGCGTTCAGCCATTCGGTCGGCAGAATCGGCTTGATGATCTCTTCCATCACTGCTTCCTGCAGGGATTTCTGATCGATATCTTCAGCGTGCTGAGTGGAAAGCACAACCGCATCGATGCCGACGATTTTGCCGTCGTCATACTGGAAAGTGACCTGGCTTTTCGCGTCCGGACGCAGCCACGGCAGGGTGCCGTTTTTGCGGACTTCAGCCTGGCGCTGTACCAGACGGTGCGCGTAAGTCACCGGCGCCGGCATCAGCACGTCAGTTTCGTTAGTGGCATAGCCAAACATCAGGCCCTGGTCGCCCGCGCCCTGTTCCAGCGGGTCGGCACGGTCAACGCCCTGGTTAATATCCGGGGACTGCTTACCAATGGCGCTCAGGACCGCGCAAGAGTTGGCGTCAAAGCCCATATCGGAATGCACGTAGCCAATTTCACGCACCGTGTTACGGGTGATCTCTTCGATATCAACCCATGCGCTGGTGGTGATTTCACCGCCAACCAGAACCATGCCGGTTTTGACATAGGTTTCGCAGGCTACGCGCGCTTTCGGATCCTGTTCGAGGATCGCGTCCAGCACGGCATCGGAGATTTGGTCAGCAATTTTGTCTGGATGCCCTTCTGATACAGACTCGGACGTAAAGAGGTGTTTTGCCATGTTTTATTTTACCTGTGAGTATTCGTGTAGCTCATACTGTTGTGTAGAGAGGCTTTGATAGATGACCCTACCAAGGCTTGCAGGTAGTGACACGAGCAGTCTGAGTGTTAATCAGTATAGATGGATTAACTTCTGGATGGCTATTTTAGGTCAGAACTTCATCGCATTTCCACATTTTTTTGACATCGCCCGCATTAATGGAAAAAGCGTGGTGGAAATTTTTCCTGACAACTCCGGCAAGACGCGTATTTTTATTTTGCATTTTACCCCGCTTCTCGGTATAAAACGCCGCGCGCGGCTCATTAAAAAAGCGCACGAAGCCCATCTCGTGACGCCACTTCCAGCCGGGTTAAGCACTCTGTTACACAGCGGCGGTTTCGCCGGCTGTACGATATGTATATACCCTAAATAATTTAAGTTGCAGGAAGGCGGCAAGGGCGCGAATTCCCAGGAGCATAGATAACTATGTGACTGGGATGAACGCACGCAGCCAACGCATCTGCAGCTTGAAGTATGACGGGTATAGCTTTGGCTTGTCGCTGGCCTGTTTCGGGGCAGTGTGGAGGTGATACCAGATAATGAACCAACGTTTTTCGCCTGATTCGCCGCGTCGTTCTGTCGCGCAATTCTATCCCGCAATCTGCATCTCTTTCGTGCAAACCTGCCGATGTTCTACCCATCTCGGCGCTTCTCAGGATTCCAGGGCCTCCAGGCTTTTTGAAAACTGAACAAGGGCGCTCTTGCGTGAGCAAGGGTTTTCTCGTGGTTTCTCCGGGCTGTCATACCAGCTTCGGGTACGTGTTTTACTATATATGAATAAGAAACCGGTCGCGCAGCTGCAGTGCCAGCACTATCTGCTGGGATTAAAGGCTGTTCATGGGTTGTTATCGCGTCTGTCGACTGCGATAGTAGTTAATATTACAAGTTGAGGTTCGCTATGTCTGACGACATGTCTTTGGGTTCGCTTTCGTCAGCAGGCGAACACGGTGTACTACGTTCCATGCAGGAGGTTGCGATGAGCTCCCAGGAAGCCAGCAAAATGCTACGTACCTACAATATTGCCTGGTGGGGTAATAACTATTACGACGTTAACGAACTGGGCCATATCAGCGTTTGCCCGGATCCTGACGTCCCGGAAGCGCGCGTCGACCTGGCCGAGCTGGTCAAAGCGCGCGAAGCCCAGGGACAACGCCTGCCGGCGCTGTTCTGCTTCCCGCAGATCCTGCAACATCGTCTGCGCTCGATTAACGCCGCCTTCAAGCGCGCGCGTGAATCCTACGGTTATAACGGCGACTATTTCCTTGTCTACCCGATCAAGGTCAACCAGCACCGTCGCGTGATTGAATCCTTGATCCACTCCGGCGAACCGCTGGGGCTGGAGGCTGGTTCGAAGGCTGAGCTGATGGCGGTGCTGGCGCACGCGGGGATGACCCGTAGCGTGATCGTCTGTAACGGTTATAAAGATCGTGAATACATCCGTCTGGCGCTGGTGGGCGAGAAGATGGGCCATAAGGTCTATCTGGTCATCGAGAAGATGTCGGAAATCGCCATCGTGCTGGAAGAGGCCGCCCGTCTGAACGTGGTGCCGCGCCTTGGCGTGCGTGCGCGTCTGGCCTCGCAGGGTTCCGGTAAATGGCAGTCCTCCGGCGGCGAGAAATCTAAATTCGGCCTCGCGGCGACGCAGGTGCTGCAACTGGTCGAAATTCTGCGCGAGGCAGGCCATCTTGAGAGCCTGCAACTGCTGCACTTCCACCTCGGCTCGCAGATGGCCAACATTCGCGATATCGCCACCGGCGTGCGCGAATCGGCGCGTTTCTACGTCGAGCTGCATAAGCTGGGCGTTAATATTCAGTGCTTCGATGTCGGCGGCGGTCTGGGTGTCGATTACGAAGGGACCCGCTCGCAGTCCGACTGTTCGGTGAACTACGGCCTGAATGAGTACGCCAACAATATCATCTGGGCGATCGGCGACGCCTGCGAAGAGAACGGCCTGCCGCACCCGACGGTGATTACAGAGTCCGGCCGCGCGGTGACCGCGCACCACACCGTACTGGTTTCCAACATTATCGGCGTCGAGCGCAACGAATACACCGAGGCGACCCCGCCGGCGGAAGACGCCGCGCGTCCGCTGCAGAGCATGTGGGAAACCTGGCTGGAGATGCACGAAACCGGCAACCGCCGCTCGCTACGCGAATGGCTGCACGACAGTCAGATGGATCTGCACGATATCCACATCGGCTACTCCTCAGGCACCTTCAACCTGCAGGAGCGCGCGTGGGCGGAACAGCTGTATCTGAACATGTGCCATGAGGTGCAAAAACAGCTCGATCCAAGCAACCGCGCCCATCGCCCGATTATCGATGAGCTGCAGGAACGTATGGCGGATAAAATCTACGTCAACTTCTCGCTGTTCCAGTCGATGCCGGATGCCTGGGGTATCGATCAGCTGTTCCCGGTGATGCCGCTGGAAGGGCTGAACAAGTCGCCGGAACGCCGCGCGGTGCTGCTGGATATTACCTGCGACTCCGATGGCGCCATCGATCACTATGTTGACGGCGACGGGATCGCCACCACCATGCCGATGCCGGAATACGACCCGGAGAACCCGCCAATGCTGGGCTTCTTTATGGTTGGCGCTTATCAGGAGATCCTCGGCAACATGCACAACCTGTTCGGCGACACCGAAGCGGTAGACGTCTTCGTCTTCCCGGACGGTAGCGTTGAGGTTGAGCTCTCCGATGAGGGGGATACGGTGGCGGATATGCTGCAGTATGTTCAGCTGGATCCGAATACGTTGCTGACCCAGTTCCGCGATCAGGTGAAAAATACCGGTCTCGACGCCGAGCTGCAGCAGCAGTTCCTTGAAGAGTTCGAAGCGGGGTTGTACGGATATACTTATCTTGAAGATGAGTAATTAAGACTAATCCGCTGGTGGGTCGGTTTATGTTAATAAACCGACCCTTTTTTATAAATGAAATCTGAAAAAACATAGTGGATGCTTTTTAAAGCGATAATAGCCTGTACACTGCCGCGAGGAATTAATACTTAGTGGAACAGGGACAGAATATGAAAAGTATATCGCGGTACGGTCTTATTATCGGTTTATTATTATTAGGCGGTTGTTCGAGCCAGGCTGTGTACCATGACCGTGCGGCGTCTACCACCGATGTCGCCACCCGCTGGGGCAGCGACGTTCACTCAACGGTTAAAGGCGTGTCCGCAGAACGCCAGGATTCCCATCCTGACGAAACCGTATTGATTAATTATTCCGGTCAATATCATACCGGTTTCGACCAGCTGTATAGCATTCGAATTAGCGATCTGGAATATGCGGTACGCGATGCTAATTTTAACTCTCTCCCTATTACTCGCAGCTATAATAATTCTACCGGAAAATGGCAATACGCTGTTGTGGCCCGCGTTGGCACACAATATCAATTATATGTTCGTAATTATAGCCATCGCGTGGATTACGAAATTATTGCCACCGTGGATGGTCTCGATGTCCTGAGCGGCAAGGCCGGTTCGCTCCAGAATAATGGTTATATTATCCGTGCCGGCGACTCGCTGGCGATCAAAGGATTCCGTAAAAATAACCGTACCGTAGCGGCGTTTGAGTTTTCTGATGTTGCGCAATCTTATGCCGCCCATTCCGCTCAGGGGGACACGCGCAACGCCGGTATCATCGGCTTTGCCGCCTTCGCCTTACGCGGAGAAAAGCCGGCGCCGCTTCCACCGTGTTCGGCTCAGGCCTTCCCGGCGAACGGTTTCGCCCCGGCGCCTTGTCAAAAATAAACGTCCCGCTTGCCGCCGGGCGGTTTTCAGGCGATAATTTGTCCTTATAAGCAGTAACCTAATTCAAACCCTTCCTCGTCGGGCCTAACGACGCGGAGGGGTTTTTTTATACTTATTTTTTACGTTCCACGACTGTGAAAAGAGGTCATACCCATGAGCACTTTAGGTCATCAATACGATAACTCCCTGGTATCCAACGCTTTTGGTTTCCTGCGTCTGCCGATGAACTTTATGCCGTATGAAAGCGATGCGGATTGGGTCATCACCGGCGTGCCGTTTGATATGGCGACCTCCGGGCGCGCGGGCGGCCGTCATGGCCCGGCGGCGATCCGTCAGGTGTCAACCAACCTCGCCTGGGAGCACAACCGTTTCCCATGGAACTTCGACATGCGTGAACGCCTGAACGTCGTGGACTGCGGCGATCTGGTCTACGCCTTCGGCGACGCTCGCGAAATGAGCGAGAAACTGCAGGCGCACGCGGAGAAACTGCTGGCGGCCGGTAAACGCATGCTCTCCTTCGGCGGCGACCATTTCGTCACCCTGCCGTTGCTGCGCGCCCATGCCAAGCATTTCGGTAAAATGGCGCTGGTACACTTCGATGCCCACACCGATACCTACGCCAACGGCTGTGAATTCGACCACGGCACCATGTTCTACACCGCGCCGAACGAAGGGCTTATCGATCCGAACCACTCCGTGCAGATCGGTATTCGTACCGAATTCGATAAAGATAACGGCTTTACCGTGCTTGATGCGGGCCAGGTTAACGACCGCAGCGTCGATGACATCATCGCTCAGGTGAAGCAGATCGTCGGTGATATGCCGGTGTACCTGACCTTCGATATCGACTGTCTGGATCCGGCTTTTGCGCCAGGTACCGGTACGCCGGTGATCGGTGGACTCACCTCCGACCGTGCGATCAAACTGGTGCGCGGCCTGAAAGATCTGAACATCGTCGGAATGGACGTGGTTGAAGTCGCCCCGGCTTATGACCAGTCTGAAATCACCGCCCTGGCGGCGGCGACTCTGGCGCTGGAGATGCTATACATTCAGGCAGCGAAGAAAGGCTAAGCGTTTACTGCTGCTGCGCGACGCATGCGCAGCAGCAGTACGCCGCCGGCGCACAGCGTGATCAGCTGTGATGCCACCAGAACGGAAAAACCTGAACTTACCGATCCCACCGATTTCATCACCACTCCCATCAGCAGCGGAATAAACGCCGCGCAGATATTGCCAATGCCGTTAATGATCCCATAGGCGCTGCCCACCGCTTCGCGCGGGGCGTGATGCTGCACCACCGCCGGGATCGCCGCCCCCTGTAATCCCCAGAAAACGTTCGCCGCCAGCATAAACAGCGCCAGCATCGCCGGCTGCTGGCTGAGCATCAGCGCCAGCACGGAACCGGCGGTGAGTAGGCCGCCGATAATAAACAGCAGCGGCGCCTGCTCCGGGCGCATTTTGTCGAGGAGCACGCCGCCAACAAACTTTGAGCCCAGGCTTAACAAAAAAGGTACTGCCGCCAGCAGGCCGGTGGCCTGCAGCGAGAAGTGGTGCTCGTCGCGTAGCCAGGCGGGCAGCCAGGCGCTACTTCCCCATAGATAGCTGAGCGTGGCGATTTCCACCAGCAGGATCCAGCCAAGCAGCGGCGTACGCCAGGCGAGGGCAAAAGTCTGACTGAAGCCCGGCTTCGCGCGCTGTGCGGTCACTTTTGGCGCGGGGAGAAACCGCCAGATTAATCCGCCGCCGAGCAGGAGGTTAAGCAGCGCCAGCGCGTAGAAGGAGCCGATCCAGCCAACATGCGCCATCAACCAGGTGACTAGCGGAAAGCCTACCGCCAGCCCAAGCGATACGCCGAGGGCGGTCACCGCATTCGGTTTACCTATTTCATCGGCGGCGAAGTTGTCGTTGATAAAACGTGTCTTCAGTGAGAATAGCGGTCCCTCCGCCACGCCAAGAACAATGCGCGCGATTAACATCCCGAAGAGCGAGCCCAGCAGCGGTGAAACTGCGCAAACCAGCGCCCATATAGCAATGCTGCTTAAGAGTCCCTGGCGGTAATGCCATTTACTTTCTATAACTGGAGTTAATAATAATGCCGAAAATCCATAACCCAGAAGAAAGCATGTCATTAGCATGCCTTGTAACATTCTGTTTTCATTTAATTGAAAATGGGCAGCAAATTCCGGGTTAAGGATCATCACCGAGATATTTACCCGATCGACGTAGGAAATAATTATTAACAAAAGTAATGCTATTACCCCTTGCCATCTTGCCGCCATTTGTTGTCTCCACGCTTAATTTAATGATTGCCGGTTATTATTTTTTTAACGCCAGAAATAGTTACATAAGTAAAATGATTCACCAGTGAAACTCGTTGTTTTTAAAAGATTAAATAAATGATTGTTTCATGGGTGAAACACCATGGCTTCCGCCGTTGCACATTTTTAATGATCGTCTGCAAAGGAAGTCAATAGTCGCGTGTGAAATTTAAATCGGCATTTTTATTTATAATGGATCACCACTTTAAATATCATCATTTCATCTGAATGCAGTTTTTCGTGATCAATTGCACACTTAGCTAATTTAAAAGTCATTCATTAACAAGTTTGTCACATTAACGCTTGACGAAACATTCACCGCTTTTATATTGACCGTATTAAATAAGAAACAGAGTTTCATATATGAAACAAAAGCCTGGAGGATTGCGATGAGCTGGATAGGCGTATGTGACGCGGAGCAAGTACAGGAAGATTTTCCATATAGCGGCAATATCGACGGTAAGGAAATCGGTATTTATCTGATTGATGGCGAATATTACGCGCTGGAAGACGTTTGCCCTCATGCCTATGCGCTCCTGAGCCAGGGCTTTGTCGAAGATGGCAAGGTGGAATGCCCGCTGCATGAGGCGGTATTCGACGTCAAAACCGGCCAGTGCCTGCATGGCCCCGGCGGTCGCAACCTTAATCGTTACCCGGTGCGGGTATACGACAATCAGATCCAGATTACCTTTATCGAGGAGAACGTGGCATGAGCGAATCCCTGGACTTCAACCCGGCGCTACCGGAAAGCCGCCAGTTTACGCCACCGGCGGAAGGCGGAAACGGCAATATCCATAAGCCTGGCGACTATCACAATCTGATTTGGCAAACCCGCAGCCGGGTGCCGGAAAACTGGGAACTGCAGCTTATCGCGACCCTGGAAACGCTGTTCGAGCAGGGCGCGGAAAGTCTCGGTGAACTGGTGAGCGGCCTTAATGGCGTCAGGATGCATGACCAGCAGGGCGAACCGTGGAGCGAAAGCAGCTTCCAGGCATTTTTACAGGTTAACGGCTACTGAGGACACAGCGATGACGACAACGGTACAAAACTATCTTGATAAAGGATTGCGCGGCCTGTGGTATCCGGTGCTGGCGAGCTGGGAAGTGCAGTCTGCGCCGGTAGGCATTACCCGTCTCGGCGAGCAGATCGTGGTCTGGCGAAATAAAGACGGCCAGGTGCAGGCGCTGGAAGACCGCTGCCCGCACCGCGGCGCGCGCCTGTCAATGGGCTGGAACTTAGGCGATCGTATCGCCTGCTGGTATCACGGGGTGGAAGTCGCCGGCAACGGCGAAGTCAAAGACGTCCCGGCGGTTGACCGCTGCCCGCTGGTCGGCCAGCAGTGCGTGCGCAGCTACAGCGTGCAGGAAGCGCGCGGGGCAATCTTCCTGTGGTTCGGCGTCACCGCCGACCAGCAGCCTGATGAACTGAGCTTCCCGGAGGAACTGGCCGACCACGAAAAATACAGTAACTTCCTGTGCACCGCGGCGTGGAAATGCAACTACCAGTACGCGCTGGAAAACGTGATGGACCCGATGCATGGCACCTATCTGCACTCATCATCGCACTCGATGGCAGAAGGCGATCGCAAAGCCGATATGGTGCTGCAGCCGACGAAAACCGGCTTTATCTTCGAGAAAAAAGGGCAGAGCGGCGTCAACTTTGACTGGGTTGAGTTGGGCAACAGCGGCGCCTACTGGATGCGCCTGTCTATTCCGTACAAAAAGCGTTTCGGGCCGGGCGGCCACTTCTGGATCGTCGGCATGGTGGTTCCGGAAGATAACGACAACTGCCGCGTCTTCTTCTGGCGCATCCGCGGCGTTCAAGGCTGGCAGCGCGATCTGTGGCGCTTTATGTACCGCAACCGTCTGGAAAAACTGCACTGGGAAGTACTGGAACAGGATCGCGTGGTGCTGGAAAGCCTGGCGCCGAACGCCCGCGATCATGAATATCTCTATCAACATGACGTCGGTTTGTCCCGCCTGCGCCGCATGATGCAGAAAGCGGCGAAAGAGCAGTTAGCGCTTCGCGAAGCGCAGCAGGGTGCCGCCTGATGAACGGCCTGCTGAACGGTAAACGTATTGTCGTCACCGGCGCGGCGCGCGGCCTCGGTTACCACTTTGCCGAATCCTGCGCCGCGCAGGGCGCGACGGTGGTGATGTGCGACATCCTGCAGGGGGAGCTGGCGGAAAGCGCTCATCGCCTGCAGCAGAAGGGCTATCAGATCGAATCCCACGCCATCGATCTTGCCAGTCAAGCGTCGATCGAGCAGGTCTTCAGCGCCATCGGCGCGCAGGGGCCTATCGATGGCTTAGTCAATAACGCGGCAATGGCCACCGGCGTCGGCGGTAAAAACATGATCGATTACGATCCGGACCTGTGGGATCGGGTGATGACGGTCAATGTCAAAGGTACCTGGCTGGTGACCCGCGAGGCGGTACCGCTGCTGCGCGAAGGGTCGGCGATCGTCAACGTCGCTTCGGATACCGCGCTGTGGGGCGCGCCGCGGCTGATGGCCTACGTCGCTAGTAAGGGCGCGGTGATTGCGATGACCCGCTCCATGGCCCGCGAGCTGGGTGAAAAGCGGATCCGTATCAACGCCATCGCGCCGGGGCTGACCCGCGTTGAGGCCACGGAATACGTTCCCGCCGAGCGTCATCAGCTGTATGAGAATGGCCGCGCGCTCAGCGGCGCTCAGCAGCCGGAAGATGTCACCGGCAGCGTGGTCTGGCTGCTGAGCGATCTTTCGCGCTTTATCACCGGCCAGCTGATCCCGGTCAACGGCGGTTTTGTCTTTAACTAATAAGTGAGGCGGTATGGCGAACGATCAGGAAGTGAAGTACCTGGTACCGGGTCTGGAGCGCGGTTTACAACTGCTGCTGGCGTTTGGCGAACAGCATCGCGATCTGACCTTTGCCGAGCTGCATCGGCTGGTGGATATGCCGAAAGCGACCGCCTATCGCGTGGTGCAGACGCTGGAATATATGGGTTTTCTCGAGCGCAACGCCCGCACCAATACCTTTTCGCTGGGCATGAACGTACTGCGTCTGGGCTTTGAATATATCGCCTCACTGGATGTCGCTCAGGTGGGACAGCCGGTCATCGAGCAACTGCGCGATATCAGCCAGTGCAGCAGTCATCTGGCGATCCGCGATGGCCGTGACATCATCTACATTGCCCGCGTCAGCGCAGCCGGTTCACGTATCAACCAGGTCAGCGTCGGAACGCGGCTACCGGTGCACTGCACCTCGCTTGGCCGCATGCTGCTGACCGATGTTTCCCGCAGCGAGTTTGAACAATTGTTCCCGGATGCACGTCTGCCGGGCAATACGCCGGGCCAGCTGTACGACCGCGAAGCGCTGTGGCAGATGGTGCAGCAGGATAAAGCTCGCGGCTACGTGATTGGCGAATCGTTCTACCGCCACGGTATCTCATCGATTGTCTATCCGGTCTTTGACCGCAGCGGGCGGGTGGCGGCGGTCGTCAGCATTCTGGTGCCGTCGGACGAGATCCCGCAAAGCGATCGCGAGCGGTTACAGAACGAGGTCAGTATGGCGGCGGACAAAATTTCCGGCTTCCTCGGATATTTGTCACAGGCAAGTTAAATCAACAACTTAACAGCAGGCGCTTGATTGCGTCGGGCATGTTTTACGCCCAAATTCGGGCGACTGAACGGTAAAGAGGCGACGAATAATGAGTATTACCGGAATTGAAAAGCTGGAATTTGGCGTAGATGACCTGAGCCACAGCGCCAAATTTATGCGCGATTTTGGCCTGACCGGCGACGCCAGCGGCCGCGCGTTTACCACCCTCAGCGGCGCGCGGGTCGAACTTAACCCGACCGATGCCGCCGATCTCCCGCCAGCCTTTGAGGCGGGCAACACTCTGCGTCGCATGACCTGGGGCGTGGCGGATCGGGCGGCGCTGGATGCGCTGCGCCCGAAGCTGGAACGCCAGCCCGGCTTCCGTGAAATCGACGGCGCGCTGGAGTGCCGCGACCCTAACGGTATGACGCTGCGGGTGCAGGTTAGCCAGCAAACGGCGGTTGAACTGAACGTTGAACCGATCAACCAGTGGGGCGATGTGCGTCGCATCGACACCCCGAGCCCGGTGTACGACCGCGCGCAGCCGATTAACGTCGGCCACGTGGTGTTCTTCGTGGAAGAACTGGCGGCGGTGGAAAGTTTCTATCGCGAAGTACTCGGCTTCCAGGTTTCAGACCGCTATATCAATCGCGCGGTGTTCCTGCGCTGCGGCGTACGCGGCGGCCACCATAACCTCTTCTTATTGCAGTTGCCCAACCGTAAACGTGGACTTAACCACGTCGCGTTTACCGTACGTGATATACACGAAGTGATCGGCGGCGGTATTGCGATGAATAAAAACGCCTGGAGCACGTTTATCGGCCCCGGCCGCCATCCGGTCTCCTCGGCCTACTTCTGGTATGTCAACAGCCCGACCGGCGGCGCTTTTGAGTACTACACCAACGATGACTATCTGACGGAAAACTGGCAGCCGCGCGAGCTTGAGCATTCACTCGTGTCCTTTACCGAATGGGCGGTGGAAGGCGGTATCGATCACGATACCCGTCGCCAGCAGAAAAAACCGGAGGCGGTATGACGGCGCGGATAGTCATTATCGGCGGCGGCCAGGCTGGCGGCTGGGCGGCGAAAACGCTGCGTGATGAAGGGTTTAGCGGCGAGATTTGCGTGGTTGCCGAAGAGCAATGGGATTTTTACGAGCGCCCGCCGCTGTCGAAAGCGGCATTGCTGGAGGCCGAACCGGCGCTGCCGCGGTTATTCAGCGCCGAGGCGCAGCAGGCGCTGGATCTGCGCTGGTATCGCCCGCTGCGCGCGGAATCGATCGATCGGCAAAATAAAACCCTGGCGCTGAGCAACGGCGAAACGCTGGCGTACGACCAACTACTGATCGCCACCGGCGGCCGCGCGCGGCTGCCGTCCGAGGCCTGGGCGCAGCATCCGCAGGTGTATACCCTGCGCCACTGGCAGGACGCGCAGCGTCTGAAGCAGCGGCTGGCATCGGCAACGCGGCTGGCGATCGTCGGCGGCGGCTGGATTGGCCTCGAAATCGCCGCCTCGGCGCGCAAAAGCGGCGTAGCCGTGACCCTTTATGAACAGCAGCCGGCGCTGTGCATGCGCTCGGTCAGTATGGAGGTCTCGCAGGCCCTGGATGAGTTGCATCGCGGGCAGGGCGTTGATATTCGCCGCGGCTGCGGCGCGCTGGAGCTGGAAGATGATAACGGCCTGCCGACGCTGCACTGCGATGGCCAACGGGAAACCTTCGATGCGGTGGTGGTGGGGATCGGCGTCGATCTGAATCTCGAACTGGCGCGCGATGCCGGGCTCACTGTCGAACGCGGGATTGTCGTTGATGCCCAGGGGCGCAGCAGCGATCCGGCGATTTTCGCCGCCGGCGATGTCGCTCAGCACCATCAATACGGCCTGTGCATTCAGTCGTGGGCCTTTGCGCAAAATCAGGCCATCGCGACGGCGAAAGCGATGCTCGATCCGCAGGCCAGCGGCTACGACGAGGCGCCGTGGCTGTGGTCGGATCAATACGATCGCAATATTCAGATCCTTGGGATCCCGCAGGCGGGCAGCCGCACCATCGTGCGTGACGAGCCGCAGGGCGCGCTCTACTTCTCGCTGAACGCCGATGGACGTTTAACGCAGCTGGTGGCCTTCAATAATGCACGTACCGTGAAGCTGGCGAAGCGCTGGATGGCGGCGGGGAGGGATCTCTCTGACGTCCCGCTCGCTGACCCGACTTTCTCGCTGATGTCATTGCGATAATTAACGCGAACCCTTAAGGGGGAGAAATGACCACATTAGAGACTAACGCCGCGCCTGCTGAGGCGAGCGGCGAGGGCGTCCGCACGCCTGAAAAGGCGGTTCGTTGGGCCATTCCGCTGTCGCTGCTGGCCTGCGTACTGCTGGCGTTTTTCGACAAAATCAGTATCGCCGCGCTGTTTTCCGATAGCCACTTCCAGCAGGCGATGGGGATCGATTTCGATACCACCCGGCTGGGTATTCTGATGAGCGCCTTTTTGCTGAGCTACGGCTTCTCGTCAGTGTTATTAAGCGGCCTTGGCGACCGGATTGCGCCGCTGCGCTTGCTAACTGGAATGATGGTGGTGTGGTGCATCCTGATGGTGATCATGGGCTTCACCCACAACTACGCGCTGATGGTGACGCTGCGCATCCTGTTGGGCATCGCTGAAGGGCCGCTGTTCCCGCTGGCGTTCGCCGTGGTGCGCCACACCTTCCCGCAGCGGCTACAGGCCCGCGCCACCATGCTGTGGCTGCTCGGCACGCCGGTTGGCGCGGCGCTGGGTTTCCCGCTGTCAATTTGGCTACTCAATACCTTCGGCTGGCAGAGCACCTTTTTCGTGATGGCGATGCTGACGGTACCGGTGCTGATTTTTGTGCGCATCGGGCTGCGCGGCGTGCAGCTGGAGGCGAAAGTCGGCAGCGATAAAACGTCGCAGGAAGCGCGCCGCAGCGCGCGGCGCGAGCTCTTCGTGAGTCCGCATTTCTGGATGATCTGCATCTTCAATATCGCCTTTCTCGCCTATCTGTGGGGGATCAACGGCTGGCTGCCGGGCTACCTGATTAAAGGCAAAGGCATTCATCTGGAACACGCCGGCTGGCTGTCGTCGATGCCGTTTATCGCCATGCTGCTAGGCGAAATTATTGGCGCCTGGCTGTCCGACCGCGTCGATAAGCGCGCCGCCGCCTGCTTTATTTCCCTGGCGGGCGCCGGAATCGGGCTGGCGGCGGTGATGCATTTTAGCGCGCCGTTGCCGGTGATCGCGGCGATGAGCTTTAGCACCTTTATGTGGGGCACCGGCGCGCCAAACATTTTCGCGCTGCTGGCTAAAGCGACCCATCCACGGGTCAGCGCCACGGCGGGCGGGATTTTCAACGGGCTGGGAAACTTTGCCGGGGCGCTATCGCCGGCGGTGATGGGCGCGCTTATCGCCTTCACCCATAGCATGGATTCCGGGCTGATTTTTCTGGCGGTGATGGCGGCGGTGGGCTGCGCTCTGTTACTGCCGCTGCTGAGACGTTACTGAGGATAAAACGATGACTGATTCAACCGTAACTGCAAAACAGAGTCTGAAACCTGACCATCTGACGATGGAAGAGTGGGTGGAGTCGCGTATCGCGCGCTTTGAAGGCCGTAAATACGACTGGAATGCGCTGAAATTCCAGGCCGATTTTGATCCGAAATATCGCCGCGCGCAGATGCGCTACATCGGTACCGGCGCCACCGGCGTCGCCAGTGATACCAACACCGTTCCGGCCGAGCACTTCACCTTCTCCACCATGGTGCTGCCGTCCAAATGTGAAGGCCCGCTGCACCTGCATGATGACGTAGAAGAGGTGTTCTTCATGCTCAAAGGGCAGATCACCCTGATGATTCAGGACGGCGACAACTATACCGAAACCGTGCTGCGAGAACGCGATCTGATCTCGGTACCGCCTGGAATCTACCGCGGTTTGTTTAACCACGGCGAAGAAGAGGCGCTGATGTGCGTGATGCTCGGCACCCATAAGCCGCATATTCCGACCTACCCGGAAGATCATCCGCTGGCAAAAGTAAAACGTAACTAAGGGGCGATGATGACGGGTTTTCGTGAACAAGGAAGCGGCATTCCGCTGACGCTGCTGCACGGCATCAGTTCCGGCGCGGCCTCCTGGCATAAACAGATGGCGCTTCCCGGCTACCGTGTGCTGGCCTGGGATATGCCCGGTTATGGCGAGAGCCCGATGCTGGCGGCAACGCCGGCGGATGCTGGTGATTACGCCGACACGCTGGCGCGAATGCTGGACCGCGCTGGAGTAGAGCAAACCATACTGGTCGGCCATTCGCTGGGCGCGCTGGTGGCGGCCGCCTTCGCCGCGAAATACCCGCAGCGGGTGCTTTATCTGGTACTCGCCGACGTCGCGCAGGGATACGGCCAGGCGGAAGCCGCACAGCGGGAAAAAGTCTGGCAGGGACGTCAACAGCAGATGGCGCTGGGCGGCGAGGCGATGGCGCAGGGGCGGGCGGCAAAACTGCTGCGCCCCGGCGCGCGCGAAGCCGATGTGGCGACGGTGGCGGCAGGCATGTGCAGGCTGCGTAGCGAAGGTTACCTCGCCGCCGCCTGGATGCTGGCGCATGACGACATCCACCGCTGGCTCGCCGACTATCGCGGTCGTCTCTCGGTGTGGTGCGGCGAGCAGGATGCCATTACCCAACCGGAGCTGGTACAGGGAGTGGCGCTGCGTTACGGCGCCCCTTACATCGCCATCCCGCAGGCTGGACATGCCAGCTATCTCGATAACGAAACCTTTTTTAATCAACAGCTTTTACGCATAGGGGAAGAGGTGCGCGATGAATGCACAAATTGAAGGACGCGTCGCGGTAGTCACCGGCGGCTCGTCAGGGATCGGCTTTGAAACGCTGCGCCTGCTGCTGGGCGAAGGGGCGAAGGTCGCCTTTTGCGGCCGCAACCCGGATCGGCTGGCCAGCGCCCATGCGGCGTTGCAAAACGAATATCCAGAAGGCGAGGTGTTCTCCTGGCGCTGCGACGTACTGAATGAAGCGGAAGTTCAGGCCTTCGCTGACGCGGTCGCCGCGCGTTTCGGCGGCGCCGACATGCTGATTAATAACGCCGGGCAGGGCTATGTCGCCCACTTCGCCGATACGCCGCGCGAGGCCTGGCTGCACGAAGCCGAACTGAAACTGTTCGGCGTGATTAACCCGGTAAAGGCTTTCCAGCCGCAGCTTGAGCAGTCGGATATCGCCTCGATTACCTGCGTGAACTCGCTGCTGGCGCTGCAGCCGGAAGAGCACATGATTGCCACCTCTGCTGCCCGTGCCGCGCTGCTCAATATGACGCTGACTTTGTCTAAAGAGCTGGTCGGCAAAGGCATCCGCGTGAATTCCATCCTGTTGGGGATGGTCGAATCCGGGCAGTGGCAGCGCCGTTTCGAAAACCGCAGCGATAAGAGCCAGAGCTGGCCGCAGTGGACCGCGGATATTGCCCGCAAGCGTGGGATCCCGATGGCGCGTCTTGGTAAGCCGCAGGAGCCGGCGCAGGCGCTGCTGTTCCTCGCTTCGCCGCTGGCCTCCTTTACCACCGGCGCGGCGCTGGACGTTTCCGGCGGTTTCTGCCGCCATCTGTAAGGAAAGATGATGAAAAAGGTCATGTTAATCGGCTATGGCGCGATGGCCCAGGCGGTGATTGAACGCCTGCCGCCGCAGGTGACGTTGGGTTGGATCGTCGCCCGCGAATCGCATCATGCGGCGATCCGCCAGCAGTTCGGCCACACGGTGACGCCGCTTACCGATCCGCTGCAGTGCGAAGAGACGCCGGATCTGGTGCTGGAATGCGCCAGCCAGCAGGCGGTCGCGCAGTACGGCGAAGCGGTGCTGGCGCGCGGCTGGCATCTGGCGGTGATCTCCACCGGCGCGCTGGCGGACAGCGAACTGGAACAGCGTTTACGCCAGGCGGGCGGCAGGCTGACGCTGCTGGCTGGCGCAGTCGCCGGGATTGACGGCCTGGCGGCGGCGAAAGAGGGGGGGCTTGAACGAGTGACCTATCAGTCGCGTAAAAGCCCGGCTAGCTGGCGCGGCAGCTATGCCGAACAGCTTATCGACCTCAGCGCGGTCAATGAAGCGCAAATTTTCTTTGAAGGCAGCGCCCGCGAGGCGGCGCGGCTATTCCCGGCAAATGCCAACGTGGCGGCAACCATCGCGCTGGGCGGTATCGGCCTTGACGCGACCCGGGTACAGCTGATGGTCGATCCGGCGACGCAACGCAACACCCATACGCTACACGCCGAAGGACTGTTCGGCGAGTTTCACCTGGAGCTGAGCGGCCTGCCGCTCGCCAGCAATCCGAAAACATCGACCCTCGCGGCACTGAGCGCGGTACGCGCCTGCCGTGAACTGGCATAACGCAGAGAGGCTGAGATGGACGAATTAGACATTTTTATCGGCGGCCAGTGGCGTCGCGGCGGCGGCAATTTGATGCACAGCCAGTTTCCGGCGGATGGCGCTATTAACGCGGCGCTGCATGCGGCAAGCCTCGATGATTTACAGGAGGCGGTCGACTGCGCCGACCGCGCCTGGCGGGAGCCAACGTGGCGGACGATGCTGCCGCATCAGCGGGCGAAGATCCTGCATAAGGTTGCCGATCTGATTGAAGCACAGCTTGATGCGCTCACCCAAAAGCAGAGCCGCGATAACGGTAAACCGCTGGCGGAAGCGCGAGGGCTGGTGATGAGCGCGGCGGGCACAGCGCGCTATTTTGCCGCCGCCTGTGAACTGCTTGAAGGCGAGCTGCCGACGCCGCGGCAGGCGGAACTATTGACCCTGAGCCGCTATGAGCCGCTGGGCGTGGTGGCGGCGATCACGCCGTGGAACTCGCCGATCGCCAGCGAAATGCAGAAGGTGGCCCCGGCGATCGCCGCCGGAAATGCGGTGATCCTCAAACCGGCGGAAGCCACGCCGCTCATGGCGCTGGAACTGGCGAAGATCTTTGAGCAGGCCGGTTTACCCGCCGGACTGCTGAGCGTGCTGCCGGGTAAAGGATCGATTATCGGCGATGCGCTAGCCCGCCATCCTAAGGTGCGCAAAATTTCCTTTACCGGCGGCACTACCACCGGGCGTCACCTGGCGCACGTGGCGGCGGAAAAGCTGATCCCGGCGTCGCTGGAGCTGGGCGGCAAATCGCCGACCATCGTGCTGGAAGATGCCGATATCGAACAGGCGGCGCGGGGCATCTGCTACGGCATTTTCAGCTCCGGCGGTCAGGCCTGCATTGCCGGCTCGCGTCTGTTTGTCCATGACAAAGTGTATCCACAATTAATGGCCCGCCTGCTGGAGTTAACCCAAGGACTGCGGGTTGGTCATCCGTTCAGCGCTGGCACCCACGTCGGGCCGCTGATCAACGATAAACACCGTCAGAGCGTGCTGGAGTACGTCGCGTTGGCGAAACGCGAAGGCGGCAGCGTGCTATGCGGCGGCGAGATCCCGGCGGATCCGGCGCTGGCGGCGGGGAGCTATTTCCTGCCGACCATCATTGAAGGGCTGAACAACCAGGCCCGCGTATGCCAGGAAGAGATCTTCGGGCCGGTGCTGGTGGCGATGCGTTTTCACGATGAAGCGGCGTTGATCCGCGAGGCCAATGATTCGGTCTTCGGGCTGGCGGCGGGGATCTGGACGCGCGATACCGGCCGCGCGCTGCGTCTGAGCGAGCAACTGGAAGCCGGTACGGTGTGGATCAATACCTACAAAGTTTTCTCCATTTCGACCCCGTTTGGGGGCTTTAAAGAGAGCGGTCTGGGCCGCGAAAAAGGGATCCAGGGGCTGAAAGCCTGGATGCAACAAAAGAGCATTTATCTGGCGACGGGTAATAGCGTCAACCACTGGTGCGACTGAGAAAGGGTGAGCAATGAGCGAAATGATAACCGTCGGCGATGCCATCGCCAGAACGCTGGAGCAGTATCACGTTGAAGCCATTTATGGCGTCATTTCTATCCATAACCTGCCGATCGCTGATGCCGTCGGCCAGCGGGAAAAAATCCGCTTTGTTCCGGCGCGCGGCGAAGCGGGCTCGGTGACCATGGCTGACGCCCACGGCCGTTTTTCAGGGCTCGGCGTGGCGCTGACCAGTACCGGCGCGGGCGCGGGTAATGCGGTCGGCGCGCTGGTTGAGGCGATGAACGCCGGTACGCCGCTGCTACACCTGACCGGACAGGTCGAAAAAGCCTGGCTGGACGCCGACACCGGTTTTATTCATGAAACCCGCGATCAGTTGACCTTCCTGAAAGCCAGTTCGAAGCGCGCTTACCGCATTAGCAACGCCAACCAGGCGGTTGCTATCCTGCATAAGGCGATTCAGGAGGCGCAAACGCCGCCGTGCGGCCCGGTATCGGTGGAAATCCCCATCGATATTCAGAGCGCCAAAATTCCGCTTTCACTGCTGACCGCGCCGTTGAAACGCGCTCCGGCGGTTGAGCCGGAAGCGTCGCTGGTCGATACGCTGTGGGCGCAGCTTAAGCAGGCGAAGCAGCCGCTGCTGTGGCTTGGCGGCGGCGCGTTAGAGAGCGGCGAGGCGGTGAAGACGCTGGCGGATGCCGGGGTGACGGTGATTTCCAGTACCCACGGCCGCGGCATTCTGGCGGACAGCCATCGGGCCAGCCTGCGCGCGTTTCATAATTCTCCCTCGGTTGAAGCGCTGATTTCACAATGTGATTTCACACTTGTGGCCGGTTCCCGGCTGCGCAGCAACGAAACGCGCTCGTGGACGCTGGAACTGCCCACGCCGCGGGTGCAGATTGATATCGACCCGGCGGCGGCCAGCCGTAACTACTTAATGGACAATACCCTGGTGGCGGATTGCCGGGCGCTATTAGCGGCGCTGGCAGCGCGGGTGCAGGGCCGGATGTGGGGCGATACGCGTTGGGATAGCCAGCTTAAAGCGGCGGTAGAGGCGGCGGAGCAGGGGCTGCGCGACCAGTGCGGCGCTTACGCTAAATTGAATGACGCGATTGCGCAGGCGCTGCCCGATGATGGCATTCTGGTGCGCGATATTACCGTCTCCGGCAGCCTGTGGGGCAGCCGCCTGTTCCGCGCTCACGGCCCGCTGATGAATATCCATTCTCTGGCCGGAGCCATCGGTATGGGGCTACCGATGGCGGTGGGCACCGCGATTGCCAATCCGCAACGGAAAGTGGTCGGCCTGGTCGGCGACGGCGGCCTGAGCCTCAACCTTGGCGAACTGGCGACCCTGGCGCAGGAGAAGGCCAACGTAACGCTGTTGATTATGAACGATGGCGGCTACGGCGTGATGCGCGGTATTCAGGATAAGTACTTCGGCGGCCGCCAGTATTACAACGAGCTGCACACGCCGGACTTTACCCTGTTGGCGCAGGCGATTGGCCTGCAGGCGTGGAGCGTGGAACGGGCGGAGGATTTCCAGGCGGTGATGACCGAAGCGCTGGCGATGCCGGGGCCATCGGTGGTGGAAGTGAAAATGGGCCAGATTGGCGCGCTGCGCTTTGCCGGCCCGCCGCAGAAGACGCTGTATTAATGATAATCCAGTGACCCCAACCCTCTCCCTTCCGGGGAGAGGGTACCGCACGGCACAGGGGGTTAATCAAGGCGCCGGACGGTTGCTCCTGCGCGCCGGGAGAGGGCCGGCCCGCAGGAGAGGGTTCATTACACGGTTAAAATACGTTAAACGGATATTCGACGTAGAACCGCACCTCATTACCGCTGACGTTATAGTCGCTGGCGTTGCTGGAAACGCGCAGCACCGAATAGCGTAGTCTCAATTTCAAATCTTTCGCCATGCCGTTTTGCACCTGGTACTGTACCTGGTTGAACCATTCGTGTTCTTTACCGTTGCTGGTCTCGGCGGTTTTAATGTTATCGCCGCGAACGTAGGCGGTGGTCCAGCTCAGGCCCGGTACACCCAGTCCGGCAAAATCCAGGCCATAGGAGGCCTGCCAGGAACGCTCATCCTCGCCGTTAAAATCGGACCAGTAGGAGTTAGCCAGCCAGATGGTGTTGCCGCCATCGCCGACGCCGCCCTGATTCTGATACCCACCGTAGTGGTAGCCGGTGCTGCCGCTGCTTTGCTGGTAAGCGACTTTAAAGGTATGAATATCCCAGATATAGCTGGCGGCCAGGCTCCAGATGCTGTTGCTGCGCCCGGTGTCATTGGCGTCGGCATATTCTTGATCTAAGCGCGAGTTATAGCCATTGAAGTCAACAATCAACTGCTGGTCGGCGGCGAACGGCTGCTTGTAGTTCAGGCCGAGATACTGCTTATTCAGCACGTCCTCGACGTGTGAAGCGTATAGCGCGCCGCTGAGCTGGTCGTTGAATTGATAGCTGGCGCCGCCAAAGGCCAGGCTTTTCAGGCCGCTGTTGTGGCTGTCGTCGCTTTTGCGCTGCTGATCGGTGAGATACCCGGCGTTAATTTCCAGGCCGTCGATTTCTCTTGAGGTCAGCATGGTACCGGTATAGCTCTCATACAGCAGCCGCGAGTCATCGGCGTAGACGATAGGCAGCATCGGGCGCTGGCTGCCGTAGCTGAGAACGGTATTCGAGAAGCGCATTTTAGCGGTAGCGCCAAATTTTGCTAAATCGGACTTCGCGCGGCCATCATCATCCTGGGCGAAAAAGTCGATACCGCCCGCGCCGCTGCGGCCGCGGCCGCCGTCGAGGCGCACGGCGTACTGCGCAATGCCGTCAACGCCGAAGCCGACCGGCCCTTGAGTAAAGCCGGACTCGAAGGTAGCGATGATACCCTGACCCCATTCGGCTTTATCCGGCAAACCATCGCGATAATCGCGTTTGATATAAGCGTTACGTAAAAAGAGATCGAGGTGGCTGTCTTCAATAAAGCCCTGACTGGTAGATTGTTGGCTGGCGAAAGCCGGCGCGGCGGCAATAATGCCAAGTGCGAGTAATGGTAATTCTTTTTTCACTGAGGGCACTTCTCTGTCTGTCGATATATTCATGGGAATCACTGCCAGTCAGATATTGTCCTGAAATAATGTCGAAAGCAATCATTGTGTGAGCAGTTATTGCAGCCGGAAACAGGCTGTATGGCGCATGAGCCGTGCGCCAGGTAGTAAGGGGTGGACTATTTATTATTCGGCTAAAGACGATTCTGGAAGCCAGATAGTGTGCGGCCTTTTTAATTTACCAAATAATATATTTCTGAATCGCCGGGCATAAAATAATTGGCTGTGATGCGCTGTGATAATAATTAACGGTTTGTGCGCTTAAATTATCAATTGATGCGGCTAAATATTTTTACGGGTATATAAAAAAGGGAGGCAATAATGCCTCCCGCTGTCGCTTATTTAATACCGTCGGCCTTCATGCGATCGCGAATATGCTGCGCGCGGGCTTCCGATGCCGGGTGATCGTCAAACATGGAGCTCTGACGGCCGGCTTCCAGCTTGGCCAGTTTTTCGAAGCTGGTGGCCAGTCCCGATGGATTGATGCCGCGTTTACGCAGCAGGTCGTAAGAGTAGTCGTCCGCTTCCGACTCCTGGCGCTGGGAGAACTGCGAGTTCACCAGTTTTTCGCCGAGATCGCCCAGCTGCGACTGAGACAGGCTGCCGACGATGCCGCCAGCGGAGGCCGCCGCCGCGCGCACGGCGTTGGTGCCCAGCGCGACCTGCATGCCTTTCTTCACGTGGCCCAACGCAACGTGGCCCATTTCGTGGCCGATAACCGCTTCCACTTCATTATCGTTCATCAGGTTCATCAGGCCGCTATAAACGCGGATGCAGCCGTTGGCCATCGCGAAGGCGTTGACGTCTTTTGTTTCATAAACCTTATAGTTGACCGGCTGGCCGTTGATGTTATCGCCCAGCGCGGCGGCAATCTTGCTCAGGCGTTTGCTGTACTCGCTGCTGGCCGGAGAAATAGTAGCTTTGGCGTCCATCTCTTTACACGCCTGGTCGCTTAAGGTTTTTACCTGTTCGTCGCTAAGAGAGTAGGCCTGGAATGCTTCCGCGCCCGAGCTCAGCAGGGCGTTGGAGTCCATGTTCTGACATCCGGTTAATGTTGCTGCGATCCCGAAGGCAAGAAGGGTTGAGCGAATTTTCATTTTTATCTTCCACAATCTTATGGTTTTTTATCTGAATAATGGGCGACGACGGACCCGCCTCGTCCTGTGCAAAGTATAAATAGTATCTCATGATCCGGGCGAGTGGATTCCGTGGCAGCACAACGTGTTCCAGAGATTTCTTAATGGGCAAAAGGATGCTCCATGTACATGCTTTGTCGCTTGGGTTACATTGTTCACACTTTTTTCCGGCGTAGCCCAAAACGCGCTCTCGTCAAGTCGTTAAGGGCATGGCCTTATAACATCCGAACTGGAGTCAAAATGTCCTCACGTAAAGAGCTTGCCAACGCTATTCGTGCGCTGAGCATGGACGCTGTACAGAAAGCCAAATCCGGCCACCCTGGCGCCCCGATGGGCATGGCTGACATTGCCGAAGTCCTGTGGCGTGATTTCCTGAACCATAACCCGCAGAACCCGTCCTGGGCCGACCGCGACCGTTTCGTGCTGTCCAACGGCCACGGCTCCATGCTGATTTACAGCCTGCTGCACCTCACCGGTTATGATCTGCCGATTGAAGAACTGAAAAACTTCCGTCAGCTGCACTCTAAGACTCCGGGCCACCCGGAAGTCGGCTACACCGCAGGCGTGGAAACCACCACCGGCCCGCTGGGTCAGGGTATCGCTAACGCAGTCGGTATGGCTATCGCGGAAAAAACGCTGGCGGCGCAGTTTAACCGTCCAGGGCACGACATCGTTGATCACTTCACCTACGCCTTCATGGGCGACGGCTGCATGATGGAAGGCATTTCTCACGAAGTGTGCTCCCTGGCTGGTACCCTGAAACTGGGTAAACTGGTGGCGTTCTATGATGACAACGGCATCTCCATCGATGGCCACGTTGAAGGCTGGTTCACCGACGATACCGCGAAACGCTTTGAAGCCTACGGCTGGCACGTGGTGCGCGGCGTTGACGGTCACGACGCTGACGCCATCAAACGCGCGGTAGAAGAAGCGCGCGCGGTCACCGACAAACCGTCCCTGCTGATGTGCAAAACCATCATCGGCTTCGGTTCGCCGAACAAAGCAGGCACCCATGATTCCCACGGCGCGCCGCTGGGCGACGCGGAAATCGCACTGACCCGCGAAGCGCTGGGCTGGAAATACGCTCCGTTTGAAATCCCGTCTGACATCTATGCGCAGTGGGATGCGAAAGAAGCCGGCCAGGCGAAAGAAGCCGCGTGGAATGAGAAGTTTGCCGCCTACGCTAAAGCCTTCCCGCAGGAAGCAGCCGAATTCACCCGTCGTATGAAAGGCGAAATGCCGTCTGACTTCGACGCGAAAGCTAACGAGTTCATCGCTAAGCTGCAGGCGAACCCGGCGAAGATCGCCAGCCGTAAAGCATCGCAGAACGCCATTGAAGCGTTTGGCCCGCTGCTGCCGGAATTCCTCGGCGGTTCTGCTGACCTGGCGCCGTCCAACCTGACTCTGTGGTCTGGCTCTAAGCCGATCAACGAAGACACCGCCGGTAACTACATCCATTACGGCGTACGTGAATTCGGTATGACCGCGATTGCCAACGGTATCGCGCTGCACGGCGGTTTCCTGCCGTACACCTCTACCTTCCTGATGTTCGTCGAGTATGCGCGTAACGCGGTACGTATGGCGGCGCTGATGAAACAGCGTCAGGTGATGGTCTACACCCATGACTCCATCGGTCTGGGCGAAGATGGCCCGACTCACCAGCCGGTAGAGCAGGTGGCTTCCCTGCGCGTCACGCCGAACATGTCCACCTGGCGTCCGTGTGACCAGGTTGAATCCGCGATTGCGTGGAAATATGGCGTAGAGCGTCAGGACGGCCCGACCGCGCTGATCCTCTCCCGTCAGAACCTGGCGCAGCAGGAGCGTACCGAAGAGCAGCTGGCAAATGTGGCCCGCGGCGGTTATGTGCTGAAAGATTGCGCCGGCCAGCCGGAACTGATCTTCATCGCCACCGGTTCAGAAGTGGAACTGGCGGTTGCCGCGTGGGACAAACTGACCGCCGAAGGCGTGAAGGCGCGCGTGGTCTCCATGCCGTCCACCGACGCGTTCGACAAGCAGGATGCGGCCTATCGTGAATCCGTACTGCCGAAAGCCGTTTCTGCCCGCGTAGCGGTAGAAGCCGGTATCGCGGACTACTGGTTCAAATACGTTGGCCTGAACGGCGCCATCGTTGGCATGACCACCTTCGGTGAGTCTGCGCCGGCTGAGCAGCTGTTTGAAGAGTTTGGCTTCACCGTTGACAACGTTGTTGCCAAAGCGAAAGCACTGCTGTAATCGCTGGTACGGTGCGGGCTGATGCCCGCACCTCAACCCTCTCCCACAGGAGAGGGTGTGAACACCAAAAACGGTAACCCCTGGGTTACCGTTTTGCTTTTATCTCGCCACCCGGTTTTTTTGTAGGCACTATTCCTCGAACATGTAACTACCCTGTAAATTATTCCAAAGAAAATGTGACGCAAGTCATATAGCTGGTTTATTGCTCTGGACAAACATTCCTTTTATTCCGACTTTGGCTTATTCTAGCTGAAGCGTTTCAGTCGTATAAATGTTCGACAATTAATCAATCAGTCGCAGTTTGCGACAGGTAAGGTTCCCCTAAAGGCGTTGCTGGATTACTCTGTCAGCCACCTCAAATCAGGGATAACCTTGCAGGAGACCTATGACCATACGCATCGCGATTAATGGCTTCGGTCGCATAGGACGCAACGTGGTTCGCGCTTTGTATGAATCCGGGCGTCGTGCGGAAATCACCGTGGTGGCGATCAATGAACTGGCGGATGCCGCAGGCATCGCGCATTTATTGAAGTACGACACCAGCCATGGCCGTTTTTCTTGGGATGTTCGCCAGGAGCGGGAACAGCTGTATGTCGGCGATGACGTCATTCGTCTACTGCATGAGCCTTCTATCGCCGCGCTGCCCTGGCAGGAGCTGGCGGTGGATGTGGTGCTGGACTGTACCGGCGTATACGGTAGCCGTGAACATGGCGAAGCCCATCTTCAGGCTGGCGCGAAGAAAGTGCTCTTTTCACATCCTGGCGGCAACGATCTCGACGCAACGGTAGTCTTCGGCGTCAACCATGATGAACTGCGCGCGGAGCACCGCATTGTCTCCAACGCCTCCTGCACGACCAACTGCATTATTCCGGTCATTAAACTGCTAGATGATGCCTACGGCATTGAGTCAGGAACGGTCACGACAATCCACTCCGCGATGCACGACCAGCAGGTGATCGATGCCTATCATCCGGATCTGCGGCGCACCCGTGCGGCCAGCCAGTCAATTATTCCGGTTGATACTAAACTTGCGGCGGGGATCACCCGTATTTTCCCGCAGTTTAACGACCGTTTTGAGGCGATCGCGGTACGTGTACCGACGATTAACGTCACCGCAATAGACCTGAGCGTGACGGTGAAAAAACCGGTAAAGGCCTGTGAAGTCAACCAGTTGCTGCAAAAAGCAGCACAGGGAGCATTTCATGGTATAGTTGACTATACGGAATTACCGTTGGTCTCGACAGATTTTAACCACGACCCGCACAGCGCCATCGTTGATGGTACGCAAACCAGGGTCAGTGGCGCGCATCTGATCAAAACGTTGGTCTGGTGCGATAACGAATGGGGCTTTGCTAACCGAATGCTCGACACGACGTTAGCGATGGCTGCGCAAGGTTTCAGGTAAGGCGCTGCGGCGCTTGCAAAACTTTATCAAGAATCAACGAGAGGATTCACCATGTCTGTAATTAAGATGACCGATTTGGATCTGGCTGGTAAACGCGTTTTCATCCGTGCTGATCTGAACGTACCGGTTAAAGATGGCAAAGTGACCAGCGACGCGCGTATCCGCGCCTCCCTGCCGACCATCGAACTGGCGCTGAAACAGGGTGCTAAAGTAATGGTTACTTCTCACCTGGGTCGTCCGACCGAGGGCGAGTACAACGAAGAATTCTCTCTGTTGCCGGTTGTTAATTACCTGAAAGACAAACTGTCTAACCCGGTTCGTCTGGTTAAAGATTACCTGGATGGCGTTGACGTTGCTGCCGGTGAACTGGTGGTTCTGGAAAACGTTCGCTTCAACAAAGGCGAGAAAAAAGACGACGAAGAACTGTCTAAGAAATACGCTGCGCTGTGCGACGTATTCGTCATGGACGCTTTCGGTACCGCGCACCGCGCTCAGGCTTCCACCCACGGTATCGGTAAATTCGCCGATGTCGCTTGCGCAGGCCCGCTGCTGGCCGCTGAACTCGACGCGCTGGGTAAAGCGCTGAAAGAGCCGGCTCGTCCGATGGTTGCTATCGTTGGCGGTTCTAAAGTTTCCACCAAACTGACCGTTCTCGACTCTCTGTCCAAAATCGCTGACCAGCTGATCGTTGGCGGCGGTATCGCTAACACCTTCGTTGCCGCTCAAGGCCACAACGTTGGTAAATCCCTGTACGAAGCGGACCTGGTTGACGAAGCTAAGCGCCTGCTGAGCACCTGCGATATCCCGGTTCCGACTGACGTTCGCGTCGCTACCGAGTTCTCTGAAACCGCCACCGCGACCCTGAAATCCGTTAACGACATCAAAGATGACGAGCAGATTCTGGACCTCGGCGACGTTTCCGCTCAGAAGCTGGCTGATATCCTGAAAAATGCCAAAACCATCCTGTGGAATGGCCCGGTTGGCGTATTCGAATTCCCGAACTTCCGTAAAGGTACTGAAATTGTCGCTAATGCTATCGCAGACAGCGAAGGTTTCTCTATCGCAGGCGGCGGTGACACCCTGGCGGCGATTGACCTGTTCGGCATCGCTGACAAAATCTCCTACATCTCCACTGGCGGCGGCGCATTCCTCGAATTCGTGGAAGGCAAAGTTCTGCCGGCAGTAGCAATGCTCGAAGAGCGCGCTAAGCAGTAATTTAGTTCAGGCGGGGAAACCCGCCTGTTTTTCAGCGCGCTAACGTACAATTTTGTACAGCTCGCGAACCTTCTTCAACGGTCGAAGATACAGATACAGGACTAAGTAACATGTCTAAAATTTTTGATTTCGTAAAACCGGGCGTCATCACTGGCGACGACGTTCAGAAAGTGTTCCAGGTAGCTAAAGAAAACAACTTTGCTCTGCCAGCGGTAAACTGCGTGGGTACTGACTCCATCAACGCCGTTCTGGAAGCTGCTGCGAAAGTTCGTTCTCCGGTTATCGTTCAGTTCTCTAACGGCGGCGCTGCGTTCATCGCGGGCAAAGGCGTGAAAACTGACGTTCCGCAGGGTGCTGCTATCCTCGGCGCTATCTCTGGCGCGCATCACGTTCACCAGATGGCTGAACATTACGGCGTGCCGGTTATCCTGCACACTGACCACTGCGCGAAGAAACTGCTGCCGTGGATCGACGGCCTGCTGGACGCGGGTGAAAAACACTTCGCTGCCACCGGCAAACCGCTGTTCTCTTCCCACATGATCGACCTGTCTGAAGAGTCCCTGCACGAAAACATCGAGATCTGCTCTAAGTACCTGGCTCGTATGGCCAAAATGGGCATGACTCTGGAAATCGAACTGGGCTGCACCGGCGGTGAAGAAGACGGCGTGGACAACAGCCACATGGACGCTTCCGCACTGTACACCCAGCCGGAAGACGTTGATTACGCGTACACCGAGCTGAGCAAAATCAGCCCGCGCTTCACCATCGCCGCTTCCTTCGGTAACGTACACGGCGTTTACAAGCCGGGTAACGTAGTTCTGACCCCGACTATCCTGCGCGACTCTCAGGAATATGTTTCTAAGAAACACAACCTGCCGCACAACAGCCTGAACTTCGTATTCCACGGCGGTTCCGGTTCTTCCGCTCAGGAAATCAAAGACTCCGTCAGCTACGGCGTTGTGAAAATGAACATCGATACCGACACCCAATGGGCGACCTGGGACGGTATCCTGCAGTACTACAAAGCGAACGAAGCTTACCTGCAGGGCCAGCTGGGCAACCCGAAAGGCGAAGACCAGCCGAACAAGAAATACTACGATCCGCGCGTATGGCTGCGTGCCGCTCAGACCTCTATGGTGACTCGTCTGGAGCAGGCATTCAAAGAGCTGAACGCGATCGACGTTCTGTAATTTCGCTTGCTGCGAGCGTAACGAAGGGAAACGGCGTTTCCTTTCATTACCGGCATAAAAAAGGCTTCCTGCGGGAAGCCTTTTTTTAGCGACTTACGCAGGTGCCTTTTTCCCCGGCTAATATCTGTGGCGCATCCTTTAACGCGCCGATGAAGGCGTTATTTCCGGTCTGTTTGACAAACTGAATGACCGCTTCCGCCTTCGGCCCCATTGCGCCGTCCGGCGCGGCAAACGGCGCGAGTGTAGCAATGGTGGCCTGACGTAACGGGCGAGCCTGCGGCGTCCCCCAATCAACATAGACCGCATCGGCATCCGTCAGTATCAGCAGGTGGTCGGCATGAATGGCGCTGGCAAGCGCCGCCGCCGTCAAATCTTTATCGATAACCGCTTCGACTCCCCGGTAACCGTGCGTATCGGCAACCACCGGGATCCCGCCGCCGCCGCAGCAAATTACCAGATGACCGGCATCCATCAGCGTCTGAATGGCCGCGCTATCAACAATATTTAGCGGCCTGGGGGAAGGGACCACCCGACGGATATAGTCGCCATCCGCTTTCATCTGCCAACCATAGCGTTTTTCCAGCTCCGCCTGCTGCTGCGGCTGATAAACCGGGCCAATATATTTCCCCGGCGCCGCGAAAGCGTCATCATTTGCCGCCACCTCTACGCGCGTCATCAGGGTGCTGACCGGCGCACCGGCGTACTGCATCAGTTCCTGAGCGATAGCGAAGCCTATCATCCCCTGACTTTCCGCGACCAGAATATCCAGCGGCCAGGCGGGAGATTCCTGATAGGCGGCGTTTTGCAGCGCCAGCAATCCTACCTGCGGGCCATTACCGTGCACGATCACCAGTTGGTAATCGCGGGCTAATTCCGCCGCCATCCGGGCAAAAAGTTGAATGCTGCGCTGCTGATTTTCCGCGCTGAGCACTTCTCCGCGCTGCAGCAGTGCGTTACCACCCAGCGCAATAACGATTTTCTTTTTCATGATGACCTCATTGAATTATAGAAGTGCGCTAAAAATATCGTTTTAGCGGCCAGGTAATGTGATGAGATCGCCACTTTATCGAGAGTAAAAAATATCTCACTAATAAATATTATATTCGCTGGTTTTATTTAAATGTTTTTAAAGATGATTATTAGATTTTTTTTAATAATTTCGTCAGCAGTCTTTAGGAATTTAAAACAATGGATTTTGTGTGACTTTGTTCAAATGAAATACATGGTTACCCCGATATGGTTAGCGGAGTTAAAACATCAATCCTTCACCCATCCTCTGGGATGGCCTGAGGTGAATATTGCCGGGAGATAGCTTATGTCAGGAACGTATGAGGTAACCGAGGTGACCAAAAGAAAAGGAATACCCGCCTGGTGGGTCACGGTATTTCTTTTCTGGTTAGGTTGGGTATTTATGTATGCCGATCGCACGGTTTTAAATCCGGTGATGGGTGAGCTGGAAAAAGAGTTTGGTTTAAGCGGAACGCAATTAGGAGTACTCAACTCCGTATTCTATTTTTCTTATGCATTGCTACAGGTGCCGGCAGGGATCCTCGGGGACAAAATTGGTAAGAAAAAAGTGCTGGTGCCTGGGTTTATTCTGTTTGGCGTTTTTACCGCGGTCACCGGCTGGGTAAAAAGCTGGTATATGCTGCTGTTTGCCCGCGTGGTCACCGGCGCAGGCGAGGGGACGTACTATGGCCCGCAGTACGGCTTGTCTTCCGAGCAGATCCCGAAAAAATTTCGCTCGCTGGGCAGCGCGATTATCAATAGCGGAATGGCCTTTGGCATCGCGCTGGGTCTGATGACCTCCAGCTGGCTGGTCTATGACCAGGGTTACTCGTGGCGGATGCCGTTTTATGCCATGGCGATACCTTCGGTGCTGGTAGGGGTTGCTATCTGGCTCTTTGTGAAAGAGAAAAAGCGCACCGCCGACGCCGAGGGCAAACCGGTACAAAAAGGCAAATTTAGCGATCTGTTGAAGAATCGTAATTTAATTCTGACCTATATCATGGTGTTCTGCAGCCTGTTTGGTTTCTTCGTTATTCTGACCTGGCTTCCTTATTATCTGCAAAACGAGCGCGGTATTGCCGGTAGCGAAACCGGATTTATTTCGTCGCTGGTCGCGTGGATCTCTATTCCCGGCGCGCTGTTGTTCTCAGGGCTGTCGGATAAATTAGGTCGCCGCAAACCGTTAATTTTATTCCTCGTGCCGGTGGCGATTGCCAGCATGATTTCCATTATTTGGATGCCGAGTATGACCGGCGTCATCGTGGCGCTGTGCGTGTATGGCCTGGTTGGCAAACTGGCGCTGGATCCGGTGCTGGTGGCGCTGGTCGCCGATAGCGTCGATGAAACCAATTACAGCACCGCGTTTGGTTTATTTAATTTTATCGGGATGAGCTCATCGATTCTGGCGCCAATTATTGCAGGGGCGGCGCGCGATATTACCGGCAGTCTGGCTTCGAGTTTTTATGTTTCCGCGGCGCTGCTGGTCATTGGTCTGGTCGCTATGCTGTTTTTAAAAGAAAAACGCACATAAAGAGGTAGCGGTAATGATTTACGCTTTTATTAAAAAGGGAAGCTTTCAGGATTCCGTAAGCCTGATGATTATTTCCCGAAAATTAAGTGAACGCCCGGAAGTGGATCAGGTTTCGGTCATGATGGGCACCCCGGCGAATAAATCGATGCTGGAGTCGACCGGATTCTGGCATCCGGATTTCGCCGAGGCGACGCCCAACGATATTTGTGTCGCAGTTCGCACGCAGGAAGCGCAGCCGGAAATTCTCGATTTAATCCGTGAACAGTTAGAGAAAGAGCTGAGCGCTATCGCTAATGCATCAGGCAGCTCAACGCAGCTGGTCAAGGCGCGGCGATGGGAGAGCGCCTGCCAGAAATTACCGGACGCGAATCTGTTGCTGGTTTCGGTGGCAGGGGAGTACGCCGCCGGGGTGGCGAAAGAGGGATTGTTAGCCAATAAGAGCGTGATGCTGTTTTCCGATAACGTCCCGCTGGAGCAAGAAGTTGAACTGAAAACGCTGGCTCGCGAGAAGGGGCTCATTGTGATGGGACCGGATTGCGGAACGGCAATGATCGCCGGCAGTCCACTGGCCTTTGCCAACGTTTTACCGCAGGGCGGAATTGGCGTCATCGGCGCATCGGGGACCGGGATCCAGGAAATCACCTCGCAGGTGGCGCTGCATCAACAGGGAATTAGCCACGCCATCGGCCTTGGCGGGCGCGATCTCAGCGCCGAAGTCGGCGGCATCAGCGCCCTGACCGCGCTGGAGATGCTGGCGGCCGATAGCGCGACGCAGGTTATCGCTTTTGTCTCCAAACCGCCTTCGCCACAGGTGCGTGCCCGCATCATTGCCGCCATGCAAAAACAGAATAAACCGGTGGTGGCGCTGTTCCTCGGCAGCCGTGCCGAGCAGCGCCGCGAGGGCAACGTCTGGCTGGCGAACTCGCTGGCGGACGCCGCGCAGCTGGCGGTACTGCTGATGCGGGTAGCGCAACAGCGGCAGAGCCAGCCGCAGGTTGCAGGCAAGGGGATTTATGGCCTGTACGCTGGCGGTACCCTTGCCGCCGAGGCCGCGATGCTGCTCTCCGATCATCTGGAAGTGCCGGTCAGCGACAGCCACGCCGAGGGCGTGATGCTGGAAGCCGGCGGGCATCGCATTGTCGACCTTGGCGACGATAGTTACACCCTCGGCAGACCGCATCCGATGATCGACCCAACCACCCGTAGCATTGAAATTGAGAAGCTGGCGGCAATGCCGGAAGTTGGCGTGCTGTTGCTGGATGTGGTGTTGGGCTATGGCGCCTGCGCTGATCCGGCCGGGGCGGTGGTTGAGGCCATCGAGCAGGTTCGCCGTAAACGTGTCGCGCCGTTGGTAGTTATCGCCACCATGACCGGTACCGATGCCGACCCGCAGGGCCGTAGCGAGCAGATAGCCATCCTGCGCGATGCCGGGGTTGCGGTGGTCGAAACCCTCGAAGAGGCGACGCTATTGGCGGTTAGCCTGACGCAGCATCAGCCGCAGAGCGAATCGGCAGCGCATAACCCGCTGCTCGACGGCGTACAGGTCATTAATGCCGGGTTGCGCAGCTTCGCGCTGGATCTACAAAGCAGCGGTACGCCGGTAGTGCATTATCAGTGGGCGCCCGTTGCCGGCGGTAACGCTCGTCTCGCCAGTTTACTCAAGCAGTTACATTAAGTTCAGAGGTATGGATATGTACTCATCAATTGCACAGGCTAACGAAGCCATTATCGAACGAATTAAAGCCGCGCGCCCGCATTGGGTTGCCGTCCGTCCTGCGAAAGAGGCGGTGGCTGAATTATCTTCTGGACGTAAATTACTGCACGCCGGGCCGCCAATCGCCTGGCAAGAGATGACCGGGCCGATGCGCGGAGCCTGTATCGGCGCATCGTTGTTTGAAGGCTGGGCGACGAGCGAAGAAGAAGCCGTGCGGATGCTGGAGCAGGGAGAGGTGGAATTCATCCCTTGCCACCACGTGGGCGCTGTGGGGCCGATGGGCGGGATCACCTCGGCGAACATGCCGGTGCTGGTGGTGCGCGATGTGGTTCATGGTAACCAATCCTGCTGTAACCTGAATGAAGGGATCGGCAAAGTGATGCGCTTCGGCGCCTACGGCGAGGATGTGCAAACGCGTCTGCGCTGGATGCGCGACACGCTCGCGCCGGTGCTGCAGGAGGCGCTGTCACGAATGGAAAACGGCGTTGACCTGACGGCGATGATGGCGCAGGCGATTACCATGGGCGATGAGTTCCACCAGCGTAATATCGCCGCCTCGTCGCTGCTGCTGCGCACGCTGTCGCCGGTCATTGCCGGCCTGGATCGGCCAAAGGCGGAAATTGTCGCCGTGCTGCAGTTCCTCAGCGTCACCGATCAGTTCTTCCTCAATCTGGCGATGGCTTACAGCAAAGCGGTGATGGATGCGGCGGCGGAAATCAAAGCCGGCTCGGTGGTGACCGCCATGACCCGCAACGGCCGCGAGTTCGGCATTCGCGTCAGCGGTACCGGCGATCGCTGGTTTACCGCACCGGTGAATACGCCGCAGGGGCTGTTCTTCACCGGCTACAGCCAGGCGGATGCTAACCCGGACATCGGCGATAGCGCGATTACCGAAACGCTGGGGATCGGCGGCGCGGCGATGATTGCCGCACCGGGTGTGACGCGCTTCGTCGGCGCTGGCGGCATGGGCGCGGCGCTGGAAACATCGGAAGAGATGTCTGAAATCTATCTTGCCAACAACCCGCTGTTCCAGATCCCATCATGGGATTTCAAAGGCGCCTGTCTGGGATTGGATGTTCGTCGGGTCGTGGAAACCGGCATCACGCCGCTTATCAATACCGGTATTGCCCACCGCGAAGCGGGGATAGGCCAGGTGGGGGCGGGAACCGTTCGTGCGCCGCTGCTGTGCTTTGAGAAAGCGCTGGAAGCGTTGGCCGAACTGCACCACATCACTGCCTGAGTCGTGAGAGGGGCGGCGCTGCCGCCCCGGAGAGACGCCGATGAAAACCCTCAATGCGCTGGCCTGTACCGGCCTTGAACAGTTAGCCGACGGCATGTGGCAGCGCCATAGTCAGTTTTCACAGGCGGTTAATTTCGTTCACGCCGATGGGACTTTGCTGACGCTGTTTCGCTACGGTAAAGGTATTGGCCCGACGGGTATTCTATTTAGCAGCACCGAGTTTGCGCAGTTGGATAATCTTCCGCGGCTGGTTAAGCAAGGGCGCTTGTTGTGGGGGGCGGGAGTCGCCATCCGCCCGCGTCGAACGCTCAAACTTCGCTTTCCCGTCGGCCGCTCGTTTCCTCTCGATCTTTCGGCTTATTCATGCCAGAGCGGACTATGCGCCGCGCTCAATCAGCCGCTGGCGGATATGCCGTTTTATTCATCTATTATGGGCGAGCTTGAGCGCTGGCGGCGCGGCGATCTCCCGGACTGGGGATGGCTGATTGGCAACGGGCCGGGATTAACCCCCAGCGGCGATGATATGCTCGCCGGGATGTTGGCGATGCTGTACGGCGCCGGTTTTTCTGACCGCCTGCACGCGTTTATCCCCCCGGCGGATCAACTTACCTCGCTGACAACTTCGGTAAGCTGTAGCTATCTGAATAGCGCCAGGCGCGGCGAGTTTTCGCTGCCGGTGGTTAAGGTGATGCGCGGGCTGCAGTCGACAGGCGATCCCAAGCGGGCAATTCAGCGTTTGCTGGCGGTAGGTCATACTTCTGGGGCTGATACCCTGCTGGGGATGGCATTCGCGCAGCACTGGTTACAGAGAGTGGATTCAAGGAGAACGCATGCTCGATCAGGAAACCATCCGCACGTTTATACAGGTCGCCGAGACCGGGAGTTTCTCCCGCGCGGCCAGTCTGCTGCACAAAACGCCAGCGGCGATTAGCTATCGTATCAAAACGCTGGAAGAGCAGGTGGCAACGCAGCTCTTCTTACGCACGACCCGATCGGTAAGCCTGACGCTGGCCGGGCAACATCTGCTTGAGCACTGTCGGCAGTGGTTGAACTGGCTCGACGTGATGCCCGATGAACTCCAGCAGATTAATGCCGGCGTCGAAAGACAGGTTAATATCGTTATCAATAATCTTCTGTATCAGCCGCAAAGCGCCGCGGATCTCCTGACCTGGCTACATCAGCAGTTTCCCTTTACCCGCTTTCAGCTTTCCCGCCAGGTCTATATGGGAGTCTGGGACTCTTTGCTATACGACGATTTCCAGCTGGCGATTGGCGTCACCGGCTCGGAATCCCTGTCCAACAATATCTCTTTATTGCCGCTCGGCGATATTCGCTGGCAGTTTGTGGTGGCGCAGAATCATCCCCTTGCCACTCATCCCGCGGCGGTGCTCTCCGACGATGCGCTACGCCGCTATCCGGCAATTAATATTGAAGATACATCGCGGACTCTGACGCGTCGTGTCGCCTGGCTGCTCAATGGGCAAAAAGAGATCAAGGTGCCGGATCTCAGCACCAAGCTGGCCTGCCATCTTAGCGGCCTGGGGGTCGGCTTCTTGCCGGAACGGATGTGTCGCGCTTACCTGGAGTCCGGCGCGCTGGTGGCCCGTGCGGTCGCCAACCCCCGCCAGCCTTCGCCGCTCTCCGTTGCCTGGAAGAATGCCGGCAGCGGTAAAGTCGTCAGTGAAATCGCCAGGGCGTTCGAGCGCAAAGAGGCATTAGTCAGCGGTTTTTTGCGGATGGTGGATCGTCCTGCGCAAGCGTAATGCTGCGTTAGTTTCATCTGGATCAGATTGAGAAATGGCATCTTCGGTGGTTTTTGTTTACCTTTAAAAGGTCATTTTCGTGAGAATGATCTCATTTGCTTTTTTTTGATATGACCCAAGGATTACTAAATGGAAGATTTGAACGTTGTCGATAGCATCAACCATGCCGGGACCTGGCTGGCGCGCAACCAGGAGTTGCTGCTGAGCTATGCCGTCAACATCGTTGCCGCTATCGTTATCCTGATCATCGGGATGATCGTGGCGCGCATCGTTTCTAACACCGTCAACCGTCTGATGCTGGCGCGTAAGATAGACGCAACTGTCGCCGATTTTCTCTCCGCGCTGGTGCGCTACGCGATTATCGCCTTTACGCTGATTGCCGCCCTGGGCCGCGTTGGCGTGCAGACCGCCTCAGTGATTGCCGTGCTGGGCGCCGCCGGTTTGGCCGTGGGTCTGGCGCTGCAGGGGTCATTGTCGAACCTTGCCGCAGGCGTACTGCTGGTGATGTTCCGCCCGTTCCGCGCCGGTGAATATGTCGATCTCGGCGGCATCGCGGGCACCGTGCAGAACGTGCAGATTTTCTCCACTACTCTGCGTACCGTCGATGGCAAAATCGTGGTGGTGCCGAACGGCAAAATCATCGCTGGCAATATCATTAACTTCTCCCGTGAGCCGGCGCGCCGTAATGAGTTTATTATCGGCGTCTCCTACGATGCCGATATCGATAAGGTGAAACAACTGCTGACCGCGATTATCGAATCCGATGACCGCATTCTGCGCGATCGCGAAATGACCGTTCGCCTTAACGAACTGGGCGCCTCTTCGGTAAACTTCGTGGTTCGCGTATGGAGCAAAAGCAGCGACCTGCAAAACGTCTACTGGGACGTGCTGGAGCGCATTAAGCGTGATTTCGACGCTAACGGCATCAGCTTCCCGTATCCGCAGATGGACGTACACATGGTAAATCAGCAGGAAAAAGCGCAGTAATTTTTTCCTGCTATGGCACAAGACCGGCACCGCCGGTCTTTTTTTTGTCTTTGTGTATTAGCTTTACTTATTAATGATTAAAATTATCAATTTCCGCTAATGATGACGACGCGCTATATTCTCCGGCATTAACGATGAAACCGGAAAATTAAACGATGCTATCTTATTACTTTCAAGGGCTTGCGCTGGGCGCGGCGATGATCCTGCCGCTCGGGCCGCAAAACGCTTTCGTGATGAATCAGGGGATCCGCCGCCAGTATCATTTAATGATTGCGCTGTTGTGCGCGCTTAGCGATCTGGCGTTGATCTGCGCCGGTATTTTCGGCGGTAGCGCGCTGCTGATGCAGTCGCCGTGGCTGCTGGCGTTGGTTACCTGGGGCGGTGTCGCCTTCTTGTTATGGTACGGCTTCGGCGCGCTGAAGACGGCGATGAGCAATAATCTCGAGCTGGCCAGCGCCGAGGTGATGAAACAGGGACGCTGGAAAATCATCGTCACCATGCTGGCGGTGACCTGGCTTAACCCTCATGTGTATCTCGATACTTTCGTGGTGCTGGGCAGTCTTGGCGGCCAGCTGGCGGTCGAGCCCAAACGCTGGTTCGCACTGGGGACGATTAGCGCGTCATTCTTATGGTTCTTCGGCCTGGCGCTGCTGGCCGCGTGGCTGGCGCCGCGTTTACGTACCGCGCGGGCGCAGCGAATCATCAACGTGCTTGTCGGGCTGGTGATGTGGTTTATCGCCCTGCAGTTGGCAAAAGATGGCCTGCAACATATACAGATGCTCATCAACCAGGCTTAGTCCGATGGACTTTCCGCGCGTAAGCGCTAAGCTAGCTGGCATGCGTCCTTAAAATGGGCGACCTAAGCAAGATGGAGAAACGACAGTGAAGTTAAAAGTCTTAGCCCTGGCGGCAGCACTCGGATTCAGCACGATGGCGGCGCAGGCAAATGAATTGCCGGATGGCCCGCACATTGTGACTTCAGGCACAGCAAGCGTTGCAGCGGTTCCGGATATCGCCACTCTGGCGATTGAAGTTAACGTCGCGGCAAAAGATGCGGCATCGGCAAAAAAACAGGCTGACGATCGCGTTGCGCAATATCTCTCTTTCCTTGAAAAGAGCGGCATTGCCAAAAAGGATATCAGCTCGGCAAACCTGCGTACCCAACCTGATTACGACTATCAGAACGGGAAAAGCATCCTCAAGGGCTATCGCGCGGTGCGTACCGTTGAAGTTACCCTTCGTCAGCTCGATAAGCTGAATGGCCTGCTGGACGGCGCGCTGAAAGCGGGGCTGAACGAAATTCGTTCCGTATCGCTGGGCGTTGCGCAACCTGACGCCTATAAAGATAAAGCGCGTAAAGCGGCTATCGATGATGCGGTGCATCAGGCGCAGGAGCTGGCTGCTGGCTTCCACAGCAAGCTGGGGCCGGTCTATAGCGTGCGTTACCATGTTTCCAACTATCAGCCGAGCCCGATGGTTCGCATGATGAAGGCGGCTGACGCCGCGCCGGTCTCCGCCCAGGAAACCTACGAGCAGGCGACCATCCAGTTTGATGATCAGGTTGACGTGGTCTTTGAACTGCAGCCAGCACAGGCCGCCGCGCCTGCCGCGCCGGCGAAACCAGCTGAAGCGCCGAAACCGGCTCAGTAAGCCGCAGCGACAAAAAAGCCACTTCAGTGAAGTGGCTTTTTTTATGCCCGCCGTTTAATCCTGGCGCAGCACCTTGTGGCCGTAATCAATAAGCGCATCGGTCACCCGGCGCATCATGCGGCTTTCCGGCGCAAAGCGGTGCCAGTAGAGCATTCGGCGCTGGAACAGCCCCGGCGTCAGGTCGATAAGCTCGCCGCTCTTCAGCTCTTTCTCGATCTGCAGGTGCGGGATCATACAGCAGGTAGTGCCCTGACGCGCCAGCTGCACGAAGGCCTCCGACGAGTTGACGATATGGCAGGGCACGCTACCCGGCGGCAGGTCGAAGTTTTGCTGCAGGAACGCCTGGTGCATATCGTCGAGATGATCGAAGGCGACCACCGGCGCTTTCAGCAGCGCAGAACGCGTTACCCCGTTAGGGAAGTAGCGTTGCGCAAACTCCTTCGAGGCGACGAACAGGTAATCGAGCGCGCCGAGTTGATCGACCAGGCAGCTTGGCAGCGCCTGCGGCTGAATACTCACCGCGCCGACCACTTCCCCACGACGCAAGCGCTCCTGGGTGCGGGTTTCATCTTCAACTTGCAGATTGAGGCGAATAGGGGAGTCGGATAACACGTTGGCCAGCGCCGGCAGCAGCCAGGTCGCCAGACTGTCGGCGTTGACCGCCAACGACAGCAGCAGCGGCGTGGAGCCGGTCTGCTCATCGCCAAGCCACTCTTCTTCCAGCAGCTCAACCTGGCGCAGCAGAGCCAACAGTTTTTGCCCCTGCTCGGTCGGGCGCGGCGGCACGGTACGCACCAGCAGCGGTTGGCCAAACATGTTTTCCAGCTGTTTGATACGCTGTGAGACGGCGGACTGTGTAATGCATAGCTTCTGCGCGGCGCGCTCAAACCCACGTTCCCTAATCACCGCATCCAGCGCTTGTAATGTTCTGTAGTCCGGTCGTTTCATTATTCTGGCGTACCCCCATAACTTTTCGTTAACCCGCACTATGACATAAATTTGTTTTTGATAAAGACGAAAATGGTCTGCTCAGATGTGTGATCGCCATCGCAGGGACAATTCATCCGTCGATGTTCTATAATGCGCGGTAAGTATTCACATCTCGGACGATAATCATGACGCAGGATGAACTGAAAAAAGCAGTCGGCTGGGCAGCGCTGCAATATGTACAACCGGGCACCATTGTGGGTGTCGGCACCGGCTCCACGGCGGCGCATTTTATTGATGCGCTGGGGACCATGAAAGGGCAGATCGAAGGCGCGGTATCCAGCTCCGACGCTTCTACCGAGAAGCTGAAAAGCCTCGGTATCCCGGTATTCGACCTTAACTCCGTTGACCGCCTCGGCATCTACGTTGACGGCGCGGATGAAATTAACGGCCACATGCAGATGATCAAAGGCGGCGGCGCGGCGCTGACCCGCGAAAAGATCATCGCCTCGGTTGCCGATAAGTTTATCTGTATCGCCGACGCCTCTAAGCAGGTTGATATTCTCGGCAACTTCCCGCTGCCGGTGGAAGTGATCCCGATGGCGCGCAGCGCCGTCGCGCGTCAACTGGTGAAGCTGGGCGGCCGCCCGGAATATCGTCAGGGCGTGGTGACGGATAACGGCAACGTGATCCTCGATGTACACGGCCTGGAAATTCTTGACGCTATCGCGCTGGAAAACGCCATTAACGGTATTCCGGGCGTGGTGACCGTCGGCTTGTTCGCCAACCGCGGCGCCGACGTGGCGCTGATAGGTACCGCCGACGGCGTGAAGACCATCGTCAACAAATAAGACGATCGGGGGGAAGTTTCGCGCTTCCCCCTAAATTTTTTTCTATGGCCTTAATTTGGTGACTTGTGTCACATTTACGTAACCTTTCTGAGTAACAATCTGCCATCTATTCTCTTTCTGGTGTTTTGTCCTGTCTTTTGCTTCAACGTGATATTTCTTCAGGTCGGCGAGGCAAACGTTCATATTGCCGCGATAGTTTTTTTTGATATGTTGCTGGAAGAGTTTTTGTTCAGCACGACATCAGTACCAATAAAAACAGGACGGGGAAATGGCTAAGGTATCACTGGAAAAAGACAAGATTAAATTTCTGCTCGTTGAAGGCGTGCATCAAAAAGCAATCGATAACCTTCGTGCGGCAGGTTACACCAACATCGAATTTCACAAAGGCGCGCTCGATACTGAAGAGCTGAAAGCGTCGATCCGTGATGCCCATTTTATCGGCCTGCGTTCCCGTACTCATCTGACTGAAGAGATCTTCGCCGCGGCGGAAAAACTGGTGGCGGTGGGCTGTTTCTGTATCGGCACCAACCAGGTCGATCTGGATGCGGCGGCGAAGCGCGGTATCCCGGTATTTAACGCCCCATTCTCGAACACCCGTTCGGTGGCTGAGCTGGTCATCGGCGAGCTGCTGCTGATGCTGCGCGGCGTGCCGGAAGCTAACGCCAAGGCGCATCGCGGCGTGTGGAATAAGCAAGCGGTAGGCAGCTTTGAAGCGCGCGGCAAAAAACTGGGGATTATCGGTTACGGCCATATCGGCACCCAGCTCGGCATTCTGGCGGAATCACTGGGGATGCACGTCTATTTTTATGATATCGAAAACAAACTGCCGCTGGGTAACGCCACGCAGGTTCAGCACCTCTCCGACCTGCTGAACATGAGCGATGTTGTTAGCCTGCACGTGCCGGAAAACGCCTCCACCAAAAATATGATGGGGCCGGAAGAGCTGGCGCTGATGAAACCGGGCGCGCTGCTGATCAACGCCTCTCGCGGCACGGTGGTCGATATCCCGGCGCTGTGCGATGCGCTGTCGCGTAAACACCTGGCCGGCGCGGCCATCGACGTCTTCCCGACGGAACCGGCGACCAACAGCGATCCGTTTAACTCTCCGCTGTGCGAATTCGATAACGTGATCCTGACGCCGCATATCGGCGGTTCAACTCAGGAAGCGCAAGAGAACATTGGTCTGGAAGTGGCAGGCAAGCTGGCGAAGTATTCCGACAACGGTTCTACGCTGTCGGCGGTGAACTTCCCGGAGGTTTCTCTGCCGCTGCACGGCGGACGCCGTCTGCTGCATATTCATGAAAACCGACCGGGCATCCTGACGGCGCTTAACCAGATTTTCGCCGCGCAGAATATCAACATCGCCGCCCAGTATCTGCAAACGACTCCGCAGATGGGCTACGTGGTAATTGATATCGAAGCCGACGGCGACGTCGCGCAGCAGGCGCTGCTGGCGATGAAAGCGATCCCGGGCACCATCCGCGCCCGTCTGCTGTACTAATTTGTTGTTGCCTCACGGGCAGGTCTGGTACCTGCCCGTATTTTTTTAACGCCTTCCGGGCGCAATTCTCGAACTCGCGCACCTATCTACCAGCGCCAGGTTTTGCCTGGCGTAATCACCGCCGGCAGCGGGACATCCCACTGTTCGATCGGCAGGGTGTCCACCTGCTGGCAGTCGTGGGCGTAGCCTACCGGCTGCAGGCGATACTGCCGCCAGTTTTGTAAGGTACGATCGTAGAAACCGCCGCCCATCCCCAGGCGTTGACCGCTGGCATCGAAGGCGACCAGCGGGGTAATCAGCACATCGAGCTCGGCAAGCGGCAGGACGTCGCGCACGTCGAGCTTTGGTTCGTAAATCTTAAGGCGATTAAAAATCAGCTCGCTTTGCGGATGGTAATGTAAAAACAGCAGATTGCCGGGGCTAAACGGATGCAGTACCGGCAGATAAACCCGCTTGCCTGCACGCCACAATTGCTCAATCAGCGGTTGGGTGTCCAGCTCGCCGTCGAAGGAGAGGAACAGCGCTACGGTATGAGCGAGAACGACGGGCGGATACGCCATCATTCGCTCAGCGGCCTGCAGGGCGAAGCGCTGCTGCTGTTCGGCACTAAGCGCGCGTCTACGCTCGCGGATCTGCTGGCGAATTTGCTGTCTGGAGAGCGGGATATCGGGCTGTATAGTCATGCTGGTCTCATTACGAGCAGGCGAAACGATACGGGAAAGTGTAATACAGGGCGGCACAGGCCGAAAACAACGTTGAGGGGATAATGCGAACTTAAGAAGGGAATCTCCGAGATGCCGCCGCAGGCTGTAACCCTTGAACCCTTGGTTCAAGGTGAATGCGTCGTCACAGTTTTAAGGCTTCTCGGGCGAACCGAGCATGCTCACCAACCGTGGAGCGCCACATTCTTGTGGTATGAAATATCGGCTCAGGGGACTGGCCCGCTTGCAAACATCTCAGAGAAATTTTGTTCTTGCGATTACTCTAACACAGTTAACTGCAAAGTGTTATTCAAACTTCGACCCCGGTCTTTCGCTTATGCGACCTTGCTCAAGCAATGCCTGTTCGATGGTCTGCTGAAGCATGCGAATGCGCTGTTCCATACTGGAGGCGTAGTCGCGGGTCTTCGCTTTTTCCTGAGTCAACTCATAGCTGATGTTCAACGCGGCGATGAAGACCAGCTGCTCAGTATTTGTGACTCTAGTGCGTTCTTTTAAATCTTGCAACCGCTGATTAAGGTCTTCAGCTGCCTGATTCAGGGCATCCCTTTGTTCAGGCGGGCAATTCACTCGCAGTGAACGGCCAAAAATTTGGAGATCTACGGGTTGTGCAGACATGCCACCTTCCTGCTGATTGACTGCGCTGCCTTCACGTCCGAGCCCGGCTCTGCGAAGGGGCGACACTATAGCTACCCTGGTGCGGGGATACAAGCCCTTTTCTGGTTCACCAGGGTCCAAAGTGGTAGCATATCATGAATATTCCTCCCAACGATGACGAATGCGCATGTCTATACAGAACGAAATGCCTGGTTACAACGATGTAGACCAGTTACTGAACCAACAAGGGGTGGGATTAACCCCGGCCGAAATGCACGGTTTGATAAGCGGCATCCTTTGCGGCGGCAACACCGACAGCAGCTGGCAGTCGCTGGTGCATGACCTGACCAACGAAGGCCTTGCCTTTGGTCATGAACTGGCCCAGGCGCTGCGTAGCATGCATTCCGCCACCAGCGACTCGCTGGAAGATGATGGTTTCCTGTTCCAGCTGTATATGCCGGAAGGCGATAACGTCAGCGTTTTCGACCGCGCCGATGCGCTGGCGGGCTGGGTAAACCATTTCCTGCTCGGCCTTGGCGTGACCCAGCCGAAGCTGGATAAAGTGAAGGATGAGACCGGCGAAGCCATCGATGATCTGCGTAACATTGCGCAACTCGGCTACGACGAAGATGAAGACCAGGAAGAGCTGGAAATGTCTCTCGAAGAGATTATTGAGTACGTACGCGTCGCCGCGTTACTGTGCCACGATACCTTCGCGCGCCAGCAGCCAACCGCACCGGAAGTACGCAAGCCAACGTTACACTAAATAAAAACGACATTCAGGGGGCGTCATGACACAGCAGGAGTTTCTTTCTCGTCGCCAGGCATTATTGGCGCAGATGCAGCCGGGCAGCGCGGCGCTGATTTTTGCCGCGCCGGAAGCGGTACGCAGCGCAGATTCGGAATATCCCTACCGGCAGAACAGCGATTTTTGGTACTTCACCGGCTTCAACGAACCGGAAGCGCTGCTGGTGCTGATCAAAAGCGATGAAACGCACAATCATAGCGTGCTGTTTAACCGCGTTCGCGATCTGACGGCGGAAATCTGGTTTGGCCGCCGTCTGGGCCAGGATGCCGCGCCGGGTAAACTCGGCGTCGATCGCGCGCTGGCGTTTAGCGAAATCAACCAGCAGCTGTATCAACTGCTCAACGGCCTGGACGCTATCTATTTTGCCCAGGGCGAATATGCCTATGCCGATGAAATTGTGTTTAACGCCCTCGAAAAACTGCGTAAAGGTTCACGTCAGAACCTGCAGGCGCCGAACTCCGTCATCGACTGGCGGCCTGTGGTGCATGAAATGCGCCTGTTCAAATCCGCGGAAGAGCTGGAAGTGATGCGCCGCGCCGGCGAAATTTCCGCCCTTGCCCATACCCGAGCGATGGAAAAATGCCGCCCGGGGATGTTCGAATATCAGCTGGAAGGCGAAATTCTCCACGAATTCAACCGCCACGGCGCGCGTTTCCCGTCTTATAACACCATCGTTGGCGGCGGCGAAAACGCCTGCATCCTGCACTACACCGAAAACGAATCCGAACTACGTGATGGCGATTTAGTGCTGATTGACGCCGGCTGTGAATACCGCGGCTATGCGGGCGATATCACCCGCACCTTCCCGGTTAACGGTAAATTCACTAAACCGCAGCGTGAAATCTACGACATCGTGCTGGAATCGCTGGAAACCGCGCTGGAGCTGTATCGTCCGGGTACCTCCATTTATGCAGTTAATCAGGAAGTGGTGCGCATTATGATTACCGGCCTGGTGCGGCTGGGGATCCTGAAAGGCGAGATTGACGAGCTTATCGCCAACAACGCCCACCGCCCGTACTTTATGCATGGCCTGAGCCACTGGTTGGGTCTGGATGTACACGATGTCGGTAATTATGACACCGACCGTTCGCGGGTACTGGAACCGGGAATGGTGCTGACCGTCGAGCCGGGGCTGTATATCGCCGCCGACGCCGACGTACCGGCGCAGTATCGCGGCATCGGCATTCGTATTGAAGATGACATCGTGATTACCGAAGATGGCAACGAAAATCTCACCGCCAGCGTGGTGAAGAAGGCGGATGAGATCGAGGCGCTGATGGCGGCGGCGCGCCAGTCATGAGCGTGCTGATTGTCGGCGGCGGGATGACCGGCGCGACGCTCGCGCTGGCCATCTCCCGTTTGACCGGCGGTGCGCTGCCGGTCCATCTGATTGAAGCGCAGGATCCGGCGTCGTCACGCCACCCTGGTTTTGACGATCGGGCGATCGCCCTGGCTGCGGGCACCTGCCAGCAGCTGGCGCGCATCGGTATCTGGCAGAACCTTGCTAAACGAGCGACGCCTATCCAGCGGGTACACGTCAGCGACCGCGGCCATGCCGGTTTTGTAAACCTGGCGGCGGCCGATTATGGCCTGTCGGCGCTAGGGCAGGTGGTTGAACTCCACGATGTCGGCCAGCGGCTGTTCAGCCTGCTGCGCGAGGCGCCGGGCGTCACCCTGCACTGTCCGGCGAAAGTGGAAGCGGTCAACCGCAGCCAGGATAGCGTCAGCCTCACCCTTGATAGCGGCGAAACGATCAACGGTAAGCTGCTGGTGGCGGCAGATGGTTCGCGTTCGTCGCTGGGCGCCCGCAGCGGCATTAGCTGGCAGCAGCAGCCCTATGAGCAACTGGCGATTATCGCCAACGTTAGCACCGCGTTGCCGCACGAAGGCCGCGCCTTCGAGCGCTTTACCGAGCACGGTCCGCTGGCGATGCTGCCGATGTCGCAAGGGCGCTGTTCGCTGGTGTGGTGCCATCCGCAGTCGCGGCGCGATGAGGTGCTGAGCTGGTCTGACGAACGTTTTTGCCAACAATTACAGCAGGCGTTCGGCTGGCGGCTTGGGCGCATTACCCATGCCGGTAAGCGTAGTGTTTATCCGCTGGCGTTAACCACCGCCATCCGTTCGGTGTCGCACCGTCTGGCGCTGGTCGGCAACGCGGCGCAGACATTGCACCCGATCGCCGGGCAGGGCTTTAATCTCGGCCTGCGCGACGTGATGAGTCTGGCTGAACTGCTTGCCGACGCCCACGCGCTCGGCGAGGATGTGGGCAATTATTCCCTGCTGTGCCGTTATCAGGCGCGGCGAGCGGATGATAAAGCCGCCACCATCGGCGTGACCGATGGGCTGGTGCATCTCTTTGCCAACCGTTGGGCGCCGCTGGTGGCGGGGCGCAACGTCGGGCTAATGGCGATGGAATTATTTACCCCGGCGCGCGATGCGCTGGCGCAGCGTACCCTCGGTTGGGTTCCCCGTTAAGGAGTAGAACGTGCAAAGTGTTGATGTTGCCATTGTTGGCGGCGGAATGGTGGGACTGGCGGTGGCCTGTGGTTTACAGGGCAGCGGCCTGCGCGTCGCGGTGCTGGAACAAGCGGCGCCGCAGCCTCTTGACGCCGATGCGCCGCCGGCGCTGCGCGTTTCGGCTATTAATGCCGCCAGCGAAAAGCTACTGGATAAGCTGGGTGTCTGGAGCGAGATCATCGCCCAGCGCGCCAGCTGCTATCACGGCATGGAAGTGTGGGACAAAGATAGCTTTGGCCGCATTATCTTCGATGACCAGAGCATGGGCTTTAGCCATCTGGGCCATATTATTGAAAATGCCGTGGTGCATCATGCGCTGTGGCAAAAAGCGCAGCGCTGCGCTGACGTTACCCTGCTGGCGCCTGCGCAGCTGCAGCAGGTGGCGTGGGGCGAAAACGAAGCCTTCCTGAGCCTGCAGGACGGCAGCATGCTGACCGCGCGGCTGGTGGTCGGCGCCGATGGCGCCAATTCGTGGCTGCGCAATAAAGCCGATATTCCACTGACCTTCTGGGACTATCGCCATCATGCGCTGGTGGCGACGATACGTACCACCGAGCCGCATCAGGCGGTGGCGCGTCAGGCGTTTCACGGCGAAGGTATTCTGGCCTTCCTGCCGCTTAGCGATCCGCATCTGTGCTCGATCGTCTGGTCGCTGTCGCCGGAGGAGGCGCAGCGGATGCAGCAGGCCGATGCAGCCGCGTTTAACCAGGCGCTGAACATCGCTTTTGATAATCGCCTTGGCCTTTGCCAGCTTGAAAGCGATCGGCAGGTTTTCCCGCTGACCGGACGCTACGCGCGTCAGTTCGCCGCCCATCGTCTGGCGCTGGTTGGCGATGCCGCCCACACTATTCATCCGCTGGCCGGGCAGGGGGTAAACCTTGGCTTTATGGACGCCGCCGAACTTATCGACGAGCTGAAGCGCCTGCACGCGCAGGGTAAAGATATCGGTCAGCATTTGTACCTGCGCCGCTATGAGCGCAGCCGCAAGCACAGCGCCGCGCTGATGCTGGCGGGTATGCAGGGATTCCGCGAAATGTTCTCCGGCAGCCATCCGGCGAAGAAATTCCTCCGCGACATGGGGCTCAAACTGGCCGATTCGCTGCCTGGCGTGAAACCGCAGCTGATTCGTCAGGCGATGGGCCTTAACGATCTCCCCGCCTGGTTACGTTAACCCCGTCACACTTCTTTTACCCGGCCTGCGCGCCGGGTTTTCTCCCTCATTTGAAATATTCTAATTTCACCTCTTATTTCGCATTAGTTTTATTAATGCGCTCTTTTTTTTGTTAAAGAAATTAGGCCCGTAAAATCGCATAAAACACCATCATCACCTGACTTGTTGGCTCATCATGTTAATTTTATGTGGCATAAATCGCTTTTTTCCAGTCAATAACTCTGTAGGCTTTCCGGCGCGCTTTGGTCATAAGCTAATGTGATGTCCTGATTTACCTTATGGTTTAGCACCGGGTTCGGTGGTAAGTTCAGGCAAAAGAGAACGTTTGCGTCGGCGTCCGTAAGCGGTGCCGTCGCCGGATTTCGTGGCGCAAAATCGCCGACAATATCGTGGCTGGTTCCGTTTTATTCGATGAGGAAAAGATGGCTCAACAGACTCCGTTGTATGAACAACACACGCTGTGCGGCGCTCGCATGGTGGATTTCCATGGCTGGATGATGCCGCTGCATTACGGGTCCCAGATTGATGAGCACCACGCGGTGCGCGGCGATGCAGGGATGTTCGATGTGTCGCATATGACCATCGTCGATTTCCACGGCAGCCGGATCAGAGAGTTCTTGCGCTATTTGCTGGCAAACGATGTGGCGAAGCTTACCACCCCAGGCAAAGCGCTCTACACCGGCATGCTAACCGCTTCCGCCGGCGTCATCGATGACCTGATTGTTTATTTCCTTTCTGAAGATTATTTCCGCCTCGTTGTTAACTCCGCCACTCGTGAAAAAGACCTCGCCTGGATTTCCGAACAAGCCGAACCTTACGGTCTTGAAATCACCGTTCGCGACGATCTGTCGCTGATCGCGGTGCAGGGTCCGCAGGCGAAAGCGAAGGCGGCGACGCTGTTCACCGACGCTCAGCGCCAGGCCGTGGAAGGCATGAAGCCGTTCTTCGGCGTACAGGCCGGCGACCTGTTTATCGCCACCACCGGTTATACCGGCGAAGCGGGTTATGAAATCGCTATGCCGAACGAGCAGGCGGCGGATTTCTGGCGCGGTCTGCTGGACGCCGGCGTTAAGCCGTGTGGTCTTGGCGCGCGCGATACTCTGCGCCTGGAAGCCGGGATGAACCTGTATGGCCAGGAGATGGATGAAAGCGTCTCGCCGCTGGCGGCGAACATGGGCTGGACTATCGCCTGGGAGCCCGCCGATCGTAAATTCATCGGCCGCGAAGCGCTGGAAATGCAGCGCGAAAAAGGCACCGAGCAGCTGGTTGGCCTGGTGATGACCGAGAAAGGCGTCCTGCGCGGCGGCCTGCCGGTACGTTTTACCGATAGCGACGGTAATCAAAAAGAAGGCATTATCACCAGCGGCACCTTCTCGCCGACGCTGGGCTACAGCATCGCGCTGGCTCGCGTACCGGCCGGGATTGGCGAAACCGCGGTGGTGCAAATTCGTAACCGTGAAATGCCGGTAAAAGTGACTAAACCTGGTTTTGTACGCAATGGCAAAGCCATTGTGTGATTTCCCTTTTTTGGAGATGAATTGATGAGCAACGTACCAGCAGAACTGAAATACAGCAAAGAACACGAGTGGCTGCGTAAAGAAGCGGACGGTACCTATACCGTTGGGATCACCGAGCACGCGCAGGAGCTGCTTGGCGACATGGTTTTCGTTGACCTGCCGGAAGTGGGCGCCACCGTTGAAGCGGGCGCCGATTGCGCCGTTGCCGAATCTGTGAAAGCGGCTTCTGATATCTACGCGCCGATTAGCGGTGAAATCGTTGCCGTCAACGAAGAGCTGAACGACTCTCCGGAACTGGTCAACAGCGACCCGTATGCCGACGGCTGGATCTTCAAAATCAAAGCCAGCGACGAAGCGCAGGTTGCCGCGCTGCTGGATGCCGCTGCGTATGAAGCTCTGTTAGAAGACGAATAAATGTGTGCCGGATGGCGCTGCGCTTATCCGGCCTACGAACTTTGTAGGCCCGGTAAGCGCCAGCGCCACCGGGCAATTCAGGTAAGTAGAGACAATCACGATTCACCGCACGTTTCAGGAACCATCGCTCATGACTCAGACTTTAAGTCAGCTTGAAAACCGCGACGCCTTTATTGAACGTCACATTGGCTCGGACGCTCAGCAGCAGCAAGAGATGCTGAAGACCGTCGGCGCGGATTCGCTTAACGCCCTGATTGGCCAGATTGTGCCGCAGGATATCCAGCTGGCGACCCCACCACAGGTGGGCGACGCGACTACCGAATTCGCCGCGCTGGCGGAGCTGAAGGCGATCGCCGGTCGCAACAAGCGCTTCAAGTCTTACATCGGCATGGGCTACACCGCCGTGCAGCTGCCGCCGGTCATTCAGCGCAACATGCTGGAAAACCCGGGCTGGTATACCGCCTATACCCCTTACCAGCCGGAAGTATCCCAGGGCCGTCTGGAATCACTGCTGAACTTCCAGCAGGTGACGCTGGATCTGACCGGGCTGGATATCGCTTCCGCTTCGCTGCTTGATGAAGCCACCGCCGCCGCCGAAGCGATGGCGATGGCCAAACGCGTGAGCAAACTGAAGAACGCCAACCGCTTCTTCGTTGCCGCCGACGTTCATCCACAAACGCTGGATGTGGTTCGCACCCGCGCGGAAACCTTTGGCTTCGACGTGATTGTCGATGACGCCGACAAAGTGCTCGATCACCAGGATGTCTTTGGCGTGCTGCTGCAGCAGGTTGGCACCACCGGTGAAATCCACGATTACAGTAAACTTATCGCCGAGCTGAAAGCGCGCAAAGTGATTGTCAGCGTCGCCGCTGACTTTATGGCGCTGGTGCTGCTGACGGCGCCGGGCAAGCAGGGCGCCGATATTGTCTTCGGTTCCGCTCAACGTTTCGGCGTGCCGATGGGCTATGGCGGCCCGCACGCGGCCTTCTTCGCGGCGAAAGATGAATTCAAACGCTCCATGCCGGGCCGTATTATCGGCGTATCGAAAGATGCGGCGGGTAATACCGCGCTGCGCATGGCGATGCAGACTCGCGAGCAGCATATCCGCCGCGAGAAAGCGAACTCCAACATTTGTACCTCGCAGGTTCTGCTGGCCAACATCGCCAGCCTGTACGCGGTTTTCCACGGTCCGGCGGGCCTGAAACGTATCGCTGGCCGCATTCATCGCCTGACCGACATTCTGGCCGACGGCCTGCAGAAGAAAGGGCTGAAGCTGCGCCATGCTCACTACTTCGACACCCTTTGCGTCGAAGTGGCGGATAAAGCCGCGGTGCTGGCGCGTGCCGAAGCGCTGCAGATTAACCTGCGTAGCGATATTCACGGTGCGGTTGGCATTACGCTCGATGAAGCGACCACCCGCGAAGATGTGCTGAACCTGTTCCGCGCCATCGTTGGTGACGATCACGGTTTGGATATCGATACCCTGGATAAAGACGTGGCGCTGGATAGCCGTTCGATCCCGGCGGCGATGCTGCGCGATGATGCGATCCTCACCCATCCGGTGTTTAACCGCTACCATAGCGAAACCGAGATGATGCGCTATATGCACGCGCTGGAGCGTAAAGATCTGGCGCTGAACCAGGCGATGATCCCGCTGGGCTCCTGCACCATGAAACTGAACGCCGCAGCGGAGATGATCCCGATCACCTGGCCGGAATTTGCCGAGCTGCACCCGTTCTGCCCGGTCGAGCAGGCGGAAGGTTATCATCAGATGATCGCCCAGCTTTCAGACTGGCTGGTGAAACTAACCGGCTATGACGCCGTCTGTATGCAGCCGAACTCCGGCGCGCAGGGCGAGTATGCTGGCCTGCTGGCGATTCGCCACTATCACGAGAGCCGCAACGAAGGCCATCGCGATATCTGCCTGATCCCAAGCTCCGCGCACGGCACTAACCCGGCTTCCGCGCAGATGGCGGGTATGCAGGTGGTGGTCGTTGCCTGCGACAAAAACGGCAACATCGATCTTGCCGATCTGCGTGAAAAAGCAGAGCAGGCGGGGGCGAATCTTTCCTGCATCATGGTCACCTATCCGTCGACCCACGGCGTGTATGAAGAGACCATTCGTGAAGTATGCGAGATAGTGCATCAGTTTGGCGGTCAGGTTTACCTCGATGGCGCCAACATGAACGCCCAGGTCGGGATCACTTCTCCGGGCTTTATCGGCGCTGACGTTTCGCACCTCAACCTGCATAAAACCTTCTGCATTCCGCACGGCGGCGGCGGCCCGGGTATGGGCCCTATCGGCGTGAAAGCGCACCTGGCGCCGTTTGTACCGGGCCACAGCGTGGTACAGATTGAAGGCATGCTGACCCGTCAGGGCGCGGTTTCCGCCGCGCCTTTCGGCAGCGCTTCCATTCTGCCGATCAGTTGGATGTATATCCGCATGATGGGCGCGGAAGGGCTGAAACAGGCGAGCCAGAACGCGATTCTCAACGCCAACTACATCGCTACCCGATTGAAAGATGCTTACCCGGTGCTGTATACCGGCCGCGATGGTCGCGTGGCGCACGAATGTATTCTCGATATTCGTCCGCTGAAAGAAGAGACCGGCATTAGCGAGCTGGATATTGCTAAACGCCTGATCGACTTTGGTTTCCATGCGCCGACCATGTCCTTCCCGGTCGCCGGGACGCTGATGGTTGAGCCGACAGAATCGGAAAGCAAGGTAGAGCTGGACCGCTTTATTGACGCCATGCTGGCGATCCGTGCGGAAATCGATCGCGTTAAAGCCGGTGAATGGCCGCTGGAAGATAACCCGCTGGTGAACGCGCCGCACACCCAGGGCGAGCTGGTTGGCGAGTGGAACCATCCGTACAGCCGCGAGCTGGCGGTATTCCCGGCTGGGTTGCACAACAAGTACTGGCCGACGGTGAAACGCCTGGATGACGTGTATGGCGACCGTAACCTGTTCTGCTCCTGCGTCCCGATGAGCGAATACCAGTAAGTGGCGAATTAGCTAAACTTTTAAAGGCGCTGCGGCGCCTTTATTTTTTGGAGGAAAGGTATGGCGATAGCTCTGATTAGCGGCGCGAGCCGCGGCATAGGCCGGGCGACGGCGCTGCTGCTGGCGCAGGAAGGGTATACCATCGCGGTCAATTACCATCACAACATTAAAGCCGCCACCGAAGTGGTCAATACCATAGTTGAATCTGGCGGCAAAGCCACGGCGCTGCGGGCGGATATCAGCGATGAAGCGCAGGTGATGGCGATGTTTGAGGCGGTTGACCGCATGGGCGAACCGCTGACGGCGTTGGTCAACAACGCCGGGATCCTGTTTACCCAATGTACGGTGGAGAGCCTGAGCGCCGAGCGTATTAACCGCGTGCTGGCCACCAACGTCACCGGATACTTTCTTTGCTGTCGCGAGGCGGTCAAGCGCATGTCGCATCGGCATGGCGGCAAGGGCGGGGCGATAGTTAACGTTTCGTCGGCGGCCTCGCGCCTTGGCGCGCCGGGAGAGTACGTTGACTATGCCGCGTCGAAAGGGGCGGTAGATACCCTGACCACCGGGCTGGCGCTGGAAGTGGCGGCGCAGGGGATTCGGGTAAACGGCGTGCGTCCGGGGCTGATTTATACCGAGATGCACGCCTCCGGCGGCGAACCGGGACGCGTGGACCGGGTGAAAAGTTCGCTACCGATGCAGCGCGGCGGCCAGCCGGAAGAGGTCGCTCAGGCCATTGCCTGGCTGCTGAGCGACAAAGCGTCGTATGTGACGGGTAGCTTCCTCGAACTGGCGGGCGGTAAATAACCCTGGCCATCGTTCAATAGCCCGGCGGCGCAGCGCGAGCCGGGGAAACCTTCCCGGATGGCGGCTACGCCTTATCCGGGCTACCCAACAACGCGAGCCGGGTAACCCGACGGTCTACCAGGAGGCCAGCCATAGCCTAAGGCGCATTTCCCAACTGCTGGTCCAGCCGGTGGTAACCGACTTCACCTCGCCTTGAGAAATGAACACCAGCGTTGGCGTCACCTGGATATCCCACTGCCGGGCCAGCTGGCCGCTCGGATCATTTACCGTCGGCAGCGCCATTTTCTTCCTGGTCAGCCACTTCTCCAGCGCGGCGTTATCGCCGGAACGCAGGGCTACCGTCAGCACATTGCCGCCATCGGCGGCAAGCGATGCCACCGACGGTGTGGTATAGCGACAGACTCCGCACCAGGTCGCCCAGACGTACAGCAGCAGCGGCTTTTGCTGGCTCATGGCGTTCAGATCCAGCGTTCTGCCGTCGCGTGTCTGCAGCGATGTGGCGCTGAAGTTTTGCGGCAGCGTGGGCTGGCGAAAATAATCCACCGCCAGGCTCACCGCCGCGCCAATCAGCAGCCACACCGCCAGCTCGCGTAGCCAGCGCCTGAGTTTACTGGCCACGGGCTTTCGCCAGCTGCTCTTTCACCAGCCCCTCCAGGTCTTCAGCAGGGATCGCGCCGGCGACCATCTGATCGCCGATGATGGTCGCCGGGGTGCCCTGAATATTCAGCACCTGCGACAAAATCAGGTTCATCTTCAGCGAATCCATGGTTTTGTCATCAATATTCACGCTATCGGTGGCGGTTTTCTTCTGCGCGGCGGCGATGCTGGCGTCATCGTGATAGCCTTTTTTCGCCATCAGCCGCTGATGCAGCGCCCAGAATTTATCGGGCTGCTGACGCCAGGTGGAGAGCGCGGCTTTAGCGGCATTCACCGAACTCTGCCCTTTAAACGGCAGCAGCTTAACGATGAGCTGGATGTCCGGATTATCGTGGACGATTTTTTCCAGCATCGGATCAAACTGTTTGCAGTAAGGGCAGTTGTAATCGGTAAACGAGACGATCGTGAGCTTCGGCGCTTTCGCGCCGGTGCGCTGGCTATTCGGATCGTTAAACAGCAGTTGGGCTAACTGGTCATTACCGTTCGATTGTGGTTCTTCCTCCGGGGCGGCGAAGCTGAAGGCCGATACGCACAGCAGCAATAAGGCGGTGATAGCTCTCATGTTATTTTCCTTTAGCGGCGGACAGGGTGGCGAGAAGTTGTTCGCGGTCTAACAGCGCAGGCAGAATCTGTCCCTGCGGCAATCCCGGTCCGTAAATCTGGTTAAACGGCACCGCGGCGCTGCCGCGAGCGGTTAAAAACTGACTAATGTCGGCGGAGGGGCGGCTCCAGTCGCCACGTAAGGCGACCAAGTCTGGTTCTGATAGCGCCTGCTGGACGTCGTCGCGCAGCAGCACGTTGTATTTATTGGCTTTACAGGTCACGCACCAGTCGGCGGTGACATCAATAAATACCCGTTTATGCTCCGCCAGGGCGTTAGCGATAGCCTGCTCGCTGAGCGGCTGCCAGTTAACCCGGTCGCGACGCGGGCCCTGGCCGTCCTGTTGTGCGACAAAGGCGACGGCGCCCGCTACCACGATGGCCAGAGCGCCCGCTCGCAGCGCCGTACGCCAGCGGTAGCGCCAGACGGTGGCCAGGAGCAGGACGATGGCCAGAATCACCAGCAGGGTAAGCACCGGCGTACGGCCGATGTGGATCGTCAACAGGCTGACCAGCCATAGCGCTGAGCCAAGCATCATCAACCCCAGCACCACCCGCAGATGATTCATCCAGCGGCCTGGACGTGGAAGTCGTTGCGCCAGACCCGGCCAGGCGACGATAAGCAGCCACGGCAGGCTCATGCCGATCCCCATGGCGAAGAAAATCCCCCACAACAGCGGCAGCGGCGCCACTAGCGCCACCGAAACGGCGGTACCGAGGAACGGCGCGGTACAGGGCGTCGCCAGCAGGGTGGCGAAGGCGCCCTGCCAGAAATGGCCCATTAAGCCGTTGCCGCCGCGGGTGGCGAGGAAGGTACTGGCGCTGGAGGAGAGACGGATTTCGAACAGCCCTAATAAACTGGCGCTGAACAGCACCATCACCAGCGCCATCGCGCCGATAAACCACGGGTTCTGGAACTGGATCCCCCAGCCGAGCGCCTGATTGCCTAAGCGTAGCGCGGTCATCATCAGCGCCAGCGCCAGGAAGGAGACGACGATCCCGCATACCGAGGCGAGGAACTGCCGCCGCACCGCGCCGCGTTCGCGACGTTCGGTTTGCACCAGCGAGCCGAGTTTCATCGCCAGCACCGGCAGCACGCACGGCATTACATTGAGGATTAGCCCGCCGGCCAGCGCCATCAGCAGCACCCAGCCTAACGCCAGCCCCGGCGCGGCGCTGCCGGCGGCGATGGCGATTTGGCTTTCCTGCGCCTGACCGCTATCGGCCAGCACCAGCGACAGCGTCTTACCGCTGAGTTCCGGCGCCGCTTCGCCCCAGCTATCGGTGACCGGTACGGTGGCAGTCAACGTATCGCCGCGGCTGGTAAAACTCGGCTTGCCGAAATCGACATCCTCCATGCTGTCAATAAACAGCGCTGGCTGCTGCCAACCGGCATCGCGGCGGGCGGTTACCGTCAGCTTACCGCTGACGTAGCTGGCGCTAAGCGCCGAGGTGAGACCGTCGCGCAGGGGCAGCGTGCCCATCGCGCGGGTGAAATCGTAATTAAATTGCTCCCCCGCCGGAGCCGTCATATCCAGCGAAAAGGGGTAGTCAGTGAGAATACAGACATTGCTGCAGGTAGAGAGCGTCAGTACGCCGCTAAGCGTCGGCGGTATTTGGCCGCGCAGGGTCATCGGGAAGCTAACGTCGCCGTGATACCCCTGAGTGGAAATACCCGCGACGTCGAAGCGTTGCGGCGTCGGCCAGCGCCAGTTCACCTCCAGCGGCGTGCGCCAGGTGATAGCCGGCGCGATGCCGCCTTCGCCCGGCGAACGCCAGTAGGTTTTCCAGCCCTTTTCCAGCGCTACGTCTAAAAGCAGGCGGGTGTCGCCATTGCTTTCGCTTTGCGCCCGCAGGCGCACGCTGGCGTGTTGATTGTCGGCGACATGCAGCCAGCCGCTATCGGCGGCCTGGCTGACGGGCAGCCATAGCCAAAGCAGGCAGACCAGCAGTCGCCTGAATACCATAAACATAAATTTTCTCCGTAAGTAATAAATTAACCTGAGCTGTCAGGAGAATTAATCACTCACGGAAGACGCATAATCGTAGATGCACCCGCAATCGGGGAGGTGAAATGACGCGGGGAGGCCAGATTCGCTCGATGCGCGGCGGGATGGCCGCCAGCACCGCCAGCAGCAGAGCGATCGCTAATAGCGCCCCTTCAAACAGCATCGGCGGAACGGCCATCAGCGACTTGGCGCTGAGTTCGCAGGGGGAAACCGGCGCCTCGGCATTATCTGGGCCAGGTTGAGCGGATTGGCTGGCGGCCGTGACGTTCATCACCAACGCATGCATCCCCGCCATTCTCTGGGCGGTGCAGATCAGCACCACCAGGCAGGCAAGGAGTACAAGAAGAATGGCTTTGCGTTGTCGCTTAATCATGGTCGCCTCAAATATTCACGAGGCCTATCTTATCGGGCGAACGCGTTTTAGCAATGGTAAAGCTGTAAAGAAGTGTCTGGCGGATAAGTGATTTGCCCCCTCCCGGCCGGGAGAGGGCGGTTAATTACAGATTCTCGCCGTTGCTGGCGATGACTTCTTTGTACCAGTTAAAGCTCTTCTTGCGCGAGCGGGACATGTCGCCGGTGCCGTCGTCGTGTTTATTGACGTAGATGAAGCCGTAGCGTTTGCTGTACTGGCCGGTGGTGAAGGAGACGCAGTCGATGCAGCCCCATGGGGTATAACCCATCAGATCAACGCCGTCATAAGTCACCGCTTTTATCATCTCTTCGACGTGGGCGCGCAGATAATCGATGCGGTAGTCATCGTTGATGCTGCCGTCGGCTTCTACTTTGTCGTAGGCGCCAAAGCCGTTTTCCACGATAAACAGCGGCTTCTGGTAGCGCTCATACAGTTCGCACAGGGCGTAGCGCAGGCCAACCGGGTCAATCTGCCAGCCCCAGTCGGAGGCTTTAACGTGCGGGTTCGGCACGCTACCTTCGAAGCCGGAAATGGCATCGCCGGTGCCGCCTTCGGCTTTCACCGCGTTGGTCATGTAGTAGCTGAAGCCGAGATAGGCGCAGGTGCCTTCACGCAGGATCTGCGCGTCGCCGTCTTCCATCTTGATGTTGAAGCCGCGGCGTTCCCATTCATTCAACACATAGCTCGGGTAGTAACCGCGCAGCTGGACATCGGTAAAGACATAGCGTTCGCGCATCGACTCCTGGGCAAACATGACATCTTCCGGTTTGCAGGAGTAAGGGTAGAGGGCGACCATTGCCAGCATGCAGCCGACCTGCATTTCCGGGTTGATGCGCCGCGCCGCTTTCACCGCCAGCGCGCTGGCGACGAACTGGTGATGCAGCACCTGGTACATGGTCTCTTCCGGGTTTTCATGCTCGGTATAGACCACGCCGGAACAGCAGTAGCCGAACAGCGGCGCGCGCCAGTTACGCTGGTTATTGATCTCGTTAAAGGTCATCCAGTATTTCACTTTGTGCTTATAGCGCTCAAAGACGACTTCGGCGAAGCGCACAAAGAAATCGACCACTTTACGGTTGGTCCAACCGCCATAATGCTGGACCAGATGCAGCGGCATTTCAAAGTGGGAAAGGGTGATCACCGGCTCGATGTTGTACTTCAGCAGTTCATCAAACATGTCATCGTAGAATTTCAACCCTTCTTCATTCGGCTGAGTTTCGTCGCCCTGCGGGAAGATGCGGGTCCAGGCAATAGAGGTGCGGAAGCATTTGAAACCCATCTCGGCGAACAGTTTGATGTCTTCTTTGTAGTGGCCGTAAAAATCAACCGCTTCATGATTAGGGTAATATTTACCTGCCTCGACCTGTTGGGTGATTTCGCGCGGCACGCCGTGCGCCCCGCCGGTTAAAACGTCGCAGATGCTGGGGCCTTTGCCGCCTTTATTCCAGCCGCCTTCAACCTGATGCGCGGCGACAGCGCCGCCCCACAAAAAGTCTTTTGGAAGAGTCAATTTTTTCATCTTTGCTAATCTCTATGAATAACTATTGCGATTGAGTCTAGCAAAGCGAAATTGAATGTCACGATATAACAAATTCCGCTAAAGGTAATATGTTACATCGGAAAAACAGGCTGTTATTTTTAGCCGATTTTGCGCGCTAATTTACGCCCCAGGGTTTCGAGAATATATATCACCGGGATCTGCGTTGTAATATCGTAAACGCCGCCGATGCGCGTTTGCGGCACGTGCCAGGAGAGATTGAAATCAGCCAGTTTTGCCAGCCGCGAATGCTCATGGCTGGTAATCGACATCACCTTGCAGTGATGCAGACTGAACTGGCTGGCAAAGCGAAGAATCTCTTCGGTTTCGCCGGAGACGGAAAGCACAATCGCCAGCGCATTGCGGGCCATGTCATTGGTGACCGGGAAATAAGGATCGTCAATATGGTTGCTGAATTTCCCGACGTTGGAAAAGAAGCGAGCGCCATATTTCGCCAGTGCGCCAGAGGTACCGGCGCCGACGAAAATAATACGTTCGGAGGACAGAATAATATCGACGGCCTGTTCGAGCAATTGATCGAACTCGTCATTATTGACGCTTTTAAAAAAGCTCATTATTTCGCTGGCGCCGATATTTGCCTGTTGAGGCTCATTCTGCTCAAGATATAATTTAAAACGTACGCGAAATTCAGAGTAGCCCTCGCACTGCAGTTTGCGGCAGAAGCGCAACACGGTGGTGGTGGAGACCCCGGCGGCCTCGGCCAGTTCGCGAATAGTCATGTACATCACTTTGTCACGATTCTTAATGACGTAGTGGTAGACCATCATCTCAAGATTATTGAGACTAGCGACAGCGGCGTGGGAGAACATACTCACAGTGGCGAACTCACAATTCATAAAGACCAGGACGGAATTATATCATGCAGGCTAATGACATTACCTTTTTTCAGCGTTTTCAGGACGACATCCTCGCCGGGCGCAAAACGATCACCATTCGCGATGCGGCGGAGTCGCACTTTAAGCCCGGTGACGTGCTGCGCGTCGGACGCTATGAAGATGACGGCTACTTCTGCACTATCGCCGTTACCGCGACCTCGACGGTGACCCTCGACACGCTAACTGAACAGCATGCTCAACAGGAGAATATGACCCTCGAACAACTGCGGCAGGTCATCAATGAAATCTATCCTGCGGAAGATCGGTTTTATGTTATTGAATTCAAACGTCTTTAAATAAAACCAGCACAACTGTTAGTTGAAATATTATTGTAACACTATGATTTTAATGTGTTTACAAATATACATCGTTTTATTTTAGCTAACAGGTGTTCACTGGAATCATTCTCAGTTAACCTAAGTGGGCAATGAAAGCGTTCTTGTTTTCACGGAGTCAAAATATGGTTCGCAAACCATTAATCACTCAGGGATATTCTCTGGCAGAGGAAGTTGCCAACAGCATCAGTCACGGGATCGGGCTGGTGTTCGGTATTGTCGGCCTTGTGTTGCTGCTGGTGCAGGCGGTAGACACGAACGCCAGCGCGACGGCGATCACCAGCTACAGCCTGTACGGCGGCAGTATGATTATGCTGTTCCTCGCTTCCACGCTCTATCACGCTATCCCGCATCAGCGGGCGAAACAGTGGCTGAAGAAATTCGACCACTGCGCCATCTACTTGCTGATTGCCGGAACCTACACGCCATTTTTGCTGGTGGGATTGAATTCGCCGCTGGCAAAGGGGTTGATGATTGTCATCTGGAGCCTGGCGCTACTGGGGATCCTGTTTAAGCTGACTATCGCGCACCGCTTTAAAATTTTGTCGCTGGTGACCTATCTGACGATGGGCTGGCTGTCGCTTATCGTAGTCTATCAACTGGCGGTGAAGCTGGCGGTGGGCGGCGTAACGTTGCTGGCGGTTGGCGGGGTGGTGTACTCGCTGGGGGTCATCTTCTACGTCTGCAAACGTATTCCTTATAACCACGCTATCTGGCACGGCTTCGTGCTCGGCGGCAGCGTGTGTCATTTCCTGGCGATTTATCTTTACGTCGGCCAGTCCTGATTAAACTTCCACGGTGGCGCTGCGCTTACCGTGGCTACGATATTCTGCGGCCTGGAAATTCCACGGTGGCGCTGCGCTTACCGTGGCTACGATATTCTGCGGTCTGGAAATTCCACGGTGGCGCTACGCTTACCGTGGTGACGATATTCTGCGGCCTGGAAATTCCACGGTGGCGCTGCGCTTACCGTGGCTACGATGCTCTGCGGCCTGTAAATTCCACGGTGGCGCTGCGCTTACCGTGGCTACAATATTCTGCGGCCTGGTAGCCCGGCTGAGGCGCAAGCGCCGCAAGCCGGGAACTGTTCCTTAATCTTCTTCCAGCGAATACGGCAATGGCTTGATGCTCAGGCTGCCGGCATCGTCACGCACGCGGAACACGCTGTCCGGTTCCATATCGTTATTCATCACCACCTGGACCATCAGGCTTCCGTCATCCAACTGTACGGCTGCCAGCACCGTACCGGTGCGGCGCCAGTTGTCGCCCATTTTCAGCTCCAGATCTTCCCCGGCTTCCGGCACCCGGCTGGCGGTACCCGCCAGCGTCCACAACGCGCGTTTATTGGCGCCGCGGAATTTCGCCCGGGCGACCATTTCCTGGCCGGTGTAGCAGCCTTTCTTGAAGCTGATACCGCCCAACGCCTGCAGGTTGGTCGCCTGCGGAATGAACTGCGCGCTGTTTACGCTGTCGATAACCGGCAGACCGGCCTCGATGTTCAGCGCCAGCCACTGCTGACTGTTGTTAAGTTGCGCTTCGCCGCGCAGCGCGTCCGTCACCCGGTTGGCGGTGTCGGCATCGGTCACCAGCAGGAAGCGTTCGGCAGGGTGTTCAAACCACAGCAGGCTGGTCACGCCTTCGGTGACCACCGGTTTACCAGCGTCCGGCAGCGCGGCGAACAATGGAGCCAGCGCGGCGCGCGCCTGGAAACCGGCAACGCCCAGCAGGACCAGATCGTCGTTTGCGGCGATGGTGACTTTGGAGAAGACGGCATATTTTTTCAGTTCGGTCAGCTGCGCTTCGCGCAGGCTGCGGCGCTCAATCCACGCGAAACCGCCGTCGCGGTGGAAGACGCGCAGGTTGCTCCACATTTTGCCTTTGGCATCACAGTGCGCGGCAAGCAGATGCCGATCGGCGGTTAAATGGCTGACATCGGCGGTGATCTGCCCCTGCAGATACTTCTCGCCATCCGGACCGGTAATCGTCGCCAGCGCCCAATCATCCAGCGTCATCAGCGTTAACGGCAGACGAGCGGAAGAAGAAGGCTGACGCGGAGGAAAAGGTGTAAAAGCCATAGTCATATCCTGAATAGCTTAACGCAGAGTGAATGACTAATGGTAAAAGAGCTATGGTGCAATGCAAGCGCTTTCGGCAAGCCATTTGTGCCCTCCGGATGCGGTGAATAGCCAACCGGATGTTGGGCTTTTATGGAATGCTGCTCGCACAAGGCGATATTACTGTAAAGTAAGTGCCTAAAAAGGGTTAAACTAAGCTATATCTTGATGCTGGAAGGACAACATGGACATTAACAACAAAGCTCGCATCCACTGGGCATGCCGCCGCGGTATGCGCGAACTCGATATCTCCATCATGCCGTTTTTCGAGTATGAGTACGACACGCTCAGCGATGACGATAAGCGTCTGTTCATCCGTTTGCTGGAGAACGATGATCCGGATCTGTTTAACTGGCTGATGAATCACGGCAAGCCGGCAGATGCACAATTACAACGGATGATTAATTTAATCCAGACTCGGAATCGGGAACGTGGTCCTGTGGCAATCTGATTTACGTATTTCCTGGCGTTCGCAGTGGTTCTCGCTGCTGCTGCACGGGGTGGTGGCGGCGATAGTGCTGCTCATGCCCTGGCCGTTAAGCTACACCCCGATTTGGCTCCTGTTGCTATCGCTGGTGGTGTTTGACTGCGTGCGCAGCCAGCGGCGGATCCACGCCTGCCAGGGAGAAATTAAGCTGTTGATCGATTCCCGTTTACGGTGGCAAAAAACGGAATGGGATATCGTCGGGACGCCATGGGTTATCAGCAGCGGTATGCTGCTGCGCCTGAAGCATGCGGAAACCGGTCGTAGCCAGCATTTGTGGGTGGCGGCGGATAGCATGGATGCGGGAGAATGGCGGGATTTGCGCCGGCTGGTGCTGCAAAAGCCGGCGCACGACTAATTATGGGTCAGGCGAAGTGCTCCGCCATTTCGCCGAGGATCTGCTCGCACCAGTTCTGGATGCGCTCATCGCTCAGGTCGTATTGATTGGTTTCATCCAGCGCCAGGCCGACAAACAATTGGCCATCGGCGATAACCGGTTTCGGGCTGGTGAACTCATAGCCCTCGGTTGGCCAGTAGCCGACAAACTTCACGCCTTTGGTCGCCAGCTTATCGTGCAGCATCCCCAGTGCGTCAAGGAACCATTCGCCGTAACCAAGCTGATCGCCCATGCCGTACAGCGCGACGATTTTGCCATTCAGATCTAAGGCGTCGAGCTGTTCCCAGACCGCTTCCCAGTCTTCCTGAATTTCGCCGAAATCCCAGGTCGGGATGCCGAGGATCAGCACATCGTACTGGCTCATCAGCGCGGGGGAGTCATCTTTCAGATTATGCAGCGTCACCAGCTCGGGGCCGATGATATCGCGGATTTTTTCCGCGGCCATTTCGGTGTAGCAGGTACTGGAGCCGTAAAAAAGACCTATATTCATCGCGTAAACGTCTCAATTCTTGCCGTGAATTGCGCCCAGTGTACCAGAAAGGCGGCCTCTTAAGGCATAATGAGGGTGTATAACGAACAAAGAGGCCGATGTGAAACAGGATCTGGCACAAATTGAACAGTTTCTCGATGCCCTTTGGCTGGAGCGTAATCTGGCGGAGAACACGCTCAGCGCCTATCGTCGCGATTTGACGATGCTCGTGGAGTGGCTGCATCATCGCGGGCTGTCGCTGGCGAGCGTCGGCAGCGACGATTTACAGGCGCTGCTGGCCGAGCGGCAAACCGGCGGCTACAAAGCGACCAGTACCGCACGGCTGCTTAGCGCCGTGCGCCGGTTCTTCCAGCATCTGTACCGGGAGAAAATCCGCCCGGACGATCCCAGCGCGCTGCTGGCTTCGCCGAAGCTGCCCCAGCGGCTGCCGAAAGATCTCAGCGAGGCGCAGGTTGAGCGTTTGCTGCAGGCGCCGCTGGTGGAGCAGCCGCTGGAGTTGCGCGATAAGGCGATGCTGGAAGTGCTGTATGCCACCGGTCTGCGCGTCTCGGAGTTGGTCGGCCTGACGATGAGCGATATCAGCCTGCGACAGGGCGTACTGCGGGTCATTGGTAAAGGCAACAAAGAGCGGCTGGTACCGCTGGGCGAAGAGGCGGTGTCATGGGTAGAAAATTACCTTGAATACGGCCGCCCGTGGCTGCTGAACGGCGTGGCTTCGGATGTGCTTTTCCCCAGCCAGCGCGCGCAGCAGATGACGCGCCAGACCTTCTGGCACCGCATTAAACACTATGCCGTACTGGCGGGGATCGACAGCGCGAAGCTCTCCCCGCACGTCTTGCGTCATGCGTTCGCCACGCATTTGCTCAACCATGGCGCCGATTTACGCGTGGTGCAGATGCTGTTAGGACACAGCGATCTCTCCACCACGCAGATCTACACCCACGTGGCGACCGAACGTTTACGACAACTTCATCAACAGCATCACCCGCGGGCGTGAGCGCTGAATAAAAGGACTGAGTATGAAAAAAGGTTTATTGATGTTCACCCTGCTGGCGGCCTCGCTCTCCGGCGCGGCGCATGCCGATAGCGCGGCGATCAAACAGTCGCTGGCGAAACTGGGTGTGCAGAGCACCGATATTCAACCGTCGCCGGTTTCCGGGATGAGCACGGTGCTTACCGACAGCGGCGTGCTGTACGTCACTGACGATGGTAAACACATTATTCAGGGACCGATGTACGACGTCAGCGGCGCGCAGCCGGTTAACGTCACCAACCAGTTGCTGGTCGGCAAGCTGAACGCCTTAACCAAAGAGATGATTGTCTATAAAGCGCCGAAGGAGCAGCATGTCATTACCGTCTTTACCGACATCACCTGCGGCTACTGCCATAAACTGCACGAGCAGATGAGCGACTATAACGCGCTGGGGATCACCGTGCGCTATCTGGCCTTCCCGCGCCAGGGGCTGCAAAGCCAGGCCGAGCAGGATATGAAAGCTATCTGGTGTGCGAAAGATCGCAATAAAGCGCTGGATGACGCCATGAACGGTAAGGGCGTACAGCCGGCGAGCTGCAATGTGGATATCGCTAAACACTACACGCTTGGCGTACAGATGGGCGTCAACGGTACCCCGGCGATGGTCCTCAGCAACGGCATGGTGCTGCCAGGTTATCAGGGGCCGAAAGAGCTTAAAGCTTTCCTCGACGAGCATCAAAAACAGACAAGCGGTAACTGATTCGCGTGAAACAACAGATACAACTACGCCGCCGCGAGGCGGTTGACGGCGTCGACCTTCCCGCCGACCTGCCGCCGCTGCTGCAGCGGCTGTATGCCAGCCGCGGCGTGCGCAGCGCGCAGGAGCTGGAACGCGGCGTCAAAGGCATGTTGCCATGGACGCAGCTTACCGGCGTTGAAAAGGCCGTTGAGATGCTGCATGACGCTTTCCAGAAAGGGCTACATATTGTGGTGGTCGGCGATTTTGACGCCGATGGCGCCACCAGTACCGCCCTTAGCGTGCTGGCGCTACGCGCGCTGGGCTACGGCAACGTCTCCTATCTGGTGCCGAACCGTTTTGAAGACGGCTACGGCTTAAGCCCGGAAGTGGTCGATCAGGCGCACGCGCGCGGCGCGCAGATGATCATGACCGTCGATAACGGTATTTCATCGCATAGCGGCGTCGATCATGCCCATGCGCTCGGCATCCCGGTGCTGGTGACCGATCACCATCTACCGGGGGATACGCTGCCGGCGGCGGAAGCTATCGTTAACCCTAACCTGCGCGATTGCGACTTCCCGTCAAAATCGCTGGCCGGGGTTGGGGTGGCGTTTTATCTGATGCTGGCGCTGCGTACTTTCCTGCGAGATAACGGCTGGTTCGAGGCCCGCGGTATCGCCGCGCCAAACCTTGCCGAGCTGCTGGATTTAGTGGCGCTGGGCACCGTTGCGGACGTCGTGCCGCTGGATGCCAACAACCGCATCCTGACCTGGCAGGGGTTAAGCCGCATTCGCGCCGGAAAATGTCGGCCAGGCATTAAAGCGCTGCTGGAAATTTCCAACCGCGATCCGCAAAAGCTTGCCGCCAGCGATCTGGGTTTCGCCCTCGGGCCGCGCCTGAATGCTGCGGGGCGGCTGGATGATATGTCCGTCGGCGTCGCGCTGCTGCTGTGCGATAACATCGGCGAGGCGCGGGTGCTGGCCAACGAGCTCGATGCGCTCAATCAAACGCGTAAAGAGATTGAGCAGGGGATGCAGGCCGAAGCGCTGACTCTGTGTCAGCAGCTGGAACGCAGTAGCGACACCCTGCCCGGCGGGCTGGCGATGTACCATCCGCAATGGCATCAGGGGGTGGTCGGCATCCTGGCATCACGGATTAAAGAGCGCTTCCATCGCCCGGTTATCGCTTTTGCGCCTACCGGCGACGGCACGCTCAAAGGTTCTGGCCGCTCTATTCAGGGGCTGCACATGCGCGATGCGCTGGAGCGCCTTGATACGCTTTATCCTGGGTTAATCCTGAAGTTTGGCGGCCACGCGATGGCGGCGGGCTTATCGCTGGAAGAGGCGCGTTTTGAGGAGTTTCAACAGCGCTTCGGCGAGCTGGTGACCGAGTGGCTGGATCCCGCATTATTGCAGGGCGAGGTGGTTTCCGATGGCCCGCTGGCGGCGGCGGAGATGAGCATGGAAGTGGCGCAGATGCTGCGCGATGCCGGGCCATGGGGACAGATGTTTCCGGAACCGCTGTTTGATGGCCGTTTCCGCCTGCTGCAGCAGCGGCTGGTGGGCGAGCGTCACCTGAAAGTGATGGTCGAACCGGTTGACGGCGGGCCGCTGCTGGACGGTATTGCCTTCAACATCGATACTTCCATTTGGCCGGATAACGGCGTGCGTGAAGTACAGTTAGCCTACAAGCTCGACATCAACGAGTTCCGCGGCAACCGTAGCCTGCAGCTGATCATCGATCACCTCTGGCCAAATTGACAACAGTGTATTAATAAGGGCGCGAATCCGGTAGAATTCCGCTCTTATCACCGCATTTTGACAAATCCATTAAAAGAAACCGACCATGTTTGAAATAAATCCGGTAAAAAACCGCATTCAGGACCTCACGGAGCGCTCCGACGTTCTTAGGGGGTATCTTTGACTACGATGCGAAGAAAGAGCGTCTCGAAGAAGTAAACGCCGAGCTGGAACAGCCGGACGTCTGGAACGAACCTGAGCGCGCACAGGCGCTGGGTAAAGAACGTTCTTCCCTGGAAGCTATCGTCGAAACGCTGGATCAGATGACCCAGGGTCTGGAAGATGTCGCCGGACTGCTGGAGCTGGCGGTAGAAGCCGAAGACGAAGAGACCTTCAACGAAGCGGTTGCCGAGCTGGACGGGCTGGAAGAGAAGCTGGCGCAGCTTGAGTTCCGCCGCATGTTCTCCGGCGAATATGACAGCGCCGACTGCTATCTTGATATTCAGGCCGGTTCCGGCGGCACCGAAGCCCAGGACTGGGCCAGCATGCTGATGCGCATGTACCTGCGTTGGGCGGAAGCGCGCGGCTTTAAGACCGAAATCATCGAAGAATCCGAAGGTGAAGTCGCGGGCATTAAATCCGTGACCATCAAAATCATGGGCGATTACGCCTACGGCTGGCTGCGTACTGAAACCGGCGTTCACCGCCTGGTGCGTAAGAGCCCGTTCGATTCCGGCGGCCGCCGTCATACCTCCTTTAGCTCGGCGTTCGTTTATCCGGAAGTTGATGACGATATCGATATCGAAATTAACCCGGCCGACCTGCGTATCGACGTATACCGCGCCTCCGGCGCCGGTGGTCAGCACGTTAACCGTACGGAATCCGCGGTGCGTATTACTCACATCCCGACCGGGTTGGTGACGCAGTGTCAGAACGACCGTTCGCAGCACAAGAACAAAGACCAGGCCATGAAGCAGATGAAAGCGAAGCTTTATGAGCTGGAAATGCAGAAGAAAAATGCCGAGAAGCAGGTGATGGAAGATAACAAATCCGACATCGGCTGGGGCAGCCAGATCCGCTCTTACGTGCTGGACGACTCGCGTATTAAAGATCTGCGCACCGGGGTGGAAACCCGCAACACTCAGGCGGTGCTCGATGGCAGCCTGGACCAATTTATCGAAGCAAGTTTGAAAGCAGGGTTATGAGGAACCAACATGTCTGAACAACAAGCACAGGGCGCTGACGCGGCAATTGACCTTAATAATGAACTGAAAACCCGTCGTGAGAAGCTGGCTGCGCTGCGTGAGCAGGGCGTCGCATTCCCGAACGATTTCCGTCGTGACCATACCTCTGACCAACTGCACGCTGACTTCGATGCCAAAGAAAACGAAGAGCTGGAAGCGCTGAATGTCGAAGTGGCCGTTGCTGGCCGCATGATGACCCGTCGTATCATGGGTAAAGCGTCTTTCGTTACCCTGCAGGATGTCGGCGGCCGCATTCAGCTGTACGTCGCCCGCGATGACCTGGCGGAAGGCGTCTACAACGATCAGTTCAAAAAATGGGATCTCGGCGACATCATCGCCGCCCGCGGTAAGCTGTTCAAAACCAAAACCGGCGAGCTGTCCATCCACTGCACCGAGCTGCGTCTGCTGACCAAAGCCCTGCGCCCGCTGCCGGACAAATTCCACGGCCTGCAGGATCAGGAAGCGCGCTACCGTCAGCGTTACCTCGATCTGATCTCCAACGACGAATCCCGTAACACTTTCAAAGTACGTTCGCAGATCCTGGCTGGCATCCGTCAGTTCATGGTTGGCCGCGGCTTTATGGAAGTGGAAACCCCGATGATGCAGGTGATCCCAGGCGGCGCTTCCGCGCGTCCGTTCATCACCCATCATAACGCGCTGGATCTGGACATGTACCTGCGTATCGCGCCGGAACTGTACCTCAAGCGTCTGGTGGTTGGCGGCTTCGAACGCGTTTTCGAAATCAACCGTAACTTCCGTAACGAAGGGATCTCCGTTCGCCACAACCCAGAGTTCACCATGATGGAACTCTATATGGCGTATGCGGATTATAAAGATCTGATTGAGCTGACCGAATCCCTGTTCCGTACTCTGGCGCAGGACATCCTCGGTAATACTGCCGTGCCTTACGGCGATCAGACTTTCGATTTCGGCAAACCGTTCGAAAAACTGACCATGCGTGAAGCCATCAAGAAATACCGTCCAGAAACCGAGATGGCGGATCTGGATAACTTCGATTCCGCGAAAGCGATCGCTGAGTCTATCGGCATCAAAGTTGAGAAGAGCTGGGGTCTGGGCCGTATCGTGACCGAGATCTTCGAAGAAGTGGCGGAAGCGCATCTGATCCAGCCGACCTTCATCACCGAATACCCGGCAGAAGTCTCTCCGCTGGCCCGTCGTAACGACGTGAACCCGGAAATCACCGACCGCTTTGAATTCTTCATCGGCGGCCGCGAAATCGGTAACGGCTTTAGCGAGCTGAACGACGCCGAAGATCAGGCGCAGCGCTTCCAGGATCAGGTTGATGCGAAAGCCGCCGGTGACGACGAAGCGATGTTCTACGACGAAGACTATGTCACCGCGCTGGAACACGGCCTGCCGCCGACCGCCGGTCTGGGCATCGGTATCGACCGTATGGTGATGCTGTTCACTAACAGCCACACCATCCGCGACGTTATTCTGTTCCCGGCGATGCGTCCGCAGAAATAATCGCTTCTCGCGAAAAGTAAAAAACCCGGCTTGCCGGGTTTTTTTATGTCTGATGTCAAGGTTCGTCGCTGGCGTAGCCTGGGTCTTTAATGCTCGTCACTCGCGGTTACGCACGTAAACGCGCGACAAAGTCTATTAACGCCTGACGCGCGTTTTTGTTTTGGGCTTCCAGTACCATCCACGGGCTAAAGGCCCACGGGGTAGCGGCCAGCGCGCTTAACATTTCCGTCAGCTCAACCCACTGATAACCCATTACTTCATCATCATTCGGTTGCAGCTCGCTGACCACGCGTGCGGCAAAAACCGGGCACACTTCGTTTTCGACGATGCCATTCGGTGCGACGGCGCGGTAGCGGAAGGCCGGATGGACGGGGGCAATATCAGCGATCTCGACGCCCAGTTCGAAGCGGCAGCGCCGGGTGACGGCCTGCTCGAAGGTCTCGCCCTGTTGCGGATGTCCGCACACCGAGTTAGTCCACACGCCGGGCCAGGCTTTTTTGCTAAGCGAACGGCGCGTGACCAGGAACTGGCCTTGCTCATTGAACAACCAGCAGGAAAATGCGAGATGCAAAGGGGTATCGAGCGTGTGGGCGGCATACTTCTCCAGCATACCTGTGGGTTTATCTTGCTCATCCAGCAAAATGACGTGTTCCCCGGCCATGACGACTCCTGAAAAAAATAAATGACCCGGCACAAACCCGCCGGGTCATGTACTCAGGCCACTAGGGTAGCCCATAAATGGGAGAAAGGCATTACCAAAACAAGCCCTGGTAGCATGTTGGCGACAGGGAAAAGCTTGATGTTACAGATGCGTAACCCGGTCGCTACCATCAGCAATCCACCGGCGCAGGAGAAATCCGCCATCATTGACGGGGTGATCATCGGCAGAATAAACACCGCCAGCATCGCCAGCGCCACCTGAATAACGATCTGCGGGATAGCGATGGTCATCACCGCGTAGCCCAGCAGGGTTGCGAATATCCCGGCGGTGAACAGATCGAGGATCGTTTTAATGTAGAGGATCGACGGATCGCCGCTCATACCTTCGGTCATGGCGCCGAAAATACCGGTACCGCTGGCGCAAAACAGCACCAGGATAGCGACGAATTTTTCGGTGAATTCTTCATGACCTAACCCCTGAACGGGCGGCAAAACTTTATTAATCAAGCCACGTGTTGAACCCGCCGCGCTGCCGATGCGTTTTTCCAGATGCAGCAGTTCGCCGAGGAAAGCGCCGAGTACCATTGCCAGCACTACCGCCGGCATATATTTCACCTTCAGCACCAGGGTGATGCCCAGGCCAACCGAACAGAGACCAAAGGTCATCGGTAGCGCGGTTTTGACGCGTTCCGGAAGTTTGCCTCCGGCCATTGCGCCGATCAATCCGCCGATAATCACGGCGGAACCATTTACATATGGACCAATTAACATTGCGAGTTCCTGTTACGCGTAATGCAGCGCGCCTTCACCCCAGCGCGGGATGTTATTGACCTCAAGGTCAAAGAGGTCGAGCGCGCGGTTCACGCTATGGGTAATAATGTCATCTGCGCTTTGCGGGCGTTGATAGAGCGCCGGAACCGGTGGAAAGATGATGCCGCCCATCTCGGTAACCGCCGCCATATTGCGTATATGGCCGAGGTTGAGCGGGGTCTCGCGCGCTAACAACACCAGCCGACGGCGTTCCTTCAGCACCACGTCCGCCGCGCGGGTGAGCAGATTATCGGTGAGACAGTGGGCGATAGCGCCCAATGACCGCATTGAGCAGGGGGCGACTAACATCCCCAGCGTTTTAAACGATCCGCTGGAGATAGATGCGCCCAGATGGTTGATAGGGTGTACCACGTCAGCCAGCGCCATCACTTCGTCTAAGCGGTAGTCCGTTTCCAGCTCGCAGGTCTTTTCCGCGCCTTTGGAGACCACAAGGTGCACTTCTACCGCCTGCGGCCGCAGAAGCTCCAGCGCTTTGACGCCGTACTGGAATCCGGAAGCGCCGCTAATGCCAATGATGATGCGTGGTGTCATGGTATTTGCCCTTATTCGAAATCCGGCAGGAAACGTTTTACATCAACCGCTTTGAACTTAGAGCGCTCAAAGTTGTGCTTCAGATGGAACGGTACGGTGCAGTCGAAAATGGTTTTACACGACATTCCCTGCTGCAGAATGCTGGGGCTGTATTCCGGCACCTGCGACGGGTCGAGCGGATGGCAGCGTACGCCAGGGATCACCACGGTATCGACATCGCCCTGGTAACGGGTTTGCATCGCCCATAGCACGTCGTCGCTATCGAAAATATCAACATCTTCATCTACCAGAATAACGTGTTTGAGTTCCGGGAAGGCGGAGAACGCCAGTAGCGCAGCCTGGCGCTGGCGGCCTTCATCGGCTGGAGACGACTTTTTGAATTGCAGCACCGCGAGCAGCTTGCCGCCGCCTGCCGAGTGGGCGAAGACGTTGAGCAATTTGCCCGGCATGGCGCGTTCTACCATATCGAGAATACTGGCTTCGGTCGGGATCCCGGCCATGTTGACATGTTCTTCGCCTGGCCCGACGGTGGTGCGCCAGATGGGGTTGATACGATGGGTAACCGCTTTAACTTTAATGACCGGAATCGCCTCTTTGGCTTCGCCGGTATAGCCAGGGAACTCCGGCATGGCGCGGCCGGTATTGGTGTTTTGATCTTCACGCACGCGTACGTTCGGCAGCAGTTCGCCTTCGATAACGATTTCAGCGTGGGCGATGGCTTTTTCATTAATGGTTTTACACTGCACCATCTCCACCGGATGGCCGCGCAGCGCGCCGGCGATACTTAGCTCATCAAAGCCCAGCGGGGTGGTCGGCGGTTCAAAGCAGGCGGCGATTTCGATAGCCGGGTCCACGCCGATACTAATCGAGATCGGCAGCGGCTGTCCCGCCGCTTCCGCCTTCATGCGGAAGGCATCGATATGGCGGCCCGGCGTCAGCCACATTGAGAGTTCATCGCGGCTCTGTACGCACAGACGATGAATGGTGATATCGGATTCACCGGTTTGCGGGTCGGAGGCATAGCACAGGCCCATGGTGATATACGGGCCAGCGTCTTCTTCGGTGTTGGTTGGCGCAGGCAGCAGCTTGCGTAGATCGAAATCATCATCGCTGGCGAGGTGCACCACTTCCTGGCATACTGCCGCGCCCTGCACCATGGTCGGGGCAATGGCATTTTCAACGGAGTCTTTCAATAGGTGGCCCAGTTTCGCCGGTTCACACTGCAGGAACTGGCTGACGCGCTGGCGTGAACCGTTCAGCCCGATGGCTACGCTGATGTCGTTGAAGCCCTTAATGTTGTTGAATACCATCACCGGGCCGTTCTTACGCGTCGGACGCTGGCAGGTACCGCCGGCGCCCACGTAGCGATAAACGCCGGAGAGCTCGGCGTGGGGATCGACTTCGGTATCGGTTTCAACATATTCGCCAGGTAGCGTTTTTAATAGCGCCAGGGCAGAGCGTAAATCATGCACCGACGACGGCGCTTTTTTATCTGAGTGTGCCATGAGTGTTCCTTTGGGAAAGCAATTTTGCTAACCGCACAATATTTTTGTTCGATTAATTAAACAAATACCGTTTACCGGATGGTCAGTAGATCAAAAAGGTTTAATTTAAAAAGCTGTTAAGAAATGATTAATTAAAATGGAGGGATTGCCGCGGCTTTTTATTTGATTCCATTAGTGCAATACTGACCTGCAGATAAAGAGGGGTTAGATAATGGATCTGAAACGCTTACGCTATTTTTGCCGGGTGGTCGAACATGGCTCGGTTAGCCAGGCGGCGAAATCGCTCAACATGGCGCAGCCGCCGCTCAGTAAGCGGATACAGGAGCTGGAAGAAGAGCTGCAGGTGTCGCTTTTTGAACGCCGCGGCAACCGTATTGAACCAACGGAAGCAGGCTATTTTCTTTATCGTAAGGGTTGTGAAATATTACGCCAGGTGGAAGATACCGCCAGGGAAACGGCCGATATTGCGCAAAAGACCCGTGCGGAAGTGCGCGTTGGCTTAACTCATCTTTATCAAAACTATTTTCAGCCTTTATTAATGGAGCTCTATCGGCGAAATCCAGAAACGGCAATAAATATCTCGGTGACCGATTCAAGTCATCTGGAAACGTTATTAAATGAAGGCGCTATCGACCTGGCCTTAATACAGCGGCCCTACCGTAGTGAGGGTTTCGATTATGTCTCCTTTGACCCGATAAAATTGGTAGCCGTCATTAATAAAAAATGTCTGCCGCAGCCGCCGTCTAATCCCTTCGATTATAACGCGCTGGCGAAGATGCCGTTGGTGCTGCTTCACCGGGCGAAAGATTCCGGCACCTATGAGATGCTGATGGATCTGTTTCGTAAATCCGGCGTCAGTGCGAAGGTGATTATGCATATTACCCAACCAGGGGTGATCCTCGACTGGCTGGAGGGCGGACTGGAAGCGGCGACGTTGTTGCCATCCTCGGAAGTGAATGCTGAAAAACTGCCTCATTGCTATGTGGTTGATGTCTTCCCCTCGCCGCAGATATTTTATCCGGCGCTGGTGAAATTACCGTCAATGTCGTATCTCCCGGCGTTGATGGATATTATCGCCGGAGGTTATCCATTTAACGCGCCGAAGGGAGTAGAGGTCGTAGAATAAGCGTAGAACATTGGGGATCGTCCATCGGGCTGGTATGATATTCGCCCATGACGCCGAGATGAGAAACCGTTGAGTGCAGGACGCCTGATGAAAACACGCTTTTATATCGCGATGATGCTGCTTGGTAGCCTGGTATTAGCCGGCTGTTCCAGTACATCCGATTCTGGTTCCACCTATACCGTGAAGCGCGGCGATACGCTGTATGCGATCTCCCGTAGCACTGGCACCAGCGTACGCGATCTGGCGCGCTTGAATAACATCTCTCCGCCATACACTATTGAAGTCGGACAGAAGCTGAAACTTAACGGCGGTTCGAAAGCAAAAAGCAGTACCGCCGGGAAAAAATCCTCCAGCACCCGCACAGCCTCCGTAACGCCATCATCGGCGGTGCCGCAGTCCTCATGGCCGCCGGTGGGGCAGCGCTGCTGGCGCTGGCCGACCAGCGGTAAGGTGGTGATGCCGTACTCCACCCGCGATGGCGGCAATAAAGGTATTGATATCGCCGGTACCCGCGGCCAGCCGGTTTACGCCGCCGGCTCCGGTAAGGTTGTCTACGTCGGCAATCAGCTGCGCGGCTACGGCAACCTGATCATGATTAAGCATAACGAGGATTACATCACCGCGTATGCGCATAACGATAAGATGATGGTTAATAACGGCCAGAGCGTGAAGATTGGCCAGCAGATTGCGACCATGGGCAGTACGGACGCCGATTCCGTACGGCTGCATTTCCAGATTCGCTATCGTGCCACGGCCATCGACCCGCTGCGTTATCTGCCGCCGCAAGGCAGTAAGCCTAAGTGCTAAAAGGTTATTTTATCAGCAGTTAGCCCAATCCGGGCTTGCCACAGGGTGCGTAAGGTCTATAATGCTTTTCGCACCTCTTCGCGGGCGTAGTTCAATGGTAGAACGAGAGCTTCCCAAGCTCTATACGAGGGTTCGATTCCCTTCGCCCGCTCCAAATCTTATTAATAATCAATAAGTTAGATTATTCAGTCAGTTACGTTGCTCTGCTTTACAGGTACAACTTAAACTACCCATTGTACTACGCCCGCACCTGTCGCGTGATTGGTCTGTGGTACAGGGGAGCATATCTTCACACTGGCAGTCGTTCCATCGTTCATACTGCGACAGTACAACAACGAACAAAAAGCCGCATACCTGGCATAACTCCCGAACAGATTGATCACACGCATTTAAGCCCGATGTGTGGCCTTGTGGCTGCGTAAACAGGTGAATAGTGGTAAACGTACCTGCACACGATATGCAGGTTCTGCCAGCGCTTCGCTCACGCTCCGAAAGATACACGAGCACCCTGATAAGGTGTGATCCTTCTGACAATCTGATTTGATCACTGATGACTTTCGCAAAGCTAAACCAACCAGGTTGGCCTGATGAAGTCGCTACGCTTGTTGCTTGTACCACTAACGGGGCGTTATGGCTTCTATTGTCTGAAATCTGATACATTGCATAAACATCATGTGGATTGCTGTAAAATTCATCAGTATGATTGCTTGCACAATCAGCGATTGGGAAAGCACTTCTGGAAGATAAGGGACGAGACGATATGAAAGTGACTGATGAGGCTTTGTTACGTTCAGGGTTTACGCAGCCTGAATTGCAGAAGATAAAAAGCAATATTGAAAAATATGGAGGAACGCTTGGAGAGGCCATAAATGACCTCGCCAGGCGATTTGTTACCTTGGCGGGAGTGGTGGCTGTGTGTGCCTTAATCCTACTGCTACTTATCGTCTTCAGCTCACCTGATAGAGCATTTGCATGGGGGCTGGCGATGATCTTTGGGGCTGCCATTATGTTCTTTGCACAGCCGCCGGTAATTTCCTATAAATCCTGGCGTTACCGAAAAACTATCAAGGATTAACTGGTTCCATTTTCTGTTGTCAATAGATCGAAAATCACTTTTGCTTTAACACCATACCCGACAATCTTCATTGTTAGCTTAGGAGTGTTCATTGTGCTGACTTTGCGATAGTAATCGTGTGGAAGCCAACGGAATAATCTCCAGGCTCCAGTTTTTCGAGCGAGACCTACAATGCTGTACACACTGGCACCAAGAGTAACACCATTATAGAGAGCCAGGCCCGTGTTAGGATTAAATCCCATGAACTGGGCCGTATGCATCGCGGAGTCAGCAATGATGCCTTGCGAGGGTTTATGTCCTGCTGGCTGATCAAAGTTGAGCACTTCTTTCGTTAATCCGTTCATTCCATCGGCAATCAGGACTGCCCCAGCCAGCATACCAATCGGCCCCATAGTGGATAACATCATAAAGCCACCAAAGAGAACCACGCCTGATAGCACCACATTTACAGCGGATATAACATAACCGACGATTTTATTGTTTTCCCTGACAAACTCGACCTTTGCATAAAGTTGGGCGGCTCTGGTTCTTAACAGGCGTTCTTGTTCTTGCAGATTATCTGTTTCGACACGCAGATTCTTGATGCATGCAATGCATTCTTCATCGGTTTTAGCTCGTCGTGCTGTTTCAAATTCTTTCTCTACGACCTGCCTTATCTCTTCGACAAACTTGATTCGTGTAAGACCATCTTGCAAATAGAATGCTGACAACCGGTTTGCTGTTTCGACGAGTTTCCGGGCTTCAAGATTCACCATGGTATCTGACCATGTTCTGTTCCAGCCCCTGTTGAGCAGCGCAATATCCATTAAAGACTCCTTCCCAAAATGTGTCTGGTCATTTTACGTGCAGTAAGGTCGAAGACAACAGGAAATGCTTTCCCAACGTCTGATTTTAGCGGAACGAACACATAATCAAACTCTGAGACTCCACATGGTAATTCTCTATTTTTCATTGTCCGACGTTTCAAACGTCCTGGAGTACGGGCAGGACTGCGAGCGCGTCACTAGCGTAATAAGCAATGCCCCATCAAGCGGAAGCTAGTACAGGCTGCGTTTAATACGCAGACCGAAGAGTTTTACTTTAACGCTGACGATTCTGTTATGTCGTTTCGTGAATGGAAAGAGGCGAACGGAATTGGCCGTAAGACCCACACCTGCCGCGCAGAGACTGAGCAATGGCTAAATAAAGAGCCTGCTCGTTATGTTGAGCCACTGCCGCCAGACTTCCCCGGCGTTCGCCTGGACGATGCCACATTGAAACCGCGCGAGCACGCCGTCCCCGAATCGACAACCGGACAGAATGCTTTTCTCAAAGCCTGCCGCGAGTTCCTGATTTGCGATGATTCCATCCTGAAAAGAATCTGCTAAAGCTGGGCGCTGACTCTATGACCGATCATCCGTGGCGATTCAGAGAGATACATCAGGTCATCCTTAACCCGACGCATATCCAGAAGGTGATTAATCCGCAAAGTGATTCATTACGCAGGCAAAGCGGGGTGAAAAGTTATCGCCAATAAGAACCGTTTCCTCATTCAGCCGCTTTAACATATACAGCTTGTCGGCACGTTCGTAAGCGTCGAAGAAGAGGTAATCGACAGCGTCCGTTGCTTCATCATCGGGGGATTTTTCGCGTCCCTCGGGAGTGAGCATGAAAACGCCGGCAGTATGTCCAAGCGGACGAGCATACCGAAAGAACAATTTTCGGTTTACAGCAAACTCGCCGTCATCGCTTTTGAGCTTTCCTTGCACTGATAATGAAAGGTGCCCGGAGTTGTAGCTGGTAATCAGCATGATTCCGTGGAGTTCCTTTTTGGTATTCTGGATGTCGAGTATCGACGTGAATTCCGAGGAGCAGGAAAAACTGATTTCTTGTTTTTTAGCATTCCCAGTGATAATCAAATAAGCGATTGCTGCCAGCCCAATAATGACGATTACGACTGACCAGAGTAAAAAAGAGTGATCGCTTTCCTGCTTCATATCATTCCTCATGATGGTGATACTGGCTGATGCAATGGTAATAGCCGAGGTTGAGGCCGCATTCAGCGGCAAACGACCAATCAACCAGGTTATGGTTGCTCGCCCAGGTATTAAGATACAGATCTTTAGGGTGCGAGCAGTTGGGGCTAATCCCCACGGACTTGAAAATATCCAGCGCTTTCTTTTCACTTATCGTGTCTGTGAGGGCATTTCCTAATATATGTACACGGCATTGCTCGTAGTCGATGGTGCGCAAGATAGCCGCGTCTGTCATGGCGATATGATTGGGTATCCATGTTAACCACGCTGTCGCCAGCACGGCGATGCTGGTAATTAACGCTGTGATAGCGACAGGCCACCGGTTTGGTTTCTTTCTCCTCGGCGTCGATGCAACATAGGCAACTCTGGCGGCCGTTTGCGCTTCTTCCATTTGCTGAATATTGATATTGACGTCGCCCATCCGAAATCCAATACGAGGAATGGTAACGATGAGTTCTGCAGGATGACCTGTTGACGTAATGGCTTTACGCAAAAATGAAATGTGCTGGTTAAGATTCGCATCCGTCGCCCTGGCGCCATTCTGCTGAAAAACATTCAGCAGAATTTCATCGCGCGAAGATATCTCTTTACCATTTTGCAACAAATAGAGCAGTAATTGTGTGGCCACATTATTCAATGTAGCTATTTCACCAGATGCCACGTCTTTTAGGGTATTTTTAAGTGGTCTGAAAACTAAACCATCACCAATAATTACGGATTTAATTTTGTTTATTGGTATATGAGAAATCACTGATGTCTCCTTTAAAGCAGGATATCTCGCATTCGAGTGGGGGAAGCAACAGCATAACATAATTCATTTATAAAAAGAGGTTGTGCCATAGATCGCTTTATTATCATTTACATAACAATATTTTAATATTCTTTATGTCATCATTCATTCTCCTTCCTTTCTTTCACTATCTTATTGTCAGCACTCACTTTTGGTATCCCTTTCAATTTTTAAAAATATTTTATAAATATATTCTGCCAGTTATCTGTTCTAAATTAAAAAATAGTTGATAGTTAAAAACTCTATAAAAACTATAAATAATAGACATTAACACTGTTGGTTGCATGTTTTTTGGCTGATTTTTAGGTAAAAGATCGATCTGCAGGCGGGAAAGCAACACGATTTCCTGAGTTTGATTGATTCCGTATTTTGGCATTGTGTCAATTTTTCGTCGACTTAATATAAGCCCCGAAACAGCGTAAACGACTGTGGACGGTATTTCTGATGGAATACCAATGAACTTCAAAATACGGTGCGGCTTGAGATGGATTGTTTGCAAGGATATGCGCTGCCGCCACCGCGAGATCGGGCTTTCCCGGACAGGAATTGTCTGTGGAAATAGATCGTCGAAATAACCAAAACACAGATATAAGGTTAAGTAGTAATATGAAAATGAAAAACGTGGCTGTGGCCTGTGCGCTGATGGCGGGAATGACTTTTACTGCATCTTCTGCTTTCGCTGCAAAAAATGTTGAACCGACTAACGGTAAAATCCACTTCACCGGTTCTCTCGTTAATTCCGCATGTGGTCTGGCGCCAGAATCCAGCCCGGTGCAGGTGAATTTTGGCGAGATCCCAACCTCTCAGTTAAAAGACAACCAACGTGCTGGCGTTAAACATGCCAAAATCGTTCTGCAGGGTTGCGATACGACTGTCGCAAAAACCGCTACCGTGACTTATACCCCGGCAACGATTGATGCAGACAACAACGCGCTAGCCGCCTTCACCTCTGGTACCGCCAAGGGCGCAGGCATCGGTATGGTTGACAGCGGCAACCAGGATGTTGAGTGGGGTAAAGCTGCCTCTCAGGTCAACATTACCGATGGCGAAACCGACATTGATTTCGTCGCTTACCTGCAGGCAAACAACGCATCTGCAGCGGTAACTCCGGGTGATTTTGAATCTACCGTTAATTTCCAGATTGATTATCAGTAACGATCTGCAGCGGGCGCATTAACGCGCCTGCTTAACCCTTCCTGCGAATAACTGAAAGGAAATGCGGTTATGCCTGGATGGCGTATTTTACTGCTTTTTATCTTCATATCGCCTGCATGGGTTTCGGCTGACACTCAACGTCTTGTCAGTACGCCCGGAAAAATGCGTATGCGGGGAAATATTATTGAGGCTGCTTGTTATGTCGATCCGCGCGACCGGTCGCTACTGGTTGAATTTGATGACCTCTCAGCCAGAGATATTTCCGGAACACCTGAAAAAGTATCTGCGCATGATTTCAGCATTCATTTGCTGGGATGCTCGCTAGGGGATTCTCAATACCCCGGTAATTTGTTCCAACGCGCCAATATTACTTTTTCCGGCGCCCCCGATAGCGACAATCCAGATTATCTGAGCGTGCAATCGGAAACTGAAAATTTAGCGATAGAAATATACGACAGCAAAGGACAGCAAATTCATCTGGGCAAACCATCACCGGACTATGTACTTAACCCAGGAAAAAATACGCTCAAGTTTACGGCTTATTTGATCTCCCGCGACGGAAGAATGACATCTGGCGAATTTACTGCGGTCACGCATTTTGTTGTGAATTATCTCTGAGCTGCACTGCAATTCGGGTATCTGAAGGTTGCGAACGAAAATGATCACGCTGAAAACAGATAAAAAACGTCTGGCACTATTTATTGCTCTGGTCTGCGCCGCTTCATGGGCTGAAGCGGATGAGGCCATTGAATTTAATACCGACGTACTGGATGCCAGCGACAGGCATAATGTCGATTTACAGCGTTTTTCCGAAGGCAACTTTGTGGCTCCCGGAGAATATCTGCTGGATGTTCGTATAAACAGCCAGGAGATTCCTCAACAGTCAATCCGTTATATCGCCGATCCTGCCAACTCACATAAATCTATGGCGTGTCTGACGGCGCAACAACTCGAGTTACTGGCGCTAAAAGAAGAGGCGTTGACCCATATTCATCCCATTAGCGCAACCTGCTATGACATTTCCCGCCTGCCGGGTGTGGCGCTGAATAATAGCGCAGGCGTGCTGGACATTACCGTGCCTCAGGCATGGATGAAATATACCGACCCAGACTGGACGCCGCCGGAGCGCTGGGATAACGGCGTCGCCGGGCTGATTTTTGACTACAGCATCTCAGGGCAGGCCACGCATTACGAACAGGGTGGCGATCATTATCGCTCGCTGTCCGGCTATGGGCAGACAGGTTTTAACCTCGGCGCATGGCGTTTTCGGGGCCAGTATCAGGCCAATTACGCTTCAGATGATAATCATGGGCGTATCGACTGGGATCAGATCTATGCATATCGCCCGTTACCAATGCAGGCTGCAAAACTGACGGTCGGCGAAATCTATCTGAATTCTCAGGTTTTTGATTCGGTGCGCTTCACCGGGGTCAACCTCGCCAGCGACGAGCGTATGCTGCCGCCAAATTTGCAGGGCTACGCGCCTGAAGTGCACGGCATCGCCCGCAGTAATGCGAAGGTCACCGTCAGTCAGCAGGGCCGTGTTATCTATCAAACCACCGTTCCTGCGGGGCCGTTTAATATTCAGGATCTGCACGGTTCGGTACGCGGTACGTTGGATGTGCGGGTCGAAGAGCAGGATGGCAGCGTACAAACTTTTCAGGTCAATACGGCTGATATTCCTTACCTGACGCGCCCGGGCTATGTTCGCTACAACGCCGCGGTCGGCAAGCCATCGCGTTATAACCACGACGTTCAGGGCCCTGCGTTTTATAGCGGCGATTTTTCCTGGGGGGTGAGCAATGCATGGTCACTGTACGGGGGCGCGTTGCTCACCGGCGAGCGCTACAACGCCTGGTCGATGGGGATTGGACGGGATTTAAGCTGGCTTGGAGCGCTGTCGGCCGATGCGACGCAATCCGTGAGTCGGGTGAAGCATCAGGCTGAACAAAAAGGCATGTCCTTTAAGCTCAGCTATGCCAAAACCTTTGATGAGTACAACAGCGCGATTACCTTTGCCGGATACCGCTTTTCACAGCGTAACTTCCGCACCTTCTCGCAGTTTCTCGACGAGCAGTATGAAAGTAACAACAGCGCCGGCAACGAAAAAGAGATGTACACCGTTACCGGCAACAAAACCTTTTTTGCTGACGATCCGCATTTAGCGACCACGCTCTACCTCACCTATACCCACCAGAACTATTGGGATCGCGGTTCCCAGGATCGTTACGGGTTATCGATGGGACACAGTTTTTCCTTCGCGGGTATCCAGGGGATCAGCGCCAACCTTGCGGCTTATCGCTCTGAGTATCAGGGCAAACGGGACGACAGTCTCTCGCTTTCAATTTCAGTGCCATGGGGCGATGGCCGCTCTATGGATTATGAATTACAGAACAGCGGTAACCAGACCAGCCAAATGGTTTCGTATTCCGATAACCGCGATCGCAACAATCCGTGGCGCTTGCGCGCAGGGGTTTCCGGGGAAGGTCATACGGCATTTGATGGCTATTACCAGCACCGCAGCATGATGGCGGAACTGGAATCCAACGTCAGCTGGCAGCAATCACGCTATTTCTCCGTTGGCGGCACGGTACGCGGCGGCTTTACGGCGACGCGTCACGGCGCGGCGTTACATAACAGCCAGGCGTCAATGAATACCGCCAGAGTGATGGTTGATACCGATGGCGTTGCCAATGTGCCGCTTAACGGCGAACAGGCGCACTCAAATCGTTTCGGTATTGCTGTTGTACCGGACGTCGTCAGCTATCACAGCTTTGATACCCGTATCGATGTGGACGCCATGGATGAGGACATTTCCGCGACCAAAGCGATCGTGACTAACACCCTGACGGAAGGCGCCATTGGCTACCAGCGCTTTGCCGTCGCGCAGGGGCAAAAAATGATGGCGCTGCTGCGCCTGAAGGATGGCTCGGTGCCGCCGTTTGGCGCCGAAGTGTTTAACGCCAACGGCGTCAGCGTCGCCATGGTGATGGAAAACGGCATGGCCTGGATTGCGGGGGTGAATCCGTCCGAGCGTCTTTCCGTTGCCTGGGCTGGTCGTGCGCAGTGTCACTTACAGATGCCGCAACAAATCAACCCGGAAGGTAACGTGCTGTTGCCTTGTGAATAATATCAATAACCTGAATGAATTTTGTCATGAATAATAAATCTCTTAATTTCGCGCGCCGTTGGCTTAAACCCGTGACCTGTGGCCTGTTTTTTATTGCCCAGATCAATGCTTCATGGGCGGGAATTGCGCTCGACCGTACCCGCATGATCATCACCGGTGATGCGCGCTCGGTAAGTGCGAACTTAACCAACACCAGCCCGAGTATTCCCTTTCTGGCTCAGTCGTGGGTAGAGGACGCCCACGGAACAAAAATTACCTCGCCATTAATGGTCTTACCGCCGCTGCAACGGATTAACGGTGGGCAGAAGGGAATCGCCCGCGTGACGAAAACCAGCGGAATAAACGCGTTGCCACAGGATCGCGAGAGTCTCTTCTATCTGAACGTGCGTGAAATTCCGCCAAAACCGGATAAGCCGAACGTACTGCAGTTGGCGATGCAGTCGCGGATCAAATTGTTCTATCGGCCGACAGCTATCGTGCCGGAAACGCCGGGGGCCGTGTGGCAAAACCAACTGACCTTTCACAAACAGGGTCAGCGCTGGACCGTGGATAACCCAACGCCATACTTCGTCACCTTAATCGGCTTAAGCCGCAAACCTGAAGCCCAGGGCGGCGGCAGGCTGACTGATTTCCCGGGGATTATGATCTCGCCGAAATCCTCCCTCGATTTCAAGGTTTCGGATGCCAGCGTCAGCCAGTTCAGCATGATGTACGTGAACGATTTTGGCGGTCACCCTGAATTGAAATTCAGCTGTACAGGCAATGTGTGTAAAGCATTGCCGATGGAGCAACAGCCCCGGTAAAGGACTCGTAAATGAAAAAGATGCTTTGCGCTCTGCTGATGGCAGGCATGGCCTGCTCGGTTCAGGCCACAAGCGGCCGCCATGATATGAGCAACGTTTCCGGCGAGTATGGCAACGTCCGCTTTCATGGCCGGGTATTCGTTTCGCCGTGCGTGCTGGATATGGCTTCACGCGATCAGACCATCGATCTCGGTGATATTTCCGCCAGCCGCTTTCGCCAGAGCGGCGATCGCAGCGATCCGGTATTGGTGACGCTGCACCTGAATGGCTGCTTAAAAGGCTCCGGGCACACGTTAAAGGACTTCCCTGGGCAGACCAGCGAGCTCCCTGAGCTGGCGCACAGTACGGTGGAGCGTGGCGTTTCGATGACTCTGATGGCCGAAAGCGCGCCGGAAAACAGCGATCTTGGGCGGATTCGCGGCGATGTGCGCGGCGCGGGCATTCGGCTACTGACCGAACGCAACCAGTTGATCCATCTGAATCAACCGCAACGCATGTGGATCCTCAAACCGGGCGATAACGCGATTCACTTTCTTGCCGCGCTGGAATCTTTTGGGCAGGAGGTGACCGCTGGCGACTTTAACGGTCTGGTCAGACTTAAGCTGGAGTATCTATGAGCGTATTGCACAAAGCACTGCTGTGGGTCGCCCTGGCGGGCTGTCCGCTGGCCGGGCAGGCATTTACCCTCGGAGAGGGAGAACCACAGGGCGGTTCGCCACATCAGTACGATATTGAACTGAGCTCGCTGGATGTCAGCAAAAACCACGAGGGCGGCAGAACGGATCCGTTCACCTGGAATTTGGGCAGTTGGTATGTCGTGGATTTTCATTGTGAGCAGGCCGACATCTCGCGACAGCCGATTTACTACACAACCACGACCACCATGCCGCCTTCTAATCAGGGAGCGAACCGTTTTCGTCTGAATGAGTACCTGGATGTGGAAGTCCAGGTATGGGTCGCAGGGCGGTATAACAACTATGTTCAGGCGCCGTTCACCAACTTTTCGAATCGCTACAACGACCATAACTGCAAAAAGCGCAAAGGCTACGAGCGAGCTACTAACATTGAAAGTGGCTCTAAAGGGAAAGTGACGTTTATTGTCACTAAACCCATTATTAACGGCATCAATATTACCTCTCAGTCGCTGGTGGAGGTTGCTGGACGTCTGGGCAACGCGGGACCTACGCCGACAACGCCAATTTCCCGTGTGGTCATTAAATCCGGGCTCATTACCGTACCGGACAAATGCATCTTTAATCGGGGAGACAAAATCAGCATTGAATTTGGCGATCTGCCAGGCTCCGCCGCCCGGCTCAACGGCACCAACTACAGCAAGTCGATCCCCATTCATGTGGTCTGCGAGGGGGGGAGCTTCGATCAGGGCGCGTTGAACATTAATCTTGGCGTACAAACTACCACGGCGTCAGGCACGGCGGGGTTTAACGATCATCTCCTCGGCACGCTGAGCGGTGGCCAAAAACGCGACGACCTTGGCATCGTGATTAAAGACGCGAGCGGCGGCACGGTCGTGCCCAATCAATTCTACAACGTGAAGGGTTTTTACCAGAATCAGGGCGACTGGAATCTTACCGCCGCGCCGGTGGCAAAACCGGGCGTGGGAAGCGTTAAAGAAGGTGAGTTTGAAGCTTCTGCCACCGTTGTCGCGCAGTTTCAGTAGGGGGATGCCATGAGATTTACGGCGTTAATCGCGACCAGCGCGCTACTGCTTGGCGGCTTGGCGCAGGCCGACACTAAGCTGGTCGGCGGCGATATGTATTTTCACGGCACCATTCGAGCGTTGGCCTGCAGCCTTGTGCCAGGAGGCGACAAAATCGAGGTCGATTTCGGGCAAATCGCGACGCAGGATCTCTATCTCTCGGGGCGCAGTAAGCCGAAAAAATTCAGCATTGAGTTACGCGACTGCAACCCTGAGGTTTTTCGCGGGATCTCGGTCACTTTCAGCGGGCGTGAGGATGCGGAGTTGGCGGATCATCTGGCGCTGGATAGCAGTGAACAAGGCGCCTCCGGAATCGGCATTGGAATGAGCGAAGAGGATGGTACGGCAATCCGCCTTGATGAAAGCACGTCAGTCAAAGAGATTACTGAAGGCTCGATGACGCTGAACTTTTTGGCATGGGTCGCGGCGGAACCGTCGGCGATAAAAAATCAGACTCTCGAATACGGCCCCTTCAGCGCCAGCGGGACCTGGACGCTGAACTACCAGTAGCATGATGAACGCATTGCATCGTATTGCGCCGCTGCCGGCGCAGAAAGTATTGCTCGTTGTCAGTCTGCTGTTCTGGGGCGGGGCAATGCATCTCTACTGGCCGAATAACGGCGGTAGCGGTTTGTCGTTGCCGCTAAATATTACGGCCTGGATTTATGCCGTTGTGCTGGCAGCTAGCGCATCGATGCTGGTACCTCGTCAACGCTGGCGGATAACTATACCCGCAGCGGGGTTTACGATGGGTGCGCTCATTCTAACGCTGCTTTGTCTGTTGACGCCTGAGGTTTGGCAGTCCGAGGCGCTACTGGTCGCGGGGGCGTTGCTGGGAGGCGTGCTTGTTTATTTGGCGACGTTGCAAATTCCGCTTACGACAAACACGCTGACAGTACTGCTGGCTCTGCTCTGGGGCGCGTGTGTCCTCGAATGTCTGGCGTTTACCTATCAATACTGGCATTGGCCGGGGGTGAATTACTGGGAGTTTGCCTGGCGGCGCGGTACGCGCCCCTACGGTATTTTTCAGCAGGTTAATCTGATGGCCAGCTTCACGGCGTGTGGCGTGCTGCTGTCAGCATTGCTCTTTTTACGGCTACGTGGCGGATATCGAATTATCATCGCGATTGCTCTGGTGCTAATGGGATTTGTACTGCATGAGTCTCAGTCGCAAACCGGTTACCTGTCTGTGGCGGTAGGCGAGGCCTTGCTGCTGGCGGTTTTTCCTGCGCAGCGCCGTACGCTGCTGTTACTTCTGCTGCCGCTGGCGATAGGCATGATTGCGGGCGCGCTTGCCCGCCATTTCTTGTCGGTGGTGACGGTTAATCACCTGACGACCTCCCAGGTGCGCTGGACGGTGTTGAAAGCATCGCTGGCATTATTTGCCGAACGTCCGTGGGCAGGATGGGGCGTGGGCAGTTTCGCCGCCGTGTTTCTTGAACGCGCGGGTCCGTTGGGGCTGAGTAGCATCTCGCATCCGCATAACGAACTGGCGCTGTGGCTGGTGGAGGGAGGGCTGATTGGATTGCTGGGGGCGCTTTGTTTTATGGCGAGTGGTTTATGGCTCTGGCTATACGGCAATCGCTGGCATCGCGCCTGTCTGGTGGCGGCGCTACCCGTCGTTATCCATATGTTGACGGAATACCCCGTCAGGCAGTCAACGCCACACTGGCTACTGCTGATTTTGTTGCTTCGTTGCGCAGACTGTAGGCGAAAGGGGGCACGGCTGCCGTTCACCCTGGCGACGCTGTTGCGTGCTGTGGCATTGATCGCGGTTGTTGTCATCACACCATTGCTGTTTCTCACGCTGCATACGCAGCAGCAACTGACGCTGGCGGAGCGACAATCAACACAGTGGCGTCTGGCCGAATCTCTTCCTGTAGGAGGCTGGTTGCTTGCCACCCGCTACCGGTTTGATGTCCAGATGGGGTATCTACAACGATACCAACATACCCGCGATGAGCGTTGGCTGGCAGCCGTTCGCCGCTGGGCGCCTGACTATGTGCGTGTTCAACCGGACCCGAATGTCTCCTTCACGCAGATCTTGCTGGCCTTACAGCAGCGAGATCTGGCTGAGGCGCATCGTCTGGCGACGCGCTTTTGTCTGTTATACCCGAATGATAGGCGTATTCCATGGCTGCAGAATGCGCGACGTCCTTTTAATCAAATAATGGAGTGAGATAAGCAAATCCTCTTATCGGCCCACGCCCATTACTGAGCCAGAACGACCTGCGCGAGCCGATCGGTGATGTTATCAAGCGTGCAAATCTTAATACGATGGTCCCGTGAATCAGAGAGGATAACCGTTTCTCCGTCGCCTTCGATTTCAAGAATAAATCTCGCCCCCAGGCGCCTGGAATTTTTATAGCGGGTGCTGATTCGTTGGGGAGAGCAGTCGTTGATGATGCTTAAATAGGGAAATTGCTGACGCAGGCTACGCCCGAGCAGCATTGCCTTAGCAGCCACACGAGGCTGGCCTGCAATAATCACAATGTCGGTCGGTGGATGCGCTCTGGCGGGTTGGGGACGATAACCGAGCAGAGTGACAATCGGCTCCATCATGAATGCAAAACCGCAGGCGGAAACCGGTTTTTCAGCAATACGGCTGGCGCAGGCGTCGTATCGGCCGCCACGGCTGATGATTAACTCGCGCTCCATGGCAATGCTGCGCCATTCAAAGACCAACTGACAATAGTCATTGGCGGGAAACAGCGCAGGATCGTATTGCCAGGCAATACCGGCTTGGGTCAGGGCGTGCTGAAGGCGCTGGAACCGATGACGGGAGTCAACGGTAATAAAATCCGCCAGGCAGGGCGCCGCAGGAGCAAGACGCTGAAGAAGGATATCCTCATGATGGATCAACCACTCCGGATGTTTCTCCAGCCAGTGCTGCTGCTCCGGGTTCAGCAAATGCGCGATGGGCTGATAATAATCGCGTAACGCCCGGCGGAAAGCCGCCAGCGAGGGCTCGTCACCCAGCATATTAATATGCAGTTCCGCCATTTCACCGAGGCCAATACGCCTGAAGAAAACCGCCTGCATGACCAGATGCTCGAGTTCGATATCAACGCCCGGCATGCCGAATGCTTCGACGCCAATTTGATGATTTTGCCGGATATCTCCATCCAGGGAGCGTTGACGGAACATGGCGCCTGAATACCAAATCCGGCTCATTACTGCGGTATGAGGGTTATCGGCCATCAGGCGTAGACATCCGGTTGTTCCATCGCCACGTAATTTTCCCTTGTCGGCCATCACCGGGCCGCCTGGGGCGAATAGCGATGTATGTTCAAGTAAGGGTAACCTGATTTGTTGATAGCCATGCTGGCGCAGAAACTGTTCAGCCTGAAGTTCCAGCCAGGTCCACTGTTCTGACGGGGAGGATTCATATTTACGCGGGCGGCCGCAATGTCTTGCCCGCAGCGGCCTTTCCATCTGGGCTTCAAGTTGCTGGCTCAACGCTTGCGAGGCGAGCAGGCAATTTTGCGCCAGTGCATGGCGGATTCTGGTCACCAGCGCCCGATTTACCGGTTGCCGGCAGAACTCCTGGAAGTGGGCCTGTCGCTGTTGCTCATTCTCACCGAGCTTGAGCCAGGCAGGATGAGGAACTATCAAACCTGAAGGCAGATTACCGTGACTATGGCACCCCGGGCTCCCGTCTTCGTCACATTCAATAAAGCGTTTTACGGCCAGGAAATAGGTTTCAGGTTCCAGCGGGCTGCATAGGTAGCGGCTGTCCCACAACGCGCCATGCCGTTGGTAACGACGATTATAATAAGGCACATAGCTGCGTCCGATATGCTGAATAAAACGGCTCAGCGCCTGTTTATCCGGAGCGCTGACCAGCAGCAGGATACGTGGAACGGCAAGTGACCAACTGTGAATAGACACGGCGTAACGTTGCGCCGCGTCTTGCATACACCGTTCGAAGGTTGAGTAATCCTCCTCGTGGCGGAATAACTCCTCGCTATTATGCCCGCGAAGCTGCGCCAGATGCGGCATCCCCGGAATAAATAATCTGTTTTTTCTCGGCATGTCCACGGTTCTCTGCTTAAGGATCTCGCTGTGTGTCAGGGTGAAATGCTGAAGGCGGGATAAGCGCCGCGACGAGTACCGTCCTGCCGCACGGTACCCAATCTGGACGTGTTTACTGACAGTGCTGTTGCAGCCAGTCAATGAGCGCTTTCTCTTCGAGCGACATTTGACGGGAGCTGGCGAGGTCCCATAGCCGTATCTCATTGTCGGTATTCAGCGTGATTATCGCGCGACACTGGCTTTGTAGGGCGGTTTGATGCTGGCGTTTAAGTTTGTTGCCGCTGCAATCCACCATCACGCTTAACTTCTCAATACGCTGGCGCAGAAGCTCCGCCAGCATCTGGGCCCGCAGGCCATCATCCTGACATTCACTGGTAATGACCACGTCTGGGTGAAAATGCCACAACGGATTATCTTTCTGGCTGACGGTCTGAATCAGTAGCAGCAGGCGTTCGATACCGATGGCAAAACCGCAGGCTGGCAACGCCTTCGGATTGAATAACTCCGCCAGGCCGTCGTAGCGGCCACCGCCGCAGACGGTACCCTGCGAACCCAGTTCATCAGTCACCCACTCAAACACGGTGCGGGTGTAGTAATCCAGCCCGCGCACCAGACGCGGATTAATGATATAGGGGATGTCGGCTTTATCGAGCAGTTCGCAGAGTAGCGAAAAATGGCGACGGGAGTCTTCGAACAGGTAATCCAGCAATCGTGGCGCCTGTTCCAGCATGGGCTGCATGGTCGGATTTTTGCTGTCGAGAATACGTAATGGATTGGTTTCCAGTCGTTTGAGGCTATCTTCATCCAATTGCTCACGATGAGCATTAAACCAGTCAACAAGGGCGGCTTTATGCGCCCGCCGTTCATCCGGCGTGCCCAGGGAGTTAATTTCCAGCCTGACATGCGGGGTCAGGCCCAGCTCCTGGAACAAATCCCGGACCATAAAAATCATTTCAGCATCGACGTCTGGCCCGGCCATGCCGAAGGCTTCAGCGCCGAACTGCGTGAACTGACGCAGTCGTCCCTTCTGCGGGCGTTCATAGCGAAACATCGGGCCCTGATACCACAGGCGCTGGGTTTTGTTGTAACACAGATTATTTTCCAGCACCGCACGCATGCAGCCGCTGGTCCCCTCGGGACGCAACGTAATCTGTTCGCCGCTTTTATCCGTAAAATTGTACATTTCTTTGGCAACGATATCTGTGGCTTCGCCAACAGCACGTTCGAATAAGGCGACCGGTTCCAGCAGGGGTAAGCGGATCTCCTGGTAGCCATAACGGTAGGTCAGACGACGGAATTTATTTTCAAGCCATTGCCAGATTGGCGTTTCGGCGGGCAGTACGTCGCGCATACCACGTATGGCTTTTAACTTTGCACTCATCGTTTATGACTCCTGATGCGAAATTCCCATATACTGTGCAGGTCTGGCGGGTTCCGGTTGGCGCTGCAACCCACCAGATTGTCCAGCGGGCAGCGGCAGTTTGCCGCTGCTCACTCTTATGCCGCCCGTTGCGCCAGGTCGGCAATCACGTCATCGATCAGCGCATCAATCCGGGAACTGTCCAGGTGGTGAGCGGTGGTGATCAGATGGGCCACGTTGCCGGACGTTGCCAGGCAGTGTTTCTTCCATACCCATTCAGAAGGCTTCGGAAAGACCACCGTGATGGAGTTTTTGTGGCACAGCGCGTCAATACCTGCTGCTTTAAAGCGATCCACGGCGTATTTCGCCATGTTGAGGCTGTGACCAATGCGGCGATGCCATTCGGCATCGGTATGGCTGCGAACGGCGGCCCACATCATCAAAGGGGTGTGACCGTTGCGTGACCCTGAAATCGTTTTATCGTGGGCGGAGATGTAGTCGATCTCTACGCTGATACGGTCGACGTTGGCTTTCTTGGCTACCACAATGCCGCATGGAATCGGGGAGCCGATCATTTTGTGTCCGGAAACGCCAATCGAATCGATACCATCCGCGAAGGTAAAGGGTTGTGGGTCCTCCACGAAAGGCAAGATCATGCCGCTTAGCGCGGCATCCGCATGCAGATAATAATCTTCACGTGGGATCCCCAGCGCAGCGATACGCTTCTGTATCTCAGCGATATTATCAACAGCGCCGCGTACCGTTGTGCCAATATTGGCGAAAATGATAGGATGGCGTTCGCCTGAGGTCCTGATTTTATTGATTAAATCGTCATAATCCATTTCTCCGTCTGGTTGAGATTCCACCAGTTGCGATTTGATACGCAGCAGTTTGACGATTTTAGCGACGGAATAGTGAGTATCTTTTGAATAGTAGAGCGTGCCTTCCGGGAACAGCTCTCTTCCCAGATAGCAACCAAACATATTACTTTCTGTGCCGCCGTTGGTGACATAGCCCCAGCTTTCCGCAAAGGGGATTTTGAATATGCCGGAGAAATACTCCATGACTTCTTTTTCAAAGTCGAAAGAGTTGAGTAAATAGTTACAGTACTCTCCCCAGTCACCACAGTTATTAATTGAGAAACGCAGAAAACGCTCCAGCATGGTGTAATCAAAATCAGCAGATTCAGGGTAGCCAATATTAAAGTAGCGATTTTTTACACAGTATGACCAAAATGCATCGAGTTTATTTTGATCGGCAATAGATAAAGACATATGAATCTCCATATTTATGTTGGTGAATAAAATATTATTTTTGAAGGTAAAGAATATCCTGGCCTTTTTTATTACGTCCGGCCGCGACAAAAGAAAACAGAGGAATGGTTACCATCATCATAATTGTGCCCCAGAAAATGGAATCAGTACCCGAACCGAGCAGGGCGAATATACTGTAAATCATACCGATGACAGTCAGGACGCAATAAAACATAAAGCCACGTCCACGGTTGAGCTTTTTAGAAACCATGATGATAGGTAGCGCGATAATGGCATACATATAAGGCAGCAGGGAGGCAAATACCGACATCAGAATCACCACCTGGAACTGTTTGGCGAGATCGGGGGAAGCCGTCAGTAACAGCACCAGACTCATCAGCACGCCAGAAATAATCAGACCTTTCATCGGGACATCATTTTTATTGGTCTCGGCGAAAACCTGCGGAAATAACCCCTGTTTCGCCCCGGCCCGCGGCCCTTCTGACTGTAGAATCAACCAGCCGGAAATGGAGCCAAAGCAGGCGATAATACTCAGCGCGGAGGCGATGTTGCCGGCCATATCGCCAAACATATAGCGTGCCGCATCGGCGAATGGGGCGGCAGATTTGACCAGTTCGGCGTGGGGAACCAGGCCCATGATAACGGTACAGCTACCGACGTAACATACGGAGGCAATCAGCAGACCATATACGGTTGCGCGAGGCACCGTGCGTTCAGGATTTTCCACCTGTCCGCTGGAGACCACGGCGGATTCCACCCCTAAGAAACCCCACAGCGCAATGGAGGCCGCGGAGACGATGGCTGAGCTGTCGCTGTTGCCCGTCCCGTTGTAGACTTCAGAGAACATTTTCGGGTCAAACCAGAACCAGCCGACAATGCCCACACCCAGCACCACGACCAGCATGCAGCTGGCGGTGAAGGACTGCGCGCGCCCGGCCGTTTTAGCCCCCAGGCTGCCTAAGGCAATAAATGCCCACAGAATCGCGATAGCGGTGATACAACCGTAAACCGGATTATGCAGCGCCGGGAAGAAGTAGCTCAGATAGCCGACCCCGGCGACGAGGAGCGCGACGTTGCCAATCCAGGCGCTGATCCAGTAGCAAACCGTCGTCTGAAACCCGATGAAAGGGCCAAACGCATCGCTGGCATAGGCCACGATCCCTCCTGCGCGAGGGGTAATGAGGCTGGTTTTAGCGAAAACCAACGCCAGCGCAATTACGCCAATAATAGTAAACAACCATCCCCATAGTGAAATATATCCCACTCCGGCGAGATTGGTCGGCAACATAAAAACACCGGAACCCATCATATTTGATGCGGTCACAAGGGTTAGTGCCGTTAACCCCATTTTTTGCGCAGTACCCGCGCTGACGCTTCCCATATATATCCCCTCTGTATTAAGTAAATGCTTACCTGGTTATTAAGCGCATTTTTTCACAGGACAGGTGCGGGAATATGATCTACATCATTTTTTGAAAATGATATGCGCGAATATATATTAATTTCTGTATGGTTTTTAAACAGTGATTGGGTAATTCACTCCGTCCCCTTTTTTATTTAAACATCAAGGTCAGTGGTGATTGTGCAATAAATAACGGACGGGCTAATTTTTATAGGCGGGCGCTACAGTGAGTGGCTGCTGATTTTTCGGATGCAAAAAATAAGGGGAAAAAGCCCCTTTATCTTTATTTCAACGCATCTTGTTATTAAGTTTCACCGCTCAGCAGGTGGTTTACTGGACCGGCTGGTACTTTTCGCCATGCTGGCAAACACGCCGTCGCGGAATATCCATGCGTGCACTAATGCCGCCGAGAGATGTAGCAACACCACCGCAAAGAGCAGTTTAGCTAACAGGCGATGGGCGTCGTGAAACCAGGCAAAAAGCGCCGGGCTGGTCGGGGTAATGGCCGGAAGGTTAAGTCCTTCAAACATAACTATCGGAACGCCCGCAGCCGACAGTTGCGCCCAGCCAAGCAATGGCATTGCCAGCATCAGCGCGTATAGCGCCCAGTGTGACGCTTTTGCCGCCAGCACCTGCCAGCGTGAGAGCTCCGCAGGAAGATGTGGCGGCCGGCTATAAAACCGGTTGGCCAGGCGAATGAGCGCCAGCAGCAAAATAGCGATCCCCAATGGCCGATGTACATCCACCAACCAAATGCGATGGTGTAATGAAGTCATCATAGCGGCGCCGATGAACAGCATGGCCAGGATCATGATTGCCATCAGCCAATGCAGATATCTCGCCAGAAGGTTGAAATGCTGCGGCGCGCGCCTTTGGTCAGGTTTATTCGATATCATTTAACCTCCTGTTTTTGCACGGCTTCGGTTGCTTTGCCATAGCCAATTTCCCGTTCGCGACGGCTCCAGGAATGCGAATAGGCGCCAGAGCGCGCATTTAAGACGGGGTCGTTAGAGACCTCTACTCCAGCAGGCACGATGGAGGGATCAAAGTTAACGTCACGGCAGGCGCCTTCGGCTTGGGCGACGAGTTGGGTGACTTTGAGCGTACCGGCGACGACCTGCTGGCGATCCTTTGGCCATGGCTGCGAAGGGTCATCCACCGCGTCGCCAGATTGGGCGAGTTGCAATACCAAATCCCAGTAAATAGGATGCTGAGAAAGCCGCTGCTGTAATTGTTCGAACAGGAAGTTATGGTCGGCTTTCTGTCGCTGTTCATCAGCGATAGAGACAAATGGATCGTGCGGCCGCATCATCCAGCGTACGGGCTGGCGCTGGCGGTCAGCGTTCACAAGATAGAACGCGTTAATGCTGAAAAATGTCGCCCCGGCAAAGCCGCCTGGCGCTGGCTTTTGCGCCGCCCACTGCAAATATTTACCGGCTTCCGGGTAGGCCTGTAAAAATGCCGTGAGACGTTGCGGATCGGGCTTACCGGTGGCCGGGTCGACGGCGGTGGCCTTCTTCATGGCAAGAAAGCCCTCCGGGTTTCGCGTGGCGAAGTAGGGCTCGTTGTTCATTGCCATGCGCCATTGCTGTTGATCGTCCGTTTTCAGTAGCAGCGCCATGCTCAGGGTTTTCGTTGAATTATCAGCCGCGTGTGGATTACCTGCGCCAATGGAGAATCGCCCTACAACGGGGGTTTTCGACTGTGAAAAGAGCCGCGCGGTGGAATAAGAAACGGCTGGAGCGGCTGGCTCGAACGTCCCGCTAAAACAGATCCCTTTGCCGTGTGCCCGGCGAAACCCGGCAGGAAAAGGCTTGTCTGGATCGGGGACTAATGACTGGCTGGTGGTTCGCGAACCCAGCCAGCCTGAAGTCCAGGCGAATGCCGCCGCCGTTGCCCCGACGATGACCGCGATGGACGCCAGCGCGCGCCAGGTATTTGGGGATCGGAAATCCAGTTTTGACATAGACCTTTTCCTGTTATTAAGTTTTATTCCACATCACGCTTACTTTATTTCAAATAATGCAGTTAATATCGTGAAAATACAGGGGCATTATTGATGTGTGGACGTTGTCGCTATATTTTTGTATGTGCTGGGGAAGATTGTGTTTATTATAATTTAGTTGGTTGTGTTTCTTCTTTAACCGCATTTTTATTCTTCATGAATTATCATGATAATAATTATAATTGGTGCGCGAACGAAAGAAACAATATCACGAAAAGTTTATACTTCTGTGCAGTTAACGTGATAATAAAAAATGTCATTATCCGCGCTGGATGACGGGCATCACCGACCCGATTCAGGGTATAGTGAAAGCCAAAGTGGTCTCGGAATACATTGCCTACAGCGTGACGAGGGTAATGTGTTGAGCTATATATCTATGTTGGATAAATTTCACTGAAAAATCAAAGTGATGAACGATAAAAAATGGATTAAAGCAGAAGACGTGGCGAAGCTTGCCGGCGTTTCCCGTTCAGCCGTCTCCCGCGCATTCACGCCTGGGGCCTCGGTGTCGCCGAAAACCCGCGCCAAAGTGCAGGCCGCCGCGGAAGCTCTGGGCTACCAGGTCAATATCATCGCCCGTACGATGAACACCGGCAGCAGCAACTTTATCGGCATCATCACTTCGGGGTTCGATAACCCTTTTCGCAGTAAACTGCTGGCGCCGCTCATCCACCAGCTGGCGCTGCATGGATTTATGCCATTGTTGATGAACGCCGATGATCCGCAGCAGTTAGCCCCTTCGCTAAAACATCTTCTCAGCTACCACGTCGCAGGCGTCATTATCACTTCCGGCGCGCCGCCGCTGGAGTTGGCTGAGGAGTATCTTGCGCGAAAAATTCCCGTTACGCTTATCAACCGTCACGCTGAGCTTCCCGGTTGCGATCGCGTCAGCAGCGATAACGCGCTCGGCGGGAAACTGGCCGCTGAGCTGTTGCACGCAGGCCAGTGCCGGGACGTCGGTTTTATTGGCGAAAATCGTGACAATTTCAGTACCCGTCAGCGCTACGAGGGGTTTATCCACCATGCCAGCGGGCTGGCTGTTACGCCGCATTTCTGCGAAACGGGCGGTTATCAGTCCGGTTTTGCTGCCGCTCGCCGGCTCGCCGCGGAAAGGCCAGGATTGCAGGCGCTGTTTTGCGCCACCGATATGCTGGCGATTGGGGCGATGGATGGGCTACGAGCGGATAATCCAGCGGCCGTCCTGCCGGCGATTATTGGCTTCGACGATATTCCCCAGGCGGAGTGGCAGCCTTATCAACTTACTACTATCCAGCAGGACACCACGCTGTTGGCTTATCACGCGGTGGAGATGCTGGTTAGCCGGATCGCCAAATTCAATCAACCTTCACGTCATCGAGAAGTTGCCGTGAAATTAATAATTCGTAATAGCGCTAAATGAAAAATTCGTTTTATGATGAATCGATCACAGAATTATCGCTAAAATCCATCCACACTCACTGCGCTCTTCGGGGCCTTTTTAAATAAAATTGCACACGTGTGCAAAAGGAGTAAATGATGACATCACTGGATTCCTCTGCGCTACATGCCCGCTATCGCCTGGCCTGCGAGCTGGCGAAAGCGGGTGCCGAGCTGGCTTTCGAATATTATCAGCAGCGCGAGGCGCTGGCGGTAGAGCATAAGGGCAATGACCTACAGGACGTGGTGAGCGTGGCCGATAAACGCGTAGAAGCCTTTGTTAAGCAGCGCATTACTGACGCGTTTGCGGAGGATGGTTTTCTCGGCGAAGAGAGCGGTACGCAGATGCCGGACGCCAGGGTGCTATGGGTGGTTGATCCCATTGATGGCACCAGCTGTTTTTTGAATGGGCTGCATACCTGGTGCTTGTCGCTGGCGATCGTCGTTGACGGCGAGCCGGTGGTTGGCGTCGTCTACGATCCCAATCATCGTGAACTGTTCCACGCGCTACGGGGCCATGGCGCCTGGCTTAATGAGACGCCAATCCGCCCACATCCCGCAGCAACGGTCAAAGAAGGGGTGATGGGCGTCGGAACGTCGCATCGGGTGACGCCGGCGCAGTTCCTGCCTTTTCTTGACGCTCTGCTCAGCGATGGCGGCATGTTCATCCGCAATGGCTCCGGCGCGTTGATGAGCGCATGGGCGGCCGCCGGGCGCCTGATCGGCTACTACGAACCGCACATGAACCCATGGGATGCCTTACCCGGTCTGGTGTTGATGCGCGAAGCGGGGGGAGTCGCCAACGACTTTCTGGCGCAAGAGGGGATTCGCCATGGTAATCCCCTCCTGCTGGCCAGCCAAACGCTGTATCCCCAACTACAAAAGATGATCCTTCAACCATTACATTAACCCTTACAGGTTCGGGCTGTTTCTGATTATGTACCCTACACAGTAACGATAACGACCCTCACGGACGAAGCACATCAATCAGTCAAGCCTCCGACCGTCGGAGAAACTATTATGTCTGGAATTATTCATTTTTTCCGGGCGTCGCCGCCGCAAGCGGGCGCCGCGTTTGATGAAAAACGTTTTCGCCGGGTACGTTGGCAAACGTTTATTGCTATGACCCTGGCCTACGTGACGTTCTACGTCTGCCGCTTATCGTTCACCGTGGCGAAAAGCGCGCTGGTGGAATTAGGCATTACCCCAACGGAATTGGGGATGATTGGCTCGACGCTATTCTTTAGCTACGCCATCGGCAAACTGGTTAACGGTTTTATCGCCGATCATGCCAACGTGGTGCGCTACATGAGCCTTGGTCTATTGCTCAGCGCCGGGATGAACCTGCTGATGGGCATGACCACCAATGCCATGCTGCTGGCTATCTTTTGGGGGATCAACGGTTGGGCGCAGTCGATGGGCGTCGGCCCTTGTGCGGTTTCGCTGGCGCGCTGGTACGGCTTTAAAGAGCGGGGAACGTTTTACGCCATCTGGTCGACGGCGCATAACATCGGCGAGGCCATGACCTACATGGTGATCGCCGCGGTGATCGCGGGTTTTGGCTGGCAAATGGGCTACCTCTCCACAGCTGCGCTCGGCGCCGCTGGCGTGGTGCTGTTGCTGCTGTTTATGCGCGATTCGCCACAGAGCAGCGGCTTTCCCTCCATTAATGTGATTCGTGATGAACCGCAGGAAGAGACTGAAGCGCGGGGATCGGTGTTCAAAAACCAACTGCTGGCATTGCGTAACCCGGCGCTGTGGACGCTGGCGCTGGCATCGGCATTTATGTATATCGACCGTTATGCGGTGAACTCGTGGGGGATCTTCTTTCTGGAGCAGGATAAAGCTTATTCCACCCTTGAGGCTTCAGGTATCATCGGCGTTAACGCGATCGCTGGTATCGCCGGGACCATCATCGCCGGCATGCTCTCTGACCGCTTTTTCCCGCGCAATCGCAGCGTCATGGCCGGATTTATCAGCCTGCTGAACACCGCGGGTTTCGCCTTAATGCTCTGGTCGCCGCATAATTACTACACCGACATCCTGGCGATGATCGTCTTCGGTGCGACCATCGGCGCGTTAACCTGTTTCCTCGGAGGATTGATCGCCGTCGATATCTCTTCACGCAAAGCGGCGGGGGCAGCGCTGGGAACCATTGGTATTGCCAGCTATGCCGGGGCGGGGTTGGGCGAATTTCTGACCGGGATCATTATCGATAAAACCGCGATCCTCGAAAACGGGAAAACGCTTTATGATTTCAGCACGCTGGCGTTGTTCTGGATAGGCACCGGATTGGGTTCCGCGTTACTCTGTTTTACCACCGCCGCCATCGTCGCCCGACGCCATGCCGTCGAACGGCAGACTTCATTCTCCTCATAACTGATTAATTGATAAGGAATATTTTATGATGCCTGCAAGACATCAGGGCTTTTTGCGCCTGTTTATCGCCTGTGCACTGCCGCTGCTGGCGATGCAATCCGCCGCCGCGGCGAACTGGCAACTGGAAAAAGTGGTGGAGTTAAGCCGCCACGGCATTCGTCCGCCAACGCCCGGCAATCGTGAAGCCATTGAAGCCGCGACCCAGCGTCCATGGACTGAATGGACCACCCACGATGGGGAGCTGACCGGACATGGCTACGCGGCGGTCGCCAATAAAGGGCGTGCGGAAGGGCAGCATTATCGCCAGCTTGGCCTGCTGCAGGGGCAATGTCCCAGCGCGGAAGATATTTATGTTCGCGCCAGCCCGCTACAGCGTACCCGGGCAACCGCACAGGCGCTGGTAGATGGGGCATTCCCCGGCTGCGGCGTGGCGATTCATTATGTCAGCGGCGATGCCGATCCGCTGTTCCAGACCGACAAGTTTAGCGCGACGCAAACCGACCCCGTCCGCCAGTTGGCGGCAGTAAAGGCGAAAGCCGGCGATCTGGCGAAGCGTCGGCAGGCGCTGGCGCCGACGATCCAGTTATTAAAAGCCGCGGTTTGCCAACAGGATAAACCGTGCCCCATTTTTGATAAGCCCTGGCAGGTGGAGCAAAACCAAAGCGGTAAAACCACCATTAGCGGGCTGAGCGTGATGGCCAATATGGTTGAAACGCTGCGTCTGGGCTGGAGTGAAAACCTGCCCTTGAGCCAGTTGGCGTGGGGGAAGATTACCCGCGCCAGCCAGATCACAGCTATTCTGCCGCTGTTAACGGAAAACTACGATCTCAGTAATGACGTGCTGTACGCCGCGCAAAAGCGCGGCTCGGTGCTGCTCAACGCGATGCTGGACGGAGTGAAAGCGGACGCCACGCCGCACCTACGCTGGCTGCTGCTGGTGGCTCATGACACCAATATCGCGATGGTGCGCACGCTGATGAATTTTAGCTGGCAGCTGCCGGGTTACAGCCGGGGCAATATTCCGCCGGGCAGCAGTCTGGTTATAGAGCGCTGGCGCAACAGCAAAAGCGGCGAACGTTATCTGCGCGTCTATTTCCAGGCGCAAAGCCTGGACGACCTGCGACGCCTGCAGATGCCGGAGCGTCAGCACCCGATGCTGCAACAGGAGTGGCGTCAGCCTGATTGCCAGCAGACCAGCGTGGGCACGTTATGCCCGTATCAGTCCGCGCTGGAGGCCTTAGGTAAACAGATCGATAAAAGCGCGGTACCGCCGGTGAATATGGTTCTTTAATCAGCGCAAACGCCATAATCCTTAGCGGAAATAGAAGGAATATGGCGTATTGCTTAAAAGCGTTAGTGATACGAGTAATAATTCCAGAGATATTGGTTTAATGGACGCATGGCACTAATTTACTGAGAGGAAAAATAAGCAAGCCTCCTCTGAGTTTTATTACGTCTTTATGTAATATGCCTTGGTTTTTTGGAATTTTTAGGAAAACATTTAGGTGCGCTAAGATTGTTCACAACTCAGGAGTTAGTTACCATTTAACTTCTCAAGGTAGTGCTCTGTAATAGTATAGATATTTACTTTAAAGAGTAGGGGTAATACTTCAATTAATAACATATTGAAGAAGTTGGTAATAGTCATATTTATTGACGGGCTAAATTTGGTCGGTGTGATATTGGTTTTGTTGGATTTTATGCCACCATTTTCGTGGGAGTAAGTTAAAGCTAAAAAGGATTTATGCAATGGTTGAATATTATTTTGGCCATGATGGCCTCCACAATATCTCTCCTTTTGATAGACCAGCAACATGGGGAGGGCCAGGTCCGGTTGATTTTAATTTTCATGATCTAGCAAAACAATTGGACTGTTCGCGGAATTTCAATCGAGTTGGTATTATTTATTCTAATGGTGTGAGCCAATGGTTGGTAAGACCCTCCCGGCGGATTGCCAATTCGGCCCAAAGCATAGCAAGTCATGTTATTGTCACAAAGGTTTGTGATATCTCACAAGAAGGTTCCACAAAAGCTATTGTTAAGACACTTCAGGCGCCATCACTGGCCACCGAAATTACATCAACGGCACTTTCATGCGGAGCGGCTGTAATCACATTAGCCCTTGCTCTTACTGGAACGGCGATACTTCCCATTACGGCTGGAGCATCGGTGCTGGTAGCCGGAGTTATTGCTGCCAGCGGCGTAGCTACCGTTGGGCAATGTTTTATCGGTGCGGGAAGATTATGGACAATAAGTAGAGGTAGGGAAGAGCGTTTAGCATGGCTTGATTCGCAGGATTGGTATCTTACTACGACTACTATCCTTGATATCATTTCTCTTGCAGGTGCCGGAGCTGGGTTAGCGAAATCTATCGAAGTGTGGAAAACGATGAAAAAAATATCTTCAGCAGAAGCTTTATCATGGCTCAGAGGCCTAAGTAGATTTGAGCGTAAGCGGCTTACTTATGAAATCATTCGTAATGAAAATCCGGGAATATCTAACTCTGGCATAAAAGCTGCTATAGAAATGGGGCGTTATCCTAAACGATTTCCATCTGAAGCATTACAACGAACTCTACAAAGGGAGTTGATGCAAGTGATTGTTAACTCATCAGCATTTGCAGGAAGCGGCATTTCCGGAACTGTTAGAAATCCACACAATCTAAAAAAAACAGGACAATATGTGATTGGGATAATACAATCCTTTTCATTAACATAAAAATTGGTTGGCATAATGATTGAGCATATCAAAAAAAGCCTTGTGTTAAATATTGATGTGGAAAAAAATCTTGCGTCAATGAGTCCCCGACAACTTGAGGTGGTTAAGCAGCGTTTGACCGAATATATAGGGGCGAGAGTTGGTGGACATACGTTCAGTATTCCAATGGTGGGCGGAATACTATTTGCTATTTTTTGCTTTGTTATGCCGCAAATTACCGTGTGGGAAATTATTTTCAGACTTAATGGATGGCCTGATTATGCTATACTGGCTGCGGCTTTTCCCTCGGGAGTTTTGTATAGCATATTGATTTGTATTCCGGGGTTTCTTACTGCACGAGGCCGGTTAATAGGTCTGAAATCTTTTTTATGTGTCATTGCTGGGACAGGAATCATTGCAATAGCATTTTTTTTATTCGCTGTTATTACTTTCATTATGGGGGGAGGTGATAATGCGGGCGATCTCATCGGTGCTATTTTAGGGGTGTTTTTTATTGCGATAGGCATCAAATGCCTCAATACGGTTATGTTCACTAAAACAATCGCATTTTACTTACTAAATCGGGTCTCCCGCCAGCAAATAAAATTGCAACACTCATCAGGTAAATATTTTGGGTGTCGATGATTGTTCATATCTACGCGTCAGTTACTATTTGAATACTCAATGCGTGACGATATCATAGTCTGGATATTGACTTTAAGAGCGCGCTGTCATTATGTATAGCTGTTAGATTATTTATCCCGGACTAGCAACGATTTCTTGAACAGCACGGGGTTGGGGTTTGCCGATGGGGATGCCGACCCCTCTTTCTTGTGGGTTTTGCTGACGTTGATGGTGATTGTGACCGTGGCGTTGAACTATCTCATCCGTAAGATTATGCCAGGAAATAGGGTATGAAATATATGTGAAGTTATTAAACAACGGACCTTTGCTGGCCCGTTATTTCTCCACATCATTCCCTTTTCTTCAGCTATTCACCTTCATCGCCATAATAGAGCTTGCCGATCTTAATCAGCGGTCGGCCCTGGGATTTACGGTGCAGATTGCTATCGCGCAGCGAGTAGACGCAGCCGCAGTACTCCTGCTGGTAAAAGCGCTCGCGCTTGCTGATATCGATCATCCGCGAGGATCCGCCCTGTTTACGCCAGTTATAATCCCAGTAGACCATGCCTGGATAATGCCCGGCAGCGCGCTCGCCGCAGTCGTTGATTTGCTGCATGTTCTTCCAGCGTGAAATGCCCAGCGAACTGCTGATAACGCTAAAGCCGTGCTCGTAGGCGTAAAGCGCGGTACGTTCGAAGCGCATATCAAAGCACATCGTGCAGCGCACGCCGCGCTCGGGTTCCCATTCCATCCCCCTGGCCCGCGCGAACCAGTTATCGGTGTCATAATCGGCATCGATAAACGGCACACCGTGTTTGTGCGCAAAACGAATATTCTCTTCCTTGCGGATTTCATACTCTTTCTGCGGATGAATGTTGGGGTTATAGAAGAAGATGGTGTAGTCGATACCGGAGGCCTGAATCGCCTCCATCACTTCCCCGGAGCAGGGAGCGCAGCAGGAGTGGAGCAGCAGTTTATCGGCTCCGTTGGGCAACGTCAGCTGTGGGCGCTGGAACTCGGACATCAAGTCATTCCTGAAGTAAATACATCCAGCGCCAACTGTATCATGTTGAAGGGCTGCTATCCTTCCCCAGAAATGTCAGGGCCGCGCAACCTCACGCGGCGCTGAATTCATCTCAAATTAACCTCTCACGCCGAGATAGCCGTGGATCGCCATATAGATCCCCACCGCGCCGATTAGCACGCTCGAAAAGTAGGGGGCCCGACGGGCGAGCGTGTTAAAACCACTCCAGCGTTTGGCCACCTGGCGAACGCTTACCGCCGCGCCAACGCCGACGGTGACCAGTGTCAGCGCCAGGCCGATGCTGAAAGAGAGGACCAGCGTCGCACCTAAGGTCAGGGCTTTGAGCTGGATGCAGATAAGCAGTACGGTGATCGCCGCCGGGCAGGGAATCAATCCGCCGGTCAGGCCGAACAGTAAGATCTGCCAGTTGGTGACCTCCCGGCCGTCAAAGCGACGTTGAATATCGTTCGCATGGGCCCGCTCGTGGGCGTCCTGATAGGCCTGACTTCCTTCCTCAGGGCCGTCCAGTTCATGATGATGATGTTCATGAAACGCCAGATCATAATCGTGGGTATGGCGCTGGTGGCCGAGCGTCAGGCGTACGTTAAAGTCATGCGGTTCCGGGATGGTCTGCGCGGATTCTAAATAATCGCCTTTATCAACAAAAGAGAACATCTGCGCGAAGCTGCTCCCGCTGCGCCGTGTCGCCAGTGAGACATCGCCAGCGGCCCATCGGTTGCCACTTAGCGTGCGTATGCGCCAGCGCGGCGGTTCTCCTTCTTCGAAGATGGAAAGGGCGATTTGACCGTGGCCGGTGTCGACGATTTGTGTTTCATCATCATGATGATGCGCATCCCGATCCTGCATGGCCTGCAGCCAGTTACGTTCACCGCGCCAGGTGCGCCAGAACATCCATATTGCGGTACCGAGAATGATGAACGCGGAAACCAGCTGTAGCCAGGGTTCAGCCGCTTCGGCGGTAAATTTCTGGCTAAAATACATGCCGCCAAAGGCGATCAGCCAGACGATGGCGGTATGCGAAAGGGTCGCGGCGAGGCCCAGCATCACCGCCTGACGTACCGTGCCTTTAATGGCGATGATGAACGCCGCCATCATGGTCTTTGAATGGCCCGGTTCCAGGCCATGTAGCGCGCCTAACAGAATGGCGCTGGGAATGAAAAACCAGGCATTGCCCTGCTGAAGTAAAGGTAAGAATTCGTTCATAAGAAGAGAGTAGGTTGTCGTTGGTGAACGGAATTCTACTCCCCCCCAGTATAAGATACTACCCCCCAGTAGATTACAAACCTATAATTGAGGCATTGAGTTCGCCAGTGAGGTTAACGTGTCGCATACGATTCGGGATAAAAAGAAGCTGCAGGCCAGAGCCAGCAAGATTGAGGGGCAGGTGAGCGCGCTGAAAAAGATGCTGGATGAGCCGCACGAATGCGCCGCCGTGCTGCAGCAAATTGCCGCTATTCGCGGAGCGGTAAACGGGCTAATGCGTGAAGTGATCAAGGGCCATCTGACGGAACATATCGTTCATGAAGGCGATGAAGTGAAACGTGAAGAGGATTTGGACGTGGTGCTGAAGGTGCTGGATTCCTATATCAAATAGCGGCCACGGATAGCGCCGGCGGCGACAGACGCGCCGCCGGCTTCAGCATTAGCTGTGTTTGTTTTTCATCTCAAAACGCGGTGATACCAGGCCGTACAGCGTCCAGCCCATAAAGGTCACAATCGCGCCGTATAGCATCGCCTCTTCGCCGGAGGAGTACAGCGCATAGAAGCTGTATACCGCGCCGATAAAGGCAATCACGTTGGTGGATCGCGCTTTGCCCGGTTCCACATTGGCCATTTTCTGGATAATCGCCAGCGCGGCCATCGACAGAATGTACGGGATGATGTTAGTCACCACCGCCAGGTTAACCAGCACGTTGAACTGATTGCTCAACGACGGGCTAATGGTCATCAGCGACAAGCCGGTTTGCAGGATAACGATGGTCAGCATCCCCTGAATCGGCGCGCCGGAAGCCGAGACGCGGGAGAAGATTTTCGGGAAGTAACCTTCGTCAGACGATGATTTAAAGACCTGCGCGATGGTGAACTGCCAGCCGAGCAGCGAACCGCAGCAGGACATCACCATCAGCCCCATAATCACTTTACCTACGCCTGGCGTGAACATCTGGGCAAACGCCAGGCCAAACGGCGCCGTGGAGTTAGCCAGATCCATGTTTGGCACGATCCCGGCGATGACGTTGGTCGAAATGATATAGATTACCGCTGCGCCGAGGGTACCGCCGAGTACGGCGATCGGCACGTTACGTTCCGGGTTTTCGACTACATCGGTGTTGGCGCAAGCGGATTCCAGACCGAGGAAGGCCCACAGCGTCATGGCGATTGACGAACCAACGGCGCCGAAGAACGGCACGTGGTGCGGGTTCCAGGACTCGACGTACATCGTCGGGCTAAACCAGAACCAGCCGATGACGCACAGGCCGACGACCGGAATGATCACCCCCCATACGGTGATGCTACTGATCTGGCCGGTAATGCGCGCGCCGCCGAAGTTGGCTACGGTACAGATCCACAGTACCCCGATAGTCGCCAGGCCAATCTGTACCGGCGACAGGGTGGCGCCGAACAGCTCGGTGCCGTAACCCACCGCGGAGATAGCGATAGCGACGTTGGCGATCAGCAGCGAGACGCCGTAGGTATAGTTGGCCATAAAGTTGCCAGACTTGCCGAACGCGTACTCGGCGTAACCGCCCATCCCGCCCGATTTACGGCTGAACATCCCGCATTTGGCGAAGGCCCACGCCAGAGCCATCGATCCTACCGCCGTCACCAGCCAGGAGATAATGGAGATAGTCCCCACCTCCGCCAGCTTGGTGGGCAGCATGATGATGCCGGAGCCCATCATGTTGACCATGGTTAAGATGGTGAGCTGTACCACTCCCATCTTGTTACTGGATTTGCTCATACAGTTTCCCCTTTCAACAGCGCGCTTTGTTTCTCGCTTTCCGCGATGACATAGCACCAGACCTGTTTACGGCCATCGTGCTCCTGGATATAAACCCCCTGCAGTTCCGGCGCGAAGCCCGGCAGCAGGTTGATCCCTTCTTCCAGTGCGGTGAAGTACTGCAGCACTGCGCCGCCCCAGACTTCGCCCGGGACTACGCACAGCACTCCCGGCGGGTAAGGCAGGGCGCCTTCAGCGGCCACGCGGCCTTCGGCTTGCGGCAACGGCACCAAATCGACCTGGCCGCGCAGATAGGCGTAGTTAGCCTCTTGCGGGTTCATCACCACCCGTGGGAAGTGATCTTTACGGAACATCTCTTTTTGCAGCTGTTTGACGTTGTGACGGGCGTACAGGTCATGCATTTCCTGACACAGCTGGCGCAGGGTATAACCGGCATAACGTTCTTTGTGCTGGCTGTAGATAGACGGCAGAACTTCCTGCAGCGGCGCATCGGCGTCGAGCAGTTTATCGAAGCGCGCCAGCAGGGCGACCAGCTGCTGCAGTTTGGCCATATCTTCCGCTGGGGTCAGCAGGAACAGAATGGAGTTGAGGTCGCATTTTTCCGGTACCACGCCGTTTTCACGCAGGAAGTTGGCGAGAATGGTGGCCGGTACGCCGAAGGAGTCATATTCGCCGCTGGCGGTATTGATACCCGGCGTGGTCAGCAGGAGTTTGCATGGATCGACAAAGTACTGATGCTCGGCATAACCGTCAAAGGCGTGCCAGCGTTCGCCTGGGCCAAACTCGAAGAAGCGCAGGTCAACGGCGATTTGCGCGGTTTCATATGACTGCCACGGTTTACCATCGACCATTTTTGGCACAAATGGACGGATGTGCTTACAGCTTTCAAGGATCAGCTTACGCGCCTTGATGCCGTTCATGACGCAGTCCATCCACATGTTGCGGCCGCTCTCGCCTTCATGCATTTTGGCGTTGATATCCAGCGCGGCAAACAGCGGATAGAACGGGCTGGTGGAGGCGTGCATCATAAAGGCGTTATTCAGACGTTTATGCGGAACGTAACGCTGCTGGCCTTTGATATGGCTGTCTTTTTTATGGATTTGCGAGGTCTGGGAGAAACCGGCCTGCTGTTTGTGCACCGACTGGGTTACCAGAATGCCCGGATCGTTTTCGTTCAGCTCCAGCAGCAGCGGCGAACAATCAGCCATCATCGGAATGAACTGTTCATAGCCGACCCACGCGGAGTCAAACAGGATGTAATCGCACAGATGACCAATTTTATCGACCACCTGACGAGCGTTATAAATGGTGCCGTCGTAGGTACCTAACTGGATCACCGCCAGGCGGAACGGGCGGGCATCCTGTTTCCGATTCGGCGCCACTTCACCGACCAGCTCGCGCAGGTAGCGCTCCTCGAAGCAGTGGGCGTCGATACCGCCGATAAAACCGTACGGGTTACGCGCGGTTTCCAGATAGACCGGTGTCGCCCCGGCTTGCAGCAGCGCGCCATGGTGATTGGATTTATGGTTGTTGCGATCGAACAGTACCAGGTCGCCCGGGGTCAGCAGCGCGTTGAGCACCACTTTGTTAGAAGAGGAGGTGCCGTTGAGCACGAAGTAGGTTTTATCGGCGTTAAAGACCTTTGCCGCATGCTGTTGGGCAATGCATGGCGCCCCTTCGTGGATCAGCAGGTCACCCATGGCGACGTCGGCGTTGCACAGGTCGGAGCGGAACAGCGTCTCGCCGAAATACTCGACGAACTGATTACCGGCCGGATGACGGCGGAAGAATTCCCCCCCCTGATGCCCCGGGCAGTCAAAGGCGCTGTTGCCCTGTTTAACGTAATCGACCAGCGCGCTAAAGAACGGCGGACGCAGTTCGGTTTCATATTTATGCGCAGCGGCTTCTAACTGGCGGCCGTAGAAGTCGTTACGGGTTTCGTCGTGTTCAAATACCCCCTGCACCGAAGCCATATACTCGGCCGGGACAACCTCTTCTTTATTAATAGCGATAAATACCGGGATGTTATAGCCGGTGGCCTTTAACTCATCGAGTTTACCGCATTCGATATCTTCCAGGGTTAATACTACCGCGGCCACATCAATAAAGTTGGTTTCGCTAGTATTGACAATATTACGCTGGGTAGAAAAACAGTTTGGACATGTACGGCTAACGGCAATTTTTAAATCAGTCATTGTTATCTCTTTATTTTCAGATAATAGCAGGCCCTCAATTTCTCGAATGAGAAATTGATTACGCCGGACAAAAGGTAATAGTCTGCCGCTGATATAATAAATATCAGTAGAGTACCTTTTGAGATGCAATAAACCCTACCAGTCCGGTGGCTGGTAAATAGCAGGATTTATTAGGGCGAGCGCGGTTAGCTACAGGCGAATGCCTGTATTAACAACAAAAGATGCAGGAAGACCTGTATGCTGAAGCGCCCGTAGTCGGAAGACTACCGGGCATTAAAGAAATGAAAATCGAAGCTGTTACGGTGAGCAAACATCATAATATGCGTTGTCCGCCTTATGTGTGGCATCATCCTGTTATTGTTTTCCATGATATACACCTTTCAAATGATTGACTGAAGGTATGGCATATTCTATATCCGGCTTAGACTTAATCTGTGACGCCGATCACTAATAGCCTCTCATTATGATATCAATAGCTGGTATTTTGATCTTATCCAACATTATTCACTGGTTTGTTGTTTATATGTAAATATATTGTGTTGCAATATAGTTAAAATGAATAATGGCCGGTTAATCATTGCGTTATTTCAGCCATATGACGGAAATATGTCGTATACTCGGGGCTTTCTGACTTCTACCCTCTTAACATTATGTTTATTAAGGATTAAGAGGTTCCTGTAGTACGAAAGAACGCTGTCAATCATTATCCCTTTATTGCCAACATAAAATCTGGGAAAAGAGAGCCTGGTCGAGTTTTCATCTAAAAGATATCGCTCAGGGGCTAGACAAAACCACCGTCTGGTTATCAAATGGTTAAATAAAATTAACGCCTGTGTGAATGATAGGCAGGTAGAAAAAATGGTCAATACGCTTTTCGGCATGACAAAGCGCTAAGATCGCCTTATTGGGAGAAGTTATGCATTCCTCTGTTAACAAAAATGAAAGCCGGACCTTCTTTGGTCACCCTTACCCTCTGGGATCGCTGTTCTTCACCGAAATGTGGGAGCGATTCTCGTTTTATGGCATTCGCCCGTTATTAATCCTGTTCATGGCGGCCACCGTCTATGACGGCGGTATGGGCTTAGCCCGTGAGAACGCGTCGGCCATCGTCGGCATCTTCGCGGGCGCCATGTACCTGGCGGCGCTGCCGGGCGGCTGGTTGGCGGACAACTGGCTTGGCCAGCAGAAAGCGGTGTGGTACGGCTCGATTCTGATCGCGCTGGGCCATCTGTCGATTGCGCTGTCAGCGTTTATGGGCAACAACCTGTTCTTTATCGGGCTGATGTTTATCGTGCTCGGTTCCGGCCTGTTTAAAACTTGCATCTCGGTGATGGTCGGTACGCTGTATAAGAAAGGCGATAGCCGTCGCGATGGCGGTTTCTCGCTGTTCTATATGGGTATCAATATGGGGTCGTTTATCGCGCCGCTGATTTCCGGCTGGCTGATTAAATCCCACGGCTGGCACTGGGGCTTCGGCATCGGTGGTATCGGTATGCTGGTGGCGCTGGTGATTTTCCGCCTTTTCGCGGTCCCGGCAATGAAACGCTACGACAGCGAAGTGGGTCTCGACTCTACCTGGAATAGTCCCGTCGCGAAGAAAAACGGCGTTGGCGCCTGGCTGCTGGCGCTGGCGGTCGGCGTGGCGGTGGTGATTACGCTGATTGCTCAGGGGGTGATAGTCATTAACCCGGTGGCGGTCGCCAGCATGCTGGTGTACGTGATTGCCGCGTCGGTGGTGCTTTATTTCATCTACCTGTTTGTTTTTGCGGGGCTTAACCGTAAAGAGCGCGCGCGTCTGCTGGTCTGCTTTATTCTGCTGGTTTCCGCCGCCTTCTTCTGGTCAGCCTTCGAGCAGAAACCGACTTCGTTTAACCTGTTTGCTAACGACTACACTAACCGCATGATCGGCGATTTCGAAATCCCGGCGGTATGGTTCCAGTCGATTAACGCCCTGTTTATCATCCTGCTGGCGCCGGTATTTAGCTGGGCATGGCCGGCAATGGCGCGCAAAAACGTGCGCCCGAGCAGCATTACCAAGTTTGTTATCGGGATTCTGTGCGCGGCGGCGGGCTTCGGCCTGATGATGCTGGCGGCGCAGAACGTGCTGAGCAACGGAGGCGCCGGCGTATCGCCGCTGTGGCTGGTGGGCAGTATTCTGATGCTGACGCTGGGCGAACTGTGTCTGAGCCCGATAGGCCTGGCAACTATGACCCTGCTGGCGCCGGAAAGAATGCGCGGCCAGATGATGGGGCTGTGGTTCTGCGCCAGCGCGCTGGGTAACCTGGCGGCGGGGCTGATTGGCGGCCACGTGAAGGCCGACCAACTGGATATGCTGCCGGATCTGTTCGCCCGCTGCTCGACGGCGCTGCTGATCTGCGCCGCGGTGTTGTGCGTGCTAATTGTGCCGGTGCGCCGTATGCTGGAGAACAGCAAATCCGTCGAGCAAAAACCGGCGACCAATGCCTGATTGCGCAAGCGGTCAATGAAAAGCCGGCGCTGAGCGCCGGCTTTTTTATAGTAAGCAGAGTATGGAAACGGTAGCCCGGATAAGGCGTAAGCCGCCATCCGGGGATTTCCCTGCTCGCGATGCGCTTAGCAGGGCTACGGTTCTGCGCAACCCACTGCCGGGGCTTCATCAGAACGGTAGCCCGGATAAGGCGTAAGCCGCTATCCGGGGATTTCCCTGCTCGCGCTGCGCTTAGCAGGGCTACGGTTTTGCGCAACCCACTGCCGGGGCTTCATCAGAACGGTAGCCGGATAAGGCATAAGCCGCCATCCGGGTATTTCCCTGCTCGCGCTACGCTTAGCAGGGATACAGTTCTGCGGAACTCACCGCCGGGCTTCATCAGAACGGTAGCCCGGATAAGGCGTAAGCCGCCATCCGGGGATTTCCCTGCTCGCGCTGCGCTTAGCAGGGCTACGGTTCTGCGCAACCCACCACCGGGGCTTCATCAGAACGGTAGCCCGGATAAGGCGTAAGCCGCTATCCGGGGATTTCCCTGCTCGCGCTGCGCTGGCTTACGGTTCTTCGGAACCCACCGCCGGACCGCGATAATCGCCGCCGAGGGCCTTAATCAGCGTGATATCGGTGCTAAGGCGCTGGGCCTGGATATCCAGCAATAACAGCTGCTGGGCGATGGCCGGTCGCCGCGCTTCTTGTGCGGCATAGCGGCTTAACAGGCCGCGCTGGTGATGGGCGTTGGCGCTGCGGGTGGTGGCCATCGCCGCCGTCACCTTCAGCTCCTGCAGCGCCACCTGCTGGTTGAGATCGTTAAGCTGACTGGAGCTTATCGCCACGTCCCGTACCGCATCCAGCACTGCCTGGTTGTACTGCTTAATCAGGATATTGCTCGCCGTACGTACCGACTTCAGATTGGCGTTCAGGCGGCCGCCATCGAATATCGGCAAATACAGCCCCGGCAGCAGGTTAATCTGCTGGAAGGACGACTTAAACAGATCGCCGACGCTCAGCGCGTTATATCCCCAAAAGGCTTTAATATCAAAATGCGGATAAAAGGCCGCTTTCGCCGCATCGACCTGGCTCATAGAAGCGGTCACATAACCGCGCAGGGCCTGCAGATCCGGGCGACGCGCCAGCAATTCGAAGGAGAGTGAATCCGGCAGCGTTTCCTGCAACGCCGGCAGAGCGACCGGGTGGATCTCCGGCATACTCTGCGCGTCGGCGCCAATTAGCGCCCGCAACGTTTCGCGGTACTGGGTCAGCGTGCCGCGGGCGGTAATCACCTGCTGCTGCGCGCCAAGCAGTTCCGCCTGCGCATTGGCGATATCGACGCTATCCTCCACGCCGCGCTGGGTGCGGTGTTCATGCGCCTGTACCGACAGCCGCGCAATTTCTTCTAGCTGCTGGAGCAGAACGATCTTCTGGAAGGTGGCCTGCATGGCGAAGTACAGCTGCGCCACGCTGCTGGCAAGGTCCAGTTCGATACCGGCGGTTTCCGCCTGGCGAGCGTTCTTTTCGCCAATAGCCGCCGCGACGCGGGCCCGGTCGGCGCCCCACAAATCGATATTCAGCGTCGCGCCGACCCCCACGGTATTGAGCGTGTACCACGGGCCGTTTTTATCCACCGGCAGAGAATAGGAGTAGGGCCAGCTAAAGGATTTATCGGTTATACGCATCCGATTCTGCGCCGCCACGGCGGTCGCCTGCACGCCCATTGCCGACTGCGCCAGCTCGACGGTGGATTGCGACTGTGAAATGCGTAGCCGCGCCGCCTGCATGGTCGGCGAGTTTTGCAGCGCGCGGTTTACCAGCATGTTGAGCTGGGGATCGTGATACCCCTCCCACCAGCGAGCCGCCGGCCAGCCGCTATTCGCCAGGTGGATCACCTGCGCCAGCTGCGCCTGTTGCGGATTAACAATGGGCACTTCGCCAGGATCGTCCTGAATCAGCGCGCATCCTGTCAACAGAGTCATGGCGAGAGCCAGCGGTGAGTAGCGCAGAAAACGTGCTGCGGCGTCCATTTTTATCATGACGGTTCTGCCTGTCGCGTAAATTCAGAAGGTTTGTCTGACCAGTCCGGCAGGGTGGTCAGTAAAGCCGCCAGCGGTTCGCCGAACGGATTAGCCGGATCGACAACCAGCGGCGCGACGGGCGCCGTCGGCTGCTGACGTTCAATATCATCGGCATACGCCTGTAACTGTTCGGCGCAGCGGCTTAAGAAGGAGTCTCCCGGCGCGGCATACAGCCGGTAGCCTTCGCTCAGGCGGACTATCTCCTGCGCCTGCTGCCAGGTGGCTTTGCTCGGCCAGGATTTCGCCTGCGGCCACGGATGCGCAAAAGTGCCCAGCGGCTCGGCGGCGACCCGATGCAGCAGCGTTTCGCTGGTGGTCAGCGCCTGGAACAGCGGCACCATCTGCGGCTTATCATCTTTTGTGCGCAGGAAGTCGGCTATCTGGCGATAGAGTTGCGCCAGCCGCGATTTCAGCTGCGGCGCTTCGCTATCCGGCCATAGATAAAGATGGACGATCGACGAGACCAGTACGCCGAGCAAAATACCGATGACGCGGTCGCGCAGTTCCGTCAGGTTGGTCAGTGGACCAAACCAGCTGAGGAATGCCAGCGAGAAGGTAAAGCCGATTTGGATCCCGGCGTAGGCAATACGCTCTGAGCCGGCGGCAATCCACGCCGAGAGCGCCATTACCGGCAGAACCATCGCCAGCAGGCCGACGATGGACTCGGTCCACGGTTGTACGAAGACGATCAACAATAGCGCCAGCAGCGTGGCGAGCAGCGCGCCGCCGATACGCAGCCAGGTTTTTTGCATCGTCGCCCCCAGCCCCGGCTGGGCGACAATCACGCAGCTCAGCATGATGGTGTGGATCCCTTGCCAGTCCGCGGCGGTATAGAAGACGTAGCACAGCAGCGTCGCCAGCAGGGTTTTCAGGGCGAAATGCAGATAAGCGGGATTGCGCCAGGCATCCGGCAGCAGCAGCGGCGACTTCTCGGCTTCACCCTGCGGCAGGTCGATGGCTTCACCGTGCGCCAGTTTCGCCAGCACATCAGCCATCTCTTGTAAAATCCGCGTATTGGCGCCGCGATCATCAATGGCCGGCGCGGAGAATGAAAACGGCGTACCCTCGTTCATCGACGGCGCCAGCGCCTGTAGCGCGGCGGCGATCTGCTGGCGCGCCGCGGCGTGGTCATCGCCCGGTTGCAGCAGCGCCGCGAGGTGATAGCAGCGCAGGGTGGCCGCCATCAGCGCCTGCCAGCGCGACGGATCGGCGGCAATTTCCGGCGCCGCAAAACGGGCCTGCTTAAACAATCCTTGCAACTGATTAAAACGCCCGGCGATCTCTTTGAAGGTCGGCGGCGCGGCGTTCTGCGTCAGCACGTCGGCGACCTGCCGCTGCATCACCACCAGTTGGGCGCGGAATTGGTAGCCGGGGAAGGCCTGGCGAAAGCAGGCGTTAACCAGGAGCGTGACCAGCGTTGCGGTATTGATCGCCACCCAAAGCCACAGCAGCAGGCGCACCAGAACTTCACTTTGGCTGGTCATCGACGGGAAGGTCTGGGCATAAATCACCGCCAGCGCCACCACGAAAAACGCCAGCCCGAGTTTGCCCAGCACGCGCATCAGATACATCGCGCCAAAGAACAGGCATACCGAAGCGACCAGGCGAATCAGCGGGAAATCATAGGTCCACTTGATGATCAGCAGCACCAGCCCCAGCGCCACGCTGATGGTGACAAAAAACAGGACGCTGCCCAGCTTAATCATCAGAATGTTCGGCTGGCTGACGTAAAACACCACGATCAGCGCCACGGCGAGAAACGGGATCTGCAGGGTCATAAACAGGGTGATCAGCACCGCGCAGCTCAGCGTCAGGCGCAGGGTATAGTTGGCCCGCCCCGGCGCGTCGGCGAGCTCCCGTTGCAGAAACAACCAGAAATTATGCATGCCGGACCCTTATTTCGCCTGCAGCACGGCGCTGGCGGAGGCGCCCATGCGGAACAGTTCCGGGTCGGGATTTTTCACCGCGATTTTAACCGGGAAGCGCTGCGACACATGTACCCAGTTGATGCTCTTCTGAATCACCGGCAGCCCGCCAATGACGCTACCGCCTTCCGGCAGTACGCCTGAGCCAACGGAATCGACGACGCCGTCAAAGGCGCGACTGTGGTTGGTCATCACCGTCACGGTTGCCGGCACGCCAGGCTGAACGTTTTGCAGGTCGGTTTCGCGGAAGTTCGCAATCACGTACCAGTGGTCGTTATCCAGCAGCGTGAAGACCGGTTTCAGGGCGGAAGCATATTGTCCGACGGTGGTTTTCAGGGCGATGACTACGCCGTTAAACGGCGCGCGAACTTCGGTGAACTCCAGGTGCAGTTCCGCAAGGGCGATTTGCGCGACGATCCCGGCGCGCTGCGCGACCATCGCATCGACGCCGGTGACCGCGGCATCAGCCTGTTTGGCCTGCAGCAGCGTGGCTTCCAGTTCGGCGCGGGCGGCTTTTTCCGCGGTGCGCGCCTGATCGAGATCTTCCTGCGCGGCGAATCCCTGCGGCACCAGCGGTTCCAGGCGGATACGGGTCGAGGTGGTCTGTTTCACCAGCGCCTTCGCACGCTCTACCGCGGCGCTCACTGATTGGGCGTTATACTGCTGGGCTTTAATTGTGCGCTGGGTCAGCATAATCTGCGCATCAAGCGCCGCCAGCCGTGATTTGGCATCGTCCAGCATCGCTTGGTAGGGACGCGGATCGATGCGGAACAGCAGATCGCCTTTCTGCACCCGCTGATTATCACGGATCGGCATTTCAACGATCCGCCCGCTGACTTCCGGCACCACATCGATGGTGTCGGCGTAGACGTAGGCGTCGTTGGTTTCCGGCGAAGTCTGCAACTGCCAGATAACCACGATCAGCGCCACAATAGCGGCGAGGACGAGAGCCAACAAGGGCCATTTTTTCCGTAATACGCTTGGGCTGGATTGAGTCATAGGTATTTAATGTGCGAAAAGAAGAAACCACAGAATAGTGGCAAATAGAAACATTAACGCCAGGTAACTTAATACCAGCGGGGAAAAGCGCGCCTGCCAGCCTTTACGGGCAATCAAGATATGGCAAGGGATCAGCAGTAATGCGCCGCCTAAAAAGCAGAAGAACCAGCCGGGGAATGCTGCGCCTAATACCGGTATGGCGGGGGATAAAGAGCAACCGGAGACCGCCAAAAGAAGTAATAACAATGCCGGGCGCGCCCGTTTTACAATTTGCTTCAAAGGAAGATACCTGAATGTTCATGCCATTGAACAATTGAGTTTATTCGTTGTTGACGAAATAAACCCTCAATACACCGCCTAAATTATAGCGCTGATGGTTTGCTTAGCCGAGTTATGGTTATCCTCTGATAATAGTTTAATTTCGCGTAGGTATTAAAAAGTCGCTTTATCATTAGCGATATAATTGAAATAGGGCGTTTCTCATTTCTCCATAGTCAGCGGCTATGCCGCGAGCTATTCTTAGAGCCTATCCCAGTAGGCGTAATTGGCGCAGCCAGTTTGAACACGGACAGCGCGCAGAAACCGGAGCGTACACGTAGTACGTGAGGATTTTGAGCACTGCCCAGGTTCAAAATGGCAAGCAAAATAGCCCTAATGAGATAGGCTCTTAGGTAAACATAATAAAAATACTGAGGCAATGTCATGGATAAAGAACTACTGGAAGCGGGCTACCGGGCCTATACCGGCGAGAAGATAGATGTCTATTTCAATACCGATATCTGTCAGCACTCGGGCAACTGCGTGCGCGGTAGCGCGAAGCTGTTCAATCTTAAACGTAAACCGTGGATCATCCCCGATCAGGTGGATGTGGCCACGGTGGTCAAAGTGATCGATACCTGTCCCAGCGGCGCATTGAAGTATCGCCACAAATAAGCGAGGAAATGATGGAAATTCTGGAAGGCCACAACAAGTTCTACGTTAATGACGCCGAGGGAAACCAGGTGGCGGAAATTGTCTTTGTTCCAACCGGTGAACATCTGAGCATTATTGAGCATACCGATGTCGATCCCAGCCTGAAAGGCCAGGGCGTGGGTAAACAGCTGGTAGCGAAAGTGGTCGAGAAAATGCGCCAGGAACAACGCAAAATCATTCCGCTGTGCCCGTTTGCCAAACACGAATTCGATAACACCCGCGAGTACGACGACATTCGCGCCTGAAATACGGCGCCGGCTGTGGCTGGCGCCGTGCTGCGATCACCCGGCCAACCGGCAGGTGGCATGATCCGGTAAAAAGCGCTGAATGATCTCTCCCAGATGCTCGCGAGTGACCGGTGGTGAGAACAGATACCCCTGGAAACGATCGACCCCCAGCGCTTTTAGCTGATTAAATTTCTCCAGACTATCCACTCCCTCGGCAATACAGCGGCTCTGCGTCAGCTGGCAGTAGTAGACCAGGCTTTTAATCAGCACCAGTGCGTGCGGGTCGCGCTGAAAATCATTGACGATACTCATATCCAGCTTGTAGCCGCTAAAACGCGCCGTGCGCACAGGGAACATGACGCTGCTGTGCGAGAAGCAGTCGTCGAGAAAGATGCGAAAGCCTTGCTGCTGAATATTGCTCATATTCGCTACCGCTTTTCCTTGCTGCTGTAAATCGACGGTTTCAGCAAATTCCAGCACCAGCCGGTCGGCCCACTGCGGGTTCTGCAGCTGTTGCCAGGCGGTTTCCATCATACGGGCAAGATTATCGTGATAGGCGATACAGGGAGGGATATTGACCGAAAAATAGAACTCGCCATGATAGCGATTGATATTCTGCACCGCTTCCTGCAGGACAAAGGCGGTCAGTAATAGCCAGGCGTATTCGGAGTGGATATGCGGTAGAAACTCGCCCGGCGGCAGTACCACGCCATCTTTGCGCCAGCGCGATAATATCTCGATGCCCTGCAGGCGTATGCGGTCGTCGACAATCGGCTGAAAGACCGGAAAGATCTGCCGTCCATGAATGGCATGAATAAACTCACGTTCGAAGGGAGTCAGCGCAGTGATGCCCTGACCAGCTACGCGTTTGCTTCGGCTGCCCGGAAACCGGCTCGCCAGATGCGGATGATACTCCACCATCTTGTTTAATCCTGAGGTTCTTTGGTTGTAGAGCGTTTTCTGACTGACGCCGCGGATCTGCGCCTGACTGGTGATGCTGTGGCCATACAGCAGGGCGAGGGTGGCGTTAAGTTCGATTTTGCTTAAGCCCGACGGCGGTTTGCCGCGCGCCAACGCCTCGATGGCCGAAAGCTGTTGCAGGGCGGGGTAGCCGACCAGGCCGCCTTTCAACAATGCCGCCAGACGGCGGCAGGGTAGATCGGAGGAGATTGCCTGCACGGCGGCCAGCAGGCGGCGGTCGCCAACCTGGTGCAGTAAGGTTTGCCACAGCCACGGCGCCGGGCTGCGGCTTAAGATCACCATGGGCAAAGGCCGTTTGGCCTGGGTGAGTAACCAGGCGGCTTCACGCAGGACGAACAGTAGCCACCAGGGATCGTCGGGCAGAAAAACCACAATTTTCCGGACGTCGGCGGGCGCAGATATCGACAGCATGGTCTGCATCCGCGGCTGTAGCCATACCAACTGGCGGCAACCGTCGTCGACCATATCAGCTAATCCCGCCGCCGCCATGGCGCAGGGCGACAGGATGTAATCCGTCGTCGCCTGCGGGGTATCGACTTTACTGGTAGACAAACGTCACCCCAATAATCGACTGTACATTACCCGCCGTCACCTGACCGGTGGTGCGCGCATAGGTGGCGGTCAGTCCCAGATTCACCGGTGAAGTGCCAACCGTGCCTAATGAGACATTGCTGTTGGCCGGAACGGCGGTCCCGTTACGGGTCAGCTGGACGCCAATACCCTGCGCCGGCGAAGCGGAAGCGGTATTGGTGAAAATGGAGTTGGCGCTATCGGCGGTAGTGCCGGAAAGGTAATAGCCAAGATTCTGGTTTTGCGCGCAGTGGACGGTGACCGGCACCGCCATCGAACCCGGATAGTCGGGTAGGGTCACGGTCACATCGCGTGCGGAGACATCGCAACCGCCGGTCGGCACGACAACGTCGTTATTGGCGTATATATTCCACACGAACTGGAAGGAGTCGCTGTTGTAGTTGTTGGTTTGATGCAGAATCAGCACGGCAATCAGCGATCCGGCGGTAATCGCCACCCCGCCCGCGGTACTGACCGGAGTCAGATAGAGTACGGTCGGCCAGGGTTTATCGGTGGTCGAATCGTAGATCACCCGCGAGGTTTCCGTGGTGGTCGGAAACGGATAAGAGGTGCCGTTATATTTTACGGTACCGGAAAAGCTCGATAGTACGCCGCCGTAGGCGGATCCGCGCTGTAGCGTCACATAGTCGGTAATGGTTTGCGGGTAGTCGTTATGGCAGAAAATTTGCGTCGACAGGTCGACCACCAGGTTTTGCCCTACGTTGACGGCCGGGGTCAGGTTGACGTAAACGTTGGCCGAGCCGCCGCCGATGGGGATAGTTGCGCCGGTGGCGGTCTTACAGGCGAAGGACCAGGCGTTAATCGACCAGCCCATCAGCAGCAGGGTGGTTAACAGAGCGATGACTTTTTTCATAAACAAACTCTCCTGACTCAGGCGTAGGTATAGGTGACGCTTATCACCGCCTGAATGGTTCCCTGGGTGGCGCCGCCGTTAACCGACAGGGCCCGAACCTGCAGCGGAAAACGCGCCGACTGCGAGCTATCGTCGACCTGAACCGACTTTTGCGCCCCGTTATTGAGCGTGGTGCCGCTGTCGTCCTGTAGTTCGAGCTGGATATTTCCTGCGGTACCCTGATTCTTGTAATAGCCGGTGCTGTCCGCGGTGCCGCTAAAGGTGGCGACGACGCGCGATGTGCCGACCGGGCAGTTGCTTAAATCAAGCGCGGTGCTGTGCCAGGCCGAAGCGGAACCCGCCGACACCAGGCTGAAGGTATAAAGATCGCCGAGGTCAACGTTGGCATTGGTCGTGGAGACCGTACACGGCTTGGCCACCACTTTGCCGTTCACCGTGATGGTGATGTCGGCGGCCTGCAGCGGGATAATGTTTAACGCCAGCGCGCCTGCCAGAAGCCATCCTGCGTAGTGTGCTTTCATCTCAGCCTCCGGTTACTGGAATTCAAGGGTAAAGGTGGCGGTGGCATAGACGTGACCGGCGGTCACCGGTACGCGGGTTGCCATCAGCCGGGCGTAAAAACCGAGGGTGTTGGTCTGCCCCGGCGTTAAGGTGGTCCAGGCGATCGACGAAGAGGGCGCGTTGACCGGCAGCATCGTCTGCTGGCCGTTGAGGATCTGCACCGCCATCCCCGCCGCCGCGGAGGCGCCGCCGTCGATTTTTAACAGGTCGTTATTGTCGCTATCCGGAGTGCCGTTAAAGCCGACTTTGACCGCCGTCACCGAGCTGCCGCAGGGCGACAGCACGATACGAAACGGCACCAGCGGCGTGGTTGCGCCGACGGCGTTAAACTGCTTCGCGGCGTTATCCATCAGATCGACGGTAAACTCTTTCGATTCGGTGGCCACCGCGCAGGCGTTGTCGCGCACGTAGCCGCTGATGGTGATGGTGCTGTCCGCCGCAAAGGCGTTGGCGCAGACCAGCGTCAGGATGGCGCCGAACAGGTTAAGTGGTTTTTTCATCATCATGCGTTCCTTAACGGCACTCTGCCGATAGCTGGCTCAGCGCCTGCCGCTGACTCTCTTCCGGCAGGCGGTAGCTGGCCACGCAGCTGGCGTCCGCGCCTTCGCCCCATTTCACCTGCACGCTGCCGGCGAGCGGCATCCCGCTCAGGTAGACCTGGCCATTATCGGCCACGATACTGCCGCTCTGGTTGCTGCCTGAGGTGACCATCGCGCCAAACGGCACCGGTTTGCCGTTATGGGTCAACGTCATCAGTAACTTGACCCCGACGTGGGCTTTGAAGTCCGCCCGCACGATAGCGCCGTGGGTAGGGACGACGCTCACCACCGCGTCATCGAGATCGACGTTATCGGCAAGGGTATTGGTATCCAGCGCCACCCGGTTTTCGCGATATTCGGTGGCGTAAGGCAGTACCGCATAGCCGCGCCAGTCGGTACGTACCCCGGTCTGGTTTTCCACTTTTACATCACCGGCGCCCAGCGCTTTCACCAGCACCACGGTGTCATTCAGCGGCTGGCTCAGGGTCACGCCGTTAGCGTGGGCCAACACCCCGCCGCTGACGCCGTAGTACAGCTGTTTGAAACCGTCGCTGCGGCTGTAACCGACGTTGGCGTTGCCGTAGCCGCCGCGATAGTTCAGCGCCGCGTAGCCGGTGCCGCTGCTATCGCCTTCGCCGCCGCTGGCATAGCCGGTCTGCACGCTATAGCTCAGGTTATTGTCTTCCAGCAGGGTGCCGTAAAGTCCCGCCAGATTGGTCATCCGGCCATTAAGATCGTGCGACATGCTGTAGCTGGCGCTGGCGTGCCGCCATACCGATTTGCTGTCGGAACGCAGCCAGTGGCTGAACGGAATATTGACGTTGACCGCCAGCATCTGGTCGCGGCCCTGCTGCCAGGCGTTTTTAGTCAGGCTGTAGCTCAGCGTCCAGTTGATGTCGTCCACCGCCGCGTTGAGTCCGGCCTGCAGCTGCTGGTCCGCCTTGCCGGTCGACCAGTAGGTCTGATGACTGCCGCTCAGATAGAGCGTGGCGGTACGCCCCAACTGTTGGGTCACGCTCAGTTGCACTTTGCCGCGCTTGTTATAGGCGAGGTTGTAGTAATCGGTGAATTTCGGCTTCACCTGGATCACGCCATCCTGGGTCTGTACGTCGTAACCGCTCATCCGGCGGTAGGTAGTATCGGCAAAGCTGTAATAACCTTTAGTGGAGTAGCGATAGCCCACCAGTTGGATATTGGTGCCGACATCGCTCAGCGACTTGTTATAGAGGAAGCGAATCGACTGCCCCTGATGATCGCTGTCGTCGGGTAGGGTGGCGTTGGCCTGGGTGACATCCAGCGAGACGGCGCCGAAATCGCCCATGTTTTTCCCCACGCCGAGATTAAAGGCGCGGTAGCGGTCGGCAAGTTGCGTACCGCCATACAAAGTCCAGCCCGCAGGCAGGCCGTGTAACAGGGTGCTCTGAAAGAACTTCGGCTCTTCCTGCTGATCGTTGCCGCTGCGGTATTCGCCGGCGGTCAGCGCGTACCGGGTATGCCCTTCGCGCTGCAGTACCGGCACCGTTGACCACGGCACGCTAAAGACCTGGCTGGTGCCGTCGTTTTCTTTAATCGTCACCTGCAGATCGCCGCCGTTGCCCGCAGCATAGAGATCGTTAATGGTGAACGGGCCCGGCGGGACCGTGCTCTGGTAAATCTCATAGCCGTTTTGTTTGATCGACACCTGCGCGGTGCCGCGGGCGATACCGTGGATCACCGGCGCAAAGCCCTTCTGGCTATCCGGCAGCATGTTGTCATCGCTCGCCAGCTGGGCGCCGCGGAAGTTAATGCCGTCGAAAACATCGCCGTTGGTGTAGCTGTCGCCGAGGGTCAGACGCGAGCGCAGCGGCGTGATGTCGCGCTCAAGCCAGGTGTTAACATGCTGCCATTTGTTCTCATTGCTGGAACTGCTGCCGCCGCTGCTGTAGCTCCAGGTGGTGTTATCACGCAGTCGCCAGGCGCCAAGGTTAAGGCCGCTTTGTAGATTTAAATAGGCGTAGTTGCTGCTGCCGCCGGTATCGTTATGGACGTTGTTGCCGGTGAAGTTGTAGTTCAGCAGTCCGGCGTTGATACCGTCATCCCACATTTCTGGCGGAATATAGCCGCGTGCGCGGTTGCCCATAAAGGCCTGCGGTACGGTGAGATACAGGCGCTGCTGGCCGACGTCGAAGCGCGTCGTGGCATCGGTGATAAGTTCGGTCAGCGGCACGCAGGCGTCGGCGGCGAGGGCGTTCATCCCGGTCACCGCCGCGGTGTTGACCCCCATTCCGGCCAACTGCCCGCGGGTCAGACACGGGCTTAGCCCATGGCCTTTTTCGCCGCGGTTAAAAGTGACATCGCGAGTGGTCATAAAGCCGTCGTTAAGATAAATATCGACTCGGTAGGTGCCGGGCGGCACCTCTTGCCCGTTTTCGAAACCGGAAAGATCGGCCACCGCCGCAGGGTCGTCAGCCAAAAAACGCGGGTTAAAATAGAGTTCAGCCTGCGCGTGGCCCGCCTGCAGGACAAAACAGAGTGCCACGGGGAATTTCGCCATGGCCAAAATAGCGCGTGGGCGGAGCCTGGCGCTGCGGGAACCAAAACGGTCCAGTCCATATTTGAGATGTGACATAGTCCCTCCGGTCTCAATTCGCCCGGCTGTCAGTTCTTATTGTTATGCGCGGCATGGCCCGCCCGGCGGGCCAAACCTGTGTTAACGCAGCACGCCAGTCATTTTTGGGGTCAGCGCGCCGTAATCATTAATCGTGCGATAAGTTATGTTGCTACCGGCATCCGGCGGCAGCTTGACGGAGGTTTTACCCATTGGCGGCACCAGTGCGTTTTCCAGCACCCGAGTGCCGGCGTTAAGTTCGGTGACGGTCAGGTAATAAGGGGTAGGGTTAATCAACGTTAACGACGAACCGCTGCGGCTAAAGCTCAGCTTTTCCGCCGCCTGATCCGGCGGTAGCGCCAGCTTCGCCGGGCGATAGTAGAGCTTGATGCGGCTGATAATCGCCAGTTGCAGGGTATTTTCGCTCAGCTTGGATTTATCCATCGACGGGATGGCTTTCACGTTAATCCAGAACAGACTTTCGCGATCCTGCGGCAGTTGTTTATTGGTGGCGTCAATGATGCGCAGGGTATTTTCTTTTTTGCCCTGCATGGCAAACAGCGGCGGCGTAATCACGAAGCGGCCATCTTTGCCGCCGTCAGCGTTTTCCACCCAGGACTGAATCAGATAGGTGCTGCTGTCATCATTATTGGTTACCCCTAACTGTACCTGTTTTTGCCCGGCCGGATAGATAACCCGCGTGGCGCCGAGCGCAACGCCGGCCTGAGCCCAGGCGGAGTAACCGCTTGCGGCCATCATCAATAATCCCGCCAGTAGTCCGCGCGTCATCCCCAGTCTCTTTTTCACGTTTACCCCTTTTGTACTCACCGTTGTTTCCTGTTTCCGGATGTCTGCTGGTTAATTACTGATAGGTCAGAGAGAACCAAACTTGCGCGTTTGCCGCTCCTCCGGTGACCTGATTGCCGGTCGCCCGATATTTGGCTACAAAATGTAGCGTGGTGGGGCCGGTATACAGCCGCCGCCAGGCACCCGGCGGGCTATTCAGCGGAATCAATTGATCTTCATTATCAAATAACGCGATGCCTACGCCGGTGGCGATACCCGGTCCTTCGCCAACCGAGAGCACATCCGGATTTTTGCCATCGGCCACGCCGCGAAACGACACGCCGACATGCTGGCTGACTGCGGTGCTGCAATCCTGAAGGTGAATATCGAATGGCACGGGGTTGGCATCTTCCCCGGCTGAATGAAAGCGATTGCTGCTGATCTGCCCCATATTGACGGTCATCTGCTGGTCGCCGGCTTCAACGCGGCAGGACTCGGCGATGATGACGCCCTGAAAACGCATGTTTCCCCCGGCGACCGTGACGTTCCAGTGGTTGCCGGCTTGCGCCAGCGGCGAAAGCAGAAACATCAGCAGACCTGTCTTCACTCCTTGCATCGTTATCACCCCAATCCCGTAGTGGATAACGGGCCATCCTGGCCCGGAATGCTTCCCTGTCTGATGTTTGAATTACTCGTATTGCACTTTGAAGGTGGCGTCTGCGTTAGCAGTACCGGCAGTAGCCGCGCCAGTGGCGTAGTAACGCGCCTGGAAAGGAATGATGTTGGTGCCGTCGTTCAGCGTGGTGGCCGCGCTGAAGGTTGCGCCATCCAGGCCCAGCGGAGTGCCGGTTTTGTCGAGGATCTGTACGCCGACGTTGGTCGCGCCGCCAGCAGCGGAGCTCTGCAGTGCCAGAACGCTGGTGTTGGTGCTATCAACCGCGGTACCGGAGAAAGCGACAGAGGCTTTGGTCGCGACAGTGGTATCACAGTCATCTAACTGAATGTTGAAACCGACTGCGGAGCTGGTGCTGCCCGCGGTAGCCAGTTTTGCCGAACGAACCTGGCCTAACTGAACGGTCTGATCGATAGAACCGGCATCGACTGCACAGGCTGCGTTGACGATTTCTCCTTTAAAATGCACTGTACCGCCATTTACCGTGGTGGTATCGGCCAAGGCCGCCGCGGAGCTCAGGGACAGAGCTGACAGAACAACGATTGCCAGTGTTTTGATTTTCATGCTGTTTTCCTTTAAACAAAATCGATATTACGAACCAAAATTGGCAGCCGTTTTGCCTTCCAGGCATTCCATAAATCAGCCGAATGGTGCGACTGCCGGTTCTGCACAGTTTTCGCCCCTACTGATGAGTCAATTGGGGCCATTTTGACTCGTCGGGATTTATGGCTTTTATTTTGTTTATGCTGGTGTATTATTGGATTTATATACTGATTTTTTTTTATTTAATGGATTTAAAAACTACGACTCTGCCGGGTATGGAAAAACGACGTGCTTGAGTTCAATGCTGAGAAGTGAGTGTGTGTAGATAGTCGGAGGAGGATAAGTAAAGAAAGGTCGTTATAGAAGTTAATGTAAATCAATCAGATAAGATTTTTTTTGATGAAATATGCACTTGTCAGTTGCAAAAGATTACAAAACATTTTTATGATATAGACAGTTTGGCCCCAATTGACTTGTTCAATCTTAAAAATTTTCATTTTTATCAATTGGTTATCCTATTTCTTCCTCGCTTGTAAATTTTCCTCTAAAAGGTTGTTTCTTTCCCATATTCCGGCAAAACGCGCTGCATTACTGGCGGTATAACGGACAGTGTGGCGAATATTACGATGTCCGAGATAATCCTGGATCAAACGGGTATCTGCCCCTCTTTCAGCTAGCTCATAGCCGCAGGCGTGGCGCAGCATATGTGGATGCGTATGCGTCACGGTTCCTGCCTCTTCCCCGGCGGCGCGGATAATACGATAGGCCTGTTGCCGTGAAAGCGGGGTACCGCGGCGCGAGATAAATAGCGCGTCGCTTTTACCTGCTGCTTTCCAGTTGGCCCGTTGTTGCGTCCAGCGTTCTATCGCTTCGCGTTCATCAAAACGCAGCGGATGTACGGTAGAGAAACCGTTCTTTAAGCGGCGGACATTGATGCGCCCTTCGTTAAGGTCGAGATCGCGATAGTGCAGATCGAGTAATTCGCTGATACGCATCCCGTGACGAAACGCCAACAGGATCAGACAGTAATCTCGTTCGCCGGTTGGGCCGTGCTGGGCCGCCTGCATCATTGCCTGTACTTCTTTGGCGGTGAGAAAACGACGTCGGTTCACAATTTTAAGCTCCTGAATTTAAGTTTACTCGCAAGGAACAGCCTGGGAAAAAGATCCCTGGCTGGATAAAAAACAATCTGAATGCAAAGGCCGTATTATTTGAAGGGGCTAATGACAAAACAGGTATCACATTACATTTACACATGCATAAATTATCGCCACGCGATAATTCTTATTTTTATCTATTTTATTGTTTACCACAATAGAGCCGCGCAAGGTCGCTGGCAGGTGCATAAAATAGCAAGGAAAAAAGTTAATACCAGCTATTTATTGAACGGAAAACATGTGCTGAAAGGATTAATTTAACAATAAATAACGAACTAATATCCTGATGGTTTACAGGTGCATAGGAACGTTTTTTTTCATGTTCTAAATAAGAACTTTTAAGAACAATAAACATATTTAACGTATGGTTAATTTTTATTAATGTTTCGCAAGAAAAAATCTATATATGAGGAAAGCTGCATTTTATCGCAGCCTAAACAGAGCAAATTTGCAACAGCCAGACCGTGGGAAGGGTTTGCAATGTCTGCAGGGGGAAATGCAATGCACCGATAACGAAACGCCATCCGTGGCGTAAGGTTACCTTACTGGAAAAGCGACGTTCTCTGCTTCTCGCGGGATTTATCCCAAATCCCGTAAAAGCGTCCGGCGTTACTGGCCGTGTACCAGACGGTATGGCGAATGTTACGGTGGCCGAGATAATCCTGGATAAGACGCGTATCGATGCCCATATTGGCCAGCGCAAAGCCACAGGAGTGACGCAACATGTGCGGATGAATTTCCAGCGGTAGTCCTGCCTGATCGCCAGAGGCGGAAATAATCTGGTAAAACTGTTGGCGTGAAAGCGGGTTACCCTTACGTGATAGAAATAACCACTCGCTGGTGGATTGTGGATATTCATCACGAATATCCAGCCAGCGCTTTAGTGCCAGAATCTCTTTATTCAGCAACGGGTGTGTCGTTGAGAACCCTTTTTTTAAACGGTGGATGTAAATACATTTTGAACGCAAATCAATATCCGAAATTCGCAGTCGGCAAATTTCACTGGCACGAAATCCATGAATAAAGCAAAGCAATGTCAGGCAATAATTACGAGCAGCATGTGGTCCACTATTGGCAGCGTTAAGTAGTGACTCGATTTCATTCTGAGTCAGGAAGTTCCTTTTTTTTATTTCGCTATTATTCTTCATTATGTTCCCTTTCTATTGCAGGCGTACATTACTATCCCATAGGCTCTGGTTGGCCTATTACAGGATCCGAAGATAGGTTTCGCATTTTATAAGTAAGCATGATGCGGATCGTTTTTAATATTCCTCAAGTAACAAGGACCGTGTCGCGGTAACGCTGCGCGAAATCCAGTGGGTATAATGAAGTCTCCCCGCCGTCGGAGTGGAGTGCGCTGGCGAATTTTTGATGCGATGCGCTCAGGCATTTGATGTATATCGATTTTCCTGGGGGTTTACACGTCCTGTTCATCCTTTCTCCTCTTGAGTATGCGCGCTTACAGCAAGGTCATTGACTACCGGCTGATAAACTGAGTCCTGGCTGGATAACGCTATGACCGTTATCCATGAGGATAATTGCCTCAATAAACAGGTTGGTATTGCGTAAATGTTTTACCGTAGGCAAACAGCGTCCGGCGATTGTTAGCATTCACTGCAACACTACAACAGCGATTAAACCATACTGCAAAAATCGTAGGGAGAATAGCGTTAATAAATGTGCAGACGTTTCAAAGAGAGATTTTACTTATTATCGAGCAGTCGGAATTTTCCGCTCAAGTAATCAGTTAATGGGGGGCTTAATCGGAGTTTTTCAGCAATTTTAGGAAGTTATCGATGTTGGTCACTCAGCCGTAACCGCTTATGATACATAGATAATTCATCTTCAGGAGCTCATGAAAATAGATGAGCTAGCTTCCCTGGTTTAGCAACATAATAGCTACCTGTAACCCACGATTATATTAGTTGGTAAGACGGTGCGGCGCTAAAGAAGTTACCCTATGAGCGCCGTCGCTTACGAATTATCTTAACTGCTGGTAGAACAGGATAATAGCGATGGCAATCATGATAAGCCCTGAAACCATGCTTACTCCCTTCGCCGCCTGCGGCCGGGCTGCCAGTACCGCGCGTGAACCGTATCCGACCAACAGATAAATTAGCGTACAGGTCATCAGATGCATCGCGCCCAGCGCCGACATCTGCAGTGCCAGCGGCCAACTGCCGTGGGGATCGGTAAACTGCGGTAGCAGGGCGAGGAACAACAGAAAGACTTTTGGATTAAGGCCGCTAATACATAACCCTTTAACCGCCCATCTATTCCAGCTGCCAGCCGATTGTTTCGCCGCGCTCGGCGCCGCCGGATGGCGTAATATCATGACCCCGAGCCACAGTAGATAGACCGCGCCCGCCAGCGTGATCGCTGATAGCGCCAGCGGATGGCCGGCGATCAACACGCCGACGCCAGCGACGACGACAATGGTCGCCAGCAGATGACCTGACATCAGCCCCATCACTGCCGGGACCACGCGACGACCGTTGATACCGGCGCTAATGGCATAGGCCCAGTCGGCACCGGGAGTCATAATCAACAGAAACGAGACTACCCAGAAGCTGGCGATCAGGCTCATTTCCATCAGCAACGCTCCTTAATGATATTAGACATCACACACTCGCAAAATTAGGTTATCGTGTGAGAAAGAATATCGACATAGAAGCGAAATGAGCTTTCAATGTTATGTCCTGAACCGGCGTTTAAAGAGAAAATCTTCCAAATGGATAGCATAGATCGAAAAATTCTTGCTGAGCTGCAGGCGGATGGTCGTCTGTCGATAACTGAACTGGCGGAGCGGGTAAACTTGAGCCTCTCTCCCTGCCACCGGCGACTACGCGCGCTGGAGCAAGAGGGGGTGATTACCGGTTATCGCGCCAATCTCGATCCGGGAAAAATGGGATTCAATTTTCTGGCTATCGTTTTCGCCACGTTGAAAGAGGGCGATAAGAAAGCGGTCAGCGCTTTTGAGGAGGCGGTGGCGGAGATCCCGCAGGTTGTGCTGGCGCAACGTTTGTTTGGCGATCCGGATTATCTGATGCATGTCGTTACCCGGGATCTTCCCGCATTTCAGAAACTCTATGATGACAAACTGTCGGCGATGCCCGGCGTGCAGCATTTACGTTCGACGCTGGTGATGAAAACCGTGGTGCAGGATCGCCCTTTTCCACTGGAAACGTTAAACGCTTCCCGCTAACGCCCTGCGGCCAGGGCATTGCAGTATGGTTATTACCACTTCTCATCACGCGCGTCGCGGCGGCCTTCGCGCCGATTTTCTCGCTTATCTTCGCGACAGCGCATATTGCTCTTGTCGTCATTTCTCACGCATTCACGTTTTTCTTCACGTCCACTCTGGCGCGCATCCTGACGGATATCGCGAGCATCCTGGCGTTTTTCCGCGCGGTAGGTGGCGTGCGCGGTGAGGGTCGGCAGCAACAGGGCGGCGGTAAGCAGAGGCAGGATTATTTTTTTCATTGTCGGAACCTTAAATATAAAAATAAATAACGGAAGGTTATAATTGTGGTTCGTAATCTTATGTAAATCGACACAAAATGTGCTGAATTCTCTTTTTTTTAGTTTATTATTAAACGCGCCCGGCAAATTCTCATTTTATTATTCTCGTTGCTACGTATTTTAGCTTATTACGCTAAAGAGATTACGTATATGGCATCAGGGCTCATTCGCTTTAAGTATTTGCATTGATTTTTATCAACGATTCTTATTCATCAGGTTGTGGCGGGTATTTAGCCGTGCGATGCTCGCGGCATGAGATTTTTCTCAGTCCCTGCGAAGTTAAATGGAATTGTTAATAAAAGGAATATTATATGAAGCGTTCAATTATTGCTGCTGCAGTATTTTCAACCGTGCTGATGAATGTTAATGCTTTTGCCGCGGCGCCAAATGAAGAGCAGGGCGAGTTAGTTATTATTGGTAATGTTATTAATTCTTCCTGTCGTTTTGAAACCGATTATAGCAGTACAATTCAGCTGGCTGATGTTGATGCAACCCGTTTTGCCGGCATGGCGGCCGGTGACGTCTTATCCGGTAATTTCGCTACCAGTAGCGATCCATTAACTATCGTTTGCCCGGAAGGCACAGTATTGAAATCGATTGATATTAGCGGCGGGACCTATACTACCGGCGGCGTACTTAATCCTATCGCGACGACAACTTCTGCTAATGGTGTCGGTTTTAAATTAAAACTGGGTGATTCGGAGATTAATGAAAATACCATGTATGACGTTAATAATTTGCCGCGGGCGGTGACTTCTGTGGGCAATGGCGTCTATCAAATGAACTTCTCTGCGCAATACGCACGAATTAATGCCACCACTCCGGTGACCGCCGGTGAAGTCCGCTCGGTGTTAACGATTGCCGTATCTGCGGAGTAAGGACCTGTGCCGGCGTTTCGCCGGCAATTATTGTGCTGAGGGTGTGGTGCTATGAAACGGATTTTATTAGCAGGCTTATTTATCGCTATGCAACCCGCGCATGCCGGAGTGGTGATTTTCGGTACCCGGGTTGTCTATCCGGCTGAGAAACAAGAAGTGGTCGTACAGTTGATGAATCATGGCGCCCGCTCTTCACTGGTGCAGTCGTGGATAGACGATGGCAATACCTCGTTGCCGCCGGAAAAAATCAACGTGCCTTTCCTGCTGTCGCCGCCGGTGGCGCGCATAGCGGGTAACTCCGGACAGCAGCTGCGAATTAAAAAATTAGCCAATAAACTTCCGGCTAACAAAGAGTCGCTGTTTTATCTCAATGTACTCGATATTCCTCCGAATACGCCAGGCAGTGAGGGGGCGAATACGCTACGGTTTGCCATGCAAAACCGTATTAAGCTTTTTTATCGCCCTAAAGGCATCGCGGCGGTAAATAAAGATACGTTTAAAAATATTTCATTGTCTTCGCGTAAAAACGCCCTGCATATTGCCAATGGTTCGGCAAATTGGCTGACGATTACTGAAATTAAAGTAAGCGGTGTTAAAGTCAATGAACGCAGCGTTATGCTCGCGCCGTTATCCAGTCAGGACCTGGTTTTAAAAAATTACCTCGTCCGCCAGTATTCGCTAACGATGATTGATGATAATGGGAACTTTATTAGCGACAGGCTCAATGTAAAATAATAAATAATGGAGTTGGCCATGTTAAGGATGACGCCGCTTTCCTCAATGATATTGTTGGTTTTATTATCCGGCCAGTTGCAGGCCGCTGAGGAGACTTTTGATACCAATTTTATGATCGGCGGAATGAAAGGTGAGAAATCGTCAAGCTTTCGCTTCGCGGATAATCAACCGCTGCCTGGGGAATATGAATTGGATATTTACGTCAATAAACAATGGCGTGGTAAATATCCAATCGTAGTCGCCAGTAATCCGGATGATACCTGCTTGTCATCGGCATTATTAAATCAGCTGGGAATCAAAGCGGATAGCGCGCAGATGGTGAAAGATAACCAGTGTATGACGCTAAAATCTGCGGTGCGGAGCGGCAGTTATACCTTTAATATCAATATTTTTCAGCTTGATTTAGAAATTCCGCAGGCCTACGTTCTGGATCTTGAGCGCGGCTACGTCGCGCCGGAAAGTTGGGACCGCGGCGTTAACGCGCTGTATACCTCTTATTATCTGAGCCAGTATTACAGCGACTATAAAGACAGCGGCAATAACAAAAGCACCTATGCCCGTTTCAACAGCGGGCTGAACCTGTTGAGCTGGCAGTTGCACTCTGACGCCACCTACAGCAAGGCCGATAGCGGTGGTGGCGACTGGAAGAGCAACACCCTGTATCTGGAACGCGGCTTCGCGCCGATTTTAGGCACCTTGCGCGCGGGCGACATGTATACCTCCTCGGATATTTTCGATGCGGTACGCTTTCGTGGGGTTCGTCTGTTCCGCGACATGCAAATGTTGCCAAACTCAAAACAGAACTTTACGCCGATCGTACAGGGGATTGCCCAGAGCAACGCGCTGGTGACTATTGAGCAGAACGGCTTCACCGTCTATCAGAAAGAGGTGCCGCCGGGACCGTTCGCGATTGCCGATTTACAACTCGCCGGCGGCGGGGCGGATCTCGATGTCACTATCCGGGAAGCCGACGGCTCGGTAACCACCTACCTGGTGCCTTATTCCTCGGTACCTAATATGTTGCAGCCGGGGGTGTCTAAATATGACATTGCCGCCGGGCGCAGCCATATCGAAGGCGCCAGCAATCAGGAAGACTTTATGCAGGCTAGCTATCAATATGGCCTGAACAACCTGCTGACCCTGTATGGCGGTACCATGCTCGGTACCGACTATCAGGCTTTTACTATGGGAACCGGGTGGAATACTCATCTCGGCGCGGTATCCGTTGACGGTACCTGGGCGCGCAGCGATCAGGATAACGGTACTTTTGAAGGACAAAGCTATCAGATTGCCTACAACAAATACCTCACCCAGACTAAAACGCGTTTCGGAATGGCGGCTTATCGCTATTCAACCAGCGACTATCGTACTTTTAACGATCATGTCTGGGCGAAGAACCGTAATAGTTATCACCATGATGATAATGACGTTTACAACATTGATGATTATTACCGTTATGATTTTGGCCGTAAAAATAGTTTTTCCGCCAATATTAGCCAGTCGTTGCCGGAAGGGTTAGGGTCTTTCTCGCTTAGCGCCTTATGGCGTGACTACTGGGGAAAAAGCGGCAGCAATAAAGATTATCAGCTGAGCTACTCTAATAACTGGCAGCGGGTTTCCTGGACCATTTCGGCCAGCCAGACCTATGATGAGGATCATCATGAAGATAAGCGCTTTAACCTCTTCATTTCGATTCCGCTGATCTGGGGAGAGAGCGATAGCGTGCTGGCGCGTCGTTTGACGCTGTCGAATTCGACGACCTTCGATAATGACGGTTTTGCCTCCAATAACACCGGCATCAGTGGAACCGGCGGCCAACGAGACCAGTTTGATTATGGTGTGAACTTTAGCCGGCAGCAGCAAAATCATGAAACCACCGCCGGCGGCAACCTTACCTGGAACGCGCCGCTGGCGACGCTGAGCGGCAGCTACAGCCAGTCGTCGAAATATACCCAGGCCAGCGGCAGCCTGTCGGGTGGAGTGGTAGCCTGGTCCGGCGGCGTCAATTTCGCGAACCAGCTGTCGGAAACCTTCGCCATTATTCAGGCGCCGGGCCTGGAAAATGCTTTCGTTAATGGTCAGAAATATCGCACCACCAACGGTCAGGGAACGGTCATTTTCGATCACGTATTGCCCTATCGCGAGAGTTCGTTACTGCTGAATACCGCCAATACGCAGAGCAAAACCGAGTTGATTGGCAACCGTAAAGCGGTCGCTCCGTACCGCGGCGCGGTGGTGCTGGCGCGTTTCGATACCGATCAACGTCAACCCTGGCTTATTCACGCCGAACGCCCGGACGGTACGCCGCTGAAATTTGGCTATGAAATTGAAGATAACGACGGACAGAATGTCGGCGTCGTCGGTCAGGGCAGCATGCTGTATATCCGCACCGATAACGTACCGCCGTCGATAACCATCGCGGTCGATAAGCAGCAGGGCCATTACTGCACCATTACATTTAAACATACCATTGATGAAGGTAAGACCTATGTCTGCCGCTAAAAGGACGATTTTCATGAAATGGATAATTTTGCTGGTATTAAGCTTATGCTCTTTTTTAGCGCGGGCGGGGAACTGTGATGTCACCCCGGATGTTAAATCGCTGACGGTTGACGCTAGTGGTAATTACACATTTAAACCGCTGGCCGCCAGCGGTGAATTGAATGTCCAAAACAGTGATATTCAGGCCGACGGATTTCACTTTATCTGCAACAGTACGCAAAATGTCAGCGTCTCGGTGGCATCGTCGCCCCCTGACAATAAAGACTTCTACGTGGTAGTCGGCAGTAAAACCTACGTGATGGAGTTTTCTCTCGATCCTGCAAAACTCAACGCGCTTGCGGATGGTAATATCATAAAAAATCAGAGTTATAACTTAGCGGATATCTTCAACAGCGTGATCGGTATTCGCTATACGATTAAAGAAGGCGCGGCGGTCGGGACGCAGGTGAGGCCAGGAGAATCCTTTCCACTGCTTTACTCGATGCGCTTTGAGTACTGTAAAGGTAATAAAGATTGCCATGTGATAACCATCAATTACACCTTTAACGTCACCCTGCAGATTAATATTATGACCTGCGGTTTTGACGTCCCGAGCCGTCTCATCAATATGGGCGATTACAGCTACTTCGATATTAAAGAAGACAAAGCGCAATATCGCATGGAAAGCGTTGATATCGACTGTAGCCAGAACGAGTCGGCGGTATTCGAACTGACGCCCGGTAAAATTGATTATTACTTTGTCGCCGCCTCCGGCTTTGCCGGCACCAGCAAAATATTGAAGAATGACGATCAGGATGCCGCCACCGGCGCCGGAGAAGTCGGTTTTCATCTGCGCGATAGCCAGGGCGGGGAACTCCAGTACGGCAGCGGTTTCCTTTATCACTCCGACGAGGAGGCCCGGCATGGCAGCAACAACCCGATCTATCTGCAAATCAAACCGATGAAATATGGCGAGAATATCCGCGGCGGTACGATTAAAAGCCGGGTCATTATCGTGGTGAACAATAACTAACCCTCTGTACCGCGCGCCTTCCTTTGCGCGCGGTGTACGTGGTTTACGTGGTTTACGTGGTTGCGACCGGTTCAGGTCGCAACTGCTGCTGGCGAATACTTACCAGCGCCACCAGCGCCAGTAGCGCGAAAGCCAGCAGCATCAGCGCAATGGGGATATAGCTATCCCACATCATTAGAAAAGCCACCGCCAGCATCGGGCTAATACCGCCGGAAATCACCGCCCCAATCTCATGTCCCAGCGCCAGCCCGGTGTAGCGTACCTCCACCGGAAATAGATCCACCATCAGACACGGCTGCGCGGCAATCATCGCGCCATGGCACAATGGCAATGCCAACAGCATGGCGAGCAGCATCGCCGGGAAGGTGTGCATATTCAGCAGCCAGAAGAAGGGGAAGGCCACCAGCGCCATGCCTATCACGCCGATGTAGTAAAGCCGCTTACGGCCAATGCGATCGGAAAGCCATCCCCAGCCGAGAATCGTGGCGATCTCCACCGTCATAGCGATGGTGACCGCCGCGATCAGGTCGCGGGTGTCGATGCCGATATGTTTGCAATAGACCACTGAAAACGTGAAGAAGATATACACCGCGCCGTTTTCCGCCAGCCGCAGGCCGATAGCCTGTAATATCGCTCGTGGATGATTTTTAAAGGCGCTGAGTACCGGTAAATGATGGGCCTCATTTTTGCTGTCGTTTTCTGCTTTGCGCGCCACGAATTCCGCGTTTTCCTGGATGTTACGGCGAATATAGACGCCGACCAGAAAGATAAACAGGCTGAGCAAAAACGGAATACGCCACGCCCACGACATCACCTCTTCCTGTGGTAGCAGCTGTACCAGATAGAATGCCAGCGAAGAAAGAACAAACCCGCCGCAGACTCCTACCTGGCTCCAGGCGGTGTAGTACCCTTTCTGGCTTTCCGGCGCGTTTTCGCTGAGCATCAACACCCCGCCGCCCCATTCGCCGCCGGAAGCCACGCCCTGTACAAAGCGCAGCGTAATCAAGGCGATTGGCGCCAGCACGCCGATGTGGGCGTAGGTTGGCAGCAGGCCAATTAAGAACGTACTGGCGCCCATCAGCGTCAGGGTGATGATTAGCGTCATTTTGCGACTGTAGCGATCGCCGAGATGGCCGAATATCACGCCGCCGAGCGGGCGGGCGATAAAGCCGATGGCGAAGCCGGAAAAGGCTAAAAATGAACCGAGCAGCGGGTCATTCGTGGCGGGGAAAAACAGCGGCCCGAAGACCAGCGCCGCCGCGGTGCCGTACAGGAAAAAATCGTACCATTCCAGCGAGTTGCCGAGAAAAGACCCGATGATTAATTTGCGCATAGGTTGCGCCGGGGGGACCGTTGTACCGCTCACAGCTCCAGACATAAGGTTAACTCCAGTGCAGGTGAATCAGGCGGCGCCTGCTGGCGCCGGGCGATGGGTCGGCTGGGTTTTTATGGTTATGATGAAACTTAACGGCACGACGCCATGCTAAGGGTGTGGAACTGGCGATTAAACCAGACCAGCCCGTCGCTGGGGTTGCCGAAGCGGATCTGTTTGACCTCGCAGTAAAATACGCTGTGGCTGCCCACTTCGTGGCTGTCGGCAATGACGCAGTCGCAGTTCGCCACGGCGGAAGCCAGCGCCGGCGAGCCGGTCTCCAGCGCCAGCCATTCGTCGTGCAGGAAGCGCTCTTCAGAGCGGATTTGGCCGTTGGCGAAAATCCCGGACAATTGCTGATGTTGACCGGAGAGCACGTTAACGCACAGCACGCCGTTGTGCTGGAATTTGCCGTGCGCGAAGGACGAGCGGTTCATGCATACCAGCAGCGTCGGCGGTGAATCCGTCACGCTACACACCGCCGAGGCGGTAAAGCCGAAGCGGCCCGCCGGGCCATCGGTGGTAATAATGGTGATCGCGCTGCCCAGTTGCGCCATGGCATTACGAAAATCAGATGTCAGGTTCATAGTCATACCCGTTATTTCAGTTTGACGTATTCGAAGCCTGCAATAACCAGCCGCGGGGTTTTGGCCCGCGAACAGCACAGCAGGATCTGGTCGTTGTCTTCGCGTTCTTCTTCGGTTAAATACTCGTCGCGGTGGTCAGGTACGCCGCTACAAACGTTGGCGAGGCAGGTGCCGCAGACGCCCTGTTGGCAGGAGACTTTCACTTTGATGCCGGCCTTTTGCAGCGCGGCGACGATGGTCTCGTTTTCGCCGACGGTAACGCTAAGGTTGAGTTCCGGAACCTCAACCTCAAAGCTGCCGCCGCTGGTTTCGACCTCGCGGTTGAAATACTCCTGATGCAGCCGCTCCGCGCTGAAACCGCACCCCTGCGCCGTTTCATTAATCCACGCCATAAAACCCTCCGGACCGCAAACGTACAGGTGGCCGGCGGCGGCATGAGGCGTCAGGAGTTCCTGAGGGCGGATCCTGCCGTTTTCATCGCTGATATGTAGCTGAACGTGCGCGCTAAAGTGGCAATCCGCCAGCTCGGCCAGAAACGCCATTCCCTCACGGCTGTGGCCGCAGTAATGCACTTCGAAGGATTTCCCGGCGCGAAATAGCGTATCGGCCATCGCCAGCATCGGCGTGATGCCAATGCCGCCGCCGATCAGAATGCTATGAGGCGCCGACATCTCCAGCGCGAACAGGTTGCGCGGGGGGCTAATTTGCACCTCGTCGCCGGGCTGTAAAGCGTGCGCCGCCAGCGAACCGCCGCGCGAGGCGCGATCCTTGAGGATCCCCAACCGATAGCGCTGCGGGTGATGGGCGCTGCCGCACAGCGAATACTGGCGCACGATGCCATCGCCAAGATGCAGATCGATATGCGCCCCGGCGCTAAACGAGGGCAGGGGAGCGCCGTCCGGCGAGGCCAGCGTCAGGACTACCACCTCGGCTCCCTGAATTTCGCGTTCTGTGACGCGTACCGTCAATGTTTCAGCCATAGTTTTTCTCCACCCGCGAAGGGCTTAACGCATATAAATGCCGCCATTGATATCCCAGGTCGCACCGGTGATAAAGGTGGCGGAGGGCGCCGCCAGCAGTTCTACCGCGCGGGCGACCAGCAGCGGATCGCCAAGCCGCTTCATCGGGATCATCTCCAGCAGCGCCGGCATTTTCTCTTCCGGCACCGCGGCGCGAACGGAAGGAAGATCCAGCGGCCCCGGCGCAATCGCGTTGACGCTCACCCCGGCGTTACTCAGGGCGCGGGCGAAGACTTTGGTCAGGGTAATAATGCCGCCTTTGGAGGCTGCATAGTGGGCGCCGGAGGCGGTGCCGCCGTTTTGCCCGGCCAGCGACGCGAGGTTAATAATGCTGCCCTGCTGGCGCTGGCTGAAATAGCGGCCGATGGTCTGGCAGCCGACGAAGGTGCCGCGCAGGTTGGTGCTGGTGACGCGATCGAACTCCTCCACGTCGATCTCCATGATCGGCGTAGTCAGGGTTAAGGCGGCGTTGTTGACCAGCACGTCGAGTTCGCCGAAGCGTGCGCGGATCTGCGCCAGCGCATCGCTGAACTGTTGCGGCTGGCGAATATCCAGCGCCAGCGGCAGCAGCCGCAGCCGCTGCTCGCTGGGATCGATCTCCTGCGCGCTGCGGGTGACCGCATCGAGATTGAGGTCGGCCATCGCCACCTGATAGCCCTGTTGCCAGAGATGGCGGCTAATAACCAGCCCGAGGCCGTTGGCCGCGCCGGTAATAAGTACGCTACGTGTCATAAAGTCCTCACAGGATGTAGCCAATGCTATGCAGGTAATCGTCGCCGTTAATCAGGCGCACCACCTTTTGCAGGATGCGGAAACTGTCGCCCTCCGGCGCCAGCGTCCAGGTGACGTCAGCGGCGTAGTGCTGTTCATTGCCCTTGCGGTACTCGTAAAGGAATTGGGCGCAGCGTACTTCGACGACCTCATCGCTGACGCCGAGCAGGCGATAACGTCCGCTCATGCGGATAGTGCGCGCGCGCGGGGTGGTGGAGATAGATTCGCCGCTGTATAAACGCTGCACGCGTTTTTCCCGCATCTCGTGGTTGTCGTAGGCATAGTTGAGCACGTTGGCGAAATCGGTGGTCTGCTGGTCGATGGGGATGATGTACATCCCCTCGGTGCGCCACAGCGCCAGCCATTCGCGAAATTCGCCTTGATCGAGCAGGTCCGCTTCCAGGTTAATAAACTGAATGGCGGCGTTGAGGATAGGTGATGTATTCATTATTGCCCCCGGTGGTCAGCGGTCATGTACTTTTTCCATTGTTGATAGGCGGCGCGCATGCCGGTTTCGGCGCTGACGTCGCTGCGCAGGCCGTCGGCGGTGCGGACTTCGCCGGGCAGGCCGCGGTTGAGCATGATCCACAGATCGTCGCCCGCGCCGCCGCCGCGCTGCACCCGCTCCCAGGCCTCTGAATCATCGGGGGTGCCGAAGCCCATCGGCCCCTGGAAGTGTTCGTGCAGCCGCAGGCGCGCCTGGTTGGCGATCGCCGGGCCATCTTTCATGGTCAGCACCATGTGATGAATTTCCGTCTCTTTTACCGATATCGGCTGCAGCACGCGGAAGAAGGCCATTGAACAGGCGACATTAGGGAACAGGTTAAGGTTAAAACCGCTGCCGCCGACCGCGCGTACGATGCGCCGCACCTGCTGCTCGTCGTGGCCTTCCTCGCGCAGGGCTTGGGCCAGTTCGCTAAAGCGTTCCGGGATTGGCGCATCGAGATTGGCTTCCAGATCGATAAGCTCGGGGATCATCACCATCACGCTGTGGCCATTGCCGAGATCTTCCACGAAACCTTTGCCGTCGACGAAGTTGAGCATCTCTTCGGTCTGTTTATCGACCGAGCTTAAAAACGACTTATGAACGATCGGGAAGTGATAGCCGTCGGTGGTATTTTCCAGCTGGATTTTCCAGTTGCCGGGAAAGCGAAAACGGTGCGCGGTGGTGGCCTGCAGCGCGTAGCCAGCCCCCTGTTTCATGAACAGATCCATCCATTTCATCGCCGGGCCGAGGAAGTCGGTCAGTGGCTCAATGTCGTGGTTGAAGCTGGCGAAAATCATTCCGGCGTAGCTTTCAACGCGCAGGCGCACCATGCCGAGCTCAGATTTGTTCAGCGTATCGCCGTAGCTCTCCGGATGCGGCACCCCGCGCAGCGCGCCGTCGAGGCCATAGCCCCAGCCGTGATACGGGCAGGTAAAACCGTTCGTTTTCCCGCTGCGATGTTCGCAGACGGTGGCGGCGCGGTGGCGGCAGCGGTTGAGCAGCACGTTGATATTGCCTTTGCGATCGCGCACGACGATCACCGGCTGGGTACCCACCATCGAGGATTTATAGCTGCCGGCGTCAGGGATTTCGCTCTCGTGGGCGACCCATACCCAGGTACGGTTAAAAATGTTGTCGATTTCGAGGTCGAAAATTTCCTCGGAAGTATAGAGACAGGTATGGACCCGGTCGCTTTGCACCAGTGCCGCCAGCGTTTCGGCGGTATGGCTGGTATCGATATTTTTTACCGGAATACATTCAGACATTGTCACTCTCCACATATCTCTTTTAATGACCATCAGGCACCGGTAAATCGGCGAGCGAATGCCAGTCAGCTACCGGGCGGCTAAATAAATTACGGGTGGTAAAATGATGAATAAACCACTGTTGATCTTGTTTAATAAATTCAATGACGAGCTCCGCGCTATTTAAATGCGAGCCGCCGCGGCGAAACGTTGAAGCTTGCAGCATTTTCCAGCGGCCAACCGCGTGGTTATTTTCGCCAACGCGAATATGCTCGGCCGTTAAATAATGTACGTTGATGGCGAAGTGCGACGGCTCGCTAATATAAGCGTTCATCATCCCCACGATCGCCGCTCTGCCGCAGTAGCGCCCGAGCTTTTGTTGATATAATTCGCCGATACCTTCCCAAATAGCCGTTTCGCTAAATAGCGCGCCAATTTCTCGGGCGGTATCCGGATGCGTTAGATCATCACAGAGATGCATATACTGGCTGATGGCGTTACGGATCTGCACTACGGCTTCCAGCTTTTCCAGCCGTTGCAGCATTTCTTCATTCATTACCGGCTCCGTGTTGACTTATAAATAGCCGGGCTGCGGCGAGTGGCCGAAGAACATATTGCCGGCGTTGATGTATGTCAGCTCGCCCATAAAGGCGTGCTGGGTGATGACCATGGAGTCGCGGGCATAGCGCTGCAGCGGGCTGCGCATTGAAATGCCCGGCATCCCGGCCAGTTTCAGCGCGCGGGTGGTGACCGAAGCAGAGACGCGGGTAATGTGGGTGGAAGAGAGGCGCATGGCGTTAATCCGCTCTTCTCCCGGTTCCTCGCCGCGCAGAATCGCCTGCCAGACATCGTCGATGGCGTCGTAGAACCAGCAGCGCGCCGAACGGAGTTCCGCTTCGCAGTGGGCGATTTCCATCTGCGCGAATTGACGATCCGCCAGGCACGGCGCGCCGGTGACCGAGCTTTGTCGTTCGGCAATGGCGTAAATTTCCGATAACGCCGCGCGGGCGATACCCAGCGCGACCACCGACAGCACCTGAGTGGCCAGCGATAGTACCGGATAGCGATACAGAGGGCCTTCGAGGTTAAGTTCGCCGCCGCGAATAAAGGTCCACTCCTGCGGCACGAAGGCATTATTCAGCACCACGTCATGGCTACCGGTACCGGAGAGGCCGACCGTATTCCAGACCGGATCGATGGTGAACTCCCCGGCGGGTAGCACCGCGATGCGCGGTAGCGGACGCTCGCTACCGTCATCGGTTAGAATGCCCACGCCGATAAGTTCGGCGCCGCTGCAGCCGCTGGCGAAGCTCCAGCGCCCGCTGACGCGGTAACCGCCATCCTGAGTCGTCGCTTTTTGCGGCGGGAAGATCCCGCCGGCAAAGACGATATCCGGCCCGTGGCGGTAAAGCTCATCGAGACTGCTCGGCGGCAGGCCGCCAAGATAAAATGGATTCATGCCGAAACTCGCCACCCAGCCGGCGGATCCGTCCGCCGTTGAGAGCGTTTCAATTAACTGACAAAACTCCGCAGGTGATATTTCATCGCCGCCGTAGCGTTTTGGCACCAGCGCGCGATAAACACCGATCTTTTTAAAGCGGGAAATAATATCCGCCGGGATATATTTCTGCTGCTCGAACTCCTCGCTGCGTTTTTTAATATCCGCGAGTAATTCGGCAAACTCTATTGTCGTGGCGTGCAGGGTCTTTTCCGCACGCAAAGTTGCAGAGGGGTTTAACATGCGATTTAGCCTCTTCCAGTTAATGAAAGTACGGTTTTATTATTTTAATTGTTCCAGCAAATACTCAGCGTAATTAAGTAAATCGAACTCTTTATTTTTATTGGCGACTAATTGCAGAGCCACCGGGCGATGATTAACTTCGCCAAGCGGCAGGCTCAGGGCCGGATGACCGCTTAAATTAAATGGGCGCACCAGGCGAGTCAGGTTGACCACTTTGAGCGGATCCGCCGCTTCTTCCAGCGTTGGCGGGCATTCTGGCAGGGTCGGCAGCAGAATCAGCGGGGTTTTCGCCAGTTGCGCATCCACCGCGGCGCTGAATTGTTGACGCACGCTTTCCGCAGCCTGCCGCTGCTGAGGGCCGATCTCCGCGCCAGCGCGGATCCGCTGGGCGACGTCCGGCGCCAGATTCGGCGCGTCGATAATGTTGTGAAACGCCAGCCAGTTTTCCTGGCTTATCACCGTAAGCCCGGCCTGATGCGCTTCGTTGAACCCCGGCAGTTCAGCGCTAGTCCATGTCAGACCCGCCTGCTGCAGACGTGAGACGATCAGTTGCTCAATTTCCGGCGTTGCCATGCCCGCCAGATAGCTTATCGCGGGGGCTTCCCGGCGCGCAGGAGGCACTGATTCCCCCAGCGCTTTTGCCAGCGCCTGACGCAATGTGGCGATATCGCGGGCTAACAGGCCGACGCAGTCGAGCGAACTTTCAGTCGGCATGACGCCAGCGCGGCTAAGACGGCCAAAGCTCGGCTTCAGGCCAGCCACGCCGCAGCAGGCCGCGGGCATTCGCACCGAGCCGCCGGTATCGGTGCCGACGGCGAAGTCGACTTCACTGGCCGCGACCACGGCGGCAGAGCCGCTGGACGAACCGCCGGGGATTAACTGCGGATAATGCGGATTACGCGGCGTACCGCTATGCGGGTTAATGCCGGTAACGCCAAAGGCCAGCTCGTGTAGGGTCGTTTTGCCGCGCAGCTGGCAGCCGTTATCCAGTAGCGCCGCGACTACGGCCGCATGGCGGACGGCAGGCGGCGCATCCTGCAATACCGGGCTGCCGGCGCGGGTCGGGAAACCGGCAATATCGAGGCTGTCTTTGACCGCAAACGTCAGCTCGCCGTCGCCAAGGGTAAAGCGCGAGATAAACCCGGATTGTGCGTTTTCTGTCTCTGTACGATGTTCAGTAACCATGTTTCACAACTCCGTAAGGGCTGATAATTACCGCGCTAAATGACTAAAAAACGACCCGCTGGCGTTTGAGATAATCTTGTCAGTAAAACTTGAAATTTCAAGTAATTTGTCACCCGTTTTTTACATCGAAATTCATGATAAGACGACGCTATGAAGGCAATGATTTTTATTAATGTATTGATTTTTATGGATAAAAGATTGTGTTTAAATTTTAATCTCTTGAGGGGCGTCACAAAAATAAATGAAAAATATAAGTTAAAAAAATGATAAAAAAGTGTGCGAAAAACGCAGGGGAGGGCAAAATAAAAAGAATAACCATTTATAGAAAATGGTTATTATTGCAGGGGATTAGTCATCGAGATTATGCAGAATGAGCGCCAGCACCTGATTCATCTTTTTTTCCTGCGCTGGGGTGATGCCCTTGAAGGCTTTAGCAAACACGGTTTCCGCTAACGCCCGGGCTTCGGCAACTTTGGCTTCACCGGCGGCGGTAAGTTCCGCTTCGGTGACCCGACCATCGCTGACGCTAACGTGGGTCGTGAGCAGGCCATCATCGCGCAGACGGCCAACAATTTTGGTCACCGTTGGCATCTTACTAACGGCATATTCGGTGATCCGCGAAATACTGGCGCGGTGGTACTGATGCACCAGCATCAGTACGCGAAAGCGGGAAAGGTCGATGTCGATTTTTTTGAGCTCGATTTCCATTAATTGGGTATAACGGGCGTAAACGTTAACCACCCAAAAGAAGGGAAACTCTTCTTTATGAAAGCGGCTTTCGTGGCTCTCTGGCGGGGTCGAAGAGTGAGTCTTATCCACAAGCATCTCCTTGCCTGACGACGATAGAATGTGCAGATGGTATGCGTATTTGGCGGTTATTGCAAAACGCAATACGCTGTAATAAGACCCTGCGATGCTGAGGTGATTAAGCTGACTTCGGCACAATGCGAGACCTCTAAAAGGTGACGACATTATGTTAGCCATACGTTATTTAAGCCGCGAAACACGCTTGCTGCTGGCGGGCGTGCTGGGGGTTACGCTGCTATGGGCCGCCATGACGCTGCATGCCCATTGGGGAGCGTTTATTCAGTGGTGTCTGGCGATGCAAATTACCCTGCATCGCTACCTGGTCATGTACCTGTTGCAGCTCAACGATAACCAGTACAGTGGCGGCGTCTGGCTGCTGGTTGGGGCATTTCTCTATGGCGTGCTGCACGCCATTGGACCAGGGCACGGTAAATTCATCGTCACCACGTACCTCAGTACCAACCAGGAGAGCGTGGCGGCAGCGCGGATTGTCCCGTTCCTTGGCAGCCTGATGCAGGGAGTGAGCGCCATATTATTCGTCTTTATCCTCGCGGTTGGCCTGAACCTGGCCTCTGGCGACCTTAGCGCCAGCCGCTGGTACGTGGAGAAAATTAGCGCCCTGATGATTGGCGCCTTTGGCGCATATGTTATCTACCGGGCGCTGGCAAGCCTGCGCCCGCGCAAAATGACGATTAACGCAGTGACGCCTTTGCATGGGCATGATGCACAGTGCGGCTGTGGCCATCATGGCGTTGGGCGCGAATTACACGGCGTCGACTGGAAAACTCGCCTTGGCGTCGTGCTGGCGATTGGCGCGCGTCCCTGTAGCGGAGCAATCATGATCCTGATGTTTGCTAATGCGCTGGGAATTGTCAGTTGGGGCATTGCCGCGGTGATGACCATGGCATTAGGCACCGCGCTTTCAATCCTCGGATTGTCGCTGGTGGTACGCTATGCGCGCAATCGGGCGATCAACTTGTTTATCGCCGATAGCCGTCAGCTACGCTGGCTGGTGCCGTTGGTGAAAATGATTGGCGGCGTGCTGCTCATCTTGTTTGCTACAGTGCTGTTTCTAACTGTCATCCCGGTCAGCGCCAACGGCGATTTTATTGCCGCCGGATGTTAGTCGTTTTCCAGCAGGCGCATCAATACCCGCAGCGCCTCGTCTAACTGCTGGCGTTGGGGGACGGAAAGCCCCGCCAGCAGTTGTTGCTCATTCGCCACGTGGGTGGCAACCGCCTCATCGATCAGCGCTCGTCCCTCTGGCGTTAACGCTACCAGCATGCTGCGGGCATCCTGAGGATTTGCTAAGCGGGTAATCAACCCTCGTTTTTCCAGCGCCTTGAGGCGATGGGTCATCGTGCCGGAGGTAATCATCAGTGTCGAAAAGAGCTGGGTCGGCGACAGCACGAATGGCTCGCCGGCGCGGCGCAGCGTCGCCAGCATGTCGAACTCCCAGCGTACCAGAGAATGTTTGATGAAAGCCGTCTCAACGCGCGGCTCCAGCAGCATGGCGCAGCGTTTCAGGCGGCCGATTGGCCCCATCGGGCTGCAATCCAGATCCGGGCGCTCGCGCTGCCATTGGGCGAGAATGCGGTCAACGGCATCCGTTGGCGGTAATTTGTCCATGCGTGCTCACTTATCTTGATATCAAGATATTTATCGATACATACTTGCTACACAATTTAACTTGATATGAAGATAAAATCATGGCCTTTTTTACTCGTCATCTGGCGGTCGATCTGCTGCTGACCGCGCTGGCTCCCGCTATCTGGGGAACCACCTATATCGTTACTTCGCAGTTCCTACCGCCGGACCGTCCTTTTATCGCCGCGCTGTTGCGGGTATTACCTGCCGGAATTGCGTTGTTACTGTGGAGCCGTCAGTTTCCGCAGCGTGGTGAGTGGTGGAAGCTGATCATCACCGGAATATTAAATATCGGCGCCTTTCAGGCGTTACTGTTTATCGCCGCTTATCGTCTTCCCGGCGGGTTGGCGGCGGTGATCGGCGCGATTCAGCCGCTGCTGGTGATGCTGCTGGCCTGGTGCGTGGATCGCCAGCGTTCGCCGTGGCTGGCGGTGGTTTCCGCCTGCGCCGGGATCATCGGTATGGCGATGTTGCTGCTTTCTCCGCGCACGGTGCTGGATTCGTTAGGTATCGGCGCCGCCTTTCTTGGCGCCGTTAGTATGGCGCTGGGCACCTGGCTGTCGCGGCGCTGGGCGCTATCGTTGCCGGTCGTGGCGATGACCGGCTGGCAATTGCTGATTGGCGGGATCGTGTTACTGCCTATCGCGCTGCTGGTGGACCCGCCGCTGCATAACGTCACCCTATTACAGGCCGCTGGTTATGTCTGGCTGTGCGTAGCCGGGGCGATGCTGGCGTATGGCTTATGGTTTCGCGGTATCAGTCGATTGTCGCCGGTGGCGGTATCGGCAATGAGCCTGCTAAGTCCGGTGACGGCGGTACTGCTGGGATGGATTTTTCTCGGTCAGAGAATTGAGGGAATGGCGTTGGCGGGGCTGATTGTGGTGCTGGCGAGTGTGCTCTCTATTCAGCGCGCGCTGGCGAAACGTTGACGTGAAAAAGCCCCATGAAGGGGCTCGACATTGCCGTGTTTTTTTACGTGGCGGGAGCCAGACCAGCCGTCCTCAGACGACCTGTCCGGCAGCTCCCTCTGCGACCATTCGGTTATTTAGACAGTTCCGCCGTCATGTGTACCTGATTACCGGTATAGGCTTCGGTAATGTGGTAAGAGGCGCCCTGATCTTTAGCGATAGCAGCGATTTTTGCTTCTGCGTTGTCCAGGGTATCAGAGGTCACGCTCACCGGGTGAGCAGCAAAGCTTGCGAAAGAAACCAGAGACAGCATACCAGCAGCAGCAAGTAATTTTACGTTTTTCATGGTGTTTATCCTTTTAACTTTTATGGTGGAAAGCGTTGTGCTTTCGATGGGTTTATAATAAGTCTGCTAACTATAACGTACGTTGCAAAAAGTGCGATTTAGATCACATTTTTGTGGCGGTTGTATGACTGCAAATGGAACTTTTATTGAAAAAAACTGTAAAAACAGAATGTTATATCTCATTTTTGAGAGTGCTAATTTCCGTTGACCCGCGTTTAAACCTCGCCAGAATTTCGCCTGGCATTGATTATGTGAATGGTTTGGTGGTTTTTTGGCTTTCTGTGACGGTGATACTTCGCCCGCTGGCGAAGCATTGCTAGCCATCGGCGCGCTACAGTGCTGCTTCATTCGTTACTGGAGGAAAAAACCATGATTGCGGTACTCTTTGAAGCACAGGTCACGCCAGCGCAGCAGGAACGATACCTTGCGCTGGCGGCACAGCTGAAACCGCTGCTGGAGACTATCGACGGCTTTATCGCCATTGAGCGTTTTCAAAGCCTCAGTGCGCCGGGGAAGATATTGTCGCTGTCCTGGTGGCGGGATGAGCAGGCGGTGGCGGACTGGAAGTGCAATATTTGTCATCAGGCGGCGCAGCGGGAAGGGCGGGAGTCTATTTTTGCTGATTATCAGATTCGCGTGGCGCAGGTGCTGCGTGAATATCAGATGCAGAGTCCGCGCTCTGCGTAACCGACATTAAGCGGAGGTGTTATGCTGCAACCTGCGGTTGTGATTAATGATGACGAAGCGCTGGCCGTGGCGATGGCGGCGGTTGCTTCGGCGATGGCTGACCCTTCACGAGTGAAAATACTCTGCGCGCTAATGGATGGCCGGGCATGGACAGCGACTGAGCTCTCCGTCGCGGCGGACATTTCGCCGTCGACCGCCAGCGCGCATCTTAGCCGGTTAGTCAGCAGTCGCTTACTGATCTGCCTGGCGCAAGGGCGGCATCGCTATTATCGCCTGGCGGGTGGTGATGTCGCCGGATTGCTGGAAAATATGATGACGATGGCCGGAAAAAGCGCGGTGCCGCTGGCCACACGAACGCCGGGGACGCTGCGTATGGCGCGTACCTGCTACGATCATCTGGCGGGTGAGGTGGCCGTCGCCATCTATGATTTTCTGCAACAGCAAGCGTGGCTCACGGCTAATGGCGCAGCGCTTACCGCGACGGGGGAGGCGCATTTCGCCCGCTTAGGTATTGCGTGCGATGGCGGCTCCCGCCGCAAAGCCTGCTGCGCCTGCCTCGACTGGAGCGAGCGCCGTTTTCATCTTGGTGGTGCCGCGGGCGCTGCCTTGTTGCAGTGGGGCGTGCAAAAAGGTTGGTTCATGCTGGTGCCCGGCTACCGAGAAGTGACAATTAGCGAGCCCGGTAAGCGAGCGCTCCGTCAACACTTTGGTTTGGCGCTGTAGACCCGGCAGCGGTATGCCCGTTCAGCAGTGATTCATATTGACGATTTGCTTATGCATCACCTGCGAGCTATTCATTCCCAACTTTTTCATGATGTGAATGCGATGGCTGTGCACCGTCTTATGGTCGATATTCAGCAGCGAGGCAATTCGCTTATTGTTATTGCAGGCGATAATAAGTTCCAGTACCTGCAGCTCTCTGGCCGTCAGCTTTCGCTGCGTGCGCAAATACCGGGACTGTGGGTTTTCATCCTGCGTTCTGGTAATTGCCGAAAATGCGTCTAAGGAAGATTTTTCCGTCAGGATTAACAGGTTTTCCAGATCTATTAATTCCCGGCACAGATTGGCGATATCGCTTTTTACCATCAATACCAACAATGTACAGCGCGAGAAATGAAAGCGCAGCTTGTTGAGTAATACGACCGTATCGGCAGCGGATATATCCTTGTGGATCATATTGAGGATCACCGTCTCAGCCAGGGGCGCGACGCCCCCTTGTACGATGTCCTGATAACTGGCCTGGGTGATATCCTGGTGAATATCGCTCAGATAATCGTGAATAGATTGGCCAATGATATTGTCGTCGGTGTACAGCAAGATATTGTTCAAGGGCATTAAACTCTCTTCTTCCGCTTGGCTTCCAGAATCAAATCGATCAGCGTTTTTTCTATTTTCTTCCTGTCGTCGCTGCGGCGGAACTTAAACTGACAGGAAATCTGATAGTAGTTTTCCTGATTCTTCTCTTCGCTATCCAGCGTGACCATCGCCACGTTCTTGATAACCAGATCAACGGTGATTTCGCCATATTCCGCCAGAGACAGAATGGCGTTTTTCAACGTTGAGTTGTTGGCAAGGAATTTCAGGTTTGGACTTTGCGCAATCAGCGCGCAGCCGCCATCAGAAATATCTTTGATATCAAAAGCATAGTTTTCGCCATTTTTGTGGCGGCCATGACAAAAGAAATCATTCTCATCGCGCAAACGAAATCTGGGATCTCGTCGTCTTTGTACAACCTGGATGCATTCTGGTAACGCAAATGCCACCTTATTGCTATTCTCCGCGCCGCCAGCGGAATTCTTCTGCCGCTGGGAGGTGAACTCGATCTTTCCTGAATCGCTATGCAGAATAAATTTGAATTTATTCCCCGCCGGGATTTTGCTCTCGCTGCGGATATGGAATTCGGCAAAATCGACACGCGCAATCTGAGTACTGATGCTTTTGTTATTAAAGAAAATTTCTATCTCTGTTTGCTTTCTCTGTTCCTCTCTGAAAATAGCAATGATTTCATACTTACTGGTTTTTATCGTTCCCTCTATCATGGGTAATCCTTGTTGAATCGTTACTGTGCATAGTTAATTTTTTTTACAGCAATAGCGACATACTGATTATGTTAACCAGATGTTTTTGTGAACGTTCGATGATATTGACTATCTTTGTGGCCAAATTGATTTGTATAAACGTCGAAGCCGATATTGTTTTTTCCTGTAATCAAGAGTGTTAACAAAAACCATGGAACAATACAAACGACAACAGCCTCCCAATTAGGAGGCCTAAGAAATAACGTAACTCAATGCAATTTATAAGGTTATTGCCCGGATAAGGAATCAGCAAAACCCGATTTGTAGGATATATAGTGCCAGCAGAGATGGCCTAATTCCAGCTTAATATTAAGGGGATAACCCTTTACGACAAACGCCGTAAAGGGGGGAGTTGACGCCATCAGCGGGTGATGCTATCCAGCGTCGCCAGCGCCTCGGCGGGCAGAGAAAGCGTCGCGGCGGCGAGATTTTCCCTTAAATGCGCCACCGATGAGGTGCCCGGAATCAGCAAAATATTCGGCGAGCGCTGCAGTAACCACGCCAGCGCCACCTGCATCGGCGTGGCGTTGAGCCCGGCGGCAACCTCGTTAAGCTCCTGCGCCTGTAGCGGCGTAAAACCACCCAGCGGGAAGAACGGCACGTAGGCGATGTTTTGCTGCGCCAGCGCGTCGATTAACGCGTCGTCACCGCGGTTAGCGATGTTGTATTGGTTTTGTACGCAGACGATGGGCGTCAGCTTCTGCGCATCGGCAACCTGTCTGGCGGTGACGTTACTCAGACCGATGTGACGAATCAGACCGCGGGCTTTTAGTTCCAGTAAGGTCGTTAGCGGTTCCTCCAGCGAACCTTCCACCGGGCCGTGGGTGCCGAGCATGCTGCGCAAATTAACCACCTCCAGCCTCTCCAGGCCGAGGTTACGCAGGTTATCTTCGACGGCCTGGGTGAGTTCCGCCGGCGACATCGCCGGTAGCCAGTTGCCTTTCTCATCGCGGCGGGCGCTGACCTTGGTGACGATACACAAATCATCGCCATAGGGATGCAGCGCCTGGCGAATTAGCTGATTGGTGATATGCGGGCCGTAGAAATCGGAGGTATCGATATGATTCACCCCGGCGGCGACGGCTTCTTGCAGAACGCGAATGGCGGCGTCGGGATCTTTTGGCGGGCCAAATACGCCGGGGCCGGCGAGCTGCATGGCGCCGTATCCAAGCCGGTAAACCTGACGGTCGCCTAAGGTCATGACCCCGGATAATGTTACGCTGGACATAATGACTCCCTCCGATGATAGGCAAGGAGTAAGTGTAATCCCGTCAGGGAGAAGCGATGGGCGAGAATGTTGGCAGAACGTGCGGCGACGCTGAAGGCGTCGCCGCGAGAGGGATTTAACTGAAGAACATCACCGAGACGCAGAGCAGGCCGACGATTAAGGTAATGAGATTACCCAGCGAACGGTAGGGCTTGAGCGCCGGAATGATATACGTCGACAACGTCGGCATGATGAACAGAATCATGGCGATAAGCGGGCCGCTGATGGCGTAAATCATCGAGATGGCGTTCGGATTGATAAAGCAGACGATAAAGGTCAGCGCCGAGACCAGCATAATCGACATGGCGCGGTTAAAGGCGCGGCTCTTACGAATGCCGAGCTGGCCGAGCGAGGTTTTAACGATTTCGCTGGCGCCTTCGATCACCCCAAAATAGGTGCCGAGGAACGATTTCGACATCGCGACCACCGCGACGATAATGCCGGTCACTGCAAGCCAGCCCGGCGCGCCCGGCGCCATGGAGAGCGCAGAGAGAATCGTCACCCCTTCATTACGCGCGGCTTCGATGTACGGCAGCGGAATGGACAGCAGGCAACTGAAGACAAAAAACAGCACGCTGGCGCAGATGATGGTGTAGGCCACCTTCATGATTTTTTTGCATTTACCCATGGCCAGCTCACCATATTTCTCCTGCTGATCGATAGCGAAGGTCGAAATAATCGGCGTATGGCTAAAAGCGAAAACCATCACGGGAATCGAGATCCAGATTTGGTGCCAGGTCTTTGCGTTCAGCTGCATCTGACTGGTGAGGTGTTCCGGTTGCCAGCTGCCAATCAGGTAGATGGAGAGGAACAGGAAACAGCCAATCAGCGGGAAGACGAGGAATCCCATCACTTTGATGGTCATATGGCGCCCCATCAGGAAGATCAGATTCAGTACCAGCACCACGGCGAGGCTCAGCAGAGCGCGTACCCCAGGGGTCATCGCCACGTGTCTCGCCAGTTGTTCAGCCAGCGAATTAGTGATTGCCACGGCATAGATCAGGATCACCACGAAGAAGGCGAGAAAGTACAGGCTGGTGATCAGATTGCCGACTTTTTTGCCGTAGTAATGATTGACCGCGCCGGTGATCCCTTCACCGGCCGCCACTTTTGCCGACAGGATGAATTGACACAGCGCTCTGTGCGGCCAGTAGGTTAACGGCCAGGCAACCAAAGCGGTAAGGAACAGCACGATGGCGCCGGCCGAACCGAGTTGAATCGGCAGGAATAGGGTGCCGGCGCCTACGGCAGTGCCATATAGAGCAAAACTCCATAGAGTTTCTTCTTTAGACCAAATTTTAGACATTATGCGAATTTATCAACCGTATAACCCAAAAAAAGGAGTGCAATTTACCACATTTATGAATCGTTTGCGGTGATAGTTTTCGGCGATAAATAAACCTGCGGATCGCCAAAGGGTTAGGCGATCCGCGCGATCGAGAACGTTAATTATTCGGCAGACTCTGCGGCTGGCGATACTTCAGGACGCGCACGCGCAGCGTATCCCACGCCCAGTTAAAGAACATGGTGTAGGGCAGGAAGAACAGCATAAAGCCGATTTCCAGCATAAATGCCTGCACCAGCGACACGCCGAGTACCAGCGCGACGACGGTGACGCCGATGATGATAAAGCCGCACTCAAAGCCGATGGCGTGCAGCGCGCGCACCCACAACGTACGCGCCAGTCGTGAAACCGGCCACAGACGGTCGAAGGCGGCGTTATAGATCAGGTTCCAGACCATCGCCATGGTGGCAAGCAAGATGGCCAAGCCGCCCATTTCGACCACCGATCGCTGCATTAACCAGGCAGCGGTCGGGGCCAGAATTAACGTGGCGAGGCCTTCAAAGCTCGCCGCGTGGAGTACGCGTTCCAGTAGCGTCTTACGTTGCAGGTTATTGGTTTTCATTTTGGGATACCTCGTGTTAGTTCTGTCATACAGATTTACCCGGCATTTTATGGAAAAATGTGATAAACAAAAGATAGATTCCATCGATAAAGTAGATAGGTTATGCATTATTCTCCCGAAGCTCTCACCGCCTTTGTAGAAGCCGCTGCCAGCGGTTCGTTTTCCGCCGCCGCCCGGCGGATGCGTAAAAGCCAGTCCACCATCAGTACCGCGATTTCGAATCTTGAAACCGACCTTGGGGTGGTGCTGTTCGATCGTTCCACTCGCCAGCCGACGCTGACCGCTCAGGGCGAGCAGGTGTTGGGCTATGTGAAAGCAATACTGGCCGCCAGTTCGCGGCTGGATGAGCTTGCCCGCTCCTTATCTGGCAATACTGAACCGCGATTGACCTTCGTTTTGTCGGACACTCTGCACCCGGATGTACTGGAGAATTTGCTGGAACAGTTCGATCGGCGTTTTCCGCATACCGAGTTTGAATGTCTGATTGGCGAAGATGAAGACGTGGTGGATCTGCTGCAAAAAGAGCGCGCGCAGGTGGGGCTTATCGAAGCCAGGGACAGCTATCCGATGGAGATCGGCAGCATGCGCTTACCGTTGCAAACGGCAATGGGGATTTATGTTGCGCCGGGGCATCCGCTGGCCGGTCAGGAACGGGTTTTCTGGGATGATCTGCACGGCTGGCGTGAACTGCGTCTCAGCACTTATCTTGAGAGCGCGCCGGATCCCTCTCGCGGCCAGGTATGGTCGGCGCCCAACTATTTACTGCTGCTGAGTATGGCGGTGCAGGGCTTTGGCTGGTGTATTTTGCCCTGCGCGCTAGTGGAAGAGTTCGCCGGTAGCGGCAAGCTTAAAGCGTTGAATATCGCCGGCTGGCCGCGGTCGATCTCGGTGGATCTCCTGTGGAATAAGCGGGCGCCGCTGGGGGAAGCGGGCAGCTGGCTGCGCCAACACCTTGAAGGGCAAGGCCGCGAGTCGTGACGGCGAACTTTGTGAACCGCCTCACTTTTTTTAAACAATTGCGAAATTTTTTGATAACAATTCTCTACTATAACGGCATCTATTGATGGTTCTTTGCGCAGAAGGTAAAGGATGAAAGATGTCGTGATCGTCGGCGCGTTGCGTACGCCTATCGGCTGTTTTCAGGGAACGCTGGCGCGTCACTCGGCGGTGGAATTGGGCAGCGTGGTGGTGAAGGCGTTAGTCGAGCGGAGCGGAATCGATCCGCAGTGCATTGATGAAGTGATCCTCGGTCAGGTGCTGACCGCGGGCACCGGGCAGAATCCGGCGCGTCAGTCGGCGATCCGCGGCGGGCTGCCGAATACCGTTTCGGCGATCACCATCAACGACGTTTGCGGCTCCGGACTGAAAGCGCTGCACCTGGCGACTCAGGCCATCCAGTGCGGCGAAGCGGATGTAGTGATTGCCGGCGGCCAGGAAAACATGAGCCGCGCGCCGCATGTGCTTACCGACAGCCGAACCGGCGCGCAGCTGGGCAATAGCCAGCTTATCGACAGCCTGGTGCATGATGGGCTGTGGGACGCTTTCAATGATTACCATATGGGCGTAACGGCGGAAAATCTGGCGCGAGAGTATGGGATTAGCCGAGAATTACAGGACGCCTGGGCGCTTAGCTCGCAGCAAAAAGCGCGGCGGGCGATAGACTCCGGGCGGTTTCGCGATGAAATTGTGCCAGTCGCCACCGAGCATAACGGCAGTAAACGGCTGGTGGATACCGATGAGCAGCCTCGGATGGATGCCAGCGCTGAAGGGTTAGCCAGCCTGATGCCGACCTTCGACCAGCTTGGGTCGGTGACCGCGGGTAATGCATCGAGTATTAACGATGGCGCGGCGGCGGTGATGATGATGAGCGAGTCAAAGGCCCAGGAGCTGGGGCTGCCGATTCTGGCGCGCATTCGCGCCTTCGCCAGCGTCGGCGTCGATCCGGCGCTAATGGGCATTGCGCCGGTACACGCTACCCGCCGCTGTCTTGAGCGCGCGGGTTGGCGGCTGGATGAAGTGGATTTAATTGAAGCCAATGAAGCTTTCGCCGCCCAGGCGATTTCCGTTGGCAGAGTGCTGGAGTGGGATGAACGGCGGGTTAACGTTAACGGCGGGGCTATCGCTCTGGGCCATCCTATTGGCGCCTCCGGCTGCCGTATTCTGGTGTCGCTGGTACATGAAATGATTAAGCGCGATGCGCGTAAAGGGCTCGCGACGCTGTGTATCGGCGGCGGTCAGGGCGTTGCGCTGGCGGTGGAGCGCGCATAATACGATCTCGCGCCATCTTTGGCGCGAGGTCCATCATCCTCGTCGATCTTCCTTTCTTCGTTTTTCTACCAGATTTTCATTCTCTGCTCTTATTTTTCAAAGATAAGCTAACCAGTTGTATTTTAAGTGTTTATACAGGTCACCACTCCCTGGCGATGTGATCCGTTTTGCGTTTTTATCATTTTTAATCATAAAAAATGAAACGTTGTTTTAATTGCCATTGAAAATGATTTTTCCGCGGTCTACTATGTGAACATTAGCAAAACGGAACTCTGTTTTATTTTTATGATGGGGATGTTCCAGGAGTTCTTCTTAACCTCAGAACCTTGCCTGTGGTGAGCAGGCCGTGAAAGAAAGGAACCAGATATGATTCTTGATGCATTCTCTCTTCAGGGGAAAGTTGCGGTAGTGACCGGCTGCGACACCGGTTTAGGCCAGGGCATGGCGGTTGGGCTGGCGGAAGCGGGCTGCGATATCGTCGGTATTAATATCGTTGAACCGACGGAAACCATCGAGCGCGTTACCGCGCTGGGGCGTCGTTTTTTAAGCCTCACCGCCGACCTGCGGCAGATAGATGGTATTCCGCAGTTGCTTGAGCGCGCGGTGGCGGAATTCGGTCACATCGATATTCTGGTCAATAACGCGGGGCTGATCCGCCGTCAGGATGCTATCGAATTCAGCGAGAAAGACTGGGATGACGTGATGAACCTGAACATCAAAAGCGTCTTCTTTATGTCCCAGGCCGCGGCGAAGCATTTCATCGCCCAGGGTAACGGCGGCAAGATCATCAATATTGCCTCCATGCTGTCGTTCCAGGGCGGGATCCGCGTGCCGTCCTACACCGCCTCGAAAAGCGGCGTCATGGGCGTAACTCGCCTGCTGGCCAACGAATGGGCGAAGCATAATATCAATGTTAACGCCATTGCCCCCGGCTACATGGCAACCAACAATACCCAGCAGCTGCGTGCCGATGAACAGCGCAGCGCGGAAATTCTCGACCGTATCCCGGCCGGTCGCTGGGGGCTGCCGAGCGATTTAATGGGGCCGGTGGTGTTTCTCGCCTCCCGCGCATCCGATTACATTAACGGTTACACCGTGGCGGTAGATGGCGGTTGGCTGGCGCGCTAACAGACATAAGTCGAACAACCCGCCAACCGGCGGGTTGTTTTCTGAACAATAATCGTCCATATCATGAGGTTTAAATAATCCATACTCGTTAGTAATGGAAAATAAAATACTCGCCATACATCAGGGTTGTTTTGACGATCGGACAGCATTTTTTGCATAAGATAAAGTTTAATGTCCATCACAAAAACAATGCTACCAGCCATTTTATCCATATCTTCGCCATCTCCCGCCTGACACCTTAGCCCTGCGATCCCGTACTTTCACTGCACGCATACTCTGTTGAGGCAGGAAAAAAATGACTTCATTGACCACCGATCCGGGTTTACTCCCCAATGCGCAGCGCAACACCCGGCGCATGAACCAGTTTGTCTCCATTGCCGCCGCGGTGGCGGGTTTGTTATTCGGCCTTGATATTGGCGTGATTGCCGGGGCGCTCCCCTTCATTACCGATCATTTCGTGTTATCCAGCCGTCTGCAGGAGTGGGTAGTCAGCAGTATGATGCTGGGCGCGGCGATTGGCGCGCTGTTCAACGGCTGGCTCTCTTTCCGTCTTGGCCGTAAATACAGCCTGATGGTCGGCGCAGTGCTATTTGTGGCGGGCTCTATCGGCTCGGCATTCGCCACCAGCGTCGAGATGCTGCTGGCGGCGCGCATTGTCCTTGGCGTCGCCGTCGGTATCGCCTCCTATACCGCGCCGCTCTATCTTTCTGAAATGGCGAGTGAAAACGTTCGCGGCAAGATGATCAGCATGTATCAGTTGATGGTCACGCTTGGCATCGTGCTGGCGTTCTTATCCGATACCGCTTTCAGCTACAGCGGCAACTGGCGGGCGATGCTTGGCGTGCTGGCGCTGCCGGCGGTATTGCTGATTATCCTGGTGGTGTTCCTGCCTAACAGCCCGCGCTGGCTGGCGGAAAAAGGCCGCCATATCGAGGCCGAAGAAGTGCTGCGCATGCTGCGCGATACCTCGGAAAAAGCCCGCGATGAGCTGAATGAAATCCGCGAAAGCCTAAAGTTGAAGCAGGGCGGTTGGGCGCTATTCAAAGTGAACCGCAACGTGCGTCGGGCGGTGTTCCTCGGCATGTTATTGCAGGCGATGCAGCAGTTTACCGGCATGAATATCATCATGTATTACGCGCCGCGGATCTTCAAAATGGCCGGTTTTACCACCACCGAACAGCAGATGATCGCCACGCTGGTGGTCGGCCTGACCTTTATGTTCGCGACCTTTATCGCGGTGTTTACCGTCGACAAGGCCGGACGTAAACCGGCGTTGAAAATCGGCTTTAGCGTGATGGCGTTGGGCACCCTGGTGCTGGGCTACTGCCTGATGCAGTTTGATAACGGTACCGCCGGTAGCGGCCTCTCTTGGCTGTCGGTGGGGATGACCATGATGTGCATAGCCGGGTACGCGATGAGCGCCGCGCCGGTGGTGTGGATCCTCTGCTCCGAGATCCAGCCGCTAAAATGCCGCGACTTCGGCATCACCTGTTCGACCACTACCAACTGGGTGTCGAACATGATTATTGGCGCGACCTTCCTGACGCTGCTGGACGCGATTGGCGCGGCAGGCACGTTCTGGCTCTATACCGCGCTGAACGTGGCCTTCATCGGCGTGACCTTCTGGCTGATCCCGGAAACCAAAAACGTGACGCTGGAGCACATCGAACGCAAGCTGATGTCCGGCGAAAAGCTGCGTAACATCGGCAACTGATCACACGGATTCACGCGGCAGCCACGGGCTGGGAACCTTAATGGTATCCCGATGGCTGTCGCCGTTAATGATATGCAGGGCGCTCAGGCGGCCAATTTCATAATGCGGCAGTTGCACCGTTGACAGCGGCGGCAGGAAGAGATCGCCAATACCCACCATATTGTCATAACCCACCACCGCCACATCTTCCGGGATCCGCAAACCCTGCGCCAGCAGCGTCTGGTAGACCATAAAGGCGATGCGATCGTTGCCGCACACCACGGAATCAAACCGCGGTTTACCCTGCTCAATATGGGCCAGCAGCTGGCCGGGAATATCGCGATAGTGTTCGTCACCGTAGGTCATATAGCAGTGATCGAGCGTATCCGGATCAACCTGCGCCTCACGGCAGGCGCGTTCCAGCCCCTGTCGGCGGCGTATCGTCGCCAGATGCCTGGCCGGAAGATGCAAACAGAGCGGGCGGCGATAGCCGGCGGCCAGCAGCGCTTTCACCGCGTCGTACTGGCCCTGTTCATCATCCGGAATATAGCTGGCGACGTTCTCGTTCAGACTTTCGCAGTTGGCCAGCACACAGGGCAGCGTCAACAATTTTGCCGGTAGCGGAACCTGGCGCAGCCCCATGGTGGTGTAAATGATGCCGTCCGGGCGATGGGAAAGCAGCAGGTCGAGAATGGCATCAGGGTTGTCATCCGAGAACATATTGACCACAAAGCTGTTCCAGCCGTGGGCCCGCGCCGTCTCTTCGATAGAGAGCGTTATCTCTACCGAGAAAGGGGTGGTCACCGTGTCCAGCGCCAGTACGCCGATGGTGCTCGGCGTTGCCCGGGCGCCGCGAATTTTCTTCGCCGACAGGTCGGGGACGTAATTGGTCTGTTCAATCGCTGCCTGTACGCGGGCGAGCGTTTCCGCCTTCAGGCGCTCCGGGCTGTTCAGCGCGCGGGATACCGTCATCAGTGAGACGTTGGCTAGCTTCGCTACATCTTTCAGGGATGCCATGGTGATTACTCCGGTATACAACTAAGTCGCTGATGTAAAAGGATCATACGATAGTCTATCCCAGCCCGATGGTGAAGCATGGCGAGGAATAGTTGATCGCGATCTCATCTCCATTATGTTAACGTTAACTTTTGTGATTAACATCATGAATCGTCACAAAACCAGATGAGAGTTGTTTTTTGTTAACGTTACCATTTGCACATTACTCCAACACGAGAATGTCATGATGAAGACACATCACTCTCACAGCTACCCCTTACTCAGTGCCTTACTGTTTTTCTTTTTTGTTACCTGGTCTTCTTCCGGCTCGTTGCTTTCCATCTGGCTACATCAGGAGGTAGGGCTGAAAGCCGGGGATACCGGCATTATCTACGCGGTGCTGTCGGTCTCGGCGCTATTCGCCCAGATTTGCTACGGCTTTATTCAGGATAAACTGGGGCTGCGCAAAAATTTACTCTGGTATATCACCGTCTTACTGATCCTTTCCGGCCCGGCCTATCTGCTGTTTGGCTATCTGCTCAAAATCAACGTGCTGCTCGGCAGTATTTTTGGCGGCATCTATATCGGCCTGACCTTTAACGGCGGCATTGGCGTGCTGGAGTCCTATACCGAGCGCGTGGCGCGGCAAAGCCAGTTTGAATTCGGCAAAGCGCGGATGTGGGGATCGCTGGGCTGGGCGGTGGCGACCTTTTTCGCCGGGCTGCTGTTCAACATTAACCCACAGCTGAATTTCGCCGTCGCCAGCTGTTCCGGTTTGGTTTTCTTCATGTTGCTGGCGCGGCTTAAGGTTTCTTCAGCGCCGCACGCCATGCAGGAGGCGGTCAGTGGCGGTAAAGTCACGCTGGAAGACGCGCTGCGCCTGCTGACGCTGCCGCGCTTCTGGGCGCTGGTGTTTTTCGTCGTCGGCACCTGTATTTACGGCGTTTACGACCAGCAATTCCCGGTCTATTTCTCTTCGCAGTTCGCCACGCTGCATGAAGGGAACGCGATGTATGGCTATCTCAACTCATTCCAGGTGTTCCTCGAAGCGGCGGGGATGTTCTGCGCCCCGTGGCTGGTCAATCGTATTGGCGCGAAAAACGGCCTGATCTTCGCCGGCATGGTGATGGCGATGCGCATGGTGGCCTCCGGGCTGGTGGAAGGCCCGGTTCTGATCTCGATTACGAAACTGCTGCACGCCGTGGAATTGCCGGTGCTGCTGGTTTCCATCTTTAAATACAACAGCCTGAACTTTGATAAACGCCTTTCTTCCACCCTGTACCTGGTTGGTTTCGCCTGCACCAGTTCGGTTATCGCCACCGTACTGTCGCCGCTGGCGGGCTATAGCTACGAAAAATACGGTTTCGCCGACTCCTATTTGATCATGGGACTGCTGGTGTTCTGTACCACCTTCATCTCCATCTTCCTGCTGCGATCCAATAAGGCCTCTTCGGATTCGCTCATGTCGCAGCCATCCACTATCTGACTGAAAAGAGAAATGAATATGATGTATTCCATTAGTAACGCGGAGCGGGAACTGCAGACGAAAAGCGTGGATCTCAACCCGCGCTGGTATCCGCGTTATCACCTGGCGGCCCGTGCCGGCTGGATCAACGACCCCAACGGGCTGGTATGGTTCGACGGCTGGTACCACGCGTTTTATCAGCACCACCCGTATTCAAACCAGTGGGGGCCGATGCACTGGGGCCACGCGCGCAGCAAGGATCTTGTGCATTGGGAACACCTGCCGGTGGCGCTGGCGCCGGAAGGGCCGGAAGATAAAGACGGCTGCTTCTCCGGCTCGGCGGTGGTTGATGGTGATACGCTGGCGCTTATCTACACCGGCCATAAATTTCATGGCGATCCCGCTGATGAAAATAACCTGTACCAGGTGCAGTGCCTGGCGACCAGCCGCGACGGCATCCATTTTGAGCGTCAGGGGATGGTTATCGATACCCCGCCGGGGATGCACCATTTTCGCGACCCGAAAGTATGGCGTGAAGGTGAAAGCTGGTACATGGTGGTCGGCGCGCGGGTAGACGACGTCGGCCAGGTGCGGTTGTACCGTTCCGCCGACCTGCGCCACTGGCAGGATGCCGGTATTCTTGCCCAGGCCGAAGCGGGGATGGGCTACATGTGGGAGTGCCCGGATTTCTTTGAACTCGATGGTAAGCGGGTGCTGATGTTCTCGCCGCAGGGGATGGCCGCAGACGGCTTTGCCCGGCGCAATTTATTCCAGAGCGGCTACCTGCTGGGAGACTGGCAGCCGGGGCAACCTTTTGTCCGCGAAGAGGCGTTTGTTGAACTCGACAGCGGCCACGATTTCTATGCGCCGCAAAGCTTCCTCACCCCCGATGGCCGACGAATTGTTATCGGCTGGCTGGACATGTGGGAGTCGCCGCTGCCGGAGCAGCAGGACGGTTGGGCCGGTATGCTGTCGCTGCCGCGCGAGTTAAGCCTCGGCGCGAATAATCGGTTATTGATGCGTCCGGCAAAAGAGGTGGAAGGCCTGCGCCGCGACTGGTTCCCGTGGCCGGTCAGTTCGTTGAAGAATCAGCAGCTGACGATGGTAGAGCACTGCGAAACCATGGAGGTCAACCTGCATTGGGATACGGCCAATAGCGGCGCCGAGCAGTACGGTTTGAGCTTTGGCGAAGGGCTGAGGGTATATGTCGACAATCAGATGCAGCGTCTGGTGCTGGAGCGCCGCTATCCGCAATATGGTTTGTGCGGCACCCGCAGCGTTGCGTTACCGGCCGGTTCGGCGTTGAAGCTGCGGCTATTTTTCGATAGCTCATCCGTTGAGGTTTTCGTCAATGATGGCGAAGCCTGCCTCAGCAGCCGTATTTATCCTGATGCCCGGCGCCGGGAATTAGCTTTATTTTCCTGGAGCGGCAGTGCGGCATTAATTGATGGCGGAGCGTGGAATATCTAATTAAAGAGTCATTAACCAGAATCACCCGTTAGCAATCGCTGGCGGGTATTTAATATTTACCAAAATAATAAAACAATACCTTTAATATATAATAAGCAGGGTCTAACGATGAATAAAATCTGGGTTGGATGTCTTATCTCGTCTTTATTTATTCCCGCCGCCGGCGCGCAGCAAACGCTTTCGCTTGAGGAGCGCCTGGCGCAGATGGAGCAGCGCTTAAAAGCCACCGAGCAGCGTGCGCAAAACGCCGAGGCGGAAATCCGCGAACTGAAGCAGCAGGAGCGCGCGACGGCTAAAAGCAGCGCGCCAGCGCCCGCGACGGTTGCCGCGCCCGCGCTGGCGGTGAATAAAGATGTCGATTTAAAATTTTACGGTGATGTTGAATTTAATATGGACGGCGCCAGCCGAACCGGCAGCCTGACCTCGGTAAAAACCAGTGCGAATAAAAACTGGGCGCCGGGGGATAAAGAACGTTGGGATATCAATGGGCGTATTTTGTTAGGGTTCGATGGCTTACGTAAAGGCGCTAATGGTAAATATTCCGGCTTTAGCGTACAGCCGCTGGCGGATATGACCGGAAAAATGAATCTTGATGATGCCGTATTTTTCTTTGGTCAGGAAAATGACTGGAAAATAAAAGTGGGGCGTTTTGAAGCCTACGATATGTTCCCGCTGAATCAGGATACGTTTATTGAATACTCTGGTAATACCGCCAACGATCTCTATAGCGACGGTTACGGTTATATCTACATGATGAAAGAGGGGCGCGGGCGTAGCAGCAGCGGCGGTAATTTCCTGCTGAGCAAATACCTCGATAACTGGTACTTTGAGCTCAACACGCTGGTGGAAGACGGCAGTTCGCTGTTTGTCGATCAAAACTACCACGGCAACGCGCTCGATAATCGTAAAAACGTGGTCTACGTGCGGCCGGTGGCGGCCTGGCAGTCCGGGCCGTGGTCGGTGGCGGCGGCGGTTGAGAGCAATCTGGTGAACAATGCTTATGGCTATCAAAACCAGAATGGACGCTGGGTCGATCAGTCCAGCCGTACCGGTTACGGTCTGACGATGAGCTGGAATACGCTTAAAACCGATGCCGAAGATGGCATGGTGGTGAATCTCAGCACCGCTTATCTGGACGCGGCGGATGAAGAGGATTTCAGCGCCGGTATTAACGCGCTGTGGCATCGCGTCGAGCTGGGATATATCTACGCGCACAACAAAATCGACCAGTTCAACATGGCGGGGGTCAGCGGCGAGTGCGATGGCGACTGCGCGATTCTGACGCCGGGCCGCTATGACATCCACACGATTCATACCTCCTGGCAACTGCCGAATATCATGGATATGCCGAACTTTAATATTTATCTCGGCGCCTATGCCTCATGGCTGGATTCGTCGGCCCAACAGGGCGGGAACGCCGACGAACGCTATGGCGCGCGCGTGCGCTTTAAATATTTCTTCTGATGTGGCCGCCGCCCAACAGCAACAGTGGAAAGTTATCGGCAGGTTTGCTTCACTGGAGCAAACCATAAAGGAGCAGATAATGAAAACCATCGGCCTGCTGGGCGGCATGAGCTGGGAATCCACCATTCCCTATTACCGGTTAATTAATGAAGGCATTAAAGCGCGGCTCGGCGGCCTGCATTCCGCCAGCCTGTTGCTTCATAGCGTTGATTTTCATGAGATTGAAGCCTGCCAGTCGGCAGGGGAGTGGGATCGCGCCGGCGAGATCCTCGCCGCGGCGGCGCTGGGGCTACAGCAGGCCGGCGCCGAGGGCATCGTGCTGTGCACCAACACCATGCATAAGGTGGCTGAGGCGATTGAAGCCCGCTGCGAGGTGCCGTTCCTGCATATCGCCGACGCCACCGGGCGGGCTATCAGCGCTAAAGGCCAGCGTCGGGTCGCGCTATTGGGTACCCGCTACACCATGGAGCAGGATTTTTATCGCGGCCGTCTGCAGCAGCAGTTTGCCATTGAGACGCTGATCCCGCAGGCCGACGATCGGGCGCGCATCAATCAGATTATTTTTGATGAGCTGTGCCTCGGCACCTTTAGCGACGCCTCGCGCGACTATTATCTGCAGGTCATCGAGGCGCTGGCGGCGCAGGGGGCGGAAGGCGTTATCTTCGGCTGCACCGAAATCGGCCTGTTGGTACCGGAAACGAGTAGCCCGCTGCCGGTATTTGATACCGCGGCGATCCATGCCGCCGACGCGGTGGAATTTATGCTCTCTTAAGTACCGCCGCCAGCGGCTGTTCGATACGCGGCAGGCTGGTTTGCAGATGCTGGACAAAGGCGTCGACCAGCGCGGAACCGGGGCGATGTAGCGGGCGGATTAGGCTGACGGTAAAGGGCACATCGACGCTGAATCGCCGCACCACCACGCCGCTCTCAGCGTAGTCGAGGGCGGTGAGCGGGTTGACCACCGAAATGCCCGCTCCGGCGCGCACCATCGCGCAGATCGACGCCGCGCTGTGGGTTTCCACCACCATCCGTCGTTTTACCTGGTGCTCCATAAACAGCGCATCAAGCAGCTGGCGGTAGCTGTCGGTGCGCGACAGGCTGATATAGTTTTCGCCGTGGAAGTCGGCGGGGGTGAGTTCGGTTTTCGCGGCCAGCGGGTGATCCTGTGGCAGTACGCAGACCTCATTTAAGGTCAGCAGCGGCGTGCGCTCGGTGCCGGCCGGCGTATGCAGCGTTTCCGTTAACCCTAAATCGTGGCGCTGGGCGGACAACCACTCCTCCAGCAGCGGCGACTCCTGCGGCACGATCTGCAGGCTGACGTCCGGATAGCGCGCGAGGAACGGTTGTAGCAGCAGCGGCAGAAATGACTGCGAAAAGACCGGCAGACAGGCTATCGACAGCTCTCCCTGGCGGAATTCGCGCAGGCTCTCCGCGGCGCTAACGATGCGATCCAGCCCGTACCACGAGCGCTGTACTTCTTCAAACAGTCGCAGCCCCTGGACCGTCGGCTGCAGACGGCCGCGGGCGCGGTCAAACAGCTTTAAGCCGAGTACTTTCTCAAAGCGCGCCAGTTCACGGCTGACCGTAGGCTGCGAGGTGTGCAGCATCCGCGCCGCTTCGGTCAGGTTGCCGGTGGTCATCACCGCGTGGAAAATCTCAATATGGCGTAAGTTGACGGCAGGCATGGGCGGCTCCCGGTTAGCATCAGATAGCCATATCATTTTTGCATAGACTCGCGACAAAACGATATTTTTTATTCTCTTCCCGCTGTGGCGTAATCGGAAAAAACATCGACAAACACACGCACGCACCGGAGTCCTTATGCCACGCTCGCTGAACGCCACCGATACCGATCTGACCGCCGACAATCTACTGCGCCTGCCCGCTGAGTTCGGCTGCCCGGTATGGGTCTATGACGCGCAGATTATCCGCCGCCAGATTGCCCAACTTAGCCAGTTTGACGTAGTGCGTTTTGCGCAGAAGGCCTGCTCCAATATTCATATTCTGCGTCTGATGCGCGAGCAGGGCGTGAAGGTGGATTCGGTGTCGCTTGGCGAGATCGAACGCGCGCTGGCGGCAGGTTACGATCCCGTGCAGCATCCGGACGATATCGTCTTTACCGCCGATCTAATCGATCGCGCGACCCTCGAGCGGGTGAAAGCGTTACAGATCCCAGTGAATGCCGGATCCGTGGATATGCTTAGCCAACTGGGTGAAGTCTCTCCGGGCCACCGCGTCTGGCTGCGGGTCAATCCAGGATTTGGCCACGGCCACAGCCAGAAGACCAATACCGGCGGTGAAAACAGCAAACACGGTATCTGGTTTAGCCAGCTGCCGCAGGCGCTGGAGGTGATTCGCCGCCATTCGCTGCAGCTGGTCGGCATCCATATGCATATCGGCTCCGGCGTCGATTACGGCCATCTTGAGCAGGTGTGCGGCGCGATGGTGCGCCAGGTGGTGGAGTTTGGTCAGGATCTGCAGGCGATCTCCGCCGGCGGCGGATTATCGATCCCCTATCACGAAGGCGAAGAGGCGATCGATACCGATCACTACTTTGGCCTGTGGAATGCGGCGCGCGAGCAGATCGCCAAACATCTGGGGCATCCGGTGAAGCTGGAGATCGAGCCGGGGCGTTTCCTGGTGGCGGAATCCGGGGTGCTGGTATCACAGGTGCGTAGCGTGAAAGAGATGGGCAGCCGCCACTTCGTGCTGATCGACGCCGGCTTTAACGATCTGATGCGCCCGGCCATGTACGGCAGCTATCATCATATTACCGCGCTGGCGGCGGACGGGCGCGACCTGAGCGGCGAGCCGCAGCTGGAAACCGTGGTCGCGGGGCCGCTGTGCGAATCCGGCGACGTCTTTACCCAGCAGGAGGGCGGCAAAGTGGAAACTCGCCTACTGCCGGCGGTCTCGCCGGGGGATTACCTGGTGCTGCACGACACCGGCGCCTACGGCGCATCGATGTCTTCAAACTACAACAGCCGCCCGTTACTACCGGAAGTGCTGTTTGATAACGGCAGCGCGCGCCTGATTCGCCGTCGCCAGACCATTGAAGAACTGCTGGCGCTGGAGCTTATTTAAAGAATGGCCCCGTCGTCACCGATTCACGCAGTACCAGCGTACCGGTGAACGGCGGGATTGTTTCGATCGGCTGTGCGTTGGCGAGCTTAATCGCCTGGTCGATGGCGGTGGTAATCATATTGTCGATCGGCAGATAAACCGTTGATAATCCCGGCTCCAGCCACTTCGCGCTAGGAGCGTCGTCAAAGCCGAAGAGCGATACGTCCTGCGGAATGCGCAGCCCCGCCTGATATAGCGCTTTCGAGGCGCCCAACGCCATATCATCGTTACAGGAGAAGAGCGCGCTAAACGGCGTTTTCTCTTCTAATAATTCCCGACACAGCTCATAACCGCGGGTCATCGTTGAATCGCCGTACTTGACCCGCGCCGGTTCCCACGCAATTCCGTGCTTTTCCAGCGCGCTGCGGTAGCCCGCCAGGCGCGCTTTACCCGTTGGGGTATGCATCGGTACGGTCAGGCAGGCGATATCGCGGTGCCCCTGGGAGATCAGATAGTCGACGGCCTGAAACGCCGCTTCCTGCTGTTCAAAGAACACGCAGCGTTCCCGCGCCTGGCTAACGTCGCGGTTAATCACCACCAGCGGCGTTTCAATGGTTTCGATAAGCGACATAATTTTCTGTTCGCTCATATGGCGGGTGTAGAGCACGATGGCGTCACACTGACGGTCGGCCAACATTTGTACCGCTTCTTCTTCCCGCTCGGGCGCATCGTGGCCGTCGGTGACGATAAGCTGTTTGCCCCAGGCTTCCGTTTGGCGCGACGCCTGTTGCAGCAAGCGGCCAAAGTAAAAACCGTCGAATGTCGATACCACCAGTCCAATGCTGTTGCTGGTGCGATTCGCCAGCGAGCGGGCGAGAAAATTAGGCCGGTAGCCCAGCTCTTCCATCGCTTTGAATACCTGTTGGCGGGTACTCTCTTTTACCTGACCTGTGCCGTTCAACACGCGGGAAACCGTCGCTTTCGAGACGCCTGCGCGTATTGAGACATCCAGCATTGTTGCCATTCGTCGATTCCTGATAACCCGTGATTGGGCGCAGTTTACCACAGTCATTCAGAGGGATATGAGCCTGACGACGGCAAAGACTATCGCGATCACGCTTTTTGCAGAAATCCTCTGGAAGGCATTTTCCGACCCCTGATGCGCGGGCGCGAGCGGCGCGCTAGAATTCATCGATTCACAGGGGGAAAAAATGCAGATTCAACCGTTGTACGCCGCGCCGCAGCATGGGCCGCAGGTGGCGGAGTGGCTATGGCAGGCTTTTGCCGGCGATGCCTTACCGCAGGCGTTTTTTAGCAGTATTGTTGAACATAGCCAAACGCCGGGGGCGCTGCCACTGACCTTTATCGCCACCGATGGCGAGGCGCTGTTGGGTACCGTGGGGCTGTGGCGTTGCGATTTGATAAGCCGTCAGGATCTGTTTCCATGGATGGCGGCGCTCTTTGTCGCCGAAACGGCGCGCGGGCAGGGGCTGGCCGGGAAGCTGCAGCGGCACGTCATCGACTATGCCCGCCAGTGCGGTTATCCGCAGCTTTATCTCTATTCCGCCTGCCGCGATTTTTATGAGCGCTTTGGCTGGCGCTATATCGGCGAGGGCCTGGATTACCCGGCCACCGCCGTGAGCCTGTACCGCTATGACTTGTCACTTTCCGCGGGCGTTATCACCGAGTGACGGCGCACCAGCGTCGGGCTGAAGAGGTGAGTGATTTCCGGCGCCGGACGCTGTTCTGCTAGTGCCAGGGCCAGCTCCGCCGCCTGGGTCGCCATGGTGACGATCGGATAACGTACGGTGGTCAGGCGGGGGCGCACGTAGCGCGAGATCAGCACATCATCGAAGCCAATCAGCGAAATTTCCTGCGGCACCTCGATACCGTTATCGTTGAGCACCCCCATCGCGCCTGCGGCCATTGAATCGTTGTAACAGGCGACGGCGGTAAAGTTTCTGCCGCGGCCTAATAGCTCGGTCATCGCCAGCTCGCCGCCGCTTTCGTCAGGTTCGGCGAAGGTGACCAGCCGGTCGTTGACGGCCAGGCCGCTCTCCTTCAGGGCATCGTAATAACCTTGCAGCCGGTCTTCGGCATCGGAAATCGCGTGGTTGGAGCAGATATAGCCAATGCGGCTGTGGCCCTGCTGAATCAGATGGCGCGTCGCCAGCCAGGCGCCGTAGCGGTCATCGAGCGCCACGCTACGCTGTTCGAAACCCGGCACGATGCGGTTAATTAACACCATGCCGGGGATCTGTTTCATCAGCCCCGCCAGCTCGTCGTCGGGGATCATTTTGGCGTGCACCACCAGCGCCGCGCAGCGGTGACGGATTAGCTGTTCAATCGCCTGACGTTCCTTTTGCACGTTGTGGTAGCCGTTGCCGATAAGCAAAAAATTACCGGTGCTGTAGGCCACCTGCTCGACGGCTTTGACCATCGCGCCGAAGAAGGGATCGGAAACGTCGCCCACCACCAGGCCGATGGTTTCCGTTGACTGCTGCGCCAGCGCGCGGGCGTTGGCATTGGGGTGGTAGTTCAGGGTTTCCATCGCCGCCGTCACCGACTGACGAGAGGCTTCACTCGCTTTTGGCGAGTTGTTGATAACGCGTGAGACGGTAGCGACGGACACTCCTGCGAGTCGGGCTACATCCTTAATTGTCGCCATACCGGACCTTTTTTAGGGTAAGCGTTTACATAATAGTTATGTTACGGGAAAGCGCAGCGGATTCAAGGCTACGGCCATTCTGGTTGATACAAATGTGACGCAGACAGAGATTAGCAGTGACAAAGTTACACAGCACAATGCGTGGGATGCAACGGTGAAAAGAGAATTCTCATCTTTGCTTACACTTTGCGATTAGCTGTTGCGAATGTTCGCTGGTTTCGTTGAGTGCTGCATTGATACTCTGGCTATCCCAGAGGTATTGATAGGTGGAGTCAACGTCACGTTGACCACTTAATTACACCAACCTGCGCAGATGCGCAGGTTTTTTTTTGTCTGTTATTCATGCTGTTACAGACAGCGAAAATCGCAATACCTGGTTGCACTTAGGCTCATTCCCTTGCGTTTTCGCGCTGGCGCGGTCGCGGGTAAAAACGCGACAATCAGGGTCCCAGAGGTATTGATTGGTGAGTTTCTTAAGTACGCACTTCGTACTGATTATCTTGCACCGACCTGCGCGGATGCGCAGGTTTTTTTTATTCTGAATTTTCTTCCCCCACACTGCTTTTCCCCGCCTTCTCATGTAACCTGCTCGGAATACTAAATCAGCCACGCGGAGTCGTTATGCTGTTGGGATTTTTTCGATTACTGTTCAAAGGATTGTACCGGGTACGATTGACCGGAGACACTCAGGCGCTCTATCAGGAAAAAGTATTAATTACGCCAAATCATGTCTCATTTCTCGACGGTATTTTACTGGCGCTCTTTCTGCCCGTTCGGCCGGTGTTTGCGGTCTATACCTCGATTAGCCAGCGCTGGTTTATGCGGGCGCTGACGCCGCTTATCGACTTTGTTCCGCTGGACCCCACCAAGCCGATGTCAATTAAGCATCTGGTGCGCTTGATTGAGCAGGGGCGCCCGGTGGTTATCTTTCCGGAAGGGCGTATTTCGGTAAGCGGTTCGCTGATGAAAATCTACGACGGCGCGGCGTTTGTGGCGGCGAAGTCGAAAGCGACCATTGTGCCGCTGCGAATCGAAGGCGCCGAACTTACGCCGTTCAGCCGTCTTAAGGGGCTGGTAAAACGCCGCCTGTTCCCGCGTATTCAGCTCCATTTACTGCCGCCGACGCATCTGCCGATGCCGGAAGCGCCGCGCGCCCGCGATCGGCGAAAAATCGCCGGCGAAATGCTGCACCAGATTATGATGGAAGCGCGCATGGCGGTGCGCCCGCGTGAAACGCTGTATGAGTCGCTACTGGCGGCGCAGGACCGTTTTGGCGCGCGTAAAAACTGCGTGGAAGATATTAATTTCCAGCCGGATACCTACCGGAAACTGTTGACCAAAACGCTGTTCGTCGCGCGTATTCTGGAAAAATACAGCGCGCAGGGCGAGAAAATCGGCCTGATGCTGCCTAACGCCGGTATCAGCGCGGCGGTGATTTTCGGCGCGATTGCCCGCGGGCGTATCCCGGCAATGATGAACTATACCGCCGGCGTCAAAGGACTCAGCAGCGCGATTACCGCCGCGGAAATCAAAACCATTTTTACTTCCCGTACCTTCCTCGATAAGGGCAAGCTCTGGCACCTGCCGGAGCAGCTGACTCAGGTGCGCTGGGTGTTTCTGGAAGATCTGAAAGGCGATGTCACTACCGCCGACAAGCTGTGGATATTCGGCCATCTGCTGGCGCCGCGTCTGGCGCAGGTCAAGCAGCAGCCGGAAGATGCGGCGATGATCCTCTTTACCTCCGGCTCGGAGGGGAATCCAAAAGGGGTGGTGCATAGCCATAAAAGCCTGCTGGCTAACGTGGAACAGATTAAAACCATCGCCGATTTTACCGCCAACGATCGCTTTATGTCGGCGCTGCCGCTGTTTCACTCCTTCGGCCTGACGGTCGGCCTGCTGACGCCGCTATTCACCGGCGCGGAAGTGTTCCTCTATCCAAGCCCGCTGCACTATCGGGTGGTGCCGGAGCTGGTCTACGATCGTAACTGTACCGTGTTGTTCGGCACCTCAACCTTCCTCGCCAACTATGCCCGCTTCGCTAATCCGTATGATTTTTATCGTCTGCGCTATGTGGTGGCAGGGGCGGAAAAACTGCAGGACAGCACCAAACAGCTGTGGCAGGACAAATTTGGCCTGCGCATCCTTGAAGGCTACGGCGTGACCGAATGCGCGCCGGTGGTCTCCATCAACGTCCCGATGGCGGCGAAAGTCGGTACCGTCGGGCGCATTCTTCCGGGGATGGATGCCCGATTGCTGGCGATGCCGGGCATCGAGCAGGGGGGCCGCCTGCAGTTGAAAGGGCCAAACATCATGAAAGGCTATCTGCGGGTAGAAAACCCCGGCGTGCTGGAAGCGCCGACGGCGGAAAACCAGCACGGTGAAGTGGAGAGCGGCTGGTACGACACCGGCGATATCGTCGTCTTTGACGAGCAGGGCTACGTCCGTATTCAGGGTCGCGCCAAGCGATTCGCCAAAATCGCCGGCGAGATGGTCTCGCTGGAGATGGTCGAGCAGGTCGCTTTGGCGGTCTCGCCGGACAAAATGCACGCCACGGCCATTAAGCAGGACGCCAGCAAAGGCGAGGCGCTGGTGCTGTTTACCACCGATAATGAACTCAATCGCGAAAAGCTGCTGCGCTACGCGCGTGAACACGGCGTACCGGAGCTGGCGGTACCGCGCGATATTCGTTGGCTGAAACAGCTGCCGGTACTGGGCAGCGGCAAGCCGGACTTTGTCACCCTGAAAGGCATGGTTGAAGAGGCGGAACATACACATGAGTGAGTCAGTGCACACTAACGCTTCACTGTACTCGAAAGGGATGATGGCGGTGATCTGCGCCCAGTTCCTGTCGGCCTTCGGCGATAATGCGCTGCTGTTCGCCACCCTGGCATTGATGAAGCAGCTCTACTATCCGGAGTGGAGTCAGCCGGTATTGCAGATGTTGTTTGTGGGCGCTTACATTCTCTTTGCGCCGTTTGTCGGGCAATTTGCCGATAGCTTCGCCAAAGGCCGGGTGATGATGGTCGCTAATGGCCTGAAGCTGCTCGGCGCCGGGTGTATTTGCTTTGGCGTCAATCCGTTTATCGGCTATACGCTGGTGGGTATTGGCGCGGCGGCCTATTCGCCGGCGAAATACGGTATTCTGGGCGAACTGACCACCGGCGATAAGTTAGTGAAGGCTAACGGACTGATGGAGTCGTCGACCATCGCGGCGATCCTGCTGGGCTCGATGGCGGGCGGTATTCTTGCGGACTGGCACGTGCTGGCGGCGCTTATCGTTTGTGCGCTGGTTTATGGCGGCGCGGTGGTCGCTAACCTGTGGATCCCGAAACTACCGGCTGCTCGTCCTGGACAATCGTGGCGTTTCAGGCCGATGACGCATAGCTTCTTCAGCGCCTGTAAGACGTTGTGGCGTAATAGTGAAACGCGTTTCTCATTGATGGGCACCAGCTTGTTCTGGGGGGCGGGGGTGACGCTGCGCTTCCTGCTGGTGATTTGGGTGCCGGTGGCGCTTGGGATCACCAGTAACGCGATGCCGACCTACCTCAATGCGATGGTCGCCGTCGGGATTGTGGTTGGCGCTGGCGCAGCGGCGAAGCTGGTCACGCTGGAAACCGTCTCGCGCTGTATGCCCGCCGGGATATTGATTGGCGTCGCGGTGATCGTCTTCGCGGTACAGCAGTCGCTACTACCGGCATTTGGCCTACTGCTACTGCTTGGGGTGTGTGGCGGCTTCTTTATCGTGCCGCTGAACGCGCTGCTGCAGGAGCGCGGGAAACATACCGTTGGCGCAGGTAACGCCATTGCGGTACAGAACCTCGGTGAAAACGTGGCGATGTTGCTAATGCTGGGGCTGTACTCGTTGGCGGTCAGCGTTGGGATCCCGCCGGTTGGCGTGGGGATAGGATTTGGCGCGGTCTTTGCGCTAGCCATCGCTGCGCTGTGGTGGTGGGGACGGCGTAAATAATCCCCGGAGAGGGACGGATTCACAAATGTCTGCTCTCCGGTAGCCCGGGTAAGGCGTTAGCCGCTACCCGGGGTTTTTACCCTCTTACGGCGCCGGGTAGGTATACACCTTATGCACCGCCTCAATCTCCGCTAACACCTCTTCGCTCAGCTCAAGATGCAAACTTTCGACGTTGGTCTTGAGCTGCTCCATGGTCGTAGCCCCGAGCAGGGTGCTGGCGACAAACGGCTGGTGACGCACAAAGGCCAGCGCCATTTGCGCCGGATCGAGATTGTGGCGTTTGGCAATGTCCACATAAGCGGCCACCGCTTTCTGCGCCTGCTCGCCGCTGTAGCGGGTAAAGCGGCTAAATAGCGTATTGCGTGCGGCAGCCGGCTGCGCGCCATTGAGGTACTTACCGGTCAGCGTACCGAACGCCAGGCATGAATACGCCAGCAGCTCAACGCCCTCATATTGGCTCACTTCCGCCAGCCCCACTTCGTAGCTGCGGTTAAGCAGGCTGTACGGGTTTTGAATCGTGACGATGCGCGGCAGGTCGTGCTTATCGGCCAGATGCAGATAGCGCATGACGCCAAAGGCGGTTTCGTTAGAGACGCCGATATAGCGGATTTTACCGGCGCGCTGGAATTCGGTGAGGGCTTCCAGCGTATCGAGCAGGGTGACCACCGGCGCAGAGTCGCTCCAGGTATAGCCCAGCTTGCCGAAACAGTTGGTCTGGCGCTGCGGCCAATGTACCTGATAGAGGTCGAGATAATCGGTTTGCAGACGTTTGAGGCTGTCGTGCAGCGCGTCGCGAATGTTTTTGCGATCCAGCGCGTGATTCGGGCGAATGCTGCTGTCGTTATTGCGCGCCGGACCGCTGACTTTAGAGGCGATAATCAGCTTTTCGCGGTTGCCGCGTTTCGCCAGCCAGTTGCCGACGTAGGTTTCGGTCAGACCCTGGGTTTCCGGGCGCGGCGGGACAGGATACATTTCGGCGACATCAATCAGGTTGATTCCCTGACTTACGGCGTAGTCGAGCTGTTCATGAGCGTCGGCCTCGCTATTTTGTTCACCAAACGTCATTGTGCCCAGCCCCAGCGTGCTGATTTCAAGAGAACTGTGTGGGATACGGTGATACTGCATAGCCGGCTTCCTTATTTTTATCAACAAGGTCAGGAGTTTCCCGACAAAACTATCTCCCCACAAACTTCAAAGCGCTTGCAGGCTGATGGGAATAACAACATGGCAGAGGGAGAGAAAAAGAGAAAGGGAAAATATCAAAAAAGCCGGGTCTGGAGATCCTGAAGGGGGCTGCCCTGGGGATATAGCAGGGGGATCCCGACTCTTTTCTGTGGCTGCGGTTGTCGGAAAATATGCGGTTAACCGACGAAAAAGCTTAACGCTTAATAATTTGTGACACGTCGTCGCGGTTGATCTGCATTTTATTGCCTTGCTGATCTTCGTAGCTTATCAAACCGGTGTCATCGTCAACCGCCGGTTTACCGTCGGTAAGAATCATACGTCCATCTTTTGTCGCCATGACATAATCGCTGCTGCAACCGGAAACCGAGAACGCCAGTCCTACGGCGGAAATCAATACTGCCCATTTTTTCATCGTCATTACCTCTCTTATGGCCGCACCTCGTACCAGTATATTAATAGCCTGATTTGTGAGACATAAAAAGCAGTAAAGTCTTAAAAAGGATTGCAGCCCGCTTCCGGACTGCAATTTTGTGGCTTACAGCGGGTTTTTCTTATTGCGCATCAGGTTGAGCGTCTCGACCGCAATGGAGAAGAACATCGCGAAGTAGATGTAACCTTTCGGGACATGCACATCGAAGCTCTCCAGCATCAGGGTGAAGCCGACCAGGATCAGAAACGACAAGGCCAACATTTTGACCGACGGGTGACGGTCAACGAAGTCGCCGATCGGACGCGCGGCAAACATCATCACTCCAACCGCAATCACCACCGCGGCCATCATAATGAACAGATGATCGGAGAGACCCACGGCGGTAATGACCGAATCAAGGCTGAAGATGATATCCAGCAGCATGATCTGCACGATGGCGCCAAAGAAGGAGTGGACGTTGGTTTTAAGACCTTCTTCCTCGCCTTCAATAGATTCGTGGATCTCTTTACTCGCTTTCCAGATAAGGAACAGGCCGCCGAGCAGCAGGATCAGGTCGCGAAACGAGATCTCCTGCCCGAATACGGTGAAGAGCGGGTTGGTGAGCTTAACGACCCAGGCGATAGACGCCAGCAGGCCGAGACGCATCAGCATGGCTCCCATTAGCCCGATACGCCGCGCATGGGCGCGTTGAGCGGTGGGAAGCTTAGCGACAACCAGAGAGAGAAAAATAATATTATCGATCCCGAGAACGATCTCCAGCAGCGTCAGCGTGCCGAGCGCCAGCCAGGCGTTAGGATCGGTTATCCATGCAAATAACATTGTTCAAAGTCCTGCAAAAAATAAAGTGGTAATTATATGCAGGCGTTATGGCAGAACAAAAAATTATTCATGGCCTAAGAGAAAATGACGCGCAAGCAGCGCGGCGGTGAAGTTTTTTTTCAGATAAAAGCCGCGCGGTAGGGTGAGGATCGGCTCTCCGTGGGCGCCGATCGCTTCCGTTAGCGCTTTGCTGTTGGCCGCTTTTGGGCGCAGCTGCAGTACTTCGCCGTGGCGGGCGGTGATTCGTTCAACCTGGCCGAGCACGATAAGATCCATCAACTCCTCCCAGTCCATACGCAACTGGCGATCTTCTTCCTCGTCCGGCGTCCACAGCAGCGGCGCGCCGACGCGGCGTTCCGCCAGCGGGATTTCGCGCTCGCCTTCTACCGGGATCCACAGCACGCGTTGCAGCTTATGCCGTACGTGGCTGCTTTCCCAGGTCACGCCGCTATTACCGGTTAGCGGCGCTACGCAAACAAACGTGGTCTCCAGAGGTCGGCCCTGACGGTCAATGGGAATGGTTTTCAGCTCCACGCCTAAGGCGGCGAAATCCTGCTCGGGTTTGCTTCCGGCGCTGGCGCCCAGCCAAATCTCCAGCAGGATGCCAATCCAGCCCTTATCGCGTTTCAGATCGCGAGGAATAGGGATCCCTGCCAGCGCCGCCAGTTCACCCAGCGAATAACCCGCCAGCCGCTGGGCCTGAGCAAGAAGTTGCTCCTGACTTTGCGGCGGAGCGGTAAGCGGAGCGATGGCTGGCATGATAGAAAACCTCTGGTCAAAAAATGAGCGCTATTTTTGTGCGTTGTGGATAGAGTTTACCTTTTTATGGGTAACTATACCAATGTAATGATTTATATATGTTTTTTCTCTCATTTTTCCGTTTGTGAAAACAGTGAAAACGGGTTTTCCAGAACTGGTCACTGACAATGAACAGGATCTTACACCATGTTATCCACAGAAAAATGGGATAACTGGGGAAAAGCCTCACTACTGGTTCGATTTACAGCCTTGACGTGCGACGAAAATCGAATTTTTAGACAAAATGTGCCCGACGAATGTGCTTTATCTGTGGATAAAAGCGGCATTGTTCGATCTTTCATCAGTTGCCGGATCGCATATGTGATGATCATCACGTTATGCTGTAATTTGTCGGCGAGAAGTATGATAACTTAATGAATAGTATGTCATTATTAAATGGTTCCATCTCTACGTCGTTCGGACTACTCCGGGTTTTCCCTGGTTAATTCCGTACTTCTTCACAACTCTATCCACAGAAAAAGTGAATAAAATGGCCCGGGGATGGCGTTCACTGTTTATAACTCGGGTGATTACTGTGAGTTATTCAAATGTTATTCGTTATCACGCCACACAGAGAGTGGTTTACCGTTTCCAACGAGTGTGAAACAATCATTCACATTGAAGCTTATTTTGAGGTAGTCCGGTGATTGATGACGATGGCTACCGCCCAAATGTCGGCATTGTAATTTGTAACCGTCAGGGCCAGGTGATGTGGGCCCGGCGTTATGGTCAGCACTCGTGGCAGTTCCCGCAAGGGGGCATTAATCCAGGCGAGTCCGCCGAGCAGGCAATGTATCGGGAATTGTTCGAAGAGGTTGGGTTAAGCCGCAAAGATGTGCGGATCCTGGCCTCGACCCGTAACTGGCTGCGTTACAAGCTGCCTAAACGTTTGGTGCGTTGGGACACAAAGCCGGTTTGTATCGGTCAGAAGCAGAAGTGGTTTCTTCTACAACTGGTCGGCAGCGATACGGCTATTAATATGCAAACCAGCAGTACACCTGAGTTTGATGGCTGGCGATGGGTAAGCTACTGGTACCCGGTTCGTCAGGTGGTGTCGTTTAAGCGCGACGTTTACCGCCGGGTGATGAAAGAGTTCGCGGGCGTCACGATGTCGCTTGCTGAAACCACACCCAAGCCGCAAAGCGCGCCTGCTTATCGACGTAAAAGAGGTTAAGCCACGCACATTATGCTCACTCGGTTGCGAGAAATAGTCGAGAAGGTCGCCAGCGCGCCGCGTTTAAACGAGGCGCTGGATATCCTGGTTACGGATGTCTGTAAAGCGATGGAAACGGAAGTTTGTTCGGTTTACCTGGCTGACAACGATCGACGCTGCTATTACCTGATGGCCACGCGCGGGCTGAAAAAACCTCGCGGGCGCACAGTCGCACTCGCATTTGATGAAGGTCTCGTGGGGCTGGTGGGGCGTCTGGCCGAGCCTATCAACCTGGCCGATGCGCAAAAACATCCCAGCTTTAAGTATATTCCAGCCGTTAAGGAGGAACGCTTCCGCGCCTTCCTTGGCGTGCCGATTATCCAGCGGCGTCAGCTGCTGGGCGTGCTGGTGGTTCAGCAGCGTGAGCTGCGCCAGTTCGATGAAAGCGAAGAGTCCTTCCTTGTCACCCTCGCCACCCAGATGGCCGCTATTCTCTCCCAATCGCAGTTAAATGCGCTGTTTGGGCAGTATCGCCAGACCCGCATCCGCGCGCTGCCGGCATCATCCGGGGTGGCGATTGCCGAAGGCTGGATGGATGCCAGCCTGCCGTTGATGGAGCAGGTCTACGAGGCCTCGACGCTGGATACCGCTTCCGAGCGCGAACGTCTCACCGGCGCGCTGGAAGAGGCGGCGAATGAGTTTCGTCGCTACAGCAAGCGCTACGCCGCCGGAGCGCAAAAAGAGACGGCGGCTATTTTTGACCTCTATTCGCACCTGTTATCCGATGCGCGCCTGCGCCGTGAGCTATTCGATGAAGTCGACAAAGGCTCCGTCGCTGAATGGGCAGTGAAAAAAGTCATTGAGAAATTTGCCGAGCAGTTTGCCGCGCTCAGTGATGGCTACCTTAAAGAGCGGGCGGGGGATTTGCGTACTCTCGGGCAGCGGCTGTTGTTTCATCTCGACGACACCACCCAGGGGCCGAATACCTGGCCTGAGCGCATTATTCTGGTGGCCGATGAACTGTCGGCAACCACGCTTGCGGAAGTGCCGCAGGACCGCTTAGTCGGGGTGGTGGTGCGCGACGGCGCGGCCAACTCCCACGCGGCGATCATGGTGCGTGCGTTGGGCATCCCGACGGTAATGGGCGCCGACATTCAGCCGTCACTGCTGCATGGCCATACGTTGATCGTTGATGGCTATCGCGGCGATCTGTTGGTCGATCCCGAACCGGTGCTGCTACAAGAGTATCAGCGGTTAATCAGCGAAGAGAATGAGCTGAGCCGGCTGGCGGAAGACGATCTTGAACGCGCTTCCGAGCTGAAAAGCGGCGAACGGGTAAAAGTGATGCTCAACGCCGGCCTGAGCCCGGAGCATGAAGAGAAACTCGGCAGCTTTATCGATGGTATCGGGCTTTACCGCACCGAAATTCCGTTTATGTTACAAAGCGGCTTCCCCTCCGAAGAGGAGCAGGTCGCCCAGTATCAGGGCATGCTGCAGATGTTTAACAGCAAGCCCGTGACCCTGCGAACGCTGGATATCGGCGCCGATAAACAACTGCCGTATATGCCGATTAGCGAAGAGAACCCGTGCCTTGGCTGGCGCGGGATCCGTATTACGCTCGATCAGCCAGAGATCTTCTTGATCCAGGTGCGCGCCATGCTGCGCGCTAATGCCGCCACCGGCAATCTCAGCATCCTGCTGCCGATGGTCACCAGCCTCGAAGAGGTTGACGAAGCCCGCCGCCTGATCGAGCGCGCCAGCCGCGAAGTCGAAGAGATGATTGGTTACGCGATTCCGCGCCCGCGCCTTGGGGTGATGCTGGAAGTGCCGTCAATGGTCTTTATGCTGCCGCAGTTGGCAAACCGCATCGACTTTATCTCCGTCGGCACCAATGACCTGACGCAATACATCCTCGCGGTCGACCGCAATAATACCCGCGTCGCCAATATGTACGACTGCCTGCACCCTGCGGTATTGCGGGCGCTGGCGATGATTGCCCATGACGCCGAGCGTTTTGGTATCGATCTGCGCTTGTGCGGCGAAATGGCCGGCGACCCGATGTGCGTCACCATCCTGGTGGGCCTCGGCTATCGCCATTTGTCGATGAACGGCCGTTCGGTCGCGCGCGTGAAATATCTGCTACGCCGTATCGATATTGAAGAAGCGCAGGAGCTGTCACGGCGCAGTCTGGAAGCGCAGATGACCACGGAAGTGCGCCACCAGGTGGCGGCGTTTATGGAGCGCCGCGGTCTCGGCGGCCTGATCCGCGGCGGACGGTAACGTAGATAGTGTTATCGGTTTGCAACTTTTTAAGGGTTTTTCCCGGACGCGGCGCGTTGCGCCTTCTCCGGGCTACCAAATCGCATCGCGCTGTACCCCCCGGTAAGCGGCAGCGCCACCGGGGGATTTTGAGCTCGCCAGCACCAGTAGTGTCAGCCAGCGTGGTGAATAAATTAAAGGCGGGCCGCACGGGCCGTAGGTCGGGTAAGGCGTTAGCCGCCACCCGACAAAAAAACGGCACCGCGTAGCGAGCCCGGGGAACAACCGCACGCTGTTAGCATCCTTATACATATCTTTTACACGTTCAGCGCGGATCGCACTACACGCTTATGCTATCATTCGCCTCCTTCGGAGTGCCCGTTTTAAGCGGGCACGGATCATCACCGCTGTCCACTTTCGGCGGAATAACAAGTCTTTATGGTGACAGATGAATAGTGGCTACCTGCATTTTCCGGAGTTCGATCCGGTAATATTTTCCATTGGACCGGTCTCTCTCCACTGGTACGGCTTAATGTACCTGGTTGGTTTCGTCTTTGCGATGTGGCTGGCCACCCGTCGGGCCAATCGTCCGGGCAGCGGCTGGACGAAAAATGAAGTGGAAAACCTGCTCTACGCGGGTTTCCTCGGCGTATTCCTCGGTGGCCGTATCGGCTATGTGATGTTCTACAACCTGCCGGTCTTCCTTAGCGACCCGCTATATCTGTTCCGCGTCTGGGATGGCGGCATGTCGTTCCACGGCGGCCTGATCGGCGTGATTCTGGTGATGATTATCTTCGCCAAACGCACCAAGCGTACCTTCTTCCAGGTCTCCGATTTTATCGCGCCGCTGATCCCGTTTGGCCTCGGCGCCGGGCGTCTGGGCAACTTTATCAACGGTGAGCTGTGGGGCCGCGTTGACCCGAGCTTCCATTATGCGATGATTTTCCCGGGCTCGCGCGCTGAGGACCTGGCGCTGCTGCCGTCGCATCCGGAATGGCAATCATTATTCGATACCTACGGCGCGCTGCCGCGTCACGCCTCGCAGCTTTATGAGCTGGCGCTGGAAGGCGTGGTGCTGTTCCTGATCCTGAACCTGTTTATCCGTAAACCGCGCCCGACCGGTTCCGTTTCCGGCCTGTTCCTGATCGGCTACGGTCTGTTCCGCATTATCGTGGAATTCTTCCGTCAGCCGGACGCACAGTTTACCGGCGGCTGGGTGCAGTACATCAGTATGGGGCAGATTCTTTCGATCCCGATGGTGCTTGCGGGTATCATTATGATGGTTTGGGCTTATCGTCACCGTCCGCAGCAACAAAACTCTTGAGGAACCATGAAACAGTATCTTGATTTGATGCAGAAAGTGCTCGCTGAGGGCACGCCAAAAAATGACCGCACCGGCACTGGCACCATCTCTATCTTCGGCCATCAGATGCGTTTTAACCTGCAGGAAGGCTTCCCGCTGGTGACTACCAAGCGCTGTCATTTACGCTCCATCATCCATGAACTGCTGTGGTTCCTGCAGGGCGACACTAACATTGCCTATCTGCACGAAAATAACGTCACCATCTGGGACGAGTGGGCGGATGAGAATGGCGATTTGGGGCCAGTTTACGGCAAACAGTGGCGTTCCTGGCCCGCGCCGGACGGCCGCCATATCGACCAGATCGGCACGGTCATGGAACAGTTGAAAAATGACCCGGACTCCCGCCGTATCATCGTGTCGGCATGGAACGTCGGTGAGCTGGATAAAATGGCGCTGGCGCCGTGCCACGCGTTCTTCCAGTTCTACGTCGCCGACGGCAAACTCTCCTGCCAGCTGTATCAGCGCTCCTGCGACGTGTTCCTCGGCCTGCCGTTCAACATCGCCAGCTATGCGCTGCTGGTGCATATGGTGGCGCAGCAGTGCGATCTGGAAGTGGGCGATTTTGTCTGGACCGGTGGTGACACTCATCTCTACAGCAATCACCTGGAGCAGACCAACCTGCAGCTGAGCCGCGAACCGCGTCCGCTGCCGAAGCTGGTCATTAAGCGCAAACCGGCGTCGATTTTCGACTACCGTTTTGAAGACTTCGAAATTGAAGGTTATGACCCGCATCCGGGAATTAAAGCGCCTGTGGCGATTTAACGTCTCTGTAGTGATGACAAACCGGCGCCAGCAGCGCCGGTTTTTTTATGCCCTTTGCAGAATTTTGCGAGCCTGATTCCTGACGCCGCTCAATATCCTGCAACTGGCGAATTTTTTCCCGAGCCGCGACGCGAACCGTAGATTTACCATTCGAATGGATGATCGGAGCAACGCATACTCGACGCCATGAACAGACAGCATGGCTACACCCTAATTGAAATGCTGGTCACCATGATGCTGGTGGTCATCCTCAGCGCTAGCGGTATGTACGGCTGGCAGCGCTGGCAACAGCAACAGCGCTTGTGGCAGGTCGCCTGCCAGGTGCGCGATTATCTCGTGCTGCTGCGCGATGACGCCAACTGGCACAACCGCGACCGCGTCATTAGCATCGGACAATCGCCCGCCGGCTGGTGTCTGAGCGCAAGCGGGGTGGAGGCTGACTGTCACGCGAAAACGCCTTTTACCCTACAGCCGCTATGGCCGGGAATTACGCTGCAACATTTGACGGCGGGCATTGGTTTTTACGGCCTGCGCAACAGCGCCTGGGCCGGACATATCCTGTTGCAAGGCGATGGCGAAGCGTGGCGGATTGTTGTCTCTAACTGGGGACGCATACGCCTGTGTCGGGAAGGGGAGGAATTATGCCAGTAGCGGCGCGCGGTTTTTCGCTCATTGAAACGCTGATTGCTATGGCGATTGGCTCGGTATTACTGCTCGGAGCCGCTCGTTTCCTTCCGGCGCTACAGCGCCAGATTCTTCGCCAAACGCAGCAGCAGGCGCTGGAAAATGAGCTATGGCAGCGGGTCTATGCGTTAGCCAAACATTTGCAGCGCGCCGGATATTGCGCGGGTCACTGTAATGGTCAGGCGCTGGTGATTGCCGACGGCGGGCAGTGCGTTATTGTTCGCTGGGATGGCAACAGCAACGGCATTTGGGAGCTGGCGCCGGAGGCCGATGCCGATTCTACCGGTTTTCGCCTGCGCGATGGGGCGCTGGAAACGCGGCGCGGCGTCACTGACTGCGGCGGTAAAAATTGGGAGAAAATGACCAATCCCGCAGCCATAACGGTAACGAGTTTTCACCTTGAGCGGCAGGCGATAAGCGGGTTCTCTCCTGAACTTATCGTTACCCTGGGGGGGCAGGCGCAATCGGACTCGCGTATTTCCACCGAGGCGCAATATCGGGTAACGGGGTTCAACCTGTGAAACGCCAGCGCGGAGTTTCATCGCTACTGATGGTACTGCTGTTACTGGCGCTGGGCAGCCTGCTGCTGCAGGGAATGAATCAGCAGCAGCGATCTCTGCTGGCGCAGGTGAGCGCCGAAACCCAGGCGATTCGCGATACGGCCGCCGCGCAGTCGGCGCTGCAGTGGGGCAAAGGAGTGAACTGGCCGCTGCAGAGCGCTGTGGTGTGTCAACTGGAAAACAGTCAACGCTGGCGCGCTTGCCTGCGGCTTTTTAATGATGGCCGCGCGCTGCTTATCGCCGGCAGCGGTACAGTACAGCTGTGGCAGTCAGCGTGGGTTGAACAGGGCGAGCTGCGCTATTTAGCGCATGGCTGGAGCGACTTTTGCCCGTTGAAGGAGAGTGCGTTATGCCTGATGCCGTAGCGCGCCAGCGCGGTTTTAGTCTGGCGGAGACATTATTAGCGATGGCGCTGTTAATCATGACTATCGCGGCGCTTGGCGGTTATCATCGGGGGCTAGCCGGCGGCGCCGCTCAATTGAACGCCTATCGCCAGCAATGGCGGGAAGCGTGGCGCTTTAGCCAGCTCATTCCCCCGGCACAGCCCGCGAAAGGGCAAATAAGCCGCTTGCAGACATCCAGGCAAAGTTGTGTCAGCATCACGGTAACGATCACCATGCCCGCCGCTAAGCGGGTGCAGATGAACCGGCTACATTGTCCGGTAAATCAGTAGTCAGGAGCGAATATGTTAAGGGTGTACCACTCAAACCGTCTGGATGTGCTTGAAGCGTTGATGGAGTTTATCGTCGAGCGCCAGCGGCTGGATGACCCTTTCATGCCGGAAATGGTGCTGGTGCAAAGTACCGGTATGGCGCAATGGTTGCAGATGACGCTGGCAAAGCGCTTCGGTATTGCGGCGAATATCGAGTTTCCGCTGCCGGCCAGCTTTATCTGGGATATGTTCGTTCGCGTGCTAGACGATATTCCCGGCGAGAGCGCCTTCAGTAAACAGAGCATGAGCTGGAAGCTGATGACCCTGCTACCGCAGTATCTCGACGATGAAGCCTTCACATTACTGCGCCACTATCTGAGTGATGATAGCGACAAACGTAAGCTGTTCCAGCTTGCCGCGCGGGTGGCCGACCTGTATGACCAGTATCTGGTCTATCGCCCGGAGTGGCTGATGCGCTGGGAGGCCGATGAACGGGTGGACGGGCTGGGCGACGCTCAGCAGTGGCAGGCGCCGCTGTGGAAAGCGTTAGTCGAATACACCGCAGAGCTTGGGCAACCGCTGTGGCACCGCGCTAATCTGTACCAGCGCTTTATCAGCGCGTTGGAAAATGCTGACCAGCCGCCAGCCGGGCTGCCGTCGCGGGTCTTTATCTGCGGCATCTCGGCGCTGCCGCCGGTATATTTGCAGGCCCTGCAGGCGCTGGGTAAGCATGTCGATGTCTATGTACTCTTCACCAACCCCTGTCGCTACTACTGGGGCGATATTAAAGATCCGGCGTTTCTTGCCAAACTGATGTCGCGCCAGCGCCGCCACCACCGCGAGGCACGCGAGCTGCCGTTGTTCCGCGACACTGAACAGGCGCCGGGATTGTTTAATGATGATGGCGAGCAGGATGTCGGCAATCCGCTGCTGGCCTCGTGGGGCAAGCTCGGGCGCGATTATATCTATCTGCTGGCAGGGCTGGAGCGCTATGAAGAGCTGGACGCCTTTGTCGATATCGCCCCCGATAACCTGCTACATAATCTCCAGGCCGATATTCTGGAACTGCGCAACGCCGCGGTGGCGGGACGCACCGCGCAAGAGTTCGCCAGCAGTAAGAGTAAGCGTCCGCTGGCGAATGACGACCGCAGCCTGGCTATCCACGTCTGCCATAGCCCGCAACGTGAAGTGGAAGTGTTGCATGACCGACTGCTGGCGATGCTGGAAAAAGACCCGGCGCTGACGCCGCGCGATATTATCGTTATGGTCGCCGATATCGACAGCTACAGTCCCTATATTCAGGCGGTTTTCGGCGCGGCGCGCGGCGAACGCTGGCTGCCGTGGGCGATTTCCGACCGACGGGCGCGGGAATCGCACCCGGCGTTACAGGCGTTTATCACGTTGCTTTCTCTGCCTGACAGCCGCTTCGCCAGTGAAGACGTGCTGGCGCTGCTGGATGTGCCGGTGCTGGCGGCGCGCTTCAATATCAATGAAGAGGGGTTGCGCTACCTGCGCCAGTGGGTCAATGAATCCGGCGTACGTTGGGGCATGGATGACGACAACGTGCGCGAAATGGATCTTCCGGCGACCGGCCAGCATACCTGGCGTTTTGGGTTAACGCGTATGCTGCTGGGGTATGCGATGGACAGCAGCCAGGGCGAGTGGCAGTCGGTGCTGCCCTATGATGAATCCAGCGGACTGATTGCCGAACTGGTGGGGAATCTCGCGTCGTTACTGATGCAGCTCAATCTATGGCGCCGCGGTCTGGCGCAGGATCGCCCACTGACAGAGTGGCTGCCGGTGTGCCGCGATCTACTCACAGATTTCTTCCTGCCGGACAGTGAAACCGAAGCGGCGCTGGCGCTGATTGAACAGCAATGGCAAGCCATCATCGATGGCGGGCTGGATGCGCAGTACGGAGCTGCCGTGCCGCTATTGCTGCTGCGTGATGAGCTGGCGCAGCGCCTCGATCAGCAGCGGATCAGCCAGCGTTTCCTGGCCGGGCCGGTGAATATCTGCACCCTGATGCCGATGCGCTCTATCCCTTTCAAGGTCGTCTGCCTGCTGGGGATGAACGATGGCGTCTACCCGCGTACACTCGCGCCGCTGGGCTTCGATTTAATGAGCCAAAAACCGCAGCGCGGCGACCGTAGCCGTCGCGATGATGACCGTTATCTGTTCCTGGAAGCGCTGATGTCGGCCGAACAGAAGCTATACATCAGCTACATCGGCCGCTCAATTCAGGATAATAGCGAGCGCTATCCTTCGGTGCTGGTACAGGAACTGGCGGACTATATCGGTCAGAGCCACTGCCTTGAAGGCGATGAAGCGCTGGACTGCGATGCCAGCGAACGGCGCGTTAAAGAGCACATTACCCATCTGCATACGCGTATGCCTTTCGATGCCGCCAATTATCTGCCGGATGAAGATCAGAGCTATGCGAAAGAGTGGCTGGCCGCCGCCAGCCAGCAGGGAGAGGCGCATAGTGAATTTATCCAGCCGCTTGCGCCGCTTGCTATCGACACATTGCCGTTTGAACAGCTATTACGCTTTTGGCAGCATCCGGTGCGGGCTTTCTTCCAGCAGCGTCTGCGGGTGAATTTCCGCTCTGAAGAGAGCGAGATCCCCGAAGATGAGCCTTTCGTACTTGAAGGGCTAAGCCGTTACCAGTTGAACCAACAGTTGCTGAATACGCTGATTGAACAACAGGATGCGTCAGCGATGTATCGTCGTTTTCGTGCGGCGGGTGAGCTGCCTTTTGGCGCCTTTGGCGAACTGGCATGGGAGGCGCAGCGTCAGGAAATGCAGAACCTGGCTGAGCGGGTTATCGCCAGTCGTCAGCCCGCGCAAAGTATGGAGATTGACCTACAGTGCAACGGTATCAATCTCACCGGCTGGCTACAGCAGGTACAGCCGGATGGGCTATTACGCTGGCGGCCGTCGCTGCTGAGCGTCTCTCAGGGCGTGCAACTTTGGCTGGAACATCTTGTCTATTGTGCTAGCGGCGGTCTCGGCGAAAGCCGCTTGTTCGTGCGCAAGGAAGGCGAGTGGCGTTTCCCGCCGCTGGCGGCGGAGCAGGCGCAGGCGTATCTGAATGAGCTGGTAGAAGGCTACCTGCAGGGGATGTCAAAACCGCTACTGCTGTTGCCGGAAAGCGGCGGCGCGTGGCTAAAAGCCTGTTATGACGCGGAAAAGGATGTCATGTTAATGGATGACGAAACGCAACAAAAAGCGCGCAGTAAGTTCCTTCAGACCTACGAAGGTAATATGGTGGTGAGCGGCGAAGGTGCCGATATCTGGTACCAGCGCCTGTGGCGCACTCTTGAGCCTGCGTACTATGAAGAGATTATCGCGCAGGCTCAGCGTTATCTGTTGCCGATATTTCGTTTCCATCAGTCCGAATAAAATTGTAATAGTATAAAAATTGCGCAAAAGAAGGTTGTTCATTTATTATGCGCAACGAATCACGGACTGATGTTGTAAATACCTTGAAGATGGCGTTTTGCCTGATGATGGGTATCCACGCTGACGCTATGCAGCGCGAAGTTTGTTAATGATGAGGTCCGTGAATGCCCCGCAGTTTATGGTTCAAAGTTCTTGTTGTAGTGGTCGCCCTCTGGGCGCCGTTAAGTCAGGCAGACACCGGATGGCAACCGATTCAGGAAACCATCCGCAAAAGCGAAAAAGATCCCCGTCAATATCAGGCCATTCGCCTGCAAAACGGCATGGTCGTGCTGCTGGTATCCGATCCGCAGGCGGTAAAATCGCTGTCGGCGCTGGTGGTGCCGGTAGGCTCATTACAGGATCCGGCCGATCATCAAGGGCTGGCGCACTATCTCGAGCATATGACCTTAATGGGCTCGCAGAAGTATCCGCAGCCTGACAGCCTTGCTGAATTCCTCAAAATGCACGGCGGCAGCCATAATGCCAGCACCGCGCCGTATCGCACCGCGTTCTACCTTGAAGTGGAAAACGATGCTCTCAACGGCGCCGTCGATCGGCTGGCCGATGCCATTGCTGCGCCGCTGCTGGATAAAAAATATGCCGAACGCGAACGTAACGCGGTCAACGCCGAATTGACCATGGCGCGCACCCGGGACGGGATGCGCATGGCGCAGGTGAGCGCCGAAACCATCAACCCTGCGCACCCGGCTTCACAATTCTCCGGCGGTAACCTCGATACGCTGAGCGACAAGCCTGGTAGCCCGGTGCTTGATGCGCTGCACGCTTTCCGCGACCGCTGGTACTCGGCAAACCTGATGAAGGCGGTCATCTACAGTAATAAGCCACTGCCTGAGTTGGCAAGCATTGCCGCCGCGACCTACGGACGGGTGCCAAATCACGACATCAGTAAGCCGGAAATTACCGTACCGGTCGTGACCGATGCGCAGAAGGGTATTGTGATTCACTACGTGCCGGCGATGCCGCGTAAGGTGCTGCGCGTTGAATTCCGCATCGATAACAACAGCGCTCAGTTTCGCAGCAAGACCGATGAGCTGGTGACCTATATGATCGGCAACCGCAGCCCGGGCACCTTATCCGACTGGCTGCAGAAGCAGGGGCTGGCGGAAGGGATTCGCGCGGATTCCGATCCGGCCGTCAACGGCAATAGCGGCGTGCTGGCGATCTCCGCTACCCTCACCGATAAAGGTCTGGCGCACCGCGATGAAGTTACCGCCGCTATCTTCAGCTACCTGAATTTGCTGCGTACTCAGGGGATTGATAAGCGCTACTTTGATGAATTAGCCCACGTGCTGGAGCTCGATTTCCGCTATCCGTCGATTAACCGCGATATGGATTATGTGGAGTGGCTGGCCGATACCATGATTCGCGTGCCGGTAGAGCACGTACTGGACGTGGTTAATATCGCCGACCGCTATGATGCCCAGGCGATTAAAGATCGTCTGGCGATGATGACGCCGCAAAATGCGCGTATCTGGTACATCAGCCCGAATGAACCGCACAATAAAACCGCTTATTTCGTCAACGCGCCTTATCAGGTTGATAAAATTAGCCCCCAGACCTTCACCAACTGGCAGCAAAAATCTGCAGCCATCAAGCTGCAGCTGCCGACGCTGAACCCGTACATTCCGGATGATTTCACGCTGATTAAGAGCGATAAGGCGTACCCGCATCCGGAGCTTATCGTCGATGAGCCGACGCTGCGCGTGGTGTACGCGCCAAGCCAGTACTTTGCCAGTGAACCGAAGGCCGACGTCTCGCTGGTGCTACGTAACCCGCAGGCGATGGACAGCGCGCGCCGACAGGTGATGTTCGCGTTGAATGATTACCTGGCCGGTATCGCCCTCGATCAGCTTAGCAATCAGGCCGCGGTAGGCGGGATAAGCTTCTCGACCGGCGCCAACAACGGTCTGATGGTTAATGCCAACGGCTATACCCAGCGTCTGCCGCAGCTCTTTACCGCGCTGCTGGACGGCTACTTTAGCTATACGCCGACCGAAGAGCAGCTTGAGCAAGCGAAGTCCTGGTATGCCCAGATGATGGATTCGGCGGACAAAGGCAAAGCCTATGACCAGGCGATTATGCTGATTCAGATGCTGTCGCAGGTACCCTATTTTGAGCGTAAAACACGTCGCGATTTACTACCGTCAATCACCCTGAAAGAGGTGATCAACTACCGCGATAACCTGAAAGCAAGAGGGCGGCCGGAGCTGCTGGTCATCGGTAACATGAGCGCCCGAGAGTCCACCGATCTGGCCCGCCAGATCCAAAAACAGCTTGGCGCCGATGGTAACGAATGGTGTCGCAACAAAGACGTGCTGATCGACAGCAAACAGCTGGCGATGTTTGAGAAAGCAGGCAGCAGCACCGACTCCGCGCTGGCGGCGGTTTTCGCGCCGCCAAACGTTGATGAATACAGCAGCATGGCCGCCAGTTCGCTGTTAGGGCAGATTATTCAGCCCTGGTTCTACAACCAGTTACGTACTGAAGAACAACTCGGCTATGCGGTATTCGCCTTCTCAATGAATGTGGGCCGCCAGTGGGGGATGGGCTTCCTGTTACAGAGTAGCGATAAACAGCCGGCTTTCCTCTGGCAGCGCTTCCAGGCCTTCTTCCCGACGGCGGAAGCCAAACTGCGGGCGATGAAACCGGAAGAGTTTGCTCAGATCCAGCAGGCGGCGATTAGCCAGATGCTGCAGGCGCCGCAAACGTTGAGCGAAGAAGCATCAAAGCTGAGCAAAGATTTCGATCGCGGTAATATGCGCTTCGATTCACGTGATAAAGTAGTGGCTCAGATTAAACTGCTGACGCCGCAAAAACTTGCCGATTTCTTCCATCAGACGGTGGTGGATCCGCAAGGCATGGCACTGTTATCCCAGGTTTCCGGCAGCCAGAACGGCAAGACGGAATACGCCGCCCCTGAAGGCGGTAAAGTATGGGAAAGCGTCAGCGCATTGCAGAAATCCTTACCCCTGATGCGAGAGAATGAATGACCGAAACCGCTGAGTCTCTTGACCCACTCCGCTTGCCCCTGACGGGCGAGCGGCTGATAGAAGCCTCCGCGGGCACCGGAAAAACCTTTACCATCGCCGCGCTATATCTACGGCTGCTGCTGGGGCTGGGGGGAGAATCCGCTTTCCCCCGGCCGGTCAGCGTGGAAGAGCTGCTGGTAGTTACCTTTACCGAAGCGGCGACGGAAGAGCTGCGCGGGCGTATTCGCAGTAATATCCACGAGCTACGGATTGCCTGCCTGCGCGAAAGCGCCAGCGATCCGCTCTATGCCTCTTTGCTCGCGGAAATCGCCGATAAAAACCAGGCGGCGCAAACGCTGATGCTGGCGGAACGCCAGATGGACGAGGCGGCAGTCTTTACCATCCATGGTTTCTGTCAGCGAATGCTGAGCCTCAACGCCTTCGAGTCCGGCATGTTGTTTGAACAGCAACTGATCGAAGACGAGTCCCGCCTGCGTTATCAGGCCTGCGCCGACTTCTGGCGTCGCCACTGCTATCCGCTGCCGCGCGATATCGCCGCGGTGATCCATGAACAGTGGAAAGGGCCGCGTGACCTGCTTAAGGCGATCGACCGCTGGCTGCAGGGCGAAGCGCCGCAGCTAAAATCGCCGCCGCCCGCGGAAGAGACGCTGGCAAGCCGCCATCAGCAAATCTTTGAACGTATCAATGCGCTGAAGCAGCAGTGGCGAGAACAGGTGGGTGAAATTGAAAACGTGCTGGAAAGCTCAGGGCTCGATCGCCGCAAGTTCAACCGCGGCAACCAGGGCAAGTGGATCGAAAAGGTCAGCGCCTGGGCGCAGGAAGAAACGCTGAGTTATCAGTTGCCTGATGCGCTGGAAAAATTCTCGCAACCGTTCCTCATTGAGCGCACCAAAGACGGCGGCGAACCACCGTTGCATCCCTTATTCAGCGCGGTAGAAGCGCTGCTCGCCTCACCGCTTACCTTAAACGATCTGGTTATCGCCAGGGCGATGGTGGAGATCCGCGAAGCGGTCGCCCGCGAAAAACGGCGTCGAGGCGAACTGGGCTTTGACGACATGCTCAGCCGCCTGGACGACGCGCTGCGTGGCGACAGCGGCGAAGCGCTGGGCAGCGCTATTCGTCAGCGTTTCCCGGTGGCGATGATCGATGAGTTCCAGGATACCGACCCGCAGCAGTATCGCATCTTCCGCCGCATCTGGCGCCGTCAGCCGGATACGGCCCTGCTGCTGATTGGCGACCCGAAACAGGCGATTTACGCTTTCCGCGGCGCCGATATTTTTACCTATATGAAAGCGCGCGGCGATGTCGCTGCCCACTATACGCTGGATACCAACTGGCGTTCGGCGCCGGGCATGGTACAGAGCGTTAATCGCCTGTTCGGCCTGAGTGATAATCCATTCATGTTCCGCGAGATCCCATTCTTGCCGGTGAAGCCTGCCGCTAAAAATCAGACGTTGCGCTTTACCATTGATGGGAAGCCGATCCCGGCGATGAACATGTGGTTAATGCCTGGCGAAGCCGTCGGTTCTGGCGATTATCAGTCTTTTATGGCGCAATTGTGCGCGACGCAGATCCGCGACTGGCTCAGCGCCGGCCAGCAGGGGCGCGCGCTGCTGTGGCGCGGCGAAAAAGCCGAGCCGGTGCGCGCCTCCGATATCACCGTGCTGGTGCGTAACCGTCTCGAAGCGGCGCTTATTCGCGATGCGCTGCAGCTTTTGTCGATCCCGTCGGTCTATCTCTCAAACCGCGACAGCGTTTTTGAAACCCCGGAAGCGCAGGAATTACTGTGGGTTCTACAGGCGGTACTGGCGCCAGAGCGTGAAAACACGCTACGCAGCGCGCTGGCAACGTCGATGTTTGGCCTTAACGCGCAGGATATCGAAAACCTTAATCAGGATGAACGTGCCTGGGATGCGCTGGTAGAGGAGTTCAGTGAATACCGTCACATCTGGCGCCAGCGCGGCGTAATGCCGATGCTGCGCGCGCTGATGGGGGCGCGTCATATCGCCGAAAACCTGCTGGCGACCCACGGCGGCGAACGCCGTTTGACCGATATTTTGCATATCAGCGAATTATTACAAGAGGCGGCGAATCAGCTGGAGAGCGAGCACGCGCTGGTGCGCTGGCTGACGCAACATATCGCCGAACCGGACAGCAATGCTTCCAGCCAGCAGATGCGTCTGGAGAGCGATAAGCACCTGGTGCAAATCGTCACCATCCACAAATCAAAAGGACTGGAATATTCGCTGGTCTGGCTGCCCTTTATTGCGCGCTTTCGCAAACAGGATCAGGCGTTCTATCACGACCGCGATTCCTTTGCTGCGGTACTCGACCTCGGAGAGGGGGAGAATAGCCTTGAGCTGGCGGAAGCCGAGCGCCTGGCGGAGGATTTACGCCTGTTGTACGTCGCCCTGACCCGCGCGGTGTGGCACTGCAGTCTCGGGATCGCGCCGTTAAGTACCCGTCGTAGCGACAAACCTGGCAACAGCGATTTTCATCACAGCGCCCTCGGCCGCCTGCTGCAGGACGGCGAGCCGATGGACGCGGCGGGATTAACCGCGCGGCTACAGGCATTGTGTAACGATGATATTGCGCTATGTCTTCCCGATACCATGGACCAGACGCCGTGGCAGGCGCCGGAAAACGCGCTACCGCCGCTTTCGGCGCGGACGCTTGAACGTCAGGTTATGGACGACTGGCGGGTGACCAGTTATTCCGGCCTGCAGCAGCATGGTTCCAGCGCCGGTCAGGACCTGCTGCCGCGGCTCGATATCGACGCCGCGGGCGTGGGCGAGGTGGCGGAAGAGCCGCAGCTCACGCCTCATCAGTTCCCGCGCGGCGCGTCGCCGGGGACTTTCCTGCATAGCCTGTTTGAAGATCTCGATTTCAGCCAGCCGGTACCGGTTGACTGGATGGCGCAAAAACTACAGTTGCACGGTTTTGGCGAAGAGTGGGCGCCGGTGTTGAGCGAATGGCTGGACGGCGTGCTGAGAACACGCCTGCCGGGGGCGGAAATCGCTCTGAATCAGCTGGGCGCGCGGGATAAACAGGTGGAAATGGCCTTCTATCTACCGATTGAACAACCGCTGGATCCGCTGCGGTTGGACGCGCTGATCCGCCGCTATGATCCGCTCTCGGCTGATACCCCGGCGCTCGATTTCCGCCAGGTCCGCGGGATGTTGAAAGGGTTTATCGATCTGGTATTTCGTCACGATGGCCGCTATTACCTGCTGGATTACAAATCGAACTGGCTGGGCGAAGACCGCGAAGCCTACACCCAGCAGGCGATGATCCAGGCGATGCGCCTGCATCGCTATGATCTGCAGTACCAGCTGTATAGCCTGGCGCTACACCGTTATCTGCGTCACCGTATTGCCGATTATCACTACGAGCGGCACTTTGGCGGCGTCATTTATCTTTTTTTACGCGGCATGGATGGGCAGGAAGGCGGGCAGGGGATCTTCACCACCCGCCCGGCGCAGCCGCTGATTGACGGTCTCGACGCGCTATTTGCCGGCGTTACCCTGGAGGTGGACTCATGACTATGGATGAACTGCTACTGGCCGCCGCCGAGCAGCGTCTGCTGCGGCCGCTGGACGTTCAGTTTGCGCTGATGGTGGCGCAGGATGCCCCTCCGGCAGTGAAGCTGGCCGCCGCGCTGCTGAGCCGGGATGCCGGAGAAGGTCATGTCTGTCTGCCGCTGTCGCGCCTCAACGCTGAAGAAGCGCTAAGCGGCAAGGCCGGCGAGATCCGTGACCAGTTGCTGGCAATGGCCGGAGAGCCGCAGGACTGGCCTCAATTGTTGCTTTCTTCGTCAGCGGTGAGCCGCGGCGACGAACCGACGCCGATGATTTTATGCGGCGACAGGCTGTACCTGAACCGCATGTGGCGTAATGAACTCACCGTCGCCCGCTTCTTCAATGAGACGAACCGGGTGCTTGAGGTCGATGAAGAGCGGCTAACGGCAACCCTGAATGAACTCTTTCCGGCAACCGACGATATCGACTGGCAAAAAGTCGCCGCGGCGGTGGCGCTGACCCGGCGCATTTCGGTGATCTCCGGCGGCCCGGGTACGGGAAAAACCACTACCGTCGCGAAGCTGCTGGCGGCGCTGATTCAGATCAACGACACGCCGCGTTGTCGAATTCGGCTGGCGGCGCCGACCGGCAAAGCCGCAGCGCGTCTGACGGAATCCCTTGGGGCGGCGTTAAGAAAACTTCCGCTTAGCGAGGAGCAAAAAGCGCTGATTCCCGCCGATGCCAGTACGCTGCATCGCCTGTTGGGCGCGCAGCCCGGTAGCCAGCGCATGCGCTACCACGCCGGTAATCCGCTGCATCTGGATGTGCTGGTGGTCGACGAAGCGTCTATGATCGACTTACCGATGATGTCGCGCCTGATTGATGCTTTGCCGGAACACGGGCGGGTGATCTTTCTCGGCGATCGCGATCAGCTTGCCTCCGTGGAAGCCGGGGCGGTGCTTGGCGATATCTGTGCCTGGGCGACGTCCGGTTATACCGCGGCGCGAGCGCAAGAGCTGTCGCGGCTGACTGGCGCAACGGTGCCGGCGGGCGAGGGGCAGATGGCCGGAGCGCTGCGTGATAGTCTGTGTCTGCTGCAAAAAAGCTACCGCTTTGGCAGCCATTCCGGTATCGGCAGCCTGGCGCGGGCGGTCAACGCCGGTGCGCGTGCGGACGTGAAAGCGACGTTACGCCAGCCGTTTGAGGATATCGTTCTGCAGCCGCTCAGTACCACCGAGGAGTATGAAGCGATGCTGATGGCGGCGCAGGAGGGCTACGGCCGTTATCTGCAGCTTCGCCGCGAGCAGGCCGCGCCGGAACAGATGATTGCCGCCTTTGGCGAATTTCAGCTGCTGTGCGCGCTGCGTGAAGGGCCTTATGGAGTAAGCGGCGTGAATGAACAGCTGGAGCTGATGCTCCACCGTAAGCGGGCGATTACGCTACCGCGCCATTCACGCTGGTACGATGGCCGTCCGGTGATGATTTCCCGCAACGATAGCGCGCTGGGGCTGTTTAACGGCGATATCGGTATTGCGCTGGAAAGGGACGGCGAACTTCGCGTGTGGTTCCCGATGCCGGATGGCAGTATTAAATCGGTGCAGCCAAGCCGCTTGCCGGAACATGATACCGCATGGGCAATGACGGTGCATAAGTCGCAAGGCTCGGAGTTCGATCATGCGGCGCTGATCTTACCTTCTCGTAGCGTACCGCTGGTAACCCGCGAGCTGGTTTATACCGCGATAACCCGCGCCAAACGGCGCCTGTCGCTTTACGCCGACGAGCAGGTACTGGCGCAAGCCATCGTGACGCGGACTGAACGGCGCAGCGGCCTGGCGGAGATTTTCGCCGGACACGGGTAGTGGGGAAGGGCGTGAATACGCTCTTCACCTCTGATTAGTAAGCAAATAAAAGTAATAGCCAGAGTAAAGAGACTGAGTTCATGGCAAAGAAATAGGCTACGTAGCTTTTGGGAGTACTTGGCGTTGATATATCAGCAATAACAATAATTACCACTGAAATAATAAGATTAACGATGGATAAAACGATAAATAAAAGAATAACCATAGCGGCAGCGGCAAGGGCTGCATAGGCCGGTCCACTGTTCATCATTGCTAAAAGTAATAATATCCAAGGGTAAATAGAAATCACGGCGGTGATTTTTTTTATGTTTCTGGTAATTACGTTGGTTTTCTTTTTCATTGTTAACCTTTATCTTTTGGAGTGGCTTGTTAATATAATTAAAGAAGTCGTTCTGGTCTGATTTGTTTAGTAAATTAGTGACATTAATATCATCCACGCCACAGATATTGAATTCATGCATGAAAAATATAATGTTGCACCATTTCTTAGTGGTGGCTTGGAATTTTTTACAATAATAATGATGATTGTTGAAATGATTAAGTTGGCTATAGCTAATAAAAAGCTAACCATCAAATAGCCGAGAAATGCTGCAACGCCATTATTCGTTAAGTGCACCAGCAGTAAGCAAAACCAGGGATACAATGCAATAAATGTTGAAATGCAACCTATGTTTCTGACCAGCCAATTACCTTTCTTTTCCATAATAAGTATATATCCTTATGTATTATTATACTTTAAAGAGTTAATGCTATAGTCATTATGATTATTATTGCCATAAAAGCATAAGAATTATCCATGATGCTGAAATAGAATTCATGGCGAGAAAATAAGCAGGCGAGCCTTTGGCGAGCGGAGGTTTTGATTTCTTGGCAGAGATGATAATGATTGATGATATAATTAAATTAAGAACAGATAAAATTATGCTTAAAAAGAATATGGCCATAACTTCACCTATCGCCGCATAACCGCTTATGGGATGCTGATAGCAATCCAAAATTAATGCAATAATAATAACCCACGGGTAAATTGATACTGTGAAAGTTATTTTCTTTATATGTCTGACCAGCCAATTAGGTTTCTTTTCCATAATTATACCTGTCCTTGATGGCGCTTTTGAACTATTCTTACCGGAAATACATCGTAATTTGCTGTTAAGTATAAAGATATAGCCAAAGCGGTAACATGGTGTTCATTGCGCAGAAATAGATTTTTAGCCTTCTCGGTTTTAGCAATGTAAAAACACTCATGCATCCGATAGTGATAAGCGAAAGCGTAAGGTTAATAATCGATAATAAAGTGATAAGAGCCAGTAGATGTAATCCATCTTCCGTAAAATTGTCGGGGGTGAGACTCTGATTAATATGTACTATCAATATTATTAACCATGGATATATAGCAATGGTGGAAACAACCTTCCGCGATCGACTAGTAATCCAATTATCAGATTTAGGCATTATCCATCATGTTTATCAATAATGTTCTGGGATTTCATTCGTTAGGGGGGATCATAGCGTTGATGCAGTGATAAAGATATACATCGACATTAAACCAGGAATAAAGCCCGGATGCTGGAAATGTATCACTGATGTGGCGGTGATAGAACAAAATTACTGTTCTGAAGGCGTGGGATATGCCTATTTGCATTCGGGTAGCCCGGATAAGGCGCAAGCCGCTATCCGGGGGAGTATCCGTCAGCCGAGGTCAGCCATCAACACCTTCGAACGACGCTGATAGTTGTACATCTGTTTTTTACTCTCCGGCAGCAAATCAATATCCACCGGGGTAAAGCCGCGTTCCTGGAACCAGTGAATACTGCGGGTGGTCAACACGAATAGCTTGCTGAGCCCCATCTGCTTCGCCTGGGCGGCGATACGGCTCAGCAGTACCTCGCCGCGTGACGAACTACGGTAATCCGGGTGCACCGCTACGCAGGCCATTTCGCCGATTTTCTCTTCCGGGAACGGATAGAGCGCGGCGCAGGCGATTGTGGTGTTGTCGCGCTGAATAATGGTGAATTTATCTATCTCCATCTCCAATTGTTCGCGCGAGCGACGCACCAGAATGCCTTGCTGCTCCAGCGGGCTGATAAGATCGAGGATGCCGCCGATATCGTTAATGGTTGCCCGGCGGATCTGCTCGGCGCTTTCCATGACGATCTGCGTACCGATACCGTCACGTGAGAACAGCTCCTGCAGTAGCGCGCCATCTTCCTGATAGCTAATTAAATGGCAGCGGCGCACGCCGCTGCGGCAGGCTTTCACCGCCCCGCGCAGGAAGCGTACGGTACCGGAATTATAGTCTTCTTCCGCTTCCAGCTCCTCTACCCGCGCCTGCGCCTCGTTAGGGAACAGCTCGGAAACGATCTCGCCATGCTGGTCGTAGACCCCCTGCGACGAGCAGAAGCCGATCATCTTTTCAGCTTTCAGCTTTACCGCCAGCTGGGTGGCAATCTCTTCCGATGTGAGGTTGAAGCTCTCGCCGGTGACGGATACCGCGACCGGGCCCATGAGCACGATTGCGCCGCTGTCCAGTTGGCGATGAATGGCTTCTTCATCGATGCGGCGAATACGGCCGCTGTGGCAGTAATCCACGCCATCATCGACGCCAAGAGGTTGAGCAATAATAAAATTGCCGCTCACCACGTTGATATGCGCCCCCTGCAGGGGCGTATTGCCGAGGCTCATCGACAGGCGGGCGGTAATTTCTAACTGCAGCATACCGGCGGCCTGCTTAACCAGCTCAAGGGTTTTGGCGTCGGTGACGCGGGTCTGCTTGTGGTAAACCGGCTCGTGGTGGTGTTCCGCGAGATTAGCGTCAATTTGCGGACGCGCGCCATAGACCACCACCAGGCGAATACCGAGGCTGTGCAATAAGCCAATGTCATTGACTATGCTGGAAAAGTTATCGTGCTCGATGGCTTCTCCGCCCAGCATGATGACAAACGTTTTTCCCCGGTGCGCGTTTATATAGGGAACAGAATGGCGGAATCCCTCGACCAGTTCAGTGCGACGCTCCTTCACCATGACAAACCCTCAATGCATGATTATTCGTAATAAGTGTATTTTTATTCTGTTTTGCTTCGTGGCGCAACCCCTAATTTGTCACTAATTTGCGAAAACATTGTGACAAAACCTTGGGTGTCAAAGTTTGTTTACCCTTTTATAGATGACAGGTTATGCGGCTTTGGTTAAAGTTTCTGGTCAATCTGTTCATTTTGGCTTCAAACACGTTTTTTTGCTTGGGAGTGGCATGTCGGGATACAAGTCGGGATTAAGCCGCCGTCGTTTTTTACAAGGGGCGGGCGCCATGTGGTTAATGAGTGTGAGTCCGGTCGGTTTGGCCGCCGCGCAGGTAGTCGCGGTGCGTATCTGGCCGTCGTCGACTTACACCCGCGTCACGGTGGAATCCAATCATGTACTGAAATATCGGCAGTTTGCGTTAAGCAATCCTGAGCGAGTGGTGGTTGATATTGAAGGCGTTAACCTGAATTCGGTTCTGAAAGGGATGGGCGGGCAGATCCGCGACGACGACCCGTATATCAAATCCGCGCGCGTGGGCCAGTTCGACCCGCAAACCGTGCGGATGGTGTTTGAACTGAAACAAAACGTCAAACCGCAGCTGTTTGCGCTGGCGCCGGTCGCCGGTTTTAAAGAGCGTCTGGTGATGGACCTTTATCCCTCTACGGCCACCGATGTGCAGGATCCGCTACTGGCGTTACTGGAAGATTACAACAAAGGCGATTTGGAACGTCAGGTACCGCCGGCAGAGAGCGGGCCGCAGCCGGGGAAAGCCGGGCGCGATCGTCCTATCGTTATCATGCTCGATCCCGGCCACGGTGGTGAAGACTCCGGCGCGATTGGTAAATACCGTACTCGTGAGAAAGACGTGGTGCTGCAGATTGCCCGTCGATTGCGCGCGCTCATTGAGCGTGAAGGCAATATGAAGGTCTTTATGACCCGTAACGAAGACGTGTTTATTCCATTGAAGGTGCGTGTCGCCAAGGCGCAGAAGCAGCGTGCCGACCTGTTCGTTTCGATTCACGCCGACGCCTTTACCAGCCGTCAGCCGAGCGGCTCTTCGGTGTTCGCGCTCTCGACCAAGGGCGCGACCAGTACCGCCGCAAAATACCTCGCGCAAACGCAGAACGCCTCGGACTTAATCGGCGGCGTCAGCAAGAGCGGCGATCGTTACGTCGATCACACCATGTTCGATATGGTGCAGTCATTGACCATCGCCGACAGCCTGAAATTTGGTAAAGCGGTGCTGCAAAAAATGGGCAATATTAATAAGCTGCATAAAAATCAGGTGGAGCAGGCGGGCTTTGCGGTGCTGAAGGCGCCGGATATCCCTTCGATTCTGGTCGAAACGGCCTTTATCAGTAACGTCGAAGAAGAGCGTAAACTGAAGACCGCGAAATTCCAGCAGGAAGTGGCGGAGTCGATTCTGGCGGGGATCAAAGCCTACTTTGCCGATGGGGCGACGTTGGCCAGACGCGGATAAAAAAATAGCGCCTTCGGGCGCTTTTTTTGTAGCGGTATTTACGGATGGCAGAAACAAAAAAACACCCTTTAGGGTGTTCAATGTGTTGGTTGCGGGGGCCGGATTTGAACCGACGACCTTCGGGTTATGAGCCCGACGAGCTACCAGGCTGCTCCACCCCGCGTCCGTCTTTACTCTTCCATCGAGTAAATTTGCTTCTGATTGTAATTGGTTGCGGGGGCCGGATTTGAACCGACGACCTTCGGGTTATGAGCCCGACGAGCTACCAGGCTGCTCCACCCCGCGTCCGCGTCTACTCTTCCATCGAGTAGATTTACTTCAGATTTTAATTGGTTGCGGGGGCCGGATTTGAACCGACGACCTTCGGGTTATGAGCCCGACGAGCTACCAGGCTGCTCCACCCCGCGTCCGTGGAAGCGCACTATACTCCGCTAGCGTTCTGATGCAACCTTTTTTCGTAGAAATCGTCAATTTTGTAAGGAGTGGCGGCGAAATAGACAGTGACGGGCGGATTTTTACACAATTTGGGCTGCGGCGCGCTTTCGCGCATTTCATTAGCCGCATGGGTTTGTTATCTTCATCACGCACTAAGGCTTAGCAGCAATAAAGAAGAGATACCATGAAAGGACGTTGGGCAAAATATGTAGCGACGGGGGCAATGCTGGCGATGCTCGCCGCCTGTTCCTCGAAACCGACCGATCGCGGTCAGCAATATAGTGATGGCAAGTTTACCCAGCCGTTTTCATTGGTAAACCAACCTGATGCGGTCGGCGCGCCGATTAACGCCGGTGACTTCTCTCAGCAGGTTGGTCAGATTCGTAGCGCCTCTCCGCGTCTCTATAATAGCCAGAGCAGCGTTTATAACGCGATTCAGGAGTGGCTGCGTTCCGGCGGCGATACCCGCACGTTACGCCAGTTTGGTATTGATGCCTGGCAGATGCAGGGGGCCGATAACTACGGCAACGTGCAGTTTACCGGCTACTACACCCCGGTCGTGCAGGCCCGCCACACTCGCCAGGGCGAGTTCCAGTATCCTATTTACCGTATGCCGCCGAAAAACGGCAAACTGCCTTCCCGCGCCAGCATTTATGCCGGAGCGCTAAGCGATAACTACGTGCTGGCCTACAGCAACTCGCTGATGGATAACTTCATCATGGACGTTCAGGGCAGCGGCTATATCGACTTTGGCGACGGTTCGCCGCTTAATTTCTTCAGCTACGCCGGGAAAAACGGCTGGCCTTACCGTAGCATTGGTAAAGTGCTTATCGACCGCGGCGAAGTGAAGCGGGAAGATATGTCGATGCAGGCGATCCGTGAATGGGGCGAAAAGCATAGCGAAGCGGAAGTCCGCGAGCTGCTGGAACAGAACCCCTCTTTCGTCTTCTTTAAACCGCAGTCCTACGCGCCGGTGAAAGGAGCGAGCGCGGTACCGTTGATTGGCCGCGCGTCGGTCGCCTCTGACCGTTCGATTATTCCGCCGGGAACCACCTTGCTGGCCGAGGTGCCTCTGCTGGATAATAACGGTAAGTTTAACGGTCAATACGAGCTACGCCTGATGGTGGCGCTGGATGTCGGCGGGGCGATTAAAGGCCAGCACTTCGATATCTACCAGGGCATCGGCCCGGATGCGGGTCATCGCGCCGGTTGGTATAACCACTATGGCCGCGTGTGGGTACTGAAAAACGCGCCAGGCGCCGGTAGCGTCTTTAGCGGTTAACGTTTAAACGTCCGTATGTTTCTAACCCGGATCCGCGCAACGCGCCGGTCCGGGGTCTCCACTTTATTCTGAGGTTTTATGTCTGTAGTAATCAGCGATGCCTGGCGCCAGCGGTTTGGCGGCACGGCGCGTTTATATGGCGAAAAGGCGCTGCAGTGTTTTGCCGAGGCGCATGTTTGCGTGGTCGGGATCGGCGGCGTCGGTTCATGGGCGGCGGAAGCGCTGGCGCGAACCGGGATTGGCGCGATTACGCTGATTGATATGGATGATGTCTGCGTCACCAATACCAATCGCCAAATCCACGCCCTTGGCGGCAACGTTGGGCTGGCGAAAGCGGAAGTGATGGCCGAGCGTATACGTCTCATTAACCCGGAGTGCCGGGTTACGGTTATCGATGATTTCATCACGCCGGAGAACGTAGCGGAATACCTGGGAACGGGCTTTAGCTATGTTATCGATGCTATCGATAGCATCAGGCCAAAAGCGGCGCTGATCGCCTGGTGCCGGCGTTATAAAGTCCCATTGGTCACGACCGGCGGAGCCGGCGGGCAAATTGATCCGACGCAGATCCAGGTCGCCGATTTGGCGAAAACAATTCAGGATCCGCTGGCGGCGAAACTGCGTGAGCGTCTGAAAAGCCAGTTCGGCGTAGTGAAGAATAGTAAAGGAAAGCTGGGCATCGATTGCGTCTTCTCGACCGAAGCGTTGGTCTACCCGCAGGCTGACGGCAGCGTATGCGCAATGAAAAGCACGGCGGAAGGGCCGAAGCGGATGGATTGCGCCTCCGGTTTTGGCGCGGCGACCATGGTGACGGCGACCTTTGGTTTTGTCGCCGTATCCCATGCGTTGAAGAAGATGTTGGCAAAAGCGCAGCGTCAGGGGGAATAGCCTGAGGGACGTTTTCCGGACGGCGCAGAACCGTAGCCCGGCTCAGCGTAGCGCAAGCCGGGGAGACGGCGTTTGAATTAGTTCTCGCGGGCGGCGGCGAGCACCGCGTCGCTTAGCGCCTGCAGCCCCTGACTGCGTGAAGCGCTAAGCTGCCCGCGCAAACCCAGCTCATCGAATAGCGCCAACGGATCTTTTGCTAAAATCTCAGCGGCGCTTTTTCCGTCGCAGGCGGCTAACAGCACCGCCAGTAGGCCGCGCACGATACGCCCTTCGCTATCGCCAAAGAAGCGCATCTTGCCCTCGGCATCAACCTGATACCCCAGCCAGACGCGGTTTTCGCAGCCCGCAATCTCTTTCGCCTGCGTCCGCTGGGCGTCCGTTAATGGCGGCAGTTTCTTACCCACTAAAATCAACTGGCGGTACTTATCTTCCCACTGAGTCAGCGGGGCGAAGGTCTGGCGCAGCGTCGCTTCGCTGAGCGCGGCGCTTAAAGGTTGGGAAGTCATCATTAATCCACCAGTATTTCCAGCGCGCGGTCGATAGCGTGTACCAGCGCATAGACATCATCTTGCGTATTGTACGGCGCGAATGAGGCGCGCAGCGTACCGCTGACGCCTAATGCCGCCAGTAGCGGCTGCGCGCAATGTTGCCCGGCGCGTAGCGCAATGCCGGACTCCGCCAGCAGCGTAACCATATCGCTATGGTGTACACCCTTGAAATCAAAGGCCAGCAGGCTCGAATCCTGACAGCGGAACGAACGAAAACCGGGCCGCTTTGCCAGCTCGTCTTCCGCAAGCGTCGCCAGGCTACGGCTCCAGTTTTCCGCCTGTGCAAGATCGATTTCCTGCAGCCATTCCAGCGCGGCGCTGAGGCCGATAACGCCGGCGACGTTGGGCGTCCCGGCTTCAAGCCGCCAGGGGGCGGGCTGGGTTTTAAAACCATCGAATGAGACTTCAGTAATCATTTTGCCGCCGCCGAGCCATGGCGACATTTCCGCCAGCAGGTCGCTTTTGCCATACAGCGCGCCAATACCCGTTGGGCCATACAGCTTGTGGGCGGAGAAGGCATAAAAATCGATATCCAGCGCCTGCACGTCAGCCGGGAAGTGCACCGCCCCCTGCGCGCCATCAACCACCACTATCATTCCCGCCTGATGGGCGAGAGCAATAGCACGCTGCAGGTCGGGGCAGCCGCCGGTGACGTTAGACATCTGGCCAATCGCCAGCACCCGGCTGCGCGGAGAAATAAGCGAAGGGAGTTGCGCGATATCCGGCAGACGATCGGCGCCCAACGGCAGCTTGACCACCCGCGCGCCGGTTTGTTCGGCAACCATCAGCCACGGCACGAGGTTGGCGTGGTGTTCGGCTTCGCTGACGATTATCTCATCGCCAGGATGCAGGCGCGGGCGCACGTAACTCTGCGCGACCATATTGATGGCTTCGGTGGTGCCGCGGGTCCAGACGATATCTTTGCCGGAAGGCGCGTTAAGCCAGTTGGCGACGCGTTCGCGCGCCGCCTCGTAGCGCTCGGTAAGATGCTGGGCGGCGGCAAACTGGCTGCGGTGGACGTTGCCGGCGCTCAGGCGATAAAACTGGTCGCTGGCATCGATCACGGCCAGCGGTTTTAGCGCCGTCGCCGCGCTATCCAGGTAGACGCCGGCATCCGCCAGGGCTGGAAACTGGGCGCGGAAATGGGCGGGATTGAATGCGTTCATGGAATTCCTCATATCGATATCACGATCGTCGCGCAAATTCCCCATTAGGGCAAGGCTGGTGATAGCGAGGAGGCGGGGAGAACGGTGATTTTTCGGCAAAAAAAAGCACCGCGCATTGCGGTGCTACATTAAATCACTATGGACAGACAGGGTAAATGTACAGGAAGTGAAAAGGTAGCCTTGCTACCATGGTCTGCAAACCCAGACCAATTGCAAACACAACAACACAACATCACAACCGTAAGCCAAAAGCTTGTTGGAACACGCATTCCAAAAAAAGCTTTTCGTTCCGGCTCAGGAAGTGCCGCCACTATAGGTATTTGCTGGTAGAACCTCAACGGACAATTTATAATGGCTCAGATAAAAAAAACTAATAGGTTAACTGTTGTTTCCTATTTGTTAAAACTCGTTAACATCTCAGTCAGAATAACCATGTCGAAGCGATTACCACCTCTGAATGCATTACGTGTTTTTGATGCAGCCGCACGTCATCTGAGCTTCACTCGCGCAGCCGATGAGCTTTTTGTGACGCAGGCCGCAGTAAGTCACCAAATCAAGTCACTAGAGGACTTTCTGGGCCTGAAGCTGTTTCGTCGACGCAATCGCTCGCTGCTGTTAACGGAAGAGGGGCAAAGCTATTTTCAGGATATTAAAGAGATTTTTTCGCAGCTCACCGAAGCGACGCGTAAACTGCAGGCGCGCAGCGCGAAAGGAGCGCTAACTGTTAGTTTATTGCCCAGTTTCGCCATTCAGTGGCTGGTGCCGCGACTCTCAAGCTTTAACTCAGCTTATCCGGGGATCGATGTGCGGATCCAGGCGGTGGACCGTCAGGAAGACAAACTGGCCGACGACGTCGACGTGGCGATTTTCTATGGCCGCGGCAACTGGCCGGGGCTGCGTGTTGAAAAATTGTACGCCGAATATTTACTACCGGTTTGTTCGCCGTTGTTGTTAACCGGTGACAAAGCGTTGAAAACGCCTGCCGATCTGGCGCAACATACGCTGTTACATGATGCGTCTCGCCGCGACTGGCAAACTTATACCCGGCAACTGGGTCTAAATCATATCAATGTGCAACAGGGACCGATATTCAGCCACAGCGCGATGGTGCTGCAGGCGGCAATCCATGGACAAGGCGTCGCACTGGCCAATAACGTTATGGCTCAGTCCGAAATTGAAGCAGGCCGTTTGGTCTGCCCGTTTAATGATGTTCTGGTCAGTAAGAACGCGTTTTACCTTGTTTGTCATGACAGTCAGGCTGAACTGGGTAAAATAGCCGCTTTCCGCCAGTGGATTTTAGCGAAGGCGGCGAGCGAACAAGAAAAATTCCGCTTTCGTTACGAACAATAACGGCCTGATGACCAGGCGTTAACTGACTTTGTAGGGTATCAACATGACCAGCCGTTTTATGCTGATTTTTGCCGCCATCAGCGGCTTTATCTTTGTGGCTCTGGGCGCCTTTGGCGCACACGTATTAAGTAAATCGCTGGGTGCGGCCGAAATGGCCTGGATCCACACCGGCCTTGAGTATCAGGCGTTTCATACGCTGGCGATTTTAGGCCTGTCTGTCGCCATGCAGCGGCGGATAAGCATCTGGTTTTACTGGAGCAGCGTGTTTTTGGCGCTGGGAACCGTGTTGTTCAGCGGCAGCTTATATTGCCTGGCGCTGTCGCATTTACGCCTGTGGGCGTTCGTTACCCCGGTAGGCGGCGTCTGCTTCCTTGCCGGTTGGGTATTAATGTTAATTGGTGCAATTCGTCTGAAACGTAAGGGCGTTGTTCATGAATAAGGTTGTCCTCTATTGTCGCCCCGGGTTTGAGAAAGAGTGCGCAGCAGAAATTACCGATAAGGCAGCCCGCCTTGAGGTATTTGGTTTTGCCCGGGTCAAAGACGACTCCGGCTATGTGATTTTTGAGTGCTATCAGCAGGGCGATGGCGAGAAGCTGGTGCGCGATCTACCGTTTAGCTCGCTGATTTTCGCGCGTCAGATGTTCGTTGTTGGCGAACTGCTGCGCGATCTGCCGCCGGAAGACCGCATCACGCCGATCGTCGGCATGCTGCAGGGCGTGGTGGAAAAGGGCGGCGATCTGCGCGTTGAGGTCGCGGATACCAACGAAAGCAAAGAGCTGATGAAGTTCTGCCGCAAGTTCACGGTGCCGCTGCGCGCGGCGCTGCGTGAAGCCGGCGTGCTGACCAACTATGAAACGCCAAAGCGTCCGGTGGTGCACGTGTTCTTTATCGCCCCCGGCTGCTGTTACACCGGCTACTCCTTTAGCAATAACAACTCGCCGTTTTATATGGGGATCCCGCGCCTGAAGTTCCCTTCCGATGCGCCGAGCCGTTCGACGCTGAAGCTGGAAGAGGCGTTTCACGTCTTCATTCCGGCGGATGAGTGGGACGAGCGTCTGGCGAATGGCATGTACGCGGTGGATCTCGGCGCCTGCCCGGGCGGCTGGACCTATCAACTGGTGAAGCGCAACATGTGGGTCTCTTCGGTCGATAACGGCCCGATGGCGCAGAGCCTGATGGATACCGGACAGGTGACCTGGCTGCGTGAAGATGGCTTCCGCTATCGTCCGAACCGCAACAACATCTCGTGGATGGTGTGCGACATGGTTGAGAAACCGGCGAAGGTGGCGGCGTTAATGGCGCAGTGGCTGGTGAACGGCTGGTGCCGCGAGACCATTTTTAACCTTAAGCTGCCGATGAAAAAGCGCTATGAAGAGGTGTCGCAAAACCTGGCCTATATTCAGGCGCAGCTTGATGAGCACGGTATTAACGCGCAGATTCAGGCCCGTCAGCTGTATCACGACCGTGAAGAAGTGACCGTACACGTGCGTCGCCTGTGGGCGGCGGTCGGCGGCCGCCGCGACGAGCGCTAATCAGCGCTCAGCAGCCCCGGCCACGCATCAGCGCGGCCGGGGATCACGCGGATGGCAAACGCAGCTGCTGCAGGTTGCCATCGAGCTGTAAATCCGTTTGCAGGCGGGCGATTTCCCGGCAGGTAAATGCCATCTCTTTATGCTCTTCAAGCTTCTTACGCCACTTCTCCGGCACTTCGGCAAGCCGCGCGTAGATGCCTTCTAAATCCTGATAATCCGTTAACAGCTGCGCCGCGCTTTTCGGCCCAATCCCGGCAACGCCCGGTACTTTCGAGCTGCTAATTCCCGCCAGGCCCCAGTAGTCCGGCAGTTGCTCCGGCATCACGCCGAATTCATTGGCGATAAACGGCGCATCCAGCCAGCGTTTCTGGAAATAGTCGCGGATGCGAATGGTCGGCGACAGCAGCTGACAGTAGCCTTTATCGGTCGAGACAATAGTCGCCTGATGCCCGGCCTGGGCAACTTTAACGGCGAGCGTGGCCGCCAGGTCGTCCGCTTCGCTGCCGGGCAGCGCCCAGCAGCGGATACCACGCTGTTCGAAAGCCGCCCGCAGCGCCGGCATTTCCGTTTCCAGCGTTTCCGGCATCGGCGCGCGCCCGGCTTTATAGTCCGGCAGCCGCTGGTGGCGCCAGCCGTGGGCGCGGTCTTCATCGTCGAACACCGCCACGGCGTGCGTCGGCTGGCTGTGGACGATAAGCTGTTCCAGGGCGTGCAGGCAGGTATCCGCGCAGGGTGAACCCTGTACCGCATGAATACGGCGGATCAGGTTGAGCGCGTCGACAATTAACAGATGAACAGCCACAAGATACCTCCCTTTGTTCTCAGGCAGTAAGGGTAACATCGGTGGCAAGGCGAGGCTATTGGTAGAGCGAAGTTCGGGAAGCAGGCTCGCAGAATGAGCCAGGGCTGGAGGAGAGTTGGCCCGACATACCGAAGCGTGCCGGGCCAGAGGCGTTAATCGCAGGCGACGATTTTCATCGCCAGGCCGCCGCGAGAGGTTTCGCGGTACTTGGCGTTCATATCTTTGCCCGTTTCATACATGGTCTCGATAACCTTATCGAGGCACACGCGCGGTTCGCTGGTACGGCGCAGGGCCATGCGCGCGGCGTTAACCGCTTTGACCGCCGCGATGGCGTTACGCTCGATGCACGGTACCTGCACCTGGCCGGCAACCGGGTCGCAGGTCAGGCCGAGGTTATGCTCCATACCGATTTCCGCGGCGATGCACACCTGAGCCGGGCTAGCGCCCAGCAGCTCCGCCAGACCGGCCGCGGCCATCGAGCAGGCCACGCCGACTTCGCCCTGGCAACCGACTTCGGCACCGGAGATAGAGGCGTTCATCTTATACAGCGAACCAATGGCGCTGGCGACCAGCATATAGCGGGCCAGAGAGTTAGCGTTCACCTTACGGATAAACTTGTCGTAGTAGGCCAGTACCGCCGGAACGATACCGCACGCGCCGTTAGTTGGCGCGGTGACAACGCGGCCACCGGCGGCGTTCTCTTCGTTTACCGCCAGCGCGAACATGTTGATCCAGTCCACGACCGCCATCGGGTCGCTGTTGGTATTGTCCTGGCTCACCAGCATGCGGCGCAACGCGGCGGCGCGGCGCGGAACGCGGAGTTTGCCTGGCAGCACGCCTTCCGTGGTGATACCGCGCTCGATACCGGCGCTCATCACTTCCCACACCGCGGCGAAGTGCTGTTCCAGCTCTTCTTTGCTGTGCAGCGCCAGCTCGTTCTGCATCATCAGGCCGGAGAGCGACAGGCCGGTTTCATTGCAGTGTTTCTGCAGGTCGGCGGCGTTTTTGTACGGATAAGGCACGGCAACCGGCGCTTCGGTGGTCAGGCCGAAGTGCTCTTCATCGACGATAAAGCCGCCGCCGATGGAGTAGTAGGTCTGGCTGTAGAGTACCTTGTCGCCGCCCAGCGCGGTAATGCGCATGCCGTTCTCATGCAGAGACAGGTTGTCGGCATGGAAATTCATGCACTGGTCGACAGGGAACTCGACTTCGTGCTGGCCGTTCGCCAGCAGCAGGCGGCCGTGGGTGTTAACGTCCTGGATAAAGCCCGGGATCGCGTCGATGTCGACGGTATCCGGCAGATTGCCGGCCAGCCCCATGATAATGGCGATATCGGTATGGTGGCCTTTACCGGTCAGGGACAGGGAGCCGTAAACGTCAACGACGACTTTGCTGACGTCAGCCAGCAGGCCGCGCGCAATCAGGTCGTCAGTAAATTGTTTGCCCGCTTTCATCGGTCCAACGGTATGGGAGCTGGATGGGCCAATGCCGATTTTGAAAATATCGAATACGCTGATCATGATGTATTCCAGTACTGTCGGAAAGCGCGCCGCCGTTAAGCGGCGCGAGGGGAGGTCTTAAGAGAATTAGCTGAACAGAGAGTAGAAAATCGCGGAGATGGCAATCAGGCCCATAATCACAACGAAGACGTTGCTGATGTGGCCGCTGTATTTGCGCATGGCCGGAACTTTCTGGATAGCGTACATCGGCATCAGGAACAGGATCATCGCGATAATCGGGCCGCCCAGGGTCTCAATCATGCCGAGGATGCTCGGGTTCAGCGTGGCCACAATCCAGGTGGTGACCAGCATAAACAGCGCGGTCAGCTTGTTCAGTTTGTTGATTTCGATGGTTTTGCCTTTGCCGCGCAGAGACTTAATCACCATGCCGTTGAAACCTTCACGAGCGCCCAGATAGTGGCCGAGGAAGGATTTGGTGATAGCGATCATCGCGATGATCGGCGCCATCCAGGCGATAACCGGTGCGTTAAAGTGGTTCGCCAGGTAAGACAGAATCGAGATGTTCTGCTCTTTCGCCGCCGCCAGGTCTGCCGGAGACAGGCTCAGTACGCAGCTGAAGACGAAGAACATAACGGTCAGCACCATCATGATGTGAGCGCGCGCCAGGATGCTGGAGCATTTCTTCTCAGCGCCTTCGCCGTACTCTTCACGCTTCGCGACCGCGAAGGAGGAGATGATCGGCGAGTGGTTAAAGGAGAAGACCATCACCGGGATCGCCAGCCACAGGGTCATCAGCAGACCGTTACCGGTTGTTGTCGCGCTGCTCAGCGACAGGGTTTCCAGCGCCGCGCCGTTCCACTGTGGGATCAGATACAGCGCCAGGATCATCAGCGCGATAACGAACGGGAATACCAGGATGCTCATTGCTTTAACGATCATCTGCTCGCCGAAACGAACGATGGTCATCATGCCGACAATCAGGATCAGGGACAGAATGGCGCGCGGCGGCGGCGTCATGTGCAGCTGGTGCGCCATGAAGCTTTCGACGGTGTTGGTGATCGCCACGCTGTAAACCAGCAGAATCGGATAGATTGCGAAGAAGTAGAGCAGAGTAATCAGCTTACCTGCACCCACGCCAAAGTGTTCTTCAACCACTTCGGTGATGTCTTCACCCGGGTTTTTACCGGAAAGCACGAAGCGGGTCATACCGCGGTGTGCGAAGAAGGTCATCGGGAAGGCCAGAATAGCCATGATAATCAGTGGGATCATACCGCCGACGCCGGCGTTGATTGGCAGGAACAAAACGCCCGCGCCGATCGCCGTGCCGTACAGGCCCAGCATCCACATGGTATCCGTTTTGCGCCATCCGCTGCGGGTTTCACCCGAAACGATAGTGCTGGTTTGTGTGGTTTCCATCTGTATCTCCTGGAGGAATCAACAAAATCTAGTAAATAAAAACGATTAAATAATATGAAATTCGTTGCTTTACGGTTTTTTAGAAATTTTCTCCGTAACAATTGGGCGGCAAGATACATTTATATGGAAAATACATCAGTGATCGGGATCCCAAATGCAATAATCCACTTTAAATCTGAACGTTTTTAGCCCAACAGTCTGTTTATGGTGATCAGCCAGATAAATGTGGCGCGAAGGCTATCATTTGCAGCACATGAGATAAAAGCTCTGTTACCAAATAACGAGGTTTTTGCTGCAAAAAAGTGATGTAAACGACGTTTTTTCGCCATAATGTTATTTTTATGGTGAATTTTATTGCTCTTTTTGGAAACGCAAACGATTGGCTATGTGGAAACTCTACGAATCATTAATTAGAAAAATTAATTAACTGGAAATTGCGGGCGGGAGTACCCGGGCAGGGTATCGACCGCCGCCCGGGAGAGGTATCACGTTATCAGGAGCAGATTTCATAGCACGGAATGTAGGCGCTGCCGCCCGGAAGCTTCATGCGGTGCTGGGCAACGAAGCCCTGCAGCAGATCGTCCATGCGGCGCATCATTTCCGGATCGCCATGCAGCTTGTAAGGGCCATATTTCTCGATGGCCTGAATACCGACTTCTTTCACGTTGCCGGCGACAATACCGGAGAAGGCGCGACGCAGGTCGGCGGCCAGCACTTCCACCGGTTGGTCCGGATAAAGTTTGAGATTAGCCATATTGTCGTGCGTTGGCTCAAACGGCATCTGCAGGTCCGGCGAAATACGAATCGACCAGTTGAAGCTATAGGCGTCATCGGTTTCGCGGCGGCTCTCTTTGACCAATGGCATCGCTTTTTTCATCTGGCGCGCCACTTCCGCGGCATCGTCGATAATAATGCGGTAGTGGCGGCGAGCCGATTCGCCGAGGGTATGAACGATGAACTCGTCCAGCACGCGGAAGTAGTCGGCGCTCTCTTTCGGCCCGGTGAGGATAAGCGGCAGCACCTGTGATTTGTTATCCGGATGCATCAGGATGCCCAGCAGATAAAGCAGCTCTTCCGCAGTACCCACGCCGCCCGGGAAGATGATAATACCGTGGGCGATGCGTACGAACGCTTCGAGACGCTTTTCGATATCCGGCATGATGATCAGTTCGTTGACCAGCGGGTTTGGCGGCTCAGCGGCGATAATGGAAGGTTCGGTCATGCCGATAAAGCGGCTGTCTTTATAGCGCTGCTGGGCGTGGCCGACGGCGGCGCCTTTCATTGGCGCTTCCATGGCGCCTGGCCCGCAGCCGGTGCAGATGTTCAGTTCGCGCAGGCCAAGCTGGGTACCGACGCGGCGCGCGTACAGGTACTCATTTTCATTAATAGAGTGGCCGCCCCAGCAGACAATCATATTCGGCGCTTCGCCGACGTGCAGCGCGCGGGCGTTGCGCAGAATAGAGAACACCAGGTTGGTGATGTGAATTGAGCTTTCGAGATCGAGATTCGGGAAGCGGACGGTGTTGTGGATCTGCCCGTAGACGAACAGGATATCGCGCAGCACGGCAAACAGGTTGGCCTGCAGGGAACGGATAATACGGCCATCGACGAAAGCGTCTTCCGGCGGGTTGATCAGTTCCAGCTTCACGCCGCGTTCGCGGCGCAGCACGTTAATATCGAAGTTTTCAAAACGAGACAGTAGCTCCTTGCTGTTATCGGTCAGGCTCCCAGAGTTGAGCACAGCAAGCGAGCAGTTGCGAAAGAGTTGATACAGGTCACTACTGGCGGTGCGTTTAAGCATATCCACTTCCAGCTGTGACAGCATATCCATTGAACCAAGCGGGCTAACGTGTGTAATCAAGTGAACTCCTTACAGGACGATTATCGTCTTCCTGTGATTACAATAGCCCTGGCCGTAGTCTTTCCACAACCTTGCGTACGCGTTAACGCACGCAAAGTGTGAAAAATTTCGCTTATTGCCGCGCCAGACGGCCGGTTGCCGGCACGAATTCACCGTTGCTGCGCCACGGATTGATGTCCAGGCCGCCGCGGCGGGTGTAGCGAGCGTACACGGAAAGCGATTCCGGACGGCAGAAACGCAGCACATCATTAAAGATGCGTTCGACGCACTGTTCGTGGAATTCATTGTGGTGGCGGAACGACACCAGATAGCGCAGCAGTTTTTCGCGATCGATTTTCGGCCCGCGATATTGAATCTGTACCGAGCCCCAGTCCGGCTGGTGGGTGATCAGACAATTCGATTTCAGCAGATGGCTGACCAGCGTCTCTTCGACGACTTTACCGCTGGCCGCGTCCTGCAGGTAGTCGGCGCTGAACTGATAGTTATCAATCTCGATATCCTGATCGTCGATGCAGGCGCCATGCAGATGGGCGACCGGTTGCCCTTCCAGCTCATCGAGTCGGTACAGCGAAACCTTGACCTCGCCCTGGGCGCAGGCGCTGAGATCGCGGGTCAACGTCGCCTGGACTTCCTCCCAGTCGGCGAAGCGGGTCTGGTTGAAGCTGTTCAGGTACAGTTTGAAGCTTTTCGATTCCACCAGATTGACGGTGGTATCGCTCAGCTCCACGTAGCCGACGGCGACCTGCGGCAGGCCTTTGGCGTTCAGCCACGACAGCTCGTACAGCGTCCAGATATCGGCGCCGTGGAACGGTAGATTATCAGCGTGCAGGCCGAGCGGGTCGCGGTTCAGGCTGCGCGGCACGCCCTGCAGCAACGAAGCGTCATAGGTATCGCGGTAATCCGTTGATTTACCGAGCGTCAGGCCGGCCAGCGCCTGATGATTATCGTAAGAAGACATGTTTCACCATAGTAAAGCGGGTACACTATATGCCAAGTGTATCCTGTCTAACGTGAAGAGAGAAACCGGTGGATCATCAGACCATAGAAGCGCTGCAATCATTTACCCAACGTTACTGCGATGCCTGGCAGCAGCGTTATGCCAGCCTGCCGCGCAGCGAAGACCTTTATGGCATCCCATCTCCCTGTATTAGCGCCAGTGAAGACGATGCCGTTTTCTGGCAGCCGCAGCCGTTTACGTTAGAACACCATCTCGATGGAGTTGAACGAGCGCTGGAGATTGTGGTACAACAGCCAATTCATAGTTATTATACCACTCAGTTCGCTGGCGATATGCACGCCCGCTTCGCGGCACAGAACCTTACTTTGCTGCAGGCCTGGAGCCCGGATGATTTCCAGCGAGTGCAGGAAAACCTTATTGGTCACCTGGTGGTGCAAAAACGCCTCAAGCTATCGCCGACGCTGTTTATCGCCACGCTGGATAGCGAACTGGAGGTTATTTCGGTCTGCAACCTGAGCGGCGAAGTCATTAAAGAGACGCTCGGAACCCGAAAAAGAGAGACCCTTTCTCACTCGCTTGCGAGTTTCCTGAATCAGCTTGAGCCCCTTCTGTAATCCATTTACCCTGGTGGTTTGTGAGAGATCTCTTACAAGACCTGTAAGAGATCGTCATCATTTTCAGCAATTTTTTACGTAGTGATTACATCTAACTTATTGTTATAAAATGATTTGGTAATTATGTGGTCTTTTAGTTTGGCCACTAATCTTAAGAGATTGTCGTAGTAAGTCTTGTAAGAAGAGGCGGAATCAGTGATCCTATGTACGTCGACAGGAAGTCGCAAATGAAGAGAACATCAGGATGATGGCTCTTCTACAGGACCCGCCAGGATGGCGTTGCAAGGACAGGCTTCAGGATGAGGCAAGGATAACGCAGGAACGCGTAAAGGACACCTCCAGGATGGAGAACGAGAGCCGCTCAGGATGAACGGTGGATCAGGAAGATCTGGACACACTTAGGGATAAGTTATTTCACATCGGGGTGGTGTGAAAGCAGGATGCGCTAGTTTATGGATGAACTTGGTCAGGAGACCTCAGGAAAAGTTTTCAAGGACGAGCAGGGAGCACCAATGTAGCTGGAATGCTGCAAAACGAACCGGGAGCACTGTTTATACAGTGCTCCCTTTTTTTATTTCTCTCGCGGATTTGCTATCCTGCGCCCGGTTTACAATTCATCGAGGTTTCCCCATGACCCTTCACGCTAGCGTGCGCGATCGCTTGCACGCCATTGAAGCGCTGCTGCGCGAAACAAACCACTGGCAGGAACAGGCGCCGGATAGCAGCGCTTTCGCCAGCGAGCAGCCGTTTTGCCTGGACACGCTCGAGCCGCTGGAATGGCTACAGTGGGTGCTGATCCCGCGTATGCATCAACTGATTGCCAGCGGTATGCCGCTGCCGCAGAACTTTGCCGTCGCGCCCTACTACGAGATGGCGCTGGATAAAGCTCATCCGGCGCGCGAAGCTATCGTGGCTGAACTACTGCTGCTGGATGCATTATTCGCGGACGAAAACGCCTGATGCTGGAGATTATTTATCAGGACCAGTGGCTGGTGGCGGTGAATAAGCCTTCCGGCTGGCTGGTGCACCGCAGCTGGCTGGATCGCGATGAGAAAGTGGTGGTGATGCAGACCGTGCGCGATCAAATCGGCCAGCACGTCTTCACCGCTCATCGTCTGGACCGGCCGACTTCCGGCGTGCTGCTGATGGGATTATCGAGCGAAGCGGGCAGGCTGCTGGCGCAGCAGTTTGAACAACACCAGATGCAAAAACGCTATCACGCCATCGTTCGCGGCTGGTTGACTGAAGAGGCGGTGCTGGATTATCCGCTTGTAGAAGAGCTGGACAAAATCGCCGATAAATTCGCTCGTGAAGATAAAGGCCCGCAGCCGGCGGTGACCCACTATCGCGGACTGGCGACGGTAGAAATGCCGGTCGCCACCGGCCGTTACCCGACCACCCGCTACGGGCTGGTGGAGCTGGAGCCGAAAACCGGGCGTAAACATCAGCTGCGTCGCCATTTGGCCCATCTGCGCCATCCGATCCTCGGTGACAGCAAACATGGCGATCTACGGCAAAACCGCAGCGCCGCTGAACATTTCGGCTGCAATCGTCTGATGCTGCATGCCAGTCAGCTATCGTTAACACACCCGTTTACCGGCGAGCCGCTAACGATTCGCGCGGGTCTGGATGATGTCTGGATGCGCGCGCTGTCGCAGTTTGGCTGGCGCGGGCTTCTCCCGTTAAATGAAAGGGTTGAGTTTGCCGACGACAGCAGTCAGGATGAGAGTATCGCGGATAATCCAGGGAGATAATCACTATGGCAGAAGTCGGAATTTTTGTCGGCACGATGTATGGAAACTCGCTGTTGGTCGCCGAGGAGGCGGAAGCCATTCTGAGCGGGCTGGGGCATAAAGCGACGGTATTTGAGGACCCGGAAGTGAAAGACTGGGAATCCTATACCGGCAAATACGTGCTGGTCGTGACCTCGACCACCGGGCAGGGCGATCTGCCGGACAGCATCGTTCCGCTGTATGAAGGCATTAAAGATATGTATCAGCCGCATCTGCGCTACGGCATTATCGCGCTTGGCGATAGCACCTACGCTAACTTCTGCGGCGGTGGTAAAACCTTTGATGCGCTGCTGCAGGAGCAGGGCGCGCGTCGTATTGGCGAGATGCTCACCATCGACGCCAGCGAAGACCCGGAACCAGAAAGCGTTTCCAACCCTTGGGTAGAAGCGTGGGCTAAACTGCTCGAGTAATCATGTTAAGTACGCCCTCTCCCTACGTAGAGGGCGCGCTTAAGCCGCCAGTGGCCGGATAAACGGTCAGGGTTATCTTAACGTTCTCCATCGCGCCCGGCTTCGGGCATCTGCCTGATAACCACTTCATCGTTATGGCTTTTTTCTTTGCGTTTCCCCGGCGTCAAGAGAGCCGATTCACACTCTGAAGGTAATGTCGTTCATCGACCCATCAGCGGGCGACGGTTTTCCATTTCCGTGAACTACTCCCCACAACCTTAGGCATACGCCACAAACTAACGCAGTATCACCCGCTAAAGCTGTGTATATGCACGGTGAGCCCGCCGACGCCTCTTTTTATACTTTTCCTGCCAGTGACAAAAGCAGTACGCCAGATATAACGAAAAAAACACTAACACGTCATTCTGATTACCCTACAGGTTGTGCTGTTCAGAATGAACGTAGCTAAACGCTATGATTCAGGAGTACAACAATGAGTTCATTAAGTCAGGCTGCGAGCGCCGCTGAAAAGCGCACCAATGCTCGCTATTGGATAGTGGTGATGCTGTTTATCGTCACATCCTTTAACTATGGCGACCGCGCGACGTTGTCGATTGCCGGTTCTGAAATGGCCAGGGATATCGGCCTCGATCCTGTTGGCATGGGTTATGTTTTCTCCGCGTTTTCATGGGCCTATGTGATCGGACAGATCCCAGGCGGCTGGCTGCTTGACCGCTTTGGTTCTAAACGCGTCTATTTCTGGTCCATCTTTATCTGGTCCGTGTTTACCCTGCTGCAGGGCTTCGTCGATATCTTTAGCGGTTTTGGCATTATCATCGCGCTGTTTACCCTGCGCTTCCTCGTCGGCCTTGCCGAATCGCCCTCGTTCCCTGGCAATAGCCGGATTGTGGCCGCCTGGTTCCCGGCGCAGGAGAGAGGGACGGCGGTATCGATTTTTAACTCCGCGCAGTATTTTGCCACCGTTATTTTCGCGCCGATTATGGGTTGGTTGACCCATGAAGTGGGTTGGTCGCACGTATTCTTCTTTATGGGCGGATTGGGTATTGTCATTAGCTTCGTGTGGCTGAAAGTGATCCACGATCCCAATAACCACCCAGGCGTTAACCAGAAAGAGCTGGACTACATCGCCGAAGGCGGCGCGTTGATCAATATGGATCAAAAGAGCAGTGCGCAGAAGGTGCCCTTTAACGTCAAAATGGGCCAAATCAAGCAACTGATCGGCTCGCGAATGATGGTCGGAATCTATATCGGCCAGTACTGCATCAACGCGTTAACCTACTTCTTTATCACCTGGTTCCCGGTTTATCTGGTGCAGGCGCGCGGCATGTCGATCCTCAAAGCGGGCTTTGTCGCATCAATCCCGGCGGTGTGCGGCTTTGTCGGCGGCGTGTTGGGCGGGATTATTTCCGACTGGTTGATGCGCCGTACCGGCTCGCTGAATATCGCGCGTAAAACGCCGATCGTACTGGGTATGCTGTTGTCCATGACCATGCTGATGTGTAACTACGTCAACGTGGAATGGATGATCATCGGCTTTATGGCGATGGCCTTCTTCGGTAAAGGCATTGGCGCGCTGGGTTGGGCGGTAATGGCGGACACCGCGCCGAAAGAGATTAGCGGCCTCTCAGGCGGTCTGTTCAACATGTTCGGCAATATTTCCGGCATCGTCACCCCTATCGCTATCGGCTATATCGTCGGCACCACCGGCTCTTTCAACGGCGCGCTGATTTACGTCGGTATCCACGCTCTGGTGGCGGTACTCAGCTACCTGGTGCTGGTTGGCGATATCAAACGTATCGAACTTAAACCGGTTGCGGGGCGTTAATCATGAATACCCAATCCAGCCCAATCGTTACCGAAATGAAGGTGATTCCTGTCGCCGGGCACGACAGCATGCTGATGAACATCGGCGGCGCGCATAACGCCTGGTTTACCCGCAACATAGTGGTGTTAACCGATAACGCCGGGCATACCGGCGTCGGCGAAGCGCCCGGCGGCGAAGTCATCTACCAGACGTTGGTCGATGCCATCCCCCAGGTGGTTGGACAGGAGGTCGCTCGCCTCAACCGCGTCGTGCAGCAGGTACATAAAGGCAATCAGGCGGCGGATTTCGACACCTTCGGCAAAGGGGCATGGACCTTCGAATTGAGAGTCAATGCGGTGGCGGCGCTGGAAGCCGCGCTGCTCGACCTGCTTGGCAAGGTGTTGAATGTCCCGGTCTGCGAACTATTGGGGCCGGGCAAACAGCGTGATGCGGTGACCGTGCTGGGCTACCTGTTCTATATCGGCGACCGCGAAAAAACCGATCTGGGCTATCTTGCGCGGACGCCGGGCGACCACGAATGGTACCGTCTTCGTCACCAGCAGGCGCTGAATAGCGACGCGGTGGTGCGACTGGCGGAGGCGGCGCAGGATCGCTACGGTTTTAAAGACTTTAAGCTAAAAGGCGGCGTGTTACCTGGCGAGCAGGAGATCGATACCGCCCGCGCGCTGAAAAAACGCTTCCCTGACGCCCGCATTACCGTCGATCCGAACGGCGCCTGGCTGCTGGATGAAGCGATTACGCTGTGTAAAGGTCTGCAGGATGTCCTGACCTATGCCGAAGATCCGTGCGGCGCGGAACAGGGATTTTCCGGCCGGGAAGTGATGGCCGAGTTCCGTCGCGCCACCGGGCTGCCGGTGGCGACCAACATGATAGCCACCAACTGGCGCGAGATGGGGCATGCGGTCATGCTCAACGCCGTCGATATTCCGCTCGCGGACCCGCACTTCTGGACGCTCTCCGGCGCGGTGCGGGTGGCGCAGTTGTGCGATGACTGGGGGCTGACCTGGGGCTGTCACTCGAACAACCACTTTGATATCTCGCTGGCGATGTTTACCCACGTCGGCGCCGCGGCGCCGGGCAATCCGACCGCAATCGATACCCATTGGATTTGGCAGGAGGGCGATTCGCGTCTGACGCAAAATCCGCTGCAGATTATCAACGGCAAAATCGCCGTGCCAGACGCGCCGGGACTCGGCGTGGAGCTGGACTGGGAACAGGTGCATAAAGCTCATGAGGCCTATAAGGCGCTGCCAGGCGGCGCGCGTAACGATGCAGGCCCGATGCAGTACCTGATTCCCGGTTGGACATTCGACCGTAAACGCCCCGTTTTCGGCCGTCATTAATTAAAAAGGATTACGCTATGACTACATCATCTTCAACGCCAATTGTGACTGCCATGCAGGTAATCCCGGTTGCCGGGCATGACAGCATGCTGATGAACCTCAGCGGCGCGCACGCGCCGTACTTCACCCGTAATATCGTTATCATCAAAGATAACTCCGGGCATACCGGCGTTGGCGAAATCCCCGGCGGCGAAAAGATCCGCCAGACGCTGGAAGACGCCGCGCCGTTGGTGGTGGGGAAAACGCTGGGCGAGTACAAAAATGTGCTGAGCGCCGTGCGTAACCAGTTTGCCGACCGTGATGCCGGCGGCCGCGGCCTGCAAACGTTCGATCTGCGCACCACCATTCATGTGGTGACCGGGATTGAAGCGGCGCTGCTGGATCTGCTGGGCCAGCATCTGGGCGTGAACGTTGCTTCTCTGCTTGGCGACGGCCAGCAGCGGAGCGAAGTCGAAATGCTGGGCTACCTGTTCTTTGTCGGTAACCGCCACGCGACGCCGCTGGATTATCAAAGCCAGCCGGATGAACAGTGCGACTGGTACCGTATTCGTCATGAAGAGGCGATGACGCCGGAGGCGGTGGTTCGTCTGGCGGAAGCCGCTTACGAAAAATATGGCTTCAATGATTTTAAACTGAAGGGCGGGGTGTTGGCCGGTTTTGAAGAAGCCGAAGCGATCAGCGCGCTGGCGAAGCGTTTCCCTGATGCGCGCGTGACCCTCGACCCGAACGGCGCCTGGCTGCTTGATGAAGCCATCCAGATAGGTAAACAGCTGAAAGGCGTGCTGGCCTATGCGGAAGATCCTTGCGGCGCTGAACAAGGCTTCTCCGGCCGCGAAGTGATGGCCGAATTCCGTCGGGCGACTGGGCTGCCGACCGCGACCAACATGATCGCCACCGACTGGCGGCAGATGGGCCATACGCTGTCGTTACAATCGGTGGATATTCCGCTGGCGGATCCGCACTTCTGGACCATGCAGGGCTCGGTGCGCGTGGCGCAAATGTGTCATGAATTTGGCCTGACCTGGGGTTCGCACTCCAATAACCACTTTGACGTGTCGTTGGCGATGTTTACCCATGTAGCCGCGGCGGCGCCGGGTAAAATTACCGCTATCGATACCCACTGGATCTGGCAGGAGGGCAACCAGCGTCTGACCAAACAACCGTTTGAAATCAAAGGCGGTATGGTGCAAGTGCCGACGGCGCCAGGTTTGGGGGTTGAGCTGGATATGGACCGCGTGATGCAGGCTAATGAGCTATATAAGAAACATGGCCTGGGCGCTCGTGATGACGCCATGGCGATGCAATATTTAATCCCGAACTGGACCTTTGATAACAAACGTCCTTGCATGGTTCGCTAAGATAACGCCGACCCTGTTGGGGTCGGCAACTGCCGGTCGCCGGGGTTATTCATATTAAGGACACTTATGAAGATAGTGATCGCGCCGGATTCTTACAAAGAGAGCCTGAGTGCGCTGGATGTCGCTACCGCGATAGAAACGGGGTTTCGCGAGATTTATCCCCATGCGGAGTACGTTAAAGTCCCGGTAGCCGACGGCGGTGAGGGTACCGTTGAGGCGATGGTTGCCGCGACGCAAGGGCATATCGTACAGGTCAGCGTTACCGGGCCGCTTGGCGAACCGGTCGAAGCCTTTTATGGCCTGTCCGGTGATATGCGCTGCGCCTATATCGAAATGGCGGCGGCCAGCGGACTGGAAAGCGTGCCACCCACGCGACGTAATCCGCTACTGACCACCTCCTGGGGAACCGGCGAGCTGATTCGTCATGCGTTGGATGCAGGGGTTTCGCAGATTATTATTGGTATCGGCGGTAGCGCGACCAATGACGGCGGCGCCGGTATGGCACAGGCGCTGGGGGCGAAATTGTTGACCGCTGGGCAACAGCAAATTGCGCCTGGCGGCGGCGCGCTGGAGACGCTGGCGCGGATCGATCTTAGCGAGTTGGATCCGAGATTGGCGGATTGCCGGATTGATGTCGCCTGCGACGTCACCAACCCGTTAACCGGCCCGCAGGGGGCAAGCGCGGTGTTTGGCCCGCAAAAAGGGGCGACGGCGGCGATGATTGAGCGTCTTGACCACGGCCTGCAACACTTTGCGCAGATTATCGCCCGCGATTTGGATATCGACGTGCTGAGCCTGGAAGGGGGCGGCGCGGCGGGTGGTATGGGGGCGGCGTTGTATGCGTTTTGCGGTGCCAACCTGCGCCCGGGAATTGAGATTGTGACCGACGCGCTGGGGTTGGCAGAGCTAGTGGCTGATGCCGATTTGGTGATTACCGGTGAAGGGCGTATCGATAGCCAGACCATTCACGGCAAGGTACCGGTGGGGGTGGCGAAGGTCGCGAAACGCTTCAACGTGCCGGTGATTGGGATTGCCGGCAGCCTGACCGCCGATGTTGGCGTCGTGCATCAGCATGGTTTGGATGCGGTCTTTAGCGTGTTGTATACCGTCTGTACTCTGGAAGAGGCGCTGGCGAACGCCGCCGCCAACGTGCGGATGACGGCACGTAACGTGGCCGCGGTATTGCAGATGGGCGGTAAGCGGTAACCCGGCCGGCGCAGTGGTATTTGTAGCCCGGATAAGGCGCGTAGCGCAGCGATCCGGGAACCCTCCCCGGCGGCGCTTACGCTTACCGGGGCTACCAACCAAGTACCGGACCGTGGCGCCGTGATTCGGAACACCGAATCACACTCCCATCTTGCACGCTTCGCGGGCGACGTTATCCATCTCGTCTAACAGTTCCAGCAGTTCCGGCTCCAGCTCTTCCGGCGCGGTACCGGCGCGCAACTGGCTTTCAAGGGTATGGCACAGTTTTTTCAGCCGCGGTACGCCGCTGTAGCTGCAGCTACCGTGCAGCTTATGGATTAAATCCAGCAGGCCTTCCGGCGTCTCGCCAACCAGCTGTTCTTCAACTTTATTGCGCACCTCCGGCATAAAGGCGAGCAGCATTTGCAGCATCTCCCGCGCGAGGTCTGGTTTCATGGCCGCCTGACGCAGCGCCAGCTGCCAGTTGAGCGTGACGTTATGATCGATAACCGGCTCCACCGGTTCAGCGATTTGCGGGGCGGCGACGTGCATGCCGGGCTGATAGCGCAACAGCAGGGTGCTGAGCTTATCTTCTTCAATCGGCTTCGCCAGATAATCGTTCATCCCGGCGGCCAGCAGTTTCTCGCGTTGCCCCTCAAGGGCATGAGCGGTCACCGCGATCACTGGAGTTTGCTGCTGATGCGGGAGCTGGCGGATCAATTCGCAGGCGCGAATACCGTCCATATCCGGCATTTGAATATCCATCAGAATGAGATCCAACTGCGACTGTTTGGCCTGCTCTACGGCATCCTGGCCGCTATCGCACAGAATGACATGCTGCACCAGATCGTCCAGCAGCGCGCCAATAAGCTTAAGGTTGGCCGGGTTATCATCTACCGCCATTACCGTCATCGCCAGTTTATCGCTATCGATATAGGGCTGTGGCACCGGCGGCTGCGCGCGGCAAGAGGCCATCAGCACCGGGAAAAGCCGCGTGGAGGTCAATGGTTTAAGCAGGCAGGCGGTAACACCGTTTCTTTTCAGCTCTTCGGCGCTAACCTGCGCGTGGCAAGGTAGCCCCAGCACCAGGGTTTCGGATAGCGAGCAGGCGCGGACCAGCTTATCCCGCTGGTTGCTGAGATCGCGCATCGACACCGGAATACCGGCCAGTAAAATATCGTAGTGCGCATCCGGCAGCGCTGATAGCGTCGGGCTGTAGACCACTTCCAGCGGCGTGGTCGCCAGCAGTTCCATCGTGCTTTGCGCGGCGGTAGCATTGGCTTCAATGTAGGCCAGCTTCTTGCCCGCCAGGCAATGGGTATCGAAACCGTCAGTAATGGCGTTCGGATTCAGGTCAAGACTGATATGGAACCAGAAGGTGGAACCGCGGTTCGGCTGACTATGGAATGAGATATCGCCGCCCATCTCTTTGACCAGCCGCTGGGTGATAACCAGCCCCAGGCCGGTGCCGCCGTGGCGGCGCGAGATACTGGCATCGGCCTGGCGGAAGGCCTGGAACAACCGCGACTGATCGCGTTCCGGAATGCCGATACCGGTATCATGGATCTGTACTTCAATTTGTACTCTGGAATTGCTTATCGCCCGCTGTTCAACCAGCACATCAATATTGCCGTGCTCGGTGAATTTAATCGCATTACCCACCAGATTGGTGATCACCTGCTGCAGGCGCAGCGGATCGCCAATCACATTATCCGGGACATCATTTTTGATGTTGAGGGTGAGCTCAAGGCCTTTATCGTGCGCCGAATGTGCCAGCAAGGTCACCACTTCATCCAGGGTATTGCGCAGCAGGAAAGGAATGCTTTCCAGAATCAGCTTGCCCGCTTCGAGCTTGGAGAAATCCAGCACGTCATTGATGATGGCCAGCAGATTATTCGCCGAACGTTCGATGGTGGTCAGGTGGTCGCGCTGGGTAGCGTTGAGATCGGTTTTCAGCGTCAGGCGGGTAAAGCCAATGACGCCGTTAAGCGGGGTTCGTAGCTCGTGCGACATATTGGCAAGGAACTCGGACTTGATGCGCGCGGCCTCCTGGGCACGCTTTTTCGCCAGATCCAGCTCGACGTTCTGAATCTCCATCTGCTCCAGCGTTTCGCGCAGATCCGAAGTCGCCTGATCGACATTGTGCTGCATCTCCTCGTGGTATGCCGCAAGCGACATCGCCATCGAGTTAATGCCGTTTTTCAACATATCCAACTCGCCGAGCATAAAACCTTCAACGCGGCTATCCAACTGGCCGCGGCGGATGCGGTCAACGGTGTTGACCATATTACGAATCGGCCCGGTCACGTCGCGCATCAGGCGCCAGCCGAAAATCAGCGCAATGCCGATACAAAACAGCATCATGACGCTTGAGATAAATATCTCTTTGTACTGCTGCAGGCGCACAGATTTAAGGTCGAGCTCCAGCGCCACATAGCCAAGCATGTTGCCCGGCATTTTAGCATCGCTTTCCGGCGACTCATCGGGCAGATAGCTTTCTGACACAATAGGCGTGCGCAGCACCATAATATCGCCGTGGCGGGTGACGCTCAGGCGGCGAGGGAAGGGCGCGCCGCGCGGGAGCTGTATTTCTCGCGGATCGAGCTGGAAGTTAGAGGTAACGAACAGCCGGTTTTTAGCATCATAAATGGAAATGGCCCGCACAATATCGGAATGGCGGCGGTGAAGCACGCTGATAAGTTGGCCGATCGCCTCGCGATTTTGCAAATTCATACCGTATTCGCTGGATACCGCCAGCGGTTCAATAATACTGGCGCCGGCATCTTCCAGCTGCCGCTGCAGGTCGTTATAGCGGTGGGCGACGAAGAAAATACTGAGCAGCAAACCAATCAAAACGGTCGGCGCCAGAATAAGAATCATCATGCGAGCACGTAGGCTGTAGTTGGTCATGCGGTTCCATTATGGGAGAATATACATATCAACCTTCAGACGGCTTCTGCATTGGTAGCCCGAATGATTTCATGTATAGAGTCAGTATATTTTTGAGATAATCCTCTACGATGGCGCAATTCTACTCTGCAAAACGGCGTGTGACGACGCGCCAGATCATAACCGTGACGGTAAATGACCTTGATCCCTTTGGCCAGGGCGTAGCCCGTCATCAGGGTAAGGCGCTGTTTGTCCCCGGCCTGTTGCCGCAAGAGCAGGCGGAAGTCGTGCTGGTAGAGGATAAAAAACAGTATGCCCGCGCTCAGGTTAAACGCCGCCTGAACGACAGTCCACAGCGCGTCGCGCCGCGCTGTCCGCATTTCGGCGTCTGCGGCGGATGTCAGCAGCAACATGCGAGCATTGAACTACAGCAGCAAAGCAAGCGCGCCGCGCTCTCCCGCCTGATGAAACGTGACGTTGACGACATTATAGCCGCTGAACCCTGGGGCTACCGTCGTCGGGCGCGTTTGAGCTTGAATTATCAGCCAAAGACCCAACAACTGCAGATGGGTTTTCGCAAGGCCAATTCCAGCGAAATCATCGATGTGGTGCAGTGCCCTGTTTTGGTGCCCCAACTTGAGGCGTTGTTACCCGCGGTGCGCGAGTGTTTAACCAGCCTGCAATCACAACGTCAACTTGGCCACGTTGAACTGGTGCAGGCGGACAATGGACCGCTGATGGTTTTACGCCATACCGCCGCGCTAACGGCGGCGGATAAAGAAAAACTGGAACGTTTTTCGCAAACTCACGGTCTATCCCTGTACCTCGCGCCGCAAAGCGAGATACTTGAACATATTCGCGGCGATGAACCCTGGTACACGTCAGACGGACTACGCTTAGTGTTCAGTCCGCGCGATTTTATCCAGGTCAACGATGGCGTAAACCAGAAGATGGTGCGTACGGCGCTGGCCTGGTTAGATATTCAGCCGCAGGACCGCGTTCTGGATCTGTTTTGCGGTATGGGCAATTTCACCCTGCCGTTGGCCAAAGCGGCGGCGAGCGTGGTGGGCGTCGAAGGCGTGCCCGCGCTGGTGGCGAAGGGACGAGAAAATGCCGCCCTCAATGGGTTGCAGAACGTGACTTTCTTTCATGAAAACCTGGAAGAGGATGTCACCCGGCAGGCCTGGGCGAAGCATGGCTTTGATAAAATTCTGCTCGACCCGGCAAGAGCCGGCGCGCCGGGCGTGATGGCGCATATTATCAAGCTGGCTCCGCGGCGGGTGGTCTATGTTTCATGTAACCCGGCGACGCTGGCGCGCGATAGTGAGGCGTTGCTTCAGGCAGGATATCGTATTCAACGTCTGGCGATGCTGGACATGTTCCCGCACACCGGGCACCTGGAATCGATAGTATTGTTTGAACGCGAGCTTACATAAAATTGTTCAGCCCGCATCGAGGCGACAGTGAAGATGCCTGATGGCGGTGTGGACTGAAGGATGACGGGTTTAAAATATGGCTTGCTGACTTCGGTAGGCTGAGTCCCTTAAGGAGAGGACAATGGTTGCGGTAAGAAGTGCACATCTTAATAAAGCTGGTGAGTTTGACCCGAAGAAATGGATCGCGAGTCTGGGGATTTCCAGCCAGCAGTCGTGTGAGCGCTTAGCCGAGACCTGGGATTATTGTCGCGTAACAACGCAGGGACACCCGCAGGCAGATCTCCTGTTATGGCGTGGCGTGGAGATGGTAGAAATTCTCTCCATGCTCAATATGGATATCGATACCTTGCGGGCCGCTTTACTGTTTCCGCTGGCGGACGGCAATGTTGTCAGCGAAGAGGTCCTGCAAGAGAGCGTCGGCAAATCCGTCGTTACCCTGATTCACGGCGTGCGTGATATGGCGGCGATTCGCCAGCTCAAAGCCACCCACACCGATACCGTCTCCTCAGAACAGGTCGACAATATTCGCCGCATGCTGCTGGCGATGGTCGATGATTTCCGCTGCGTGGTCATCAAGCTTGCGGAACGTATCGCTCACCTGCGCGAGGTAAAAGATGAACCCGAAGATGAGCGCGTACTGGCCGCAAAAGAGTGTACCAATATCTATGCGCCGCTGGCGAACCGCTTAGGAATAGGTCAACTGAAGTGGGAGCTGGAAGACTATTGCTTCCGTTATCTGCATCCAGCCGAATACAAGCGAATTGCTAAGTTGCTGCACGAACGCCGTATCGACCGCGAACATTACATCGATGAGTTTGTCGGCCATCTGCGTTCAGAAATGAAAACCGAAGGCGTAAAAGCTGAGGTGTACGGGCGTCCGAAGCATATCTATAGCATCTGGCGCAAAATGCAGAAGAAGCATCTCGCTTTTGATGAGCTGTTTGACGTGCGCGCGGTTCGTATCGTCGCCGAACGTTTACAGGATTGCTACGCGGCGCTGGGGATCGTGCATACTCACTATCGTCATCTGCCTGACGAATTTGATGATTACGTCGCCAACCCGAAGCCGAACGGCTACCAGTCTATTCATACCGTGGTGCTCGGGCCAGGCGGGAAAACGGTCGAGATCCAAATTCGCACCAAACAGATGCATGAAGACGCCGAGCTCGGCGTGGCGGCGCACTGGAAGTATAAAGAGGGCGCCAGCGCCGGGGCGAGCGGCGGTCGCGGCCATGAAGACCGTATCGCCTGGCTGCGTAAGCTGATCGCCTGGCAGGAAGAGATGGCCGACTCCGGCGAAATGCTCGACGAAGTGCGCAGCCAGGTCTTTGACGACCGGGTCTACGTGTTTACGCCGAAGGGTGACGTGGTTGACCTGCCGGCGGGCTCAACTCCGCTCGACTTTGCCTACCATATCCATAGCGATGTTGGGCACCGCTGCATCGGCGCCAAAATCGGCGGACGCATTGTGCCGTTCACCTATCAGCTGCAGATGGGCGATCAGATTGAGATAATCACCCAGAAGCAACCGAACCCAAGCCGCGACTGGCTGAACCCGAACCTCGGCTATGTAACCACCAGCCGCGGGCGCTCAAAAATTCACGCCTGGTTCCGTAAACAGGATCGCGACAAGAACATTCTCGCCGGGCGGCAGATCCTTGACGATGAGCTCGAGCATCTGGGCATCAGCCTGAAGGATGCCGAGAAACATCTGCTGCCGCGCTACAACTTTAATGAACTGGATGAACTGCTGGCGGCTATCGGCGGCGGGGACATTCGCCTTAATCAGATGGTCAACTTCCTGCAGGCGCAGTTCAACAAACCGAGCGCCGCCGAGCAGGATGCGGCCGCGCTGAAGCAGCTGCAGCAGAAAACCTATACCCCGCAGAACCGCAGCAAAGACAATGGCCGGGTGGTGGTTGAGGGCGTTGGCAATCTGATGCATCACATCGCCCGCTGCTGCCAGCCGATTCCCGGTGACGAAATCGTCGGCTTCATCACCCAGGGGCGCGGGATTTCAGTACACCGCGCCGACTGCGATCAGCTGGCTGAGCTGCAGTCTCACGCGCCGGAACGTATCGTTGATGCGGTATGGGGCGAGAGCTATTCGGCGGGATATTCGCTGGTGGTGCGCGTGGTCGCCAACGACCGCAGCGGCCTGCTGCGCGACATTACCACTATTCTTGCCAACGAGAAGGTGAACGTGCTGGGCGTGGCCAGCCGCAGCGATACCAAACAGCAGCTGGCGACCATCGATATGACCATTGAAATCTACAACCTGCAGGTGTTGGGCCGGGTGCTCGGCAAGCTGAACCAGGTGCCGGATGTCATCGACGCGCGTCGTCTGCACGGCGGTTAATTCGTCCGTAGGCCGGATAAGGCGAAGCCGCCATCCGGCAATTTCGTAACGTCGGATAAGGTATCAATGCCTTATCCGGCCTACCTTTTTTTTAAATTTCCAGGATTGTCACATGACTCAAATTGACCGCTTGCTCGGCATCATGCGCCGCCTGCGCGACCCGGAAAACGGCTGCCCGTGGGATAAAGAACAGACCTTTGCCACGATTGCCCCTTACACCCTTGAAGAGACCTATGAAGTGCTGGACGCCATTGCGCGCGAAGATTTTGACGATCTGCGCGGCGAGCTTGGCGATCTGTTATTCCAGGTGGTGTTCTATGCGCAGATGGCGCAGGAAGAAGGGCGTTTTGATTTCAACGATATCTGCGCCGCCATCAGCGACAAACTGGAACGGCGTCATCCGCATATCTTTGGCGATGCTTCAGCCGGGAACAGTGCGGAAGTGCTGGCGCGCTGGGAGCAGATCAAGAGCGCGGAGCGAGCGGAAAAGGCGCAACACTCGGCGCTGGATGATATTCCGCATAGCCTGCCGGCGCTGATGCGCGCGCATAAAATTCAGCGCCGCTGCTCGGCGGTGGGCTTCGACTGGACCTCGCTTGGCCCGGTGCTCGATAAAGTGCATGAAGAGATAGATGAAGTCATGCATGAAGCGCAGCAGGCGGTGGTTGATGAAGCTAAACTCGAGGAAGAAGTGGGCGACCTGCTGTTCGCCACGGTGAATTTATCCCGCCATTTAGGGGTAAAAGCCGAGGTCGCATTGCAGAAAGCGAACCTCAAATTTGAGCGCCGCTTCCGCGAAGTTGAGCGTATTGTCGCCGCCAGAGGCCTGGAAATGACCGGCGTTGACCTCGAAACCATGGAAGAAGTGTGGCAGGAAGTAAAACGCCAGGAAACTGATCTCTAACGAGTTTTCGTGATCAAGCGCTATTTGTGTGATTTTATAAATAACAAGCGCTTGATTTACGTCAAAAACATTTCGCCAAAAGCGGCTATTTTCTCATTCCGTTATGTTGTTGAAACACCATGTAGCCTGCCTCTTCGAGTTGTTCGAGTCGCAACGCAGGTGCGGCTGGTAGAAAGAAGAGGAGGGGAGAATGAAAGTTTGTGGCGTCACGCATGTTCGGGTATACTACTTTCCCGTCCTGGTTATTCCATCGTTTTACCCTAACTTCTCAGGTTCAGCATGACAACGAACTATATTTTTGTGACCGGCGGGGTCGTATCCTCTCTGGGTAAAGGCATTGCCGCAGCTTCCCTGGCAGCCATTCTTGAAGCCCGTGGGCTCAACGTAACTATCATGAAACTGGATCCGTACATCAACGTCGATCCGGGTACCATGAGCCCAATCCAGCACGGGGAAGTGTTCGTTACTGAAGACGGCGCTGAAACCGATCTGGACCTGGGTCACTACGAGCGTTTCATCCGTACCAAGATGACTCGCCGCAACAACTTCACTACCGGTCGTATCTACTCCGACGTTCTGCGTAAAGAGCGCCGTGGCGACTATCTCGGCGCAACCGTACAGGTTATCCCGCACATCACCAACGCCATCAAAGAGCGCGTACTGGCTGGCGGCGAAGGCCATGACGTGGTGCTGGTTGAAATCGGCGGTACCGTAGGCGATATCGAATCCCTGCCGTTCCTCGAAGCTATTCGCCAGATGGCGGTAGAAATCGGCCGTGAGCATACCCTGTTCATGCACTTGACCCTGGTGCCATACATGGCGGCGGCGGGTGAAGTCAAAACTAAACCGACTCAGCACTCTGTAAAAGAGCTGCTCTCCATCGGTATTCAGCCTGATATCCTGATTTGCCGCTCCGATCGCGCGGTTCCGGCCAACGAACGTGCAAAAATTGCATTGTTCTGTAACGTCCCGGAAAAGGCTGTGATTTCTCTGAAAGACGTCGATTCCATTTATAAAATTCCAGGCCTGTTGAAATCTCAGGGGCTGGACGATTATATTTGTAAACGATTCAGCTTAACTTGTCCGGAAGCAAACCTGGCCGAATGGGAACAGGTAATCTATGAAGAAGCTAATCCGGCAGGCGAAGTCACCATTGGTATGGTCGGTAAGTACATTGAACTGCCGGATGCCTACAAATCGGTGATTGAAGCGCTGAAACACGGTGGTCTGAAAAACCGCGTGACCGTCAACATCAAGCTTATTGATTCGCAGGATGTTGAAACGCGCGGCGTCGAAATCCTCAAAGATTTGGACGCGATCCTCATCCCGGGCGGCTTCGGCTACCGCGGCGTTGAAGGCAAGATCGCCACCGCGCGCTATGCGCGTGAGAACAATATTCCATATCTGGGCATCTGCCTGGGTATGCAGGTTGCGCTGATTGAGTTCGCGCGCAACGTAGCGGGCATGGAAAACGCCAACTCTACGGAATTTGTGCCAGACTGTAAGTACCCGGTGGTGGCGCTGATTACCGAATGGCGTGACGAAGAAGGCAATGTTGAAGTTCGTTCCGAGAAGAGCGACCTCGGCGGCACCATGCGCCTTGGCGCGCAGCAGTGCCAGCTGGGTGATGATTCTCTGGTCCGTCAGCTGTACGGCGAGCCGACAATCACCGAGCGCCATCGTCACCGCTACGAAGTCAACAACATGTTGTTGAAACCGATTGAAGCTGCCGGCCTGCGCGTTGCGGGCCGTTCCGGGGATGATCAGTTGGTCGAGATCATCGAAGTGCCGAACCATCCGTGGTTTGTGGCCTGCCAGTTCCACCCGGAGTTTACTTCGACGCCGCGTGACGGCCACCCGCTGTTTGCAGGCTTTGTGAAAGCCGCGAGCGAGTACCAGAAGCGTCAGGCGAAGTAAAAGAGTTAGAACGGCAATGCACCCAATTGGGTGCATTGTTTGTCTGGAGTTTTAGTTTAACTTGTACTGAGGAAAACCTAATGTCCAAAATCGTTAAAGTCATCGGTCGTGAAATCATCGACTCCCGTGGTAACCCGACTGTTGAAGCCGAAGTACACCTGGAAGGTGGTTTCGTCGGTATGGCAGCTGCTCCGTCAGGTGCTTCTACTGGTTCCCGCGAAGCGCTGGAACTGCGCGATGGCGACAAATCCCGTTTCCTGGGTAAAGGCGTAACCAAAGCTGTTGCTGCGGTAAACGGCCCGATCGCTCAGGCAGTCCTGGGTAAAGATGCTAAAGATCAAGCTGGCATCGATAAGATCATGATCGACCTGGACGGTACTGAAAACAAATCCAACTTCGGTGCGAACGCAATCCTGGCGGTATCCCTGGCGAACGCTAAAGCAGCTGCTGCTTCTAAAGGCCAGCCGCTGTTCGAACACATTGCTGAACTGAACGGCACTCCGGGCAAATATTCTATGCCGGTTCCGATGATGAACATCATCAACGGCGGTGAGCACGCTGACAACAACGTCGACATCCAGGAATTCATGATTCAGCCGGTTGGCGCGCCGACTCTGAAAGAAGCCGTACGTATGGGTTCTGAAGTGTTCCATCACCTGGCGAAAGTTCTGAAGTCCAAAGGCATGAACACTGCAGTTGGTGACGAAGGCGGCTACGCGCCGAACCTGGGTTCCAACGCTGAAGCGCTGGCTGTTATCGCTGAAGCGGTTAAAGCAGCAGGCTACGAACTGGGCAAAGACATCACTCTGGCGATGGACTGCGCAGCTTCTGAATTCTACAAAGACGGTAAATACGTTCTGGCTGGCGAAGGCAACAAAGCTTTCACCTCTGAAGAATTCACCCACTTCCTGGAAGAACTGACCAAACAGTACCCGATCGTGTCCATCGAAGATGGTCTGGACGAGTCTGACTGGGACGGTTTCGCATACCAGACCAAAGTACTGGGCGACAAAATCCAGCTGGTTGGTGACGATCTGTTCGTAACCAACACCAAGATCCTGAAAGAAGGCATCGAAAAAGGCATCGCTAACTCCATCCTGATCAAATTCAACCAGATCGGTTCTCTGACCGAAACTCTGGCTGCAATCAAGATGGCGAAAGACGCTGGCTACACCGCTGTCATCTCTCACCGTTCTGGCGAAACTGAAGACGCTACCATCGCTGACCTGGCTGTTGGTACCGCTGCAGGCCAGATCAAAACTGGTTCTATGAGCCGTTCTGACCGCGTTGCTAAATACAACCAGCTGATTCGTATCGAAGAAGCTCTGGGTGAAAAAGCGCCGTACAACGGTCGTAAAGAGATCAAAGGCCAGGCGTAATCCTGACTTTTTGTGAAATAAAAATGCCAGTCTGCGGACTGGCATTTTTTTTACCTGCGCATCGTGTTTACTTAAAATCGACGGCCATTTGCTGCGGGATAGAAAGCCCGCGGGTGGTTTGTACGCAGCGGTCGATATAATCGGTGAAACGCGGCGGTTTGGGCATGCCCATGCTAAGCAGTTTATCATTGCTGAAGCGGACGTTAAGCGTCGCAAAGGCGCCATACAGGCGCATCGCTTTAAGCATTAAGCGCTCGTTGCACGGGCCAAAAATATCCTTCAACTCGCGGCGCATTTTTACCAGCGTCTCATAGCTGACCTGCGCGTATCGGTCGCCTACCGGGGCTTGCTCCAGCGCCGAGGCCATCGCGCGATCGATTTCCGCAAACTTGACGCTATTCTCTTCACCGGCGGAGATATGCACCACTTCACCGCGCGCCAGCGGGCGTTGTAATAACATCAGCAGCGCGTCGGCACAGTAGTCGACCGGGATGACGTCAACGCGGTCTTCCATTGAACAAAGGAATTTTTGCAGCATCAGCCCCATGCTGAACACCCAAAAAATGCTGCTGGAGGGCTGGCAGCCGTGATGAGTATGACCAACGACGATAGAAGGGCGGGCGATGATTAACGGCAACGTCGGACACTGCTCCTGCATCAGGCGCTCAATGGTCGATTTGGAGTGCGTATACTCCACCAGATGCTCGGCGTGCTCGCGGAATTCAGCGCTTTCTGCGACCAGTGAATCTGGCTCCGGGGTACAGGACATCGCGGTCCCGACGTGGAGAAAACGCTGTAGTCCTGCCACGCGGGACATTCGTTGAGCAAATTTGAACGTTCCTTCGACATTTACTTTCCAGATGAGCGGGTTATTGCCAAATGAGGCAACGGCAGCGCTGTTGATAACGTGAGTAACCCGCTCCAGACGGGGGTCGTCCAGAAATGCCTCCGGGGATGACAAATCGCCGAGCAGGATCTGCCGGGTGGTTAATGCGGCCAGCTTCTCCTCTGCAATATTGAATTTACGCAGGTTTTCCTTCACCCGGGTCAGAGCCGCTTCATCGTTATTGGCTCGCACCAGGAGCAGTAGATTAATCCCATTTTCATTATTAAGGATATTCTCTAATACCGCTCCGCCCAGAAATCCGGTAACGCCTGTAATTAATAATGTATTCATGAATGCAGTCTCTCATGGTTGGTCGACTGGATTCTAGGCGCGGAAAATTAAACGGAGATTAAATAAAAACAGGCGGCAATAATCGGTTTCTTAAGCTTATTTTAAGCTATGGAAATCAAGTGAATTGAATTTGACCCTGAGCGTAGATAAAAGATTCATTGTTTCATGTATCGGTTTGTACATCTTTGATTAATGGTTTCTTTTTATTCGTTTGAGCAGCAATAAATAACGACCGTTACGGTCATGAAAAACATTCTTTGTTACATCTTTATCCGCGAGAAGATACGTCGCAAGAAAGTTATCAATGCGCGGCTTAATGACTGGACGCGATGCATGCTAAAATAATACTCAATGTATCGTAAATACATTTTGTGCTTATTTCATAGTTTGCTAACTAATATAAAAAGAGGGCTTGCACCCGGTTGACAATGGGCTCTGGTAAGCGCAGCTGAGGACAAGACCTGAGCGCCTGAATCTGCGATAATACCTTTTTACCACCTGAACAGAGATGACTATGCAGTACCCGATTAACGAGATGTTCCAGACCTTGCAAGGCGAGGGTTACTTTACCGGCGTGCCTGCCATTTTTATTCGTTTGCAGGGATGCCCGGTTGGTTGCGCCTGGTGCGATACCAAACATACCTGGGATAAGCTGGCCGATCGGGAAGTGTCTCTATTTAGTATCCTCGCTAAAACCAAAGAGAGCGATAAATGGGGCCCGGCGACCAGCGACGATCTGCTGGCGATCATTGGCCGTCAGGGATGGACCGCCCGACATGTCGTGATTACCGGCGGCGAGCCCTGTATTCACGATCTCACGCCGTTGACAGAGTTGCTTGAGCAACATGGTTTCAGCTGCCAGATTGAAACCAGCGGCACGCATGAAGTGCGCTGCAGCCACAATACCTGGGTCACGGTTTCGCCAAAAGTGAACATGCGCGGCGGCTACGATGTGCTGTCACAGGCGCTGCAGCGTGCTGATGAAATCAAGCATCCGGTTGGCCGCGTGCGTGATATCGAAGCGCTTGATGAGCTGCTGGAAACGCTGGCTGATGAAAAGCCGCGAATTATTGCATTACAGCCGATTAGCCAAAAAGAAGACGCCACGCGGCTGTGCATTGAGACCTGTATCGCCCGAAACTGGCGGTTATCCATGCAGACGCATAAATATCTGAACATCGCCTGATCCCCGCTTTCTTTGCCGGGTAGGGTGCTCACCGCCCGGCAGCTCTCTTCTTCATATATGAATTCATCTTAACCCTCGACTTCAACATGGTGTTGAGATACGCGCAAATGACAGCAATGCTATCATTGGCGCGTTAATTCAGCCGCCTGAGGCGGGCGGCTGATACGTTGACTTAAGGAACGAGTTAACCATGCAGCTAATTGATCCACCCACGGCCTTCTCTATGGACTTCTTCTCGCTCAAGGGGAAAACCGCTATCGTTACCGGCGGCAATAGCGGCCTGGGGCAGGCCTTTGCCGTCGCCCTGGCGACCGCCGGCGCGAATCTGTTTATTCCTGCTCTGCGCGAAGAACACGCTCAAACCCGAGAACTTATCGAACAGCAGGGCGTTGAGATGGAATTCATGCTGGCGGATATCACCGATGGCGGTATGCCACAACGTATTATCGCCGCCTGCTGCGAGCGTTTCGGTACCGTTGATGTTTTGGTGAATAATGCCGGTATTTGCCAGTTGAATAAGGTGCTGCGCTTTGGTCGCACAGACTGGGATCCGATGATCGAGACTAACCTGACGGCAGCGTTTGAGCTTAGCCACGAAGCCGCGAAAATTATGGTTCCGCGGCGAAGCGGTAAGATTATTAATATCTGCTCGGTGTTTTCTTATCTCGGCGGCAGCTGGTCGCCGGCCTATGCCGCCACCAAGCATGCGCTGGCTGGCTTAACCAAAGCCTACTGCGATGAGCTGGGCCCGCATAATATTCAGGTAAACGGCATCGCGCCGGGCTATTATGAAACCGCCATGACCGCTATCACCCGTAGTATCCCAAAGGAAAACAGACGCGTGTTGGCGCATATACCCGCAGGCCGTTGGGGAGAAGCGCAGGATTTAATGGGCGCCGTTGTGTTCCTCGCCAGCCGTGCCTCGGATTACGTCAACGGCCATATTCTGGCAGTGGATGGCGGCTATCTGGTGCGCTGATTCACACGGTGTTGGATGAAATAGAAAACCGCCATGGCAGCAGCCCGATGGCGGATAAGGCAGGGAATTACTCGCCGCGATAGACGCAGCCTGCGGTGCAGGTCTCTTTTACCATTACCGCGCTCAGCAGAGGAACCAGCGGTTTCATTTGATCCCAAATCCATTTGGCCAGCACTTCGCTGGTGGGGTTCTCCAGTCCTGGGATATCGTTCAGGTAATAGTGGTCTAAACGATCGTAGGTCGGTTTAAACGCGGCTTTCAGCTCGGCGAAATCCATGATCCACCCGGTATGGGGATCGACTTCACCGGTAATCTCCAGACGCACCATAAAAGAGTGACCATGCAGGCGACCGCATTTGTGGCCTTTCGGTACGTGCGGCAGGTGGTGGGCGGCTTCGAAGGTGAAATCTTTAAACAGCGTGGTGGACATCATTAACTCTCAACAGGACGAAAAAAACCGCCGTAGGGTACCGGAAAGTACATTTTTTAGCATTAACTAAAACGGCCCTGAACGCGAAATCGCCGTTTTTGTGGTGTTTGGATGATTTAATTTATTGTTTTTCAATTATTTAACTAATCGCTTTTGTTGTTAATAACTATAACTAAAACAGGTTAGTCCATTTGGTTATTTGATATTTCCATCCCTTCTTTAATTGTTAGTATGCCCGCCGTTAACCTTACAATCTCTTCTGTTTTTGTCGCGCTGACAGGGCGTGAATAACAGCTTTGCTTACTGGAACATAACGACGCATGACGACACAGGCCCCACCTTCCAATCTGCTGCCGCTAAACCCGGAGCAACTGGCGCGCCTACAGGCGGCCACGACTGACTTTACGCCAACCCAACTGGCTTGGGTGTCCGGCTACTTCTGGGGCATGCTGAATCAGCAGCCCGGCGCCGCGGTAAGCGCGCCCGTTCAGGCGGTAGAAGCGCCGGCCATCACCCTGATTTCCGCTTCGCAGACCGGCAACGCGCGTCGGGTTGCCGAAGCGCTGCGCGACGATTTGCAGGCCGCGCAGCTGAACGTGAAACTGGTGAACGCTGGCGACTATAAATTCAAACAAATCGCCGGTGAAAAACTGCTGGTCGTGGTGACGTCGACTCAGGGTGAAGGTGAGCCGCCGGAAGAAGCCGTCGCATTGCATAAGTTCCTGTTTTCAAAGAAAGCGCCGAAGCTCGATGGCACCGCCTTCGCGGTGTTTGGTCTCGGCGATACCTCCTATGAGTTTTTCTGCCAGTCCGGCAAAGATTTCGATAGCAAACTGGCCGAACTGGGCGGCGAACGTCTGCTCGATCGCGTTGACGCCGACGTTGAATATCAAGCCGCTGCGGCGGAATGGCGCGCTCGCGTAGTGGATGTGCTGAAAGCGCGTGCGCCGACGGCAGCGCCTGCCCAGCTTGCGACCAGCGGTGCCGTGAATGAAATTCATACCAGTCCGTATACCAAAGAAGCGCCGCTGACGGCGACGCTTGCTGTGAATCAGAAAATAACCGGTCGCGACTCGGAAAAAGATGTCCGTCATATCGAGATCGATCTGGGTGATTCCGGTCTGCGTTATCAGCCGGGAGATGCGCTAGGCGTGTGGTATCAGAACGATCCGGCGCTGGTCAAAGAGCTGGTGGAGCTGCTGTGGCTTAAGGGTGATGAACCGGTCACGGTAGAAGGCAAAACGCTGCCGCTGGCGCAAGCGCTGGAGTGGCATTTCGAGCTGACGGTCAACACCGCCAATATTGTTGAGAACTATGCCACCCTGACCCGCAGCGAAACGCTGCTGCCGCTGGTCGGCGATAAAGCGCAGTTGCAGCACTACGCCGCGACGACGCCTATCGTCGATATGGTGCGCTTCTCGCCGGCACAGCTGGATGCCGAAGCCTTAATCGGCCTGCTGCGCCCGCTAACGCCGCGCCTCTACTCGATTGCTTCTTCGCAGGCGGAAGCGGAAAACGAAGTCCACGTCACCGTTGGCGTTGTGCGTTATGACATTGAAGGCCGTGCTCGCGCCGGCGGTGCGTCCAGCTTCCTCGCTGACCGCGTGGAAGAAGATGGCGAAGTGCGCATCTTTATCGAACACAATGACAACTTCCGTCTGCCTGCTAACCCGCAAACGCCGGTTATCATGATTGGCCCTGGAACCGGTATCGCGCCGTTCCGCGCCTTTATGCAGCAGCGCGCAGCGGAAGGGGCGGAAGGGAAGAACTGGTTGTTCTTCGGCAATCCGCACTTCACGGAAGATTTCCTTTATCAGGTGGAATGGCAGAGCTACGTCAAAGAGGGCGTGCTGAGCCGAATCGACCTGGCCTGGTCCCGCGATCAACAACAAAAAGTCTATGTACAGGACAAACTGCGCGAGCAGGGGGCTGAAGTGTGGCGTTGGATTAACGACGGCGCCCATATTTATGTCTGCGGCGATGCCAATCGAATGGCGAAAGACGTCGAGCAGGCGTTACTGGAAGTGATTGCCGAATACGGCGCGATGGACGCCGAAGCGGCGGACGAATTTTTAAGTGAGCTGCGCGTTGAGCGCCGTTATCAGCGAGATGTCTACTAATGAGCGAAAAACATCCTGGCCCGCTGGTGGTCGAAGGTAAACTCTCCGACGCCGAGCGTATGAAGATCGAGAGCAACTACCTGCGCGGCACCATTGCGGAAGATTTAAATGACGGCCTGACCGGCGGTTTTAAAGGCGACAACTTCCTGCTCATCCGCTTTCACGGCATGTACCAGCAGGACGACCGCGATATTCGCGCGGAACGCGCGGCGCAGAAACTGGAGCCGCGCCACGCGATGCTGCTGCGCTGCCGTCTGCCGGGCGGCGTTATCACCACCAAACAGTGGCAGGCGATTGATAAATTCGCCGCGGATAACACCATCTACGGCAGTATTCGCCTGACTAACCGTCAGACCTTCCAGTTCCACGGTATTCTGAAGAAGAATGTGAAGCCGGTGCATCAGATGCTGCACTCCGTTGGGCTGGACGCGCTGGCGACCGCCAACGACATGAACCGCAACGTGCTGTGCACCTCGAACCCGTTTGAGTCGCAGCTGCACGCCGAAGCCTACGAGTGGGCGAAGAAGATCTCTGAGCATCTGTTACCGCGTACCCGCGCCTATGCTGAGATCTGGTTGGATCAGGAAAAGGTCGCCACTACCGACGAGGAACCGATCCTCGGCCAGACCTATCTGCCGCGTAAATTCAAAACGACGGTGGTGATCCCGCCGCAGAACGATATCGATCTGCACGCCAATGACATGAACTTCGTGGCGATTGCGGAAAACGGTAAGCTGGTCGGCTTTAACCTGCTGGTGGGCGGCGGTTTGTCTATCGAGCACGGTAATAAGAAAACCTATGCGCGTACCGCCAGCGAGTTTGGCTATCTGCCGCTGGAGCACACACTGGCGGTGGCGGAAGCGGTCGTGACCACCCAGCGCGACTGGGGTAATCGTACCGATCGTAAAAACGCGAAAACCAAATATACCCTTGAGCGCGTCGGCGTGGAGACCTTTAAGGCGGAAGTTGAGCGTCGTGCGGGGATCAAATTCGAACCGATTCGTCCGTACGAGTTTACCGGCCGCGGCGACCGCATCGGCTGGGTTAAGGGTATCGATAATAACTGGCACCTGACGCTGTTTATTGAGAACGGCCGTATTCTGGATTATCCGGGCCGCCCGCTAAAAACTGGCCTGCTGGAGATCGCGAAGATTCACAAAGGTGAATTCCGCATTACCGCCAACCAGAACCTGATCATCGCCAGCGTACCGGAAGATCAGAAAGCGCGGATTGAGAAACTGGCGCGCGATCATGGCCTGATGAATGCCGTCACGGCGCAGCGTGAGAACTCAATGGCCTGCGTGTCGTTCCCGACCTGTCCGTTAGCGATGGCCGAAGCTGAACGTTTCCTGCCGTCATTTATCGACAAGGTCGAAGAGGTGATGAGTCAGCACGGCGTCGGTGATGAGCATATTGTAACCCGCGTCACGGGTTGCCCGAACGGCTGCGGCCGCGCGATGCTGGCGGAAGTTGGCCTGGTGGGTAAAGCGCCTGGCCGCTATAACCTGCATATCGGCGGCAACCGCAGCGGGACGCGCATCCCACGGATGTATCGCGAAAATATCACCGAGCCGGAGATCCTGGCCTCGCTCGATGAGCTGGTTGGGCGCTGGGCGAAAGAGCGCGAAGCGGGTGAAGGCTTCGGCGACTTTACGGTGCGTGCGGGCATCATTCGTCCGGTGCTCGACCCGGCGCGTGATTTCTGGGAATAACCTGAATTGCCGGATAGCGGCATGAATGCCTTATCTGGCCTACCGTTCGCGTAGGCCTGATAAGCGAAGCGCCATCAGGCAAGGCACACAGTGAGGAATCTATGTCCAAACTCGATCTAAACGCGCTGAATGAGCTAGCGAAAGTAGAACGCGTCATGGCGCTGGCGGAAGTTAACACTCAGCTGGAAAAACTCAGCGCCGAAGAACGCGTGGCATGGGCGCTGGAAAACCTGCCCGGCGACTATGCGCTCTCTTCAAGCTTTGGTATTCAGGCGGCAGTCAGCCTGCATCTGGTGAACCAGCTGCGCCCGGACATTCCGGTGATCCTGACCGATACCGGCTATCTGTTCCCGGAAACCTATCAGTTTATTGATGAATTGACCGAGAAGCTCAACCTGAACCTTAAAGTCTACCGGGCGACGGAAAGCGCCGCCTGGCAGGAAGCGCGTTACGGCAAACTGTGGGAGCAGGGCGTTGAAGGCATTGAGAAGTACAATGAAATCAACAAAGTTGAGCCGATGAACCGGGCGCTGAAGGAGCTCAACACCCGCACCTGGTTTGCTGGCCTGCGCCGCGAGCAGTCCGGCAGCCGGGCGCATTTGCCGGTGCTGGCTATCCAGCGCGGCGTCTTTAAGCTGCTGCCGATTATCGACTGGGATAACCGGACGGTTTATCAGTATCTGCAAAAGCACGGCCTGAAATACCACCCGCTATGGGAGCAGGGGTATTTGTCCGTTGGTGACACTCACACTACCCGTAAATGGGAGCCCGGTATGGCGGAAGAAGAGACCCGCTTCTTTGGCCTCAAACGCGAGTGCGGATTGCACGAAGGCTAAGTGTTATGTGGCAGCCTTTGGCGGCGAAAGCCGCCAAAGGCTTAATTTATATCGCGCCACGTGGCCTGAACGTAGCTCTCCGGAGGCGCTGACATCACCGTACCACTCGTTGTTATCCAGCGTTTTCAGCGAAATATCATCATTCATCGGAATAGAAAATTTCACCGTGGCTTTGTCCATCGTCCCTGCCTCGCCGGAGATATCGGTCCACGCCGAGGTTATCCATAGCGCATCGGTCATATCGCGCCAGCTGCCGTCGCAGCCCGCGTCATAGGTCTTGATGCTGCCATCCTGTTTGCTGAAGGAAAGCGTAGCCGGGAAGGGCACTTTAATGCTGCCGTCGTCGGCGCTGAAGATGCAGTAGGCGCGGCCGTTAATTTGCTGCGTCGGGCCGGTGGCTTTAATCAGTACCTCATCGGCGGCGGTTTTACCGGTAGTAGTGACAATGTAGTTAAAATCTAATGAGGGTTCGTCCTCGCCAACGTAACCAGCAAGCGAAGGGGCGTCGCTATAGTCTTTAGCGGTAATGCTAATACTGAAATCGCGCGGCTTAATTAACAGTGAATTAGACGTGGTAAATTCATACATCCTACTGATTGTAGGAGTGCCGTTCGGCCTTTCGATGCGTAAATTCAACAAATCTTTGCTATCGGTGTCAGTAATGCCTGACTCCACCATTTTTTTAAATAATCTTTCGGAAAAAAAGAAATAAATCGCGCTGGACGACGTCAGTTCCCCTAGTGTGTAGCTCTGTACGCTCGAATTGCTCACCGGTTTCCACGTACTGCCGTCAAGACTAAACTGCATATCATACGATCCCTGCGAAGGAACCATCGCCGCCAGCGCACTATTAAGGATCATCGGATAAACCAGAACGCTTTGCGCCCCGCCACCGCCGTCCAGACTATAAGAGACCATCTTGCAGGCCAATCCTGAATGGGCGCCTACGGTTTGCAATTTGCAGTTGGTATTTCCTTCGGCGGGCGTGGGTACGCCATCGCTATTGATAAAGACTTCATCAACAGAATTGGTGTTAATAAGCGTAAGGTGAGCGCTTTTAGTAATAGTTACAGTGCCAGAGCTATAGAAAGGGGCTACCCGGGAACAGCGCCAGGTGCTCGTCGGGTCGTAGGTTGTGCTTGTCGCACAGGTATACATCACCATTGAAAAGCTGCTGCCGGTTGGCATTTGCTGCATATACTGGTAAAAAGCCTCTGATAAGGTCCCTCTGAGGTTTGTATCCACTTTGGCGCCGTAAATACCGTTCTTCTCCACAACAGCTCCGGGTAGGGTCGAGGTGCTTTCATCACAACCGCTTCTGGCTGACGGCCCATATGAATCACAACTTTGTCCTGCCATCAGATAGGAAATTGGCGGGTTATCCAGCCATAAATCTCCCTCGGTTTGTGTAGCAAAATATTGGTTGTCTGAAATATATCCGAGGGAAGTTTGATATCCTGCCGAGCGCAAACGCATGCTGCCCCAGCGGTTGGAGCCGGAAATAACAACTTCGCTACCGGTGTAAGTAATAAAAAAGCTACTGTCGATATTATTTTCAACGAATAACGCCGTTTGCTGCGTATCAGCCATAGCCGATGGCGCGACGTGAAATAACGCGCCGGCCAGCCCCAAAATGCCCCAGTGGTTTATTTTCATGGTAATTCTCTGTTTACCAATTTTTAGCGTGATTCCAGGTCTGAATCAGCCCGGAGGTTAATTAATATCGCGCCACGTGGCCTGCACGTGAATTTCTCCTGAGGCGCTGACGTCGCCGTACCACTCGTTGTTATCCAGCGTTTTCTGCGAAATATCATCATTCATGGGAATCGAAAATTTCACCGTGGCTTTATCCATGACGCCGGGTTCGCCGGAGATATCGGTCCATGCCGAAGTGAGCCACAGCGCGTCGGTCATATCGCGCCAGCTGCCGTCGCAGCCCGCGTCATAGGTCTTGATGCTGCCATCCTGTTTGGTGAAGGAGAGCGTGGCCGGGAAGGGAACCTTGATGGTGCTGTCGTCGGCGCTGAAGATACAGTAGGCGCGGCCGTTAATTTGCTGCGTCGGGCCGGTGGCTTTAATCAGCACCTCGTCGGCGGCGGTCTTACCGCTGGTGGTGACGATATAGTTAAAGTCGAGCGAGGGTTCATCACGGCCAACGTAGCCTTCGCGCGTTGGGGCGTCGCTGTAGTCTTCAGAGGAGATATTGATGCTGAATTCGCGGGGTTTTATCTCCAGTGAATTGGAGGTGTAAAATTCATATGCCTGGTCGGCATCTGGTGAGAAAGTGGATGCGCGATCGTTGTAGAGGCGAAAATACATTATATCCTGGCTATTAGTATCGCTGAGACCGGATGCCACCATCTGTTTAAAGAAGTTGTCCGAAAAGAACACATAAATGGCGCTGGAGGAGGCCATCTCATCAAGAAGGTAGTAGTTGGCGGCGGAGCTCACGTTGCGGGTCAATGATGTCTGTTTCCATGCACTGCCGTCCAGACTGAACTGCATATCCTCTGATTTAACAGCCGAGACCAACGCGGAGTTGTTCAGCACCGGGTAAACGCGTATTGCGGAGCCACCCGTTCCGTTGAAGCTGTAGTTCACCATCCTGCAGGCGAGGCCGGAGAGGCTACCAATATTTTGCACTCTGCAGTTAGTATTCCCTTCACCGGGGGTCGGGACGCCATCGCTGTTGATGTAGACTTCATCAAGGGCGCCGGTGTTAAGTAACCTCAGGTGCACGCCTTTGGTATAAGTGAGACGTGTGGCGTACCAGGTCGCATCACTCTGGTCTTTACAGCGGGCGCCGGTACTTGCATCGTATGTACTGCTACCCGTTTGGGCGGTCAGGCATTCATTGAGGGTCATTGAGAAGCTGCTGCCGGCGCCCATCTGAAGCAGATATTGAAAAAAAGCATCTGAGATACTGCCGCTCAAATACTCCATCCCGGTAAAGGGAAGCAGGAGACCGTACACCCCCTGGGCATCGGTTACGGATGTATCCGTTGTCACAATAACAGGATTCCTGCCTGTGGCACTGGTGCACATATTATCCATATACGAGCAAGGGATCCCGGTTAACGCATAAGATACCGGCGCGTTTTCAAGCCATAAATCGGCCATACTATTTATCCCAGCATGATAAATCCTTATATTTTGTGTTGAAATATACCCAGGAGTACTCTGATACATGTAATCTCGTACATTATCCCACCACGAAAGATCAACCCAGCGGTTGGCCCCGGACATCATGGGCAGTGCTGATGAACCTATATTCGTAACAAAGTAGGTATTATCGATCTGGTCTTCGATAAACGCGAAGCTCCCGGACATGTCGCCTTTGGTGACTTTCGTCGCCGCCCCCGCCTGCGCCGCGTACAGCGCCGTGACCAGCGCCATTAACCCTGCTAATCCTTTAATTTTCATACTGGCCTCCTGCCATGTCGATCACCGCGCCGGTATTTCACTTCAGCGGGCAGTCGTCGGTTATTTTGATAAATTTTTCGTTATAGACGATATAGTGGTTGCCCGGCTGGCGCAGCCCCGGCTGGCGGACGACATCGCCAGGGCGCAGATACCAGGCGTCCCCTTCTTCTTCCGTGGTGTTGCATCCCGGCTTAATCAGCAGCTTGAACCAGGTATTGCCGGTATTGCTGAGGGTGCCACTCGCCCGGTCGAGGGTCCATTTGAAGTTCGCTTCGCGCGGGCGCACCACCAAGATAGTGTCCATTACCACAACCGGCTCCATGCTGACGCCGGCACCCGATGCCTTACGCGCCACGTGGTTAAAGGAGGGAACTTCGCGGAACATGACCCGGTAATAACGTTCGCGGTTATCCTTCGGGCCGTGGTAGTAAAATTTGAAATATTCGCCTTCTCCGGCCTGCAGGGTTATTTGCCGCGGGGCGAACAGCAGCTCGCCGTCCGCCGGGCGGGAGCGCACCTCTTTGCCGCCGGGGCGGTCGATGGCGCTCACCGACACCTGGTACAGGCGCGCGCTTTTGTTGTTGTTCAGCACCCGCTTGGCGGCAAACGCCGCCTCCGGGGAGAGGGAGAAGGTCAGATTACCGACCGACATCGCCTGCGCGGCCAGCGGCAGACCCAGCGCCAGCATGCAAATTGCCGCCTGCAGGCGGCTAATTACTGTCGCGCCACGTCGTTTGTACATGAATTTCTCCTGAGACGCTTACGTCGCCGTACCACACGCTGTTATCCAGCGTGTTCTGCGAAATTAACCCTAACAACCCGTTAGCTTTCATGACCATCTTCCTTCCCCTGCACGCCCGCATAGCTCTGCAGGCCGCTGCACACCACGTCGCCAACCCATACCGCGCCGCGCGCCTGGTTCAGATCCAGCGCCACTTCGCAGCTCTGTCCTTTGCCGTAGTTGAAGTCGATGACCGGGAATTTTTTATCAACATCCATCACAAACTCGCCGTTATCGTCGGTGCGGGTACGCCCGATATGGTTGCTGATGTGGGCATTCGCCAGCAGGCTGCCGTCCTCGGCGCGGATGCGCCCGGACACCGTGACCATCTGCTTCACTTCCGGCTCCAGCACCGCCACGTTGCCCGGATAGAGCGTGAGGCGGCTTTTACGTCCGCTGACGATGTCGTAGCTGTCCAGCGAGTTTTTGCTGTTCTGCAGTTCCACTTCATAACGGTTGTACGGCGACAGCGGCAGATAGTTGCGATTGCCGGAGAGCTGCACGATGCGGCCATTAACCTTGGCGCTCAGCTGACCGTCATCCTCCAGACCGGTATGGAAAATCACCCCGGCGTTGCCGTCGGTGCGGCCGCTGGCGGCGATATGTTTTCCCTGCCAGCCGACGCTGCCGCTGGCGCTCAGGTTGGTATTCACATAGCCATCGGCGCCGCTGTTGACGTTCAGCGTGCCGTTGGCATAGCGGGTTTCGAACTGCGCATAGGCGCCGCCGCTGAGGGTTTTGTCATCGCCGGTATTGCCGGAAACCGCCCGCGACATATTGGCGCCGATGGTACGAATTGGGCCTTCTTTAAAGCGCTTACGCGCGGAGAGGTTAGCCGTTGAATAGCCGTTCTGGTGCGACATACCGGCGCTGAGCCAGTTTCCGAGCGGCAGCGACAGGTCAAGGGCGATATATTTCCCGGTATCGCTGCCGCTATTGCTGCTGCTTCCCGAGTTGTTAAAGCGCTGGATCCCGGCGCGCAGACCCAGAGAGCCGAATGAGCCGCTATAGATAGTCTGATAGTAATCCGCGGTATAGTAGTGGCTGTTGTTTTCTCGGTCGTCGTTGTAGCTGATGCTGAAAGTACCCAGTTTTGACCACAGCGAACCAAGGTTTAACGAGCCGCCAATGGCCCGGTTATCGGCATCGCTACGGCGCAGCGTGTCGCCAATCGAGGTTTTCTCCTGGTTAACCCATACGGAGCTGAAACCGCCCGGCAGCGTAGCGCTTACGCTGCTGATGGTGCTCCATGAGCCGTCGCTGGCCGCCATATTTTGCAAATTGACGTTAATGGCGTTGGTTAGCGGCAGGGTAAAGCGCGCTTCGGCCACCGCGCTGGTGTCGTAGCCATAACCGGTCGCGGACCAGCTGAGGGTGCTGATAGCGCCGGAGGAAGACACGCCAGCCAGCCAGGTATCTTTCGCCTCTTGTGTTTTTCTGCCGCTTTGCGACCAGCGGTCCATATGGAAGCTGCCGCCCCATACCTGCCAGGCCAGCGGCGCGCCCGCGCCGCGCCCGCGGGAGAACAATTTGTTGACTCGCTGCGTGCGTTTGCTGACCGAGCGGCCGTTAATGATGACTTCAACTTCAATATCGTAGATCCCGTAGGGCAGCCCGCGGGTATCGACTTCGTGGTTACCCATCGCGAAGTTCTGCACGCTGAGCAGTCGTCCATCGCGCTTCAGGTGTACTTCACCGGCGGCGGATAAAAAGGCGACTATCGGGGTGACCGACTGGCTGTTATCAAATACCGTAGAGCTGGCCTGGTTCCCCCAGGAGGCGCCATATATTTTACCCGCGGAAATGGCGGTCATTGGGCCGAGCGACTGTAAATTCCAGGTGTCGAGCATACCGCCGGCAAAACGGTGGCCAGCGAAATCTCGCTCGTACATTGCTTTATACAACTGCTGATTCTGATTGCTGGTCCCGGCGCCGTATATCGAACCGTCCAGTACCAGATGGTGTTCGCGCAATGCGATAACGTTGTTCAATGACAGATAGCTGGAGGTGCTGTCGCCGCCGCTGCTCATCTGGTTGTTGTAGACCCCGAGGTTGTAGGTGAGGCTACTGCTCAGGCCTTCCACGCTGGACTGGCCGATATCTTCGCTACGCGAGCGCAGCACGGTGCCAAGCGCCCCTTTTTTAACCACCAACTGCAGCAGTAGCCGGCGCAGGTCGAACTGAAGCTTAGCGTCGGCCGACAGCGGGATGCTCAGCGATTTGTTAAAGGGTTCATCCGCCATTTGCGTCAGCGTTTGCCTGATCTGATCGCTGACGGTGGCGTTTTGCTCTTTATCTTCCAGACGGATTTGTCGTAGGCGCACCTTACCGTTATCCAGCCAGATAAAAGCGCTACCGATGCGCTGGTCGTCCTGCGTTCCACTATTACCTTCGAGGTGAATAAACAGCGGCAGGCTCATGCCGTCTTGCAGCGCTACGCGAAACGTTTGGGGAATAATAACGCCGCCAATCTGCGATATTTTTTCAGCGTCAGCCATAACGAAACAGGGAGACGAAAACACGACAATTCCGGACGTGATTAATACACGACGTCCATGACGATTCCATAATGAGGACATATCCCTATCCCATGGTTATTAATCTATTTTACCGGTACAAACTGCTCGCCCTGCCACAGCGCGACTCGCCCTTTTTTATCTGCGACATTTACGCGGGTGAAGCGGCGGTCTTTGCCCGGCATCAGGAAATAGCTCTCTTTGCATTCCTTACCGTCGGCGGCTTTCAGGCAGGGGCCGTAGGCCAGGATGCGCAATGTGGCGTTACCGGTATTGGTCATTAAGCCGTTGTTATACTGATAGCGGAAGTTCACCTTGCGCGGCGCGACGACCAGAATGGTGCCGATGCGGGCGGAAGCCGTGGCTACCGCATTGCGCCGGGCGCCGGTTTTTTGCGCGTCGCCCAGTGCCTGATCGAACCAGACGATGCGGTAATAGCGCTCCTGGTCATCGGCAGGGCCTTTATAGAAAAAGCGGATTTGTTCGCTGCTCTTTGCCGGCATCAGCAGGCTGGCGGGAGTTTGTAGCACTTCATCTCGCGATGACATTGGGATCACGCGGCCATCTTCCAGCGGGGAGGAGAGGCGTTCAAGCTGAATAGTAATCAGGCGACCGCTATCGGTCGTATTCTTAACTTCTTTACTTAACGTACTGCTGCCGCTGTTCATAAAAGAGGAAATATCCCCCACGTCCAGCGCACTGGCGGGAGCGATCCCGCTTAAAAACAGACAGACTGCCAGAAGACGATATTTCATATGATTTCATCCATGAAAAAGCAGGGGAGCGACCCCTGCTTGATGCAATATAAAAAAATCAGCTGGTCCAGGTTGCGTCGAACTGCACGCTAACGTCGCCGCTCCAGATACCTTCCGGCAGGGTGCTGTAATCAGTTACAGCAGTCTTACCGTCGGAGGTGCCGCCGTTGATGGAGAAGGTGAAGCTATCCTGTGCGCTGGTACGGCCCGCGGTGTTATAACCGTTGGACAGGGCGCTCAGGTTACCGCCCAGAATGTTGTTCGCGGTATCGATCATCACGGTATCGGAAGCCTTATCAATGGCGGTGCCGTTATAATCGATGCCCACGCTCAGGGTGGAACCGGAAGTATCCAGCTGAGTCAGGGTGTTGGTCAGCACACGGGAGGTCAGTTTGAAGCCAGTTGCAGTGGTGTCGCCTTCAACGGTAACGTCATACAGACCTTTCTGAGTGTTAAAGCCTTTGATGCCGTCAGCATACTGGAAAGTCAGGCTTCCCAGCGGAGTAACAACCAGTTTGCTGGTGGTATCTTTTTTGGCGGTTGCAGACCAGGTGGCAACGGATTGCGCGGTGACGCTTGTTGCTGCCTGAGCCACACCCATACCTGCAAATGCAGCGACCAGAGCTATAGCAAGAACCTTTTTATTCATAACAATTCATCCTGATTTAAAATTAAGGGCCGGAGCCCTAGATTACGCATTAGTCATTAATACGCGGTAATACAAATGGTTTAGTTAATTACTCAAAGAACCATCCTGACTATGTTTTATATGGTTCTTTATCCCAGAGATTTTTAAATTTCTATAATCAAATCAACGAGCTTTTATTAATTGATCTTTTAAGTAATGGGGCTGCCTGCGACTGGCGTATATGAATTATGTCACATGAATATATGTATTAATTTTATTGCACCCATTAATTTTATAAACGCCTGCAATATCACGTTATCAATTATATGCTTAATGGAATAAGGCTTGTTATTTTTTTTGAGATAGCGTGTTGTCGATGAGATAAAATGTATTCGCTTAACATGAACAAGTCAATGTGGTGTCTTCATCAATATTGTGATGTAATCATGCGCGGTTATGATTAGGGTGTGGAGTATATGAATTTCTATTTATTAACTTCAATTTTATTCTTTTTATAGGTTGTTAAATTTCTTTTTATTTCAAATGAATGCGTGTGTTTGTTCGTTTTTTGATTTTACATATTGTTCGTTTTTCCTAAATTCACTTTAGTACGTCGAATGGTTTTATTTGCTTTGCTCTCATTTTTTTGAAGAATGTGTTTAACTCATATTAGTTATTATGGGTATGTTGATGGCGAAGATGGCGGGTGATTTTTATTGTCAATAATAATCCGAGTGAATGCTTTTGTAAGTGATATTGCTAAATGTTAATTTATAATTTTGAAATTTGAATTGTTGAGTTTTGTGAATTTAGAGATGATATTTTTCTATAACATCATCTTTGTATTAATGAGGTTTCATTGTTTGATGTTTAGACTGATTCATATCATTTTTCATAAGAATGTCTGTTTTCCTGGTCATGATATTTGTGTTGATGCGGTTGTTTGATTGGTTTTATGAATGTTATATGGCTGTTTATGTGTGTGAATAATAAGTAATTATATTGAGGGAGGTCATCTTTTAAATGGTTTAAAAGAGTAAATTGCATATTCGATTTTTATTATACCACTGGATATGCCGTGTCAATTTATAAGCACTGGGGGAAAACCCGACGGGGAGATGCTGGCGGAGGCGACGATTATCACCTGCTATGCTGGCATTCTCTGGATGTAGCCGCGATGGGCTACTGGATGGTAAAGAATAACATTTATAGCCTCGCGGATTATTTTCGCCGTCTGGGCCTCACCGATATTGAGGCTGCCGCTCAATTCTTTGCCTGGTTATTATGCTGGCATGATTGTGGAAAGTTTGCCCGTTCCTTCCAGCAACTCTATACCAATGACAATCTTGCCGCGGCTGTCGAAAGCCGTCGGGACTATGAAACAATACCGCATTCAACGCTGGGTTACTGGTTATGGAACACCTGTCTAAGCGAATGCCCTGAACTATTCCCTAACTCCCGGCTTCCTACGCGAAAGCTTAAACGCGTTATTGCAATGTGGATGCCGTTAACCACCGGACACCATGGGCGTCCACCGGTGGGGATGCGCGATCTGGATAATTTTCTTCCCGCTGATATTGAAGCGGCGCACGACTTTCTGTTGGCCATTAAGGCGCTGTTTCCGCGCGTTAATATTCCGCCGTGCTGGGATGACGATGAAGGTATTGAACAGTTCAACCAGCTGTCGTGGTTTATTTCCGCTGCGGTCGTGCTGGCCGACTGGACGGGCTCCTCGACCCGCTTTTTCCCGCGAGTTTCCCAACGCATGCCGCTGGAAGTTTACTGGCGGAAGGCATACTCGCAGGCAGAACAGGCGATGCACGTTTTTCCGCCTGCAGCGGCGGTTGCGCCATTTAGGGGAATAGACGCGTTATTTCCTTTTATTCAGCACCCTACGCCGCTTCAGCAGGCGGTACTGGATCTGGATATCAGTCAACCGGGGCCGCAGTTGTTTATCCTTGAGGATGTTACCGGCGCAGGTAAAACGGAGGCGGCGTTAATCCTGACCCACCGTTTGATGTCTGCCGGGAAGGCGCAGGGGCTGTTTTTCGGTCTGCCGACCATGGCTACGGCCAATGCCATGTTTGAGCGTTTAGCTCAATCGTGGCTGGCGCTCTATCAACCCGGCGCGCTTCCAAGCCTGATGCTGGCGCACAGCGCACGCGGCTTGATGGATAGCTTTAATCAGACCATCTGGTCCGGCGATTTCTCCGGTTCGGAAGAGCCTGATGATGCTCAACCTTTTAGCCAGGGCTGCGCCGCATGGTTTGCCGATAGCAATAAAAAAGCGCTGCTGGCGGAGGTGGGCGTCGGTACGCTCGACCAGGCCATGATGGCGGTGATGCCTTTTAAACATAATAATCTGCGGTTGCTGGGGCTTGACAATAAAGTGCTGCTGGCCGACGAGATCCACGCCTACGATGCTTATATGTCGCGGATCCTGGAAAGCCTGATTGAACAACAGGCGCGCAGTGGCAATTGCGTCATTCTGCTTTCCGCTACGCTATCGCAACAGCAGCGCAATAAGCTTGTGACCGCCTTTAGTCGCGGCAGCGGCTATACCGCTGACGCGCCGTTATTGGGTTATGAAGACTACCCTTGGCTGACGCAAGTCGCAGGTCAGGAGATTATTTCCCGCCATGTTGCGACCCGCAAAGAGGTTGAGCGCAGCGTAGATATCGGCTGGCTGGATAACGAAGACGCCTGCCTTGCCCGTATCGAGCGATCCGCCAGCGAAGGGCGTTGTATCGCCTGGATACGCAATTCAATCGACGACGCCGTGCGCATCTATCGCCAACTGCTGGCGAGAGGTGTGATTCCCGCCGAAAAAATCTCTTTATTTCATAGCCGATTCGCCTTTTATGACCGCCAACGAATTGAGACGGAAACGCTATCGCAATTTGGTAAGCGCGGTTGCTCGCTACGGGCGGGGAGGGTGCTTATTGCCACCCAGGTCATAGAGCAGAGCCTGGATATCGATATGGACGAAATGATCTCCGATTTGGCGCCTATCGATTTACTGATTCAGCGTGCCGGCCGCCTACAGCGCCATATTCGCGATCGTCACGGTCGGCTGAAGGACGGCGGTGAAGACGAGCGTGCAGCGCCACAGTTAATGATTCTCTCCCCGGAATGGGATGATGCGCCACAAGCAGAGTGGCTGAGCAGCGCGATGCCCAACAGCGCTTATGTCTATCCCGATCATGGCCGTCTGTGGCTGACGCAGCGCGTTTTGCGACAGCAGGGGGCTATTCGGATGCCGCAATCTGCCCGATTGTTGATTGAATCCGTTTACGGGGAAGATATCGCCATTCCCGACGGATTAGCGAAAGCAGAGCAAACGCAAGAGGCGAAATATTATTGCGACCGCGCGTTTGCCCATCAAATGCTCCTGAATTTTAAGCCGGGATATAGCCCCGATAGCAGTGATTTCCTGGCTGACAAACTCTCGACCCGCCTGGCGGAAGAATCAGTCACGCTGTGGCTGGCGAAAAGCGAAGGTGGACAATTGCTGCCATACGCCTGCGGCGCGCATCCGTGGGAAATGAGCATGTTACGGGTACGCGAAAGCTGGTGGCGTAAACATAAGTCAGAATTCGCGCTTCTGGACGGTGAACCGCTACAGCGGTGGTGCGTAGAGCAGCATCAGAACCCGGATTTCGCCATCGTGATTATGGTAACGGATTCACCCGCCTGCGGTTATTCGGCCAGTGAAGGATTAATCGGAATAATGGAGGTATAGCAGCTAACCACATGAATAATTTCTCTCTTTTAACAACTTCCTGGCTTCCGGTCCGTTATCGCGATGGCATCACGGGTAAGCTGGCGCCGATCGGGTTGGCGGATGAAAACGTGGTGGATATCGCCGCCACGCGAGCGGATTTACAAGGCGCTGCCTGGCAATTCCTGGTGGGGCTGTTGCAGAGCGCGATGGCGCCCAAAAACCGCAAGGGTTGGGAAGATATCTGGGAAGATGGGTTATGCGCGGAGACGCTCGCCGCGGCATTAGCGCCGCTGGAGGCTGCCTTCCAGTTTGGCCCGGATGCGCCCGCATTTATGCAGGATTTCGATTCGTTGGCGGGAGGGGAAATACCGATTGCTTCTCTGTTGCCGGATGTTCCTGGCGCGCAGACTATTAAGTTTAATAAAGACCATTTTGTTAAACGCGGCGTCACGGGGCGCTTTTGCCCGCACTGCGCGGCGCTGGCGTTATTCTCACTGCAGCTTAATGCGCCGTCGGGAGGCAAAGGCTACCGCACCGGGCTGCGCGGCGGCGGGCCGCTGACCACGCTTATCGAACTGCAGGAGTATAAAGGTGAGCGTCTCACCCCATTGTGGCGCAAGTTGTGGCTCAACGTACTACCGCAGGATGCCGCGGATATGCCGTTACCTGGCGCCTGGGATGAGTCTGTTTTCCCATGGCTTGCTCCGACGCGCACCAGTGAGCAGGCCAGCGCCATCACCACCCCTGAGCAGGTTGATAAGCTGCAGGCGTACTGGGGAATGCCGCGCCGTATCCGTCTGGATTTCGTCTCCACCCAGCGAGGGAGTTGCGATATCTGCGGCAGCGAAAGCGATATGCTAGTCAGTCAAATGGCGGTCAAAAACTACGGCGTAAACTACGATGGCTGGCGCCACCCGCTCACGCCGTATCGCCTGGCGCTGAAAGGCGACGGCGGCTTCTTTTCAGTCAAACCACAGCCCGGCGGGCTTATCTGGCGCGACTGGCTGGGGTTAAGCCAGGACAATCAAACGGAAAACAACAGCGAATTCCCGGCCTTGGTCGTCAAGGCGTTCAACGCGCGCGGCCTCAACAATATAAAAGCCGGCTTGTGGGGATTCGGCGCCGACTTCGACAACATGAAGATTCGCTGCTGGTACGAACATCATTTCCCGCTGTTGATGGATGAAAGCACGATCCCGCATTTACGCAAAGCCACGCAAACCGCCATACGTCTGCTTAGCCTGCTGCGCAACGCGCTAAAAGAGGCGTGGTTTGACGACCCCAAAGGCGCGCGCGGCGACTTCAGCTTTATCGATATCGATTTCTGGAACCAGACCCAGCCGCGCTTTTTGAATCTCATCAACGAACTGGAGGATGGCCAACCCGCGCAGGAGCGGCTGGATAAATGGCAAAGCGAGTTGTGGTTATTCGTTCGTCGCTGCTTTGACGATCGCGTTTTTACCAATCCCTATGAAAACAACGATCTGGCGCGCTGCATGACCGCGCGAAAAAAATATTTCGCTACTTCGGACGAAAAGAAGAGTGCAAAAGCCGCCAGGACTAAAAAGCAGGAGGCTGCGCAATGAATGTTGTAAGTGATGAACATAAGGCCACGCTGCATCGATGGCATGAAGAGCTGCAGGAGAAGCGTGGGCTGCGGGCCAGCCTGCGGCGTAGCGCGACGCTGAACGATGTTTGTCTGTCGGAAGGCTTCCGCTCCCTGATGATGCAAACGCATTCTCTGTGGAATACCGAGGGGAAGGAGTGGCGCTTTACCGCGTTGGCGCTGGTGGCGGCGCTGGCGGCGCAGGTGAAAACAATTGATGAACGCCAGACGTTCGCCGCTCAACTAGGACAGAAAACGGGTGATAACCCGGTGATGTCGAGGCTGCGGTTCGCCCGGCTTTCGGCGGTCAAAACCCCCGACGAGCTGCTTCGACAACTGCGCCGTGCGGTAAGTCTGCTGCACGGCTCCGTCAATTTGTTGTCGCTGGCAGATGATGTCTTTCGCTGGTGCCTGGAACAAAACGATTTACTGAATCACCGCCGCCGCCAGCAGCGGCCAACTGAATTTATCCGCATCCGCTGGGCGCTGGACTATTACCAGGCGGGTGAAGCCAATAACGACGATCAATAAGGGACTATCAGATGACCACATTTATTCAGCTTCATTTACTGACTGCTTATCCTGCCGCTAACCTGAACCGCGACGACACCGGTTCCCCGAAAACCGTTGTGCTTGGCGGCGCGACGCGTTTGCGCATCTCATCGCAGAGCCTGAAACGCGCATGGCGTACTTCCGAGCTTTTTGAGCAAGCGCTGGCCGGCCATATTGGCATCCGCAGCGGCCGCATCGCCCGCGAGGCGGCGAAGATCCTGATGGAACGAGGTATTGAGCCGAAAAAAGCGGTCGAATACGTCAAGAATATAGCCAAGTGCTTTGGCAAGGTAAAAGAAGAAAAGAAACCAAAAGACGATTTGACGAATGCTGAAACTGAGCAACTGGCACATATCAGCCCGGCAGAGTTCGAGGCGGTAAAAGCGCTGGCGCATCGTTTGGCAGAAGAAAAACGCCCGGCGACGGAAGAGGAAGCCGCACTGTTACGCCGTGACCGTATGGCTGTCGATATCGCCATGTTTGGCCGCATGCTGGCCAATAAGCCGGAATTCAACGTTGAGGCTGCCTGCCAGGTGGCGCACGCGTTCGGTGTCAGCGAAACGATCGTCGAAGATGATTTCTTTACCGCCGTAGATGATCTACGCCAGGCATCGGCGGAAGACGCTGGCGCAGGCCACTTAGGCGAAACGGGTTTTGGCTCGGCGCTGTTTTATACCTATATCTGCATTGATAAAGATCTGCTGGTAAAAAACCTCAATGGTAATGAAGAACTGGCGAACAAAACGCTACGCGCCTTCACCGAAGCGGCGCTAAAAGTCTCTCCAACCGGCAAACAGAACAGCTTCGCCAGCCGCGCCTACGCGTCCTGGGCGCTGGCGGAAAAAGGTACCGATCAACCGCGCTCACTGGCGGCGGCATTTTATCAGCCTATTAATGGCGGCGATCAACTGGGTGTCGCGGTGCAGCGCATTACGACCCTGCAGGAAAATATGAATACGGTCTACGGGCAGCAGACGGCATTTCAGCGCTTCGATGTAATGAATAAGCAGGGAAGCATGAACGACGTGCTTGATTTCATCTGCGCGTAAGGGGCGGCTTATGAGCCAATATTTGGTTTTTCAGCTTCATGGGCCGATGGCGTCGTGGGGCGTGGACGCCCCCGGCGAAGTCCGTCACAGCCATGAGCTGCCATCCCGGTCTGCGTTGCTGGGGCTGTTGGCGGCGTCATTAGGGATCCGCCGCGAAGAAGAGCAGCGGTTAAGGGCCTTTAACCAGCACTATACCTTTTTGCTCTGCGCCAGCCGCGAACCGCGCTGGGCGCGAGACTATCACACCTTACAGGTGCCGAAAGAGGTGCGTAACGCGCGCTATTTCAGTCGCCGTGAAGAGCTGCAGGATCCTGAACTGCTCAGCGCGCTGATCTCCCGGCGCGATTATTATACCGATGCCTGGTGGATGGTTGCCGTTGCGGTTACGCCGGATGCGCCTTACACGCTGGAGCAGTTGCAGGAGGCGCTGCGCCATCCGGCATTTCCGCTGTATCTGGGGCGCAAAAGTCATCCGTTGGCGCTACCGTTAATGCCGCTGCTGCTTGCGGGCCACGCTGCGGATGTACTTCGCCAGGCTTATCGCCAGTATCAGGAGAAATTTAGCCTATTGAGGCTTTCTCTGAGGCAGTTGCAGGATCAATGCTGGTGGGAGGGCGAGCACGCCGGTTTAGTCGCGAACAAAATACTGCGCCGTCGCGATTGTCCGCTGAACCGCCAGCAATGGCTGTTCGGCGAGCGTACCGTTAATCAGGGGCCCTGGCTTAGTAAGGAGGAAACGTGTATCTCTCAAGAATAACGTTGCATACCGGCCAGCTTTCTCCCCCACAGCTATTGCACCTGGTGGACCGCGGTGAATACGTCATGCACCAGTGGTTGTGGCAGCTTTTTCCCGCAGAACAACAGCGGCAGTTTTTGTATCGGCGCGAGGAGCTACAGGGGGCGTTTCGTTTCTTTGTACTGTCAGCGCAGCTGCCTGCCAAGAGCGAGATTTTTGAGATCCAAAGCCGCGCGTTCAATCCGCAGCTCCGTGTCGGGCAGAAATTGCGGTTTAGCCTGCGGGCAAACCCAACGATTAGCAAAGCAGGCAAACGCCACGATTTGCTAATGGATGCCAAACGGCAGGTTAAAGGGCTCGTTGAGTCTAAGGACATCTGGGCGCATCAACGGCAGGCCGCGCTGGACTGGTTAACCCGGCAGGGCGAACAAAGTGGATTCACTTTAGCGGAGACCGACGTGGATGCTTATCGTCAGCAGCTGATACGCCGCGAAAAATCACGCCAGACGATCCAGTTCAGCAGCGTGGACTATACCGGCACGCTGGTGATTAACGATCCAGCGTTATTTTTGCAGCGGCTGGCGTCGGGATACGGTAAAAGCCGGGCTTTCGGCTGTGGAATGATGATGATCAAACCCGGAGATGACGAGTGACCTTTGTGCCGCTAAATCCCATCCCGCTAAAAGATCGCACGTCGATGATCTTTCTCCAGTATGGGCAGATCGATGTGCTGGATGGCGCATTTGTGTTGATCGACAAAACCGGGATCCGCACCCATATCCCGGTAGGGTCGGTAGCCTGCATTATGCTGGAGCCGGGAACGCGGGTTTCGCATGCAGCGGTGCGTCTGGCCTCGACCGTCGGGACGCTGCTGGTGTGGGTAGGGGAGGCTGGTGTACGGGTATACTCCTCCGGGCAACCCGGCGGCGCGCGGGCCGACAAACTGTTGTACCAGGCTAAGCTGGCGCTGGATGACGATTTGCGGCTGAAAGTGGTGCGCAAAATGTATGAACTGCGTTTTCGCGAGGTGCCGCCCGCGCGGCGTTCCGTTGAACAACTGCGCGGCATTGAAGGATCCCGCGTTCGCCAAACCTATGCGCTGTTGGCGAAGCGTTACGGGGTGAAATGGCACGGGCGTAATTATGATCCGAAAGATTGGGCCAAAGGAGATATCGTCAACCAGTGCATCAGTGCGGCGACGTCGTGTCTGTATGGAATTTCAGAGGCGGCGATACTGGCGGCTGGCTATGCGCCAGCCATCGGTTTTATCCACAGCGGCAAGCCGCTTTCGTTTGTTTATGATATTGCTGACATTATTAAATTTGATGCCGTGGTGCCCAAGGCATTTGAGATTGCCGCTCGTCATCCTGCTGAACCGGATAAAGAAGTAAGGCTGGCCTGTCGCGATATTTTCCGCAGCACAAAACTGACCGGGAAACTGATTCCGTTGATTGAAGAGGTGCTGTCGGCAGGGGAAATCGAACCGCCTCAACCACCGCCGGATATGCTGCCGCCGGTGATCCCGGAGCCTGAATCAATGGGTGATAGCGGGCATCGAGGGCATGGCTGATGAGTATGCTTATGGTGGTGACGGAAAATGTTCCTCCTCGTCTGCGAGGGCGCCTCGCTATCTGGCTGCTGGAGGTTCGGGCGGGAGTCTACGTTGGCGATACCTCAAAGCGGATCCGGGAAATGATTTGGCAGCAGGTGATACAGCTTAGCGATTGCGGAAATGTGGTGATGGCCTGGGCAACGAACAGCGAATCTGGTTTTGAGTTTCAAACCTGGGGAGAGAACCGCCGCATGCCGGTAGATTTGGATGGCTTACGACTGGTTTCATTTCTTCCCATTGAAAATCAATGAGTTGAATGTTCTTTAATAATGTGAAATTGTTGGAATAAAGTTGGTAGATTGTTGGTGTCTTAAAAAGACATTAAAAAACAGTCATATATGTTTAGTGTGTTCCCCGCGCCAGCGGGGATAAACCGTTGCCTTAAATTCCTGCCAGTGAGGCGCGTATGTGTTCCCCGCGCCAGCGGGGATAAACCGCTGACCGAGTTATTAAAGGATGCTGGTGACTGGTGTTCCCCGCGCCAGCGGGGATAAACCGGTTTTGGGGAAATTAATCCGGCTTTGGGTGTGGTGTTCCCCGCGCCATCGGGGATAAACCGACCGACGGGACAGAACCATAAATAGGGTGAATGTGTTCCCCGCGCCAGCGGGGATAAACCGACCGACGGGACAGAACCATAAATAGGGTGAATGTGTTCCCCGCGCCAGCGGGGATAAACCGGCGGCACTTACGTATGTAAAGAGCTGGTTTACGTGTTCCCCGCGCCAGCGGGGATAAACCGATCTCTTACGGATCTGTCTGCAGCGGCGTCGAGTGTTCCCCGCGCCAGCGGGGATAAACCGTCATCGGTAAAAACCAGCCGATCTCCTATGTTGTGTTCCCCGCGCCAGCGGGGATAAACCGGAAACTTAGCTGTACCGCGCGCGCATAGCCGCGTGTTCCCCGCGCCAGCGGGGATAAACCGGCCTCGGCAATTTTTATCGCCGAGTCTTTGCTGTGTTCCCCGCGCCAGCGGGGATAAACCGGCCGCTTTGGTGTTGATCTGGGCGTTGACGGCGTGTTCCCCGTGCCAGCGGGGATAAACCGATGTATATCAAAATCGAGATATAGTAAAAACAGTGTTCCCCGTGCCAGCGGGGATAAACCGGACGTCAGGAAATTTGAACAGGCGCTGGCGTGGTGTTCCCCGTGCCAGCGGGGATAAACCGTTTGCGCGGTGCTGGCGTACACGAAAATTCTTGTGTTCCCCGTGCCAGCGGGGATAAACCGGAAATATTAATTCCCCGCGCTTTTGCTGCGCCGTGTTCCCCGTGCCAGCGGGGATAAACCGCGCTGGGATGATATGCGCCGCCTGGCGAAGAAGTGTTCCCCGTGCCAGCGGGGATAAACCGCAGGGAAGTACGCCGAATCATTCTTCAGTGGTGTGTTCCCCGTGCCAGCGGGGATAAACCGTACTCAGACATAGTGATCCAGTAGGTACGGATGTGTTCCCCGCGCCAGCGGGGATAAACCGCTCCGTGAAATCCAGCTCCAGGCGAAGCTGGGGTGTTCCCCGCGCCAGCGGGGATAAACCGACACAGAGGAAAACCCCCGCCCGCTGCAGCGTGTGTTCCCCGCGCCAGCGGGGATAAACCGTGGTAGTGATCCACCAGCCAGGCGAGGCAGACGTGTTCCCCGCGCCAGCGGGGATAAACCGCAGGAGACGGCCAGCCGCAGCAACGGCGGCGTGTGTTCCCCGCGCCAGCGGGGATAAACCGCAGTGTTTTTGTAGTAGACCATCACTGTGGATGTGTTCCCCGCGCCAGCGGGGATAAACCGTCGGGTTTCTGCTGGTGGGGTTTGCTGTTCATGTGTTCCCCGCGCCAGCGGGGATAAACCGATTGCGGATTTGTCGAATTTGCCGTTAACAATGTGTTCCCCGCGCCAGCGGGGATAAACCGGCGGCGGCATGAAAAACGAAAGCGGATTAACAGTGTTCCCCGCGCCAGCGGGGATAAACCGAAGCAGCAGATTTCACCCTTCGTGTGTTCGACGTGTTCCCCGCGCCAGCGGGGATAAACCGACCACGGTGGGGATTCTTTTGGTCACTGATGGGTGTTCCCCGCGCCAGCGGGGATAAACCGTTCTTAAACAGGTACGGCCAGACCAGAACGCGGTGTTCCCCGCGCTAGCGGGGATAAACCGCAGGATATTGATGTCACCACGCTGGGATCGGAGTGTTCCCCGCGTCAGCGGGGATAAACCGCGATTCCACTTCTTCTTCCGTGCCGATACTGAGTGTTCCCCGCGCCAGCGGGGATAAACCGGTGCCTAATCCGGCATTTTCACGCCTCTCACAGTGTTCCCCGCGCCAGCGGGGATAAACCGCGTCGCATCTTTCAACAGTATCCCAAGCCATTGTGTTCCCCGCGCCAGCGGGGATAAACCGCGAACTCAGCCGCGGAATGTTCAGCTCACTGAGTGTTCCCCGCGCCAGCGGGGATAAACCGTGGTAACAAAGACCGGAAATATATATTAGTGCGTGTTCCCCGCGCCAGCGGGGATAAACCGCCGTGGGAAGTGCTCCACCGGCTGGAGCTGCCGTGTTCCCCGCGCCAGCGGGGATAAACCCTAGTTTTGTTTTAGGTTACGATCGCCACTTCTCATTCCCATTTCATTCTCGACTCTTTAGCTTTTCCCACTAACCTTTCGCTCAGAAAAATCCGGAGATGGGCATTGTCGGCCAAATTTCTCAGCCCAGGGGAATGGCGCCCCGTTTTTCACGTAAAGCTGGTACAGCCGCTTAACTGATTGTTGGTCGCTCGAGACCCAGCTGCTGGCATTGCAAAGTATAGCGGCATAGGCCTGAGATTTACGCGGAAGCAAACTGGCTGCTTTTTCAGCAAATTTTGCCGCCCTCCAGCGATAATGCTCCACATGGTTAAAGGGTTTGGTTCCTGATTGCTGTATGCGATATTGCTCCTCGCTACCAACCCAAGAATTTACTCCAGAGATATTGTTTATGGCGTCTGCGCAGGACAGGTACGTATTTGCGTCACTTAAATACTTTTGGTCAGGCTCCAAAAAATAGCTCATCAGGTTGTCGCCATGCTCGCGTAGAATGACCGCAGCCTGCCACCAGCCCTCGGCTTGGTCGATTTTAGAGCCGCTTTCGGGAAGCGTATCAACAAATGACTGTGCAAGCTGGCGGTCCTGCTGATTATCAAAATAGGGTAAGGCTTTTTGATACTGGCCATCGCGCATCAGGCGATGGGCGAGGAGGGTGCGAAATTCGATACCGTATGTATCTTCCTTATCGCGCTGTGGATTTTGCGTTTGTGGCGAGTCTGATGGCGGAAAATATTTGTCTACAAATGCCGTTAACTCTTCTATGGTGAGTAGCCGCTCGCCAATCCAGAACGGGCCTCGCCAGTAGTATGTTGGGCGATACATCAGCTCCATCGCTTGAGGGTAGTTATTATTTTTTAACGCCAGTAATGCTCGCTCGGCGCTAATTCGCTCACTCGGAATCTCATATGAGTACTCCTCGATTGCCATATTGAAGAATGGGTTTACCCAATTCTCTCCTTCCACGGGAAGTGAGCTGGCCGCTTTTTCGTACCAGACTGTCGCTTTTTTTACATCACCTTCACGCAATGCCATTTTAGCCCGCAGCCATGATGTCAGCATATTCTCTTCCGCATGTTGTAATAGCTGCGTAACCGTAGAATATTGCCCGTAACGGTAGGCCAGGGCGATAAGATGAACATCCGAAGGCAAATCATCATTGGCCGTTTTTAACAGCGCTGCCACCACTTTAGGGTAGTAAGCGCCAATCTGAAAGATGCCGTCATTGGCTGAAGCATCAACAGGAGTGGCGTTCAAATGGGCAATAAGCAACTGCCGGATAAGCGGGTCAGCAATATGCTTTTGCAGAAAAACTTCATTTTCCGGATGGCTTATATTTTCGGCAACTTGATATAGCCGTACGCTGCTGGAGAGCGATCCCTGCGCTGCCAGCCGGGCATAAAAATGGGCTTCATCGATAAAGGCGTCCGTTTCGCTTTCGCTCGCGATACGGGCCTGTTGCCCTAGACTAGCCAGGGAAAGTAACTGCGGATCGTCCTGGCCGTTACGGACAGCATCGATAATTTGCTGAAAGAGAGCAAAGGCCTCTGCTGATTCAGGACGGCTAACCTCAATATCTCTAGTGTCGGGCAAGGCTTCCAGATCGCTTAAGCTGGCTAGTGGATTCTCCTGGATTAAATCCTGCCCCAGCGCAAAAAGCGCTTTTAATCCCCATTCGCCTTGCCGCTCCGCTGGCAGCGCAAGCAGCTGGCGGAAATATTCACGTGCTAGTTCACGATCGCTGTCATACGCAACGGCGCCGAGCGCGTACAGGCGCTCGGCGTCGGGAAGGTTAGCGGCCATCTTCTCGGCGGCCTCTACTGAGCCGCTATCGAGGATCGCTTTCAGCTGGGCGCCCTGAGCGGAAGTGGCGAGCTTATCTTTGGCGGTGTCGCGCCATTGCGGCAGGAGCGGGTCGGGCGGTAACAGGTGGCTGCTGACAAAGGCAAAGTTGCCCTGCGGCAATTCGAGCAGGCGGGCCTCGCGGTTAGTCAGAAAAAAATAGTCCGGGCATTCCGACAATGGAGATTCGCAGGCGTGGCCGCTGGCTGCACCAAGCGCGGCGATCAGAAATACAGCCAGAGACAATTTGCGTAAAGGCATGTTGCATTCCTTGCTAAGAAGCCTGGCATCCTGCCAGGCCGTTGCTTAATGTTGGCTAAAACGACATAACGTCTTAAGTAGAGACAATATTGTTAATGGGCGACGCTATTCTCGCAATCCGAAAAACGAGAGACTACTTTCCTGAATGAGGCGCGCCTGCCTTCGCCAGCTCTTTCACCAGCGGCAGCATCACTTTCACGACATCGCGCCCGCGGTGCTCGATCCTTCCCGGCAGCGCTTTGTCGATATATTGTTGGTTATCCAGTTGTACGTCATGCCAGCTAGTACCCTGCGGGAAGCTGCGGGTTTTACTGCGCTGCTGATAGCCATCTTTCTTACCGAGCGACCAGTTGGTCGCTTCCACGGAGAGCACCGGGATCCCGGCGCTGTCAAAAACGCTGGCGTCGTTACAGCAGCCGGTACCTTTCGGGAACTCCGGATTCAGCCCGGGATTGGTGAACGCGGCGATGCCGTGACTCCGGGCGATAGCCAGCGCGCGATCGCGGGTCAACTTGCGTACCGACGCCGGCGTACTGCGCCCGCTGTTGAAATAGAGCTTATCGCCGACCACCAGGTTGTCGAGATTAATCACCAGCAGCGTGTTTTTCTTTTCCGCCTCGCTCATGCGTTTCAGCAAATTTTGCGCGCCCAGGCGGCCTTCTTCCTCGCCGCTGGTGGCGATAAAGCGAATGCCGTAACGGGTGGGGACGTTCTTTAAATGTTCCGCCAGTTCCAGCAGCACCCCGAGCCCCATCGCGTTATCGTCGATCCCCTGCAGCGTCAGGCCGCCGAGGTTGTTTTCTACGTCTTTATCGCTCTGTGGCGCATAGGTATCGAGGTGCGCCATAATGATAATTTGCTGACGAGACTGGCCTTCATGCGCGGCGATAACCGTGCTGCCGGTGGCGTTGTGCCAGTTCTTACGTTGGTTGCTGTCGGTATAGATGTAGCGGGTATTAAAGTTACGCACGTCGCTCTGATAACCCATCTGGGCAAACTGCTGGCGAAGATAATCGGCTGAAAGCATCTCGGCCGGCGTACCGGTCATTCTTCCGGGGAAGACGGTGGCAATATGGCGGGCCTGAGTATTTGCGGTGTCGCCCAGAGCGCTGAATGCCGGGGCGGCGGAGAAGACAAAACCTGCGCCAAGCGTCAGCGGAAGCAGACGACGGCACATCGCGGAAAACATAATGGGTCCTTACACGAGCGAAACATTTCGACCGCGTTAGTATGAAACTGTGACGCCGCTTAAACAATTTCATTTGCTCTTAAATAGCGGAAAACTCGCGCGTTAAGCACTTTTTGATATTTAGATTTCCAGCTCGTTATTCTTTTGCGTCACAACTCATTCCATTTCGTAATTTCATTTGCTCAAAGCCGCCCCCTATAGTCCCTCTATTGCTGAATGTAAGAGAGTTGTTGCGCCGTGGATTACTTGCCCCTGTTTGCCGAGTTGAAAGAGAGACCCGTGCTGGTTATCGGCGGCGGTGAAATTGCCGTCCGCAAGATTAAATTCTTGCTGCGGGCGCAGGCGAAGGTACAAGTGGTCGCCGCCGTCCTGTCGCCGGAGCTCGCTGAACAGGTTGAACGTCAGCAAATCAGCTGGCGGGCAACCGCCTTTGATGAACAGCTGGTGGACGACGTATTTCTGGTGATTGCCGCCACCGACGATCGTGAACTCAACCAGCGGGTGTTCGCCGCGGCTAACGCGCGCTACCGCTTGGTGAACGTGGTGGATGACCAGCAACTGTGCTCATTCGTCTTTCCTTCTATTGTCGACAGATCGCCGCTGCTGGTGGCTATCTCCTCCAGCGGCAAGGCGCCGGTGCTGTCGCGCATTCTGCGTGAAAAAATCGAAGCGCTACTACCCACGAATCTTGGACGGCTGGCCGAAACGGCGAGCTACTGGCGCCATCATCTGAAAACCCGTCTGACCACCACCGAAGCGCGTCGTCGCTTCTGGGAGCGCGTTTTCACCGGGCGCTTCGCCAGCCTGATGGTGGCCGGTAACCATGCGGCGGCGGAACGGGCGCTACAGGATGAACTCGACAGGCCGGAACGCAGCGTGGGCGAAATTATTCTGGTGGGCGCCGGTCCGGGGGATGCCGGGCTGCTGACGCTACGCGGCCTGCAGGCGATTCAGCAGGCGGACGTGGTGTTTTATGACCACCTGGTGACCGAGAGCGTGCGCGAACTGGTGCGCCGCGATGCCGAAATGATCTGCGTTGGCAAGCGCGCGGGCGAGCACTCTGTGCCGCAGCACGAAACGAATCAGATGCTGGTGGAGGCCGCCAAAGCGGGGAAAACGGTGGTGCGCCTTAAGGGCGGCGACCCGTTTATCTTCGGGCGCGGCGCTGAAGAGCTACAGGCCGCCGCCGCCGCCGGGATCCCGTTCCAGGTGGTGCCTGGCGTTACCGCCGCGGCGGGCGCGACGGCCTATGCCGGCATCCCGCTGACCCATCGCGATTACGCGCAAAGCGCTGTCTTTGTCACCGGTCACTATAAATCAGACAGCGCGCCGTTTGACTGGGCGCTGCTGGCGAAGAGCCAACAAACGCTGGCGATTTATATGGGCACCATGAAAGCGGCGGACATCAGCGCTCAGCTGATCGCCCATGGCCGCGACGCGAATACCCCGGTGGCGGTGATTTCCCGCGGCACCCGCGAGGATCAGCAGACGCTGACCGGCACGTTACAACAGCTCGAACATCTGGCGAAAGATGCCCCAATGCCCGCGCTACTGGTGGTGGGCGAAGTGGTACAGCTGCATCAGCAGCTCGCCTGGTTTCAACACACAACATCTAGCGAGGGGTTTAACTCTTCGGTGGTAAATCTGGCTTAAGGAACGGTTATGGACCAAAAACGACTCACTCACCTGCGGCAACTGGAGGCGGAAAGCATCCATATCATTCGTGAGGTGGCCGCCGAATTCTCTAACCCGGTGATGATGTACTCCATCGGTAAAGATTCCAGCGTAATGCTGCATCTGGCGCGCAAAGCGTTTTATCCGGGAACCCTGCCGTTCCCGCTGCTGCACGTCGATACCGGCTGGAAATTCCGTGAGATGTATGAATTCCGTGACCGTACCGCCAAAGCCTACGGCTGTGAGTTGTTGGTGCATAAAAACCCGGAAGGGGTGGCGATGGGCATCAACCCGTTCGTTCACGGCAGCGCCAAGCATACCGATATCATGAAAACCGAAGGCCTGAAGCAGGCGCTGAACAAATACGGCTTTGATGCCGCGTTCGGCGGCGCGCGCCGCGACGAAGAGAAGTCCCGCGCTAAAGAGCGTATCTATTCCTTCCGCGACCGCTTCCACCGCTGGGACCCGAAAAATCAGCGTCCGGAGCTGTGGCACAACTACAACGGCCAGATTAACAAAGGCGAAAGCATCCGCGTCTTCCCGCTCTCTAACTGGACCGAGCTGGATATCTGGCAGTACATCTACCTGGAAAATATTGAAATCGTTCCGCTGTATCTGGCGGCAGAGCGGCCAGTACTGGAGCGCGACGGCATGCTGATGATGATCGATGACGACCGTATCGATCTGCAGCCGGGCGAGATGATCAAAAAGCAGATGGTGCGCTTCCGTACCCTCGGCTGCTGGCCGCTGACCGGCGCGGTAGAGTCCAACGCGCAAACGCTGCCGGAAATTATTGAAGAGATGCTGGTATCCACCACCAGCGAACGTCAGGGGCGCGTCATTGACCGCGACCAGGCAGGCTCCATGGAGCTGAAAAAACGTCAGGGGTATTTCTAAGGAGCCGCCATGAACACTACGATTGCACAACAAATTGCTAATGAAGGCGGCGTAGAAGCTTACCTGCACGCGCAACAGCACAAAAGCCTGCTGCGTTTTCTGACCTGCGGCAGCGTCGATGACGGCAAAAGTACCTTGATTGGCCGCCTGCTGCACGATACGCGCCAGATTTATGAAGATCAGCTCTCTTCCCTGCACAATGACAGCAAGCGTCACGGTACTCAGGGCGAGAAACTGGATCTGGCGCTGCTGGTGGATGGCCTGCAGGCCGAGCGCGAGCAGGGCATCACCATTGATGTCGCCTATCGCTACTTCTCGACTGAGAAACGCAAATTTATCATTGCCGACACGCCGGGCCATGAGCAGTACACCCGTAATATGGCGACCGGCGCGTCCACCTGCGATCTGGCGATCCTGCTGATTGACGCCCGCAAAGGCGTGCTCGACCAGACTCGCCGCCACAGCTTTATCTCCACGTTATTAGGGATTAAGCACCTGGTGGTCGCGGTGAACAAAATGGATCTCGTCGAGTTCAGCGAAGCGCGCTTCAATGAAATTCGTGAAGATTATCTGACCTTCGCCGAACAACTGCCGGGCAAGCTTGATATCCGTTTCGTGCCGCTGTCGGCGCTGGAAGGAGATAACGTCGCCACACAGAGCGACAAAATGCCGTGGTACAGCGGCCCGACGTTGCTGGAAGTGCTGGAAACCGTTGACATCCAGCGCGATGTCGAAAGCCAGCCGCTGCGCTTCCCGGTGCAATACGTGAACCGTCCGAACCTGGATTTCCGCGGCTTCTCCGGTACCGTCGCTTCCGGTACGGTCACCGTTGGCCAGCGTCTGAAGGTGCTGCCGTCGGGCGTGGAGTCGAACGTGGCGCGTATTGTCACCTTTGACGGCGACCTGCCGCAGGCCGGGGCGGGAGAAGCGATCACTATCGTCCTGAAAGATGAAATCGACATCAGCCGCGGCGATTTGCTGGTTGACGCTGAAGCCTCGCTGCCCGCGGTACAAAGCGCCAGCATCGACGTCGTGTGGATGGCGGAACAGGCGCTGTCGCCGGGTCAGAGCTATGACATTAAAGTGGCTGGCAAGAAAACCCGCGCCCGCGTTGACGCTATCCGCTATCAGGTCGACATCAATAATCTGACCCAGCGTGAAGTCGAAGCGCTGCCGCTGAACGGCATCGGGCTGGTGGAGCTGACCTTTGACGAGCCGCTGGTGCTCGATCCGTATCAGGACAATCCGGTGACCGGCGGGCTTATCTTTATCGATCGCCTGAGCAACGTGACGGTGGGCGCGGGAATGGTCAACGAACCGCACCTGCAGGCGCAGGCTCCGACGTCACAGTACAGCCCCTTTGAACTGGAGCTGAATCAGCTGATTCGTAAACACTTCCCGCACTGGGACGCGCGCGATCTGCTGGGAGGTAAGTAATGGCCCGGCATGACGAAAACGTCGTCTGGCATGCGCATCCTGTCACCCGCGAGCAGCGCGAACAGCATCATGGCCATCGCGGCGTGGTGCTGTGGTTTACCGGCCTCTCGGGGTCGGGTAAATCCACCGTCGCCGGGGCGCTGGAAGAGGCGCTGCACGAGCTTGGCGTGAGCACCTATTTGCTTGACGGCGATAATGTGCGTCACGGGCTGTGTAGCGATCTGGGATTCAGTGACGACGATCGCAAAGAGAACATTCGCCGCGTTGGTGAAGTAGCTAAGCTGATGGTCGATGCCGGGCTGGTTGTATTGACCGCGTTTATATCTCCGCATCGTGCGGAACGGCAGATGGTGCGCGAGCGTTTGGGGGAAGGACGCTTTATCGAAGTGTTTGTCGATACCCCGCTGGCCACTTGTGAGACGCGGGATCCGAAAGGATTATACAAGAAGGCGCGGGCAGGGGAGTTGCGTAATTTTACCGGTATCGATTCGGTCTATGAATCCCCGGAGAATGCTGAAATTCATCTGGATGGTGAACAATTGGTAACAAATTTGGTGCACCAACTATTAGACCTGCTTCGACAGAGCGATATTATCAGATCCTGAAAAGGCAACGGCATCGAGGGGTGCCGGTCGCCCGGTCAACAGGATTCAATATGCGCAATACCCAGAACCTCAGTATTATTCGTTCAGAACCGCCTCCGGCGGCCGGCGACGAGACCACCTGGTCTTTGTCAGGCGCCGCCGTGGGCTTTATTTCATGGCTGCTGGCGCTGGGTATTCCCTTCCTCATGTATGGCGGTAATACGCTCTTTTTCTTCCTCTATACCTGGCCTTTCTTTCTTGCCATTATGCCGGTCGCCGTGGTGGTCGGTATTGCGCTACATTCATTACTGGACGGCAAACTGATCTACAGCGTTTGCGCGACGATTTTAACCGTCGGGCTAATGTTTGGTCTGCTGTTCCTCTGGCTGTTGGGATAGCCTTTTTGGGATGAATCAAGCCTGGGTATCCATCGCAAAAATGTGGTACAGTCCCCGCGTTACGCGGCATCGTCCGCGCGCCAGGGTAGAGTACTCCGGCGAGTTATGGGATGATGATGCCGTTTTTCAGGGGGCAGGATGGGTAAATTAACGCTGCTATTATTAGCTTTGCTGGTCTGGCTACAGTACTCGCTGTGGTTTGGCAAAAATGGTTTGCACGACTATAGCCGGGTTAATGACGATGTCTCCGCTCAGCAGGCCACTAACGCCAAATTAAAAGCGCGCAACGATCAGCTTTTCGCCGAAATTGACGATCTCAACGGCGGTCAGGAAGCGATCGAAGAACGCGCGCGCAATGAACTCAGCATGACCCGCCCGGGCGAAACGTTCTATCGTCTGGTGCCGGATGCCTCAAAACGCAATCAGGGTTCTGCGCAGAATAATCGATAAACAAGCCCAGGATGACAATATGGCAGCCACTTTTCCGGGCGTTTGCGCCGTGGTGCCGGCAGCCGGTTTTGGCCGCCGTATGCAAACGGAGTGCCCGAAACAATATCTCTCAATCGGTAACAAAACGATTCTCGAACATTCGGTCGCCGCGCTGCTGGCGAACGAACGCGTTCAGCGAGTGGTCATCGCCGTTAGCCCTGGCGACATCCGCTTTAGTCAACTTCCCTTAGCCCACCATCCGCAGGTCACCGTCGTTGACGGTGGCGCTGAGCGCGCCGATTCGGTTCTGGCGGGGCTGAAAGCCTTAGCGGATGCGCAATGGGTGCTGGTTCATGATGCCGCGCGGCCGTGCCTGCATCAGGATGATCTCTCGCGGCTGCTGGCGCTAAGCGCGACCAGCCGCGTCGGCGGCATACTGGCGGCGCCGGTGCGCGATACCATGAAGCGTGCCGAACCGGGCAAAACCGCGATCGCCCATACCGTCGAACGCAATGATTTATGGCATGCGCTGACGCCGCAATTTTTCCCGCGTGAACTGCTATTTGACTGCCTGACGCGCGCGCTGGATGAAGGCGCGACCATCACCGACGAAGCGTCGGCGCTGGAGTACTGCGGCTTCCATCCCGAATTGGTCGCCGGACGAGCTGATAATATTAAAGTAACGCGCCCGGAAGATCTGGCGCTGGCCGAATTTTACCTTACCCGTTCCCGACACCAGGAGAAAGCTTAATGCGAATTGGACATGGTTTTGACGTACACGCTTTTGGCGGTGAAGGGCCAATTATTATTGGCGGGGTACGTATTCCTTATGAGAAAGGGCTGCTCGCCCATTCCGATGGCGACGTCGCGCTACATGCGTTGACCGACGCGCTGCTGGGCGCCGCGGCGCTCGGCGACATCGGTAAACTGTTCCCGGATACCGATCCGGCCTTTAAAGGCGCGGATAGCCGGGAGCTGCTGCGTGAAGCGTGGCGGCGGATTCAGGCTAAGGGATATACCCTTGGCAACGTTGACGTCACCATCATCGCCCAGGCGCCAAAAATGCTGCCGCATATCCCGCAGATGCGCGTGTTTATCGCCGAAGATCTCGGCTGCCATATGGACGACGTCAATGTGAAAGCGACCACCACCGAGAAGCTTGGCTTCACCGGCCGTGGCGAAGGCATCGCCTGTGAAGCGGTGGCGCTGCTGCGTAAGGCTGCGCAATGATCGCCTTTGATGACTTAACATACCTGCACGGCAAGCCGCTCAGCCAGGGGCGGCTGAAGGCTAATCCGGAAGACTTTCTGGTGGTCGAAGACCTCGGTTTCGCCCCTGATGGCGAAGGCGAACATGTGCTGGTGCGGATTCTGAAAAATGGCTGCAACACCCGTTTCGTTGCCGACGCGCTGGCGAAATTCCTTAAAATCCATGCGCGCGAAGTGAGCTTTGCCGGGCAAAAAGATAAGCACGCTGTCACCGAACAGTGGCTGTGCGCCCGCGTGCCGGGCAAAGAGATGCCGGATCTGAGCAAATTTCAGCTCGAAGGCTGCCAGGTGCTGGAGTATGCCCGCCATAAGCGTAAGCTGCGTTTAGGCGCGCTGAAGGGCAACCAGTTCACGCTGATCCTGCGGGAAATCAGCGATCGCGACGATGTCGAAAAGCGCTTGCAGGCGATAGCCGCCGCCGGCGTGCCGAACTATTTCGGCGCGCAGCGCTTCGGTATCGGCGGCAGTAACCTGCATGGCGCATTGCGCTGGGCCGAGAGCGGCGAGCCGGTGCGCGATCGCAATAAACGCAGTTTTTGGTTGTCGGCGGCACGCAGCGCGTTGTTTAATCAGCAAGTTGCAATTAGATTAAAAAAAACGGAATTTAATCAGGTTGTTGATGGCGATGCGCTACAATTAGCGGGGCGCGGAAGCTGGTTTGTGGCAACCACCGAAGAGTTGGCGGAATTGCAGGCGCGGGTCGATAACCGCGAGCTGATGATTACCGCTGCGCTGCCGGGCTGCGGCGACTGGGGCAGCCAACGCGACGCGCTGGCCGCCGAGCAAGCCGCGATAGCCGAAGAAACGTCGCTACAGGCGCTGCTGGCGCGCGAAAAAGTCGAAGCCGCGCGCCGGGCGATGCTGCTGTATCCGCAGCAATTGTGCTGGAACTGGTGGGATGATGTCACTGTTGAACTGCGCTTCTGGCTGCCAGCGGGAAGTTTTGCCACCAGCGTGGTAAGGGAACTTATCAATACAACGGGTGACTATGCGAATATTGCTGAGTAACGATGACGGTATCCACGCGCCGGGGATCCAAACCCTGGCGAAGGCCTTACGCGAATTTGCCGAGGTCCAGGTTGTTGCACCCGATCGTAATCGCAGCGGCGCCTCAAATTCGCTCACGCTGGAATCTTCTCTACGCACGTTCACCTTTGAAAATGGCGATATCGCCGTCCAGATGGGCACGCCGACCGACTGCGTTTATCTTGGCGTTAACGCGCTGATGCGTCCGCGCCCGGATATTGTGGTCTCAGGAATCAACGCGGGCCCCAATCTTGGCGATGACGTCATTTATTCCGGTACCGTCGCGGCGGCGATGGAAGGCCGCCATCTTGGTTTTCCCGCCCTTGCCGTTTCGCTGAACGGCTATCAACATTACGATACCGCGGCGGCAGTGACGTGCACGATTTTGCGCGCGTTAAGCCGCGAGCCGCTGCGTACCGGGCGGATCCTCAACATCAACGTGCCGGATCTTCCCCTCGAGCAAATCAAAGGCATTCGCGTGACCCGCTGCGGCAACCGGCATCCGGCTGACCAGGTCATTCCGCAAAAAGATCCGCGCGGCAATACGCTGTACTGGATCGGCCCGCCGGGCGATAAGCGCGATGCCGGGCCGGGAACCGATTTTGCGGCGGTGGATGAAGGCTATGTTTCCGTCACGCCATTGCATGTCGATTTAACCGCTCATCAGGCACATGAGGTGGTAACCGATTGGTTAGAACGCGTCGGGGTTGATACGCAATGGTAAGTAAACGTGTTGAAAGTTTGTTGAATCAGCTACGTACTCAGGGCATCGTCGATGAGCGAGTCCTCGAGGCAATCGCGCAGGTTCCGCGCGAGAAATTCGTTGATGAAGCCTTTGAACATAAGGCGTGGGAAAACACCGCGCTGCCGATTGGCCAGGGGCAAACCATCTCGCAGCCCTATATGGTGGCGCGGATGACGGAGCTTCTGGAACTGACGCCGGACTCAAAAGTGCTGGAAATCGGCACCGGCTCCGGCTATCAGACGGCGATCCTGGCGCACCTCGTGCACCACGTCTGCTCGGTTGAGCGGATTAAGAGCCTGCAGTGGCAGGCGCGTCGGCGTCTTAAACAACTTGATTTACATAATGTTTCAACCCGTCATGGCGATGGATGGCAGGGTTGGCAGGCTCGCGCGCCTTTTGACGCGATTATCGTCACCGCCGCGCCGCCGGAAATTCCGGCCGCGCTGATGGCGCAGCTTGATGAAGGCGGCGTGCTGGTTTTACCGGTAGGTGAAGAACATCAGTACCTGAAGCGGATCCGTCGCCGCGGCGGCGAATTTTTCATCGATACCGTCGAGGCCGTTCGCTTTGTTCCGCTCGTCAGAGGGGAACTGGCCTGAACCCGGATTATTCCAGGTTTTTTTTGCCTAAGTTTAGGCGTAGGGTGGACACATTTTTCAGTGTCCTGGCCGGGCGCTGCCCGGTAAGCAAGATATTGGCAGTTAACATATTCCTGGGGGATAAATGAGCGCGGGAAGCCCAAAATTTACCGTAAGCCGTATTGCGGCGTTGTCACTGGTTTCACTCTGGCTGGCCGGGTGTACAAATACCAATAATCCGCCTGCGCCGGTGAATTCGGCAAGCGGCGCTGCGTCCTCCAGCACCAATTCCGGGATGCTGATTACACCGCCATCCTCCGGCGCGCAGCAAGTTCCTCCGGCTCAGCCGATTCAACCGATGCAGACCCAGCCAATTCAGACCCAGCCGACTCAGGTTCAGCCGATGGCTCAACAACCGGTGCAGACGGTGAACGGTAAGATTGTTTACAACCGTAAATATGGCGATATTCCGAAAGGTAGCTATACCGGCGGCAGTACCTATACCGTTAAGCGCGGCGATACCCTGTTCTATATCGCGTGGGTCACCGGCAACGATTTCCGCGACCTTGCGGAACGCAACAACGTCCCGGCGCCGTACGCGCTGAACGTGGGCCAGGTGCTGCAGGTCGGCAACTCCGCAGGCCAGCCGATCACCGGCGAAAACCCGGTATCTCAGGCTAGCGCGCAGGCAAGCGGCGGTGCGACGGCCACCACAACTTCTGCACAAAAATCCACCGCAGTGGTTGCGTCACAACCGACTATTACGTATTCTGAATCTTCAGGTGAACAGAGTGCTACTAAGATGTTGCCGAATAATAAACCAGCAACGACCACAACAACGGTCGCTCCGGTTACGGCGCCATCAACCGTTAGCACAACCCAACCGACTGCAAGCAGTACGTCTACCAGTTCGCCGATCTCATCATGGCGCTGGCCGACTGATGGCAAGGTTATCGAGAACTTTAGCGGCGCGGAAGGCGGCAATAAAGGTATCGACATTGCAGGCAGTAAAGGACAGGCTATTGTCGCGACCGCCGATGGGCGCGTCGTCTATGCCGGTAACGCACTGCGCGGTTACGGTAATCTTATTATCATCAAACACAACGATGATTACCTGAGTGCCTACGCTCATAACGATACCATGCTGGTTCGGGAGCAACAGGAAGTCAAAGCGGGGCAGAAAATCGCTACCATGGGTAGCACCGGAACCAGCTCAACAAGATTACATTTTGAAATTCGTTACAAGGGGAAATCCGTCAACCCGCTGCAGTACTTACCGCAGCGATAATTTGGCAAAGTACGGATAAGCGTAACACCATGAAAGGCGCCAGGGCGGTCGCGATATGCCTCCTTCAGTGGAGGTATAAAGAGGATAACTCCGGCGTCGTTTAGTGATGGGTCGCGGAAGGTGCTTTGCTCAGGGATCACGGGTAGGAGCCACCTTTATGAGTCAGAATACGCTGAAAGTTCATGATTTAAATGAAGACGCGGAATTTGATGAGAACGGAATGGAGGTTTTCGACGAGAAAGCCTTAGTAGAAGAGGAACCCAGTGATAGCGATCTGGCTGAGGAAGAGCTGCTGTCGCAAGGCGCCACCCAACGCGTTCTCGATGCGACACAGCTGTATCTTGGTGAGATTGGTTATTCCCCGCTGCTGACGGCCGAAGAGGAAGTCTATTTCGCCCGTCGCGCACTACGTGGAGATGTTGCTTCACGCCGTCGCATGATTGAAAGTAACCTGCGTCTGGTGGTGAAGATTGCTCGTCGTTATAGCAATCGTGGTCTGGCGCTGCTGGATCTGATTGAAGAAGGTAACCTCGGCCTGATCCGCGCAGTTGAGAAGTTTGACCCGGAGCGTGGGTTCCGTTTTTCAACCTACGCCACCTGGTGGATCCGTCAAACGATTGAACGGGCGATTATGAACCAAACCCGTACCATTCGTTTGCCTATCCATATTGTGAAAGAGCTGAACGTTTATCTGCGTACCGCGCGCGAGTTGTCGCATAAGCTGGACCACGAGCCAAGCGCCGAAGAGATAGCCGAACAGCTGGATAAACCGGTTGATGACGTTAGCCGTATGCTGCGTCTGAACGAGCGCATTACCTCAGTGGATACCCCGCTGGGCGGTGATTCAGAAAAAGCGCTGCTGGATATTCTGGCCGATGAAAAAGACAACGGCCCGGAAGACACCACGCAGGACGATGATATGAAACAAAGCATCGTCAAATGGCTGTTCGAACTGAACGCCAAACAGCGTGAAGTACTGGCTCGTCGTTTCGGGCTGCTGGGATATGAAGCCGCAACGCTTGAAGATGTGGGTCGTGAAATCGGCCTGACCCGCGAACGCGTGCGTCAGATTCAGGTGGAAGGCCTGCGCCGCCTGCGGGAGATCCTGCAGGGACAGGGGCTAAACATCGAAGCGCTATTCCGCGAATAAATCGTTTTCTCTCAAAAAGGCCCAATCCAGCGATTGGGCCTTTTCCTTTGTATTAACCGATACGGGTTTCCTGCAGGTGACGCCAGAGGATTTTTCCCTCAATGCGTTGAAATATCGCCGTCGACCAGCGCACGACTTCGCCTTGTTCCGGCAGGGTCTGGCTTTCGCGGTACAGCACCGCGCCGCCGTCATGCCATTCGCTCAACACCTGCGCATTATCAACCACGATACTTAATCCCGGGCGACTGCCGCCTGCGCTATGGAAAAAACCGCTTACCGTTGGGTAATCCATCTTTGCGCCGCTGATAGGGACCATTGTAAATTCTTGCGCAAAGCGGCTCATTAGCGCTTGCGCGCTACCTTCTTTCCGGCCCAACCATTGTTCAATGATTACGTGGGCGTCGATAACTTCTTGGATCCATGGGTTCATGTTTACTCCAGGTTAAGCTGCAGGCAATGCAGGCGATTACTGTAAACCGCGCCTCAGGGGCGGATAAACGCGCTTTTCAGGGATATACTGTCTAAAAATTTTTGACAATAAGCACTATTCAAATGCTAAACCTGCAGCGCGTTACCATGTTTGTCGCCGTTGTTGATGCCGGGAGCTTTACCGCCGCGGCGACGGCGCTTGGGCAGACCAAAGCGGTGGTCAGTTTTAACGTTCGCCAGCTTGAGAGTGAGCTGGGGGTGACGTTGCTTCTGCGTTCGACGCGCCGGTTAACGCTCACCGAAGCCGGGGCGGTGTTTTACCAGCGCGGCGTCGGGCTGCTGAAAGCCGCGGAGAATTTACAGGACGAGGTGCGCGCCAGCCACGCCGGGTTAAGCGGTGAACTGCGGATCACCACCACCCCGGAATATGGCGCGCAGGTGATCATCCCGGCGCTGGCGGAATTCGCTCGTCGACATCCGGCGCTGCGGGTGCGCCACGTCTCATCGTCGTATCACGCGGATTTGATCTCTGAACGTTTTGATGTCGCGATCCGCCTCGGTACCCTGGCCGATTCACGCTATCACGCGGCTCGGATTTCGCGTTTCGCCATCGTGCCCGTGGCCTCGCCGGTTTGGCTGGATAAACATCCGCTGCGCACGCTTGCCGACCTGGCGCAGGCGGAGTGGATTGTTAACGAGCGCTTAGCGACCCCGCTACGCTGGCAGCTCCTGACCGTCGAAGGGCAATCGATCGCTTTTGAAATTACGCAACCACCGCGGATCTCAGCCGATAGCGCACAAGCGTTAATGGGCTTTGCGCTGGCGGGAAGCGGGGTGGCGCTGCTCCCAGAGTGGCTGGTGGCTGAAGCCATCGTGCGGCAGGAGCTAGTGCGGGTATTGCCGGAGTATATTTTTCCCTCTCAGGGGGTATACGCCGTCTACCCGGACGCGCAGCATGTGCCAACCAAGGTCCGGGCATTTATCGATTTTCTGCGCGAGCGAACCGCTTAATCCGCGGTTTTACTTTCCATCATTTTCAGCACCAGCCGGGAAAACTGCGCGCGCTCCTCTTCATTAAGGCGGCTCAAAAACTCTTCATCGACACGGTTGCCCTGCGGCATGGAATTTGCGAGCAGCGCCTGTCCTTCATTCGTCAGATAGACAAAGCGGCGACGTTTATCTGTCGGATCGTGTTCGCGGCGCACCAGCCCGCGTTTTTCCATCCGGCTTAGCATCTCCGCCAGCGTCGCTTTCGTGCTGACGGCCGCTTCGATAAGCGTCACCTGCTCGATACCAGGATGTTCGGCGACCGAGCGCATCACCGCGTATTGCGGCTTGGTCAGTTCCGGTAATTCATGTTGCCAGCGCGCGGTGTGCTGTTGAAAAAGCTGGCGCAGAAGGTGGAACGCCTCGTTACGTAACTCCATGAACACTCCGTCACAAAAATATCACCTTTATGATAGCCGCATTTACGGCTTCTTTTCACATCTCATTTTTTTGATTATTGATGCGGATCGTATGCGAACGATATTGAGATCCCGTAAAAATGAGCGTAGTTTTAATACAAAGGTTCGTATACGAACAATGTATGAGGTAGTGAATGAAACTGATTATTGGGATGACCGGGGCGACCGGCGCGCCGTTGGGCGTCGCGCTATTGCAAGCGCTGAACGAAATGCCGGATGTGGAAACGCACCTGGTGATGTCGAAATGGGCAAAAACCACCATTGAGCTGGAAACGCCCTATAGCGCTCGTGAAGTCGCCGCGCTGGCGGACTTCTGCCATAGCCCGGCGGATCAGGCCGCGACCATCTCATCAGGATCGTTTCGTACCGACGGCATGATTGTTATCCCGTGCAGCATGAAAACGCTGGCAGGTATCCGCACAGGCTATGCGGAAGGGTTAGTCGGCCGCGCGGCGGATGTCGTGCTGAAAGAGGGGCGCAAGCTGGTTCTGGTGCCGCGTGAAATGCCGCTGAGCACCATTCATCTGGAGAACATGCTGGCGCTGTCGCGCATGGGCGTGGCGATGGTGCCGCCGATGCCTGCCTACTACAACCACCCGGAAACGGTGGAGGATATTACCAACCATATCGTGACCCGGGTGTTGGATCAGTTCGGTCTCGAATACCGCAAAGCGCGCCGCTGGAACGGCTTACGCGCGGTCGAGAATTTATCACAGGAGAATTAGTCATGGCTTTTGATGATTTACGCAGCTTTTTGCAGGCGCTGGATGAGCAGGGGCAACTGCTAAAAATTAGCGAAGAGGTGAATGCCGAGCCGGATCTCGCCGCTGCCGCTAACGCCACAGGGCGCATCGGCGACGGCGCGCCAGCGCTGTGGTTCGATAACATTCGCGGCTTTACCGATGCCCGTGTCGCCATGAACACCATCGGTTCCTGGCAAAACCACGCGATTTCGCTGGGGCTGCCGCCAAACACGCCGGTGAAAAAACAGATTGATGAATTTATTCGCCGCTGGGATAAATTCCCGGTAACGCCGGAGCGTCGCGCTAATCCAGCGTGGGCGGAAAACACCGTTGATGGCGACGATATCAACCTGTTCGATATTCTGCCGTTGTTCCGCCTGAACGATGGCGACGGTGGTTTCTATCTCGACAAAGCCTGCGTGGTTTCTCGCGATCCGCTTGACCCGGACAACTTCGGTAAACAGAACGTCGGCATTTACCGGATGGAAGTGAAAGGCAAGCGCAAGCTGGGCCTGCAGCCGGTACCGATGCACGATATCGCGCTGCATCTGCATAAAGCGGAAGAGCGCGGTGAGGATCTGCCCATTGCCATCACTCTGGGTAACGATCCGATTATTACCCTGATGGGCGCCACGCCGCTGAAATATGACCAGTCAGAATATGAGATGGCGGGCGCGCTGCGCGAAAGCCCGTATCCCATCGCCACCGCACCGCTGACCGGCTTTGACGTACCCTGGGGCTCGGAAGTGATCCTTGAAGGGGTGATTGAAGGGCGCAAGCGTGAAATTGAAGGGCCGTTCGGCGAGTTCACCGGCCACTACTCAGGCGGCCGCAATATGACGGTGGTGCGTATCGATAAAGTCTCTTATCGCACAAAACCGATTTTTGAATCGTTGTATCTCGGAATGCCGTGGACCGAAATCGACTATCTGATGGGCCCGGCGACCTGCGTGCCGCTGTACCAGCAGCTGAAAGCCGAGTTCCCGGAAGTGCAGGCGGTCAACGCCATGTACACCCATGGCCTGCTGGCGATTATCTCCACCAAAAAACGCTACGGCGGTTTTGCCCGCGCGGTGGGATTACGGGCGATGACTACCCCGCATGGCCTCGGTTACGTGAAAATGGTCATTATGGTTGATGAAGATGTCGACCCGTTCAACCTGCCGCAGGTGATGTGGGCACTCTCCTCGAAGGTCAACCCGGCGGGCGACCTGGTGCAGTTGCCGAACATGTCGGTACTGGAGCTCGACCCTGGTTCCAGCCCGGCGGGGATCACCGACAAACTGATTATCGACGCCACCACCCCGGTTGCGCCGGACCTTCGCGGTCACTACAGCCAGCCGGTGCAGGATTTACCGGAAACCAAAGCCTGGGCTGAAAAACTGACCGCCATGTTGGCCAACCGTAAATAAGGAGAAGAAGATGATTTGTCCACGTTGCGCTGATGAACAGATTGAAGTGATGGCGACGTCGCCGGTAAAAGGGGTATGGATCGTTTATCAGTGCCAGCACTGCCTCTATACCTGGCGTAATACCGAACCGCTGCGTCGTACCAGCCGCCAACATTATCCGCAAGCGTTTCGCATGACGCAGAAAGATATTGATGAGGCGCCGCAGGTGCCGCATATTCCACCGCTGTTGGCGGAAGATAAGCGTTAAATGACTGGCCCGGATATTCCGGGCCTTTTTATGTAGAATTAAAGGGCGTGACAAGTATTTTTAATTAGATTATAACTAATGACGTAATCATTAATGGTTATAATTCACATCTTGTCAGCTATCATTACTCATTTTTTCTTCTCCCTGGTCGTTTTTTCAAACAGTCAACCCTCCGTAAGTTTTTAATTAAATACATCCAGTTTGAATCAATCTGTAAATATCTTGTAGTCTAAATATGGACTCGAACGAGTATTTAGAAATACATATTAACGCCCATTTTTTTCGAAGCGAGTTAATAAGCATTATCACTGAACGTGCATTATTTAATGGGCGTTTGGTGATAATGCTTTTCGATTGTCATGATGACAGCGTTAATAATTGCGATGTTTATTATTTTTATTGGGATATTAAAGAATGAAACTTACTAAAATCGGCGCAGCTCTGGTTCTGACTTTTGGCATGAGCGCGGCAGCGATGGCATCTAACACCATTACCTTTAACGGTGAAGTGCTGGAGACGGGTTGCAATATCACTGTTGATGGCGGTACTCCGGATGCAACCGTTGAACTGGGCAGCGTGGCAGCAACTGATTTGGTAGCAAAAGGTGACCTCGGCGCGCCGAAACAGTTCGTTTTTAATCTGGACCAGTGCCCGACTGCGTCCAATGTCAATATTGTCTTCTCTGCGCCGGTTGACCCGGTGGCTGGTGATGACTCGTACTTCGCGAATACTGCCAGTGGGGTTGGCGTCACTGCTGCACAAAACGTTGCCGTTCAACTGAAGCAAGGCGGTTCTAATGGCACCATCGTGAAGAACAATGCAGACAACGATCCTATTACCCTGGACTCTGGTTCTGCTACCGAGACCTACACCGCATCGATGATTGCTGTTGATCAGGCTGTTGCTGGTACGGTTCAGTCCGTCGTGACCTATAACGTCCGTTATAACTAATCCTGAAGGAGGGGAAACCCTCCTTATATTTTTGTGAGTGCATAATGAAACCCATCGCAGCTTTTGTTTTTTGTGTGGCCGCCGTTGCCAGCCTGAATGCGTCTGCCAGTATCGTTACCGGCGGAACGCGGGTGATTTTTGACGGCTCCCATCAGGCCGCCTCGTTATCCGTGGAAAACTCGGACAAAGTTACCAATCTTGTGCAATCCTGGGTCAGTCCCGCCGAAGGTAGCGCGCTGAAAAAAGAAACTATGATTATTACGCCGCCGCTGTTTCGCCTCGAAGCCGGGAAAAAAGCGTCGATCCGTATTGTTCGTTCAGGGATGCCGGTTCCGGAAGATCGCGAATCATTATTGTGGCTAAACGTAAAAGGTATTCCCGCTACGGATGATAGTTCTGCTGGCAAAAATACCATGCAGATTGCCATCAATTCGAAAATTAAGCTGATCTATCGCCCGGTTGCGCTCAAAGGCCAGTCGCCGGAAAGCAGTGCAAATAAAGTGGTATGGAAGCCGGCTGCCGGCGGTGTGCAGGTCAATAACCCGACGCCGTTTTATATGAACTTCTCCCGCATAGAAATTAATAATCATGCGCTCAGCGGCCAATATTTTGTCGCACCGTTCTCCACGCTGAATATTTCCGAAGGGAAGATCCCCTCCCACGGCAAAGTGACCTGGTCGCTGATTAATGATTACGGCGTGAAAGGTCAGGACAAAGTCTCTTCATATTAATCGGCACGGTACGTATCCCGTACGGATACAGGGTAATAATGGAAAAAGTTAAGCATACCTATGTCCTTTCTTTAGGGCTGGGGCTCAGTATTGCCTTCAGTTCTTTCAGCGCCATTGCTCAGGAACATTTTAACCCTCGTCTTTTGGAAACGGATAGTACAGAGAGGCCAATGATGGATCTCAGTCTGTTTGCCAAAGATGAGGTACCGCCTGGTGACTATAACGTCGATATTTATATCAACGGTAGCCTGGTGGATACTAAAACCATTTCCTTTCGCAAGCTGTCGGACGACAAAAACACCACCGCCGGGCAGGTTGTTGGAGCGTGCCTGAGCGTGTCTGAGCTGAAAGCCTGGAATGTGCGGGTCGATAACTACTTTAGCGAACAGGACAAAGCCAGAGAGTGCGCCAGCCTGCAGGCTATTCCGGGTCTGGAACAGAAAATGGATCTGGCGAATCAGCGCTTTGATCTCACTATCCCGCAGGTTGCCCTGCTCAACACCGCCCGTGGCTACGTTTCGCCAGAACGATGGGATGAAGGTATTGCCGCCGGTTTGCTTAACTACAGCGTCTCTGGTCAGCAGGATTTGCACCACCGTAATGGCGTGGACAGTAGCAACCAGTTCGTCAGCCTACAGCCGGGGCTGAACCTGGGGGCGTGGCGTTTGCGTAACTATTCCACCTACAGCCACTCTGAATCCGAAAGTGAGTGGGATTCGGTGTACACCTACGCTTCCCGCGATATTAAATCTCTGAAAAGCCAACTGGTTCTCGGGCAGGGCACCACCCGCGGCGGCGTGTTCGATAGCGTGGGTTTTACCGGGGTACAGATGTATTCCGATAATGATATGAAGCCGGACAGCATGCAGGGCTTCGCGCCGGTGATCCGCGGTATCGCCCGCAGCAACGCCGAGGTCACGGTGTACCAGAACGGACACAGCATCTATAAGGCTACGGTGCCGCCGGGGCCATTCGAATTCAGCGATATGTACCCGACCGGTAGCTCCGGCGACCTGAAAGTGGTGATCAAGGAGTCTGATGGTTCGCAAAGTAGCTTCATCGTCCCTTACGCCACATTGCCGGTGCTACAGCGCGAAGGACAGGTGCAGTATGGCCTGGTGGCGGGTAAAACCCGCCAGGACGGCTCGGATTCGCGGGCGGAAGACTTTAACTTTGTCCAGGGATCGGCGGCCTGGGGCGTCGGCAAAGGCGTGACGCTGTATGGCGGCTATATTCAGGCGGAAGACAAATACTCTAACCTGATTGCCGGTACCGGTTTTAACCTCGGCAGCGCCGGGGCGCTCTCTTTTGATATTTCACAGTCGTGGGCGGATGTCCCGCAGCCGGACAATATACGGCAGATGGAACACCATAGCGGCCAGTCGTACCGCGTGCGCTACAGCAAGACGCTGCAGCAGACCAACACCGATATTGCGGTGGCTGGCTACAAATTCTCAACCCGCGGTTATCTGTCGTTCCAGGATTTCCTCAATGATTGGGACCCGGGCAACAGCGCCATCGATAACGGTCGCGAACGTAACCGTTTCGACGTGACTATCTCGCAGACGCTGCCTTTCGGTACGTTATCCCTGACCATGTATGACGCCTCCTACTGGAACAGCCAGCACGCCGACTCGCTGAACCTCGGCTTCAGCAGCACGCTGGGGCCGGTATCGTACTCGCTGAACTATGCGCACACGAAAAACGTTGATGGCGGTTATGGCAACGATTCTGATGAATACGATGACGATAACGTCTTCTCGCTTAACTTTAGCGTACCGTTCAGCGCCTTCAGCAATAGTGAAGCGGCGCAGTCGATTTCGGCTAACTACTCGATGAACAGCAGCAAACACGGCGATACCACGCATAACATCGGTATTTCCGGCACCGCAATGCAGCAAAACCAGCTCAACTGGCAGGTATCGGAAGGCTATAACGCCGATTCAGAAGCGACCAACGGCAACGTTACCGTCGGCTACCAGAGCTCGTATGCCGATGTGTCCGCCGGCTACAGCTACGACGACTACAGCCGTCGTCTGAACTATAGCCTGCGCGGCGGAATGGTGGTTCACAGCGGCGGTATTACCCTGGCCCGTCAGTTGAATGACAGCGTAGCGCTGGTGGAAACGCCGGGCGTCTCCGGGGTGCCGATCAATGGCCAGACTAACGTCCATACCGACTACTTTGGTAATGCGATTGTGCCGTACGTGCGTCCGTACCACAGTAACCAGATTTCCCTCAATACCGTGGAGGCCAGCGATGCCACTGCGGCCATTGATAACGTCGCCAAAACCGTGGTGCCGACCAAAGGCGCGGTGGTCCGCGTGAAGTACAACACCTGGATTGGCCGGAAGGCGATGATGACGTTGATCTTCAACGGTAAGCCGGTGCCGTTCGGCGCGGTAGTCACGCAAACCAGTGATGATTCGGACGACACCCGCAGCAGCATCGTCGGCGACAGTGGCGAAGTGTACCTGGTTGGTCTCGCCGATAAAGGGCAACTGATGGTCAAGTGGGGCGACGGGGCGAACAAACAGTGTGCCGTTGACTACTCACTGGCGGGTGCGAAGTCGCAGGCCGATATTCTGTTTATCAACGGGATATGTCATCCCGTCCCGGGGGCTCACTGATGTCACGCTTTCATTTTGCTACCGTCCGACGCATGGCGGCGACGGGCCTGCTCTTCGTTGCCGGGCTGCCGTCTGCGCTGGCGTACAACACACAGGATGTCATTAACTTCAGCGTCACGGGGAATATTGTGGCAGGCAGCTGTAATGTTAGCTATCCCGCGACCGTTGAACTGGGAACCTATCTGCCAACGGATTTTATTAATGAGGGCGATAGCACGGACAATGTCCCGTTCACCGTCTCTTTCACTAACTGTTCTCCCTCGCTGACTAAAGCGACGGTAGCGTTTACCGGTGCCGTAGATGGAACCCAGCCATTCTATTTTGCCAACGGGATTACGGCAGAGGGGGGCGGGGCAACCGATGTTGCACTGGAATTATTAACCGATGCGGATCACTGGCAAATGTCTAACGGGCAGAGTCATGACGTCACTCTCGAGTCAGACAGTCATGCCGGTGAGATAATTTTTGTCGCAAGAATGGCAACCCCAGGCCACAACCCCGGTACCGGGGAGTTCCAGAGCGTCGTCACCCTGAACGTTGTTTATAACTAGTTACCTGATAAAAGGCAGGAGAGATGTCAAAATTTTTATATGCTGTTCTGTTTTTAACGGGGATGCTGGTTAGCGCAATGCCAGCTCTGGCTCGGGATAATAATCTCCAGCAGACACGTGATATTACCTTTCACGGCAGGATTGCCGCAGGGACCTGTAATGTCACCACTCCTGAAACCGTAGATCTGGGGAAATACTATAAAGGAGACTTTTCTGTTGCCGGCGGTAACACCGGCAACGTTCCAGTCACCATCAGTTTTGACAGCTGTACTGCTGAAATCAGCCAGGCCACCGTCACTTTCACCGGCACACCCTATTCCGAAGACCCGACCTATGGCTCGGTCATTTATGCCAATCAGGTGACGCCTGATGCCGATGGCGCTACCGATGTTGGATTGCAGTTGTTCGATTATCCAGCTATCCACGTGGCGCTGGCCAATGGGGTGAGTTATCCGGTACCCATTGAAAATGGCGCGGGCGCATTGAAATTTATTGCCCGCATGTACACCCCTCATGGCGCCCCAACGGCGGGTAAATTCAGCTCCGCGGTCACGTTGAACGTGACCTATAACTAACCCCGATTTAAGGCAAACAACGTGTTAAAATTTTTATATTCCACCCTGTTATTGCTGGGGCTGTTTCCGCTGGCGGCCCAGGCGGTTTGTCATCGTACCGACGACACACCGTCGCAATCTTATGTTGCGATGCCGCAGCAGCTACTGGTCTCCAGTAAAAATTATGCGCCGGGCGAGATCCTTTATGACTCCGGATATATGTCCGGCGGCACGACAACCATCAAGAACTGTGCGGGGACCTATTACGTCGGCTTTCACTACGCCGGCGCGTTAACCACCGCCAGCCCGCTGCAGGATAATGTTTATCCGCTGAGTAATGGCTCAACCGCTACCGGGCTCGGTATTCGCGTCTATACCATTAATCAGGCGGGTCCGTTTGATGACGAACGGGCGATCGATAACAGCTGGCAGGAACACGATGCCGGGGCGGGCTCCGACCACACCCTCAACAATTCCGCTTATCGGGTGCAAATTATCGCCACCGGCGGGCCGATAACCAGCGGCACGTTTAACGTTCCGAGCCCGCTGGCGCGGGTCGACTATCGCGAAACGCAGAGTATTGATAGCAGTGATGGCGACATCGCCTCCACGCTGACGCTGTCGACCACCACGGTTGAAGTACATGCGATGGGCTGTACGGCGGATGTGGCGAGTCTCAACTTCCCAATGGGGGATGTCGAAGTGTCGGCATTTGATAGTACCGGCTACGTCTATTCCGGTCCGGAAAAAAACGTCAATCTGACCTGCGAGCCGGGAACCAATGTCTCGATGACCATGAATGCGGCGACGGTGTCCGGCGATAACTCAACTATTGCGCTATCCGATAATGGCGACGGGAGTACGGCGACGGGGGTGGGGGTACAGCTGGAAAGAAAACTTCCCAATGGCGGATTCTATGTGTTGATGAGCTCAGGCCAGACGGTACCGATCTTTTACTCAAAGCGCAGCGACACTTCAACCTGGTCTGCGGGGACCGACGCTGATGGCGCTACTCCCTTTTCCGGAGATACCGGCACGGCTAGTACCTATGCTGACGCGACCAACCCTGGCGGCGCTTCCGCCAATGAAACTCTGACCTTCCGGGCTAACTACCATAAAATAGGGGAAACCATTACCCCCGGTACCGCCAATGCCACCGGGACGATCACCCTGCAATATAACTGATGCTAAAAACAAAAAGCCTGACGATGACGCCAGGCTTTTTGCTATTTAGCGGCTAATTACACCAGGCTTTTCAGGCGGTAAATCCACTCCAGCGCCTGACGCGGGCTCAGTGAATCCGGGTCAAGATTCTCCAGCGCTTCCAGCGCCGGTGAGGTCTCTTCCGGCGCGGAGAGCAGCGACATCTGCGTACCATCAACCTGCGTGGCGGCGGCATTTGGCGAAATGCTCTCCAGCTCGCGCAGTTTCTGTCGCGCGCGTTTGATCACTTCTTTCGGCACCCCTGCCAGCGCGGCGACCGCCAGGCCATAGCTCTTGCTGGCCGCGCCGTCCTGCACGCTGTGCATAAAGGCGATGGTATCGCCGTGCTCCAGCGCATCGAGGTGCACGTTGGCCACGCCTTCCATTTTTTCCGGCAACTGGGTGAGCTCGAAGTAGTGGGTAGCGAACAGGGTCAACGCTTTGATTTTATTTGCCAGATTCTCCGCGCAGGCCCACGCCAGCGACAGACCGTCGTAGGTAGACGTACCGCGGCCGATCTCGTCCATCAGCACCAGGCTGTGTTCGGTGGCGTTGTGCAGAATATTGGCGGTTTCGGTCATCTCCACCATGAAGGTGGAACGGCCGCTCGCCAGGTCATCCGCCGCGCCGACGCGGGTAAAGATGCGGTCGATCGGGCCAATTTCTACCTTCTGCGCCGGCACGTAGCTGCCGATATAGGCCAGCAGCGCAATCAGCGCGGTCTGGCGCATATAGGTACTTTTACCGCCCATGTTGGGCCCGGTGATGATCAGCATGCGGCGCTGCGGCGCCAGCTGCAGCGGGTTGGCGATAAACGGCTCTTTCAGTACCTGTTCCACTACCGGGTGACGGCCTTCGGTAATGCGAATGCCGGGTTTATCGATAAAGGTCGGGCAGCAGTAGTTGAGGGTTTCCGCGCGTTCCGCGAGGTTCACCAGTACGTCCAGCTCGGCCAGCGCGCTGGCGCTGATTTGTAAGTCGGCCAGATGCGGCAGCAGCTTTTCGAACAGGTCGTCATAGAGCTGTTTTTCCAGCGCCAGCGCCTTGCCTTTTGAAGTCAGGACCTTATCTTCGTATTCCTTCAGTTCCGGAATAATGTAGCGCTCGGCGTTTTTCAGCGTCTGGCGGCGCACGTAGTGAATCGGCGCATGCTGGCTCTGGCCGCGGCTGATCTGGATGTAGTAACCGTGAACGGCATTGTAGCCGACCTTCAGGGTATCAAGGCCCAGGCGCTCACGTTCGCGGATTTCCAGTTTGTCGAGATAATCGGTCGCGCCATCGGCCAGCGCTCGCCACTCATCCAGCTCTTCATTATAACCCGGAGCGATAACGCCGCCGTCACGCACCAGTACCGGCGGCGCGTCGATGATCGCGCGTTCCAGCAATTCGCGTAGCTCGGCGAATTCGCCCATTTTCTCGCGCAGCTGTTGCACCGGCTGACAGTCAACGTCGGCCAGCAGCTCGCGCAGCAGCGGCAGCTGCTGGAAGGCATGACGCATACGGGCTAAATCGCGCGGGCGGGCGGTACGCAGCGCCAGACGCGCCAGAATACGTTCGAGATCGCCGACCTGACGCAGCACCGGCTGCAGCTCGGTATAGCGTTCCTGTAAGGCGCCAATCGTTTGTTGGCGTTCAACCAGCACCGCGGTATCGCGTACCGGCATATGCAGCCAGCGTTTGAGCATGCGGCTGCCCATCGGCGTGACCGTGCAGTCGAGTACCGAGGCAAGGGTGTTATCAACGCCGCCGGCGAGATTCTGGGTGATCTCCAGATTGCGACGGGTGGCGGCATCCATAATGATGCTGTCCTGCTGGCGTTCCATGGTGATGGAACGAATGTGCGGCAGCGAGGTGCGCTGGGTATCTTTGACGTACTGCAACAGGCAGCCGGCGGCGCACAGCCCGCGCGGGGCGTTTTCAACGCCGAAGCCCACCAGATCGCGGGTGCCGAACTGCAGGTTGAGCTGCTGGCGCGCGGTGTCGATTTCGAACTCCCATAGCGGGCGACGGCGCAGGCCGCGGCGGCCTTCAATCAGTGAAGATTCGGCAAAATCTTCCGCATACAGCAGTTCCGCCGGATTGGTACGTTGTAGTTCCGCCGCCATGGTCTCGCGGTCGGCCGGTTCGCTCAGGCGAAAGCGCCCGGAGCTGATATCCAGCGTCGCGTAGCCGAAGCCCTTGCTGTCCTGCCAGATGGCGGCCAGCAGGTTGTCCTGACGCTCCTGCAGCAGCGCTTCATCGCTGATGGTGCCCGGCGTGACGATGCGTACCACTTTGCGTTCTACCGGCCCTTTGGTGGTAGCCGGATCGCCAATCTGTTCGCAAATCGCGACCGACTCGCCCTGATTCACCAGTTTAGCCAGATAGTTTTCCACCGCGTGGTGGGGGATGCCGGCCATGGGAATCGGTTCGCCCGCGGAAGCGCCGCGTTTGGTCAGCGAGATATCGAGCAGCTGCGAGGCGCGTTTGGCGTCGTCATAAAACAGCTCGTAAAAGTCGCCCATCCGGTAAAACAGCAGGATCTCCGGATGCTGAGCCTTCAGCTTCAGGTACTGCTGCATCATTGGGGTATGGGCGTCTAAATTGTCGATTGTGCTCATAGGGTGTTATCCAGGTCCCTGATTTTTAATGGATTGCGATTTTATTATTGTCGTCGTTATCGCATGAGGAAGACATGATAACGGAGATAGGCATTTGAGGGAAAGTGACGAAGTGGACGCAGCGATCCTGATTCCACTTCTAGAACGCGCGGCCATCGCTAAGCTGGCCGCGCGTGACGTTCAGGGCGCCAGATAAACCTGTGGAATCGCTTTTTCCGGATGCTGGCCGAGGCGCACATCCGCGCCGTACCAGCGGCTAATGATTTCCTGCTGGATAACCTGACGCGGCGTGCCCTGCGCGACCACCTGTCCCTGGTGTAGCAGCAGAATCTGGTCGGCCCACAGGGCGGCGAGGTTGAGATCGTGCAGCACCACGCAGACATGCAGCTGGCCGCTCGCGGTCAGACGCTTGAGCAGGCGCAGCAGATGCTGTTGATAGTAGAGATCCAGCGCCGAGGTGGGTTCGTCCAAAAACAGCCAGCCCTGCGGCGCGCCGTTTTGCCACAGCTGCGCGAGGCAGCGGGCCAGCTGTACCCGCTGCTGCTCGCCGCCGGAAAGCGACGGATAGCGCCTGCCGCGCAAATGATCGCAGCCGGTTTCCGCCATAATATCGCGCAGAGTCTGAGGACTGGCGGTCGCTTCCCATGGCGAGCGCCCCATGGCGATAACCGTTTCCACCGTCCAGTCGGCCTGGAGTGGAGTGCGCTGCAACATCACCGCCCGGCGGCGCGATAGCGCCTGCGGCGACCAACGCTCCAGCGCTTTGCCGTCCATCATGCGTTCGCCGCTGTCCGGGGTAAGGAAGCCGGTTAGCAGCCGCAGCAGGGTGGATTTGCCCGCGCCGTTCGGGCCGATCAGCGCGGTCATCTCGCCGCCGCGAAGCGTCAGCGAAACCTGGTCAATCACCTGTCGTTGGCCGAGCCGCAGCGACAGCCCTTGCGCCCGATAGTCTTTATCCATGGATTGGTTTCTCCCGACGAAATATCAACCACAGGAACCACGGCGCGCCCAACAGGCTGGTCAGCAGCCCCACCGGCATCTCCGCCGGCGCGGCGACGGTGCGCGCCAGGGTATCGGCAATCAGCAGCAGAATCGCGCCCGCCAGCAGCGAGCCGGGGATGAGACCGCGGTGGTCCGCCCCCAGCCACAGTCGCATCAGATGCGGCACCACCAGGCCGATAAAACCGATGACGCCGCTTATCGCCACCGCCGCGGCAACCAGCACCGCGCTACATAACAACAGCAGCCGCTGCAGCGCCCGCACGTTAACGCCGAGGTAGTGCGCCTCTTCATCACCGAGTTGCAGCAGGTTAAGGCGTGACGCCATCAACCACACCGCTATTGACGCCGGAATAATCAAGCTAGCCGCCACCAGCAGCGTCGGCCATTCGGCCTGGCCGAGGCTTCCCATCCCCCACAGCGACAGCTGACGTAGCTGAGCATCGTTGCTTAGCCAGGCCAGCACGCCGACCAGCGCGCCGCATAAGGCGTTGATGGCGATCCCCACCAGCAGCAGCCGCGACAGCGAACCGTCACCTGCGCGGCTGAGGATAAAAATCACTGCCATCACCGCCAGGCTGCCGATAAACGCCGCCAGCATCGGCATATACAGGGCTAACAGCGCCGGCACGCTGAGCGGCAGCACCAGCCAGCAGGCCACCGCCAGCGCCGCGCCGCTGCTGATGCCCAGAAGCCCCGGGTCGGCGAGCGGGTTGCGAAACAGCCCCTGCATCACGCAGCCGGACAGGGCCAGCGCGGCGCCGACCAGCAGCGCCAGCAGCACCCGCGGCAGACGGATCGTCAGCCAGATATGGCGCAGGATTTCATCGCCGGAGGGCAGCAGGTTGACCAATGGCAATCGCATTGCGCCGAGGGTGGTGGCGTAGAGCGTCAAGACGACCAGCAGCAGCGCCATTAACAGCAAATGGCGAACGAGGGCAGGGCGCATCAGGGCAGCTGCTCCGCTTTTTTCCGCAGTTCGAGGATCGCCTGCGGCGTACGCGGGCCGAAGCCGAGCAGGGCCATATCGTCGATCGCCAGTAGCTGTTTATGGCGGCCAGCGGGCGTTTGCGCCAGACCGGGCAATTTCCATAACCCGCTTTCGCCGCCCATCCCTTTGAGGCCATCGGCGGAAATTACCACCAGATCCGCCTGGCTTGCGGCCACGCCTTCCTGCGACATCGCGCGATAATGGTCAAAGCCCTGCATCGCGTTTTGCAGCCCGGCGGCGCGGATCGCGCCATCGGCGGCGGTGTGCTGCCCGGCCACCATGGTATTCATCCCGCCGTGGCTGAGGATAAACAGTACCCGTTTGGCGATAGGCTGTGTGGGAAGGGCGGCTATCTGCTGCCGGATCTGCTGGCGCAGTATGTCGCCCGCCGGTTTTTTGCCTAATGCTTTGGCGATAACGGCGATTTTGTTATCGATGGCGGCAAGGTTATCGCCGCCCGGCACGTTGACGACCGTCACCTTACTGTCCTGCACTTTCTGCAGCACCAGCGACGGCTGCGCCTGCGCGCTGGCCAGTACCAGCTGCGGGCGTAAGGAGAGGATCCCCTCGGCGTTTAACTGCCGTAGATAGCCGACGTCCGGCAGCTTCTGCGCGGCGGCAGGCCAGGTGCTGGTGCTGTCCTTCGCCACCAGTTGCTGCCCAGAGTTCAGCGCATAGACAATTTCGGTGACGTCGCCGCCGAGGGAGATTACCCTGTCGGCGGCCGCGCTGGCGAACAGCGGCAGTGCGGCAAGCAGTATTCCCCAACGTTTCATGCCGGCTGCCCTTCCGCGCACAGACGCGCCACCTGCGCGCGCCACTGTTCTTGCTCCGGGTGGCCTTCGCTGCGCTGGCCGTACAGCTGGACGATTTGCGTACCGTCTTTGGCAAACAGTTCGACGCTGGTGACGTGGCCATCGGAGGTCGGTTTACGGGTGACCCAGATTTCATCCACGCTGTCTTCGCGCAGATGTAGGGTGAAGGCGCTGTTGAAGATGTTGATCCAGCCGCGCATCGGCGCCAGTTTTTCCAGCGCGCCGGTGAAGATCTGAACGCAGCCGCGGTTGCCGACGAAGATCATGATTTCATTGCCGTCCTGGCGCACCGTTTCCAGCAGTCCCGGCAGCGCATTATTGTCGATGCGGCAGGCCAGATCGTCGCTCACCAGGCGGAAGGCCTGCTGACGGGAAAGGTTGTGTTTACGCAACAGGCCGAAGAACTGATGCACATCGGTCATCGCGCGCCACTCCTTTTCCAGCGCCGCGGCGTCGGCGGAGTCGGCGTACTTTACGCGGTCGGCCGGGCGAATCGTCAGCGCGCCGGGCGCCGTCTCGCTGAATTTGGCTACCAGCGTTTGCCATGCCGCCATATCGGTTTGCCCGGTGGCGTAAACCTTTAGCAGCGCGTCGCCGTGCGGGTCAAAGAACTGGATGCTCTGGCGGCCGTTATCGTTGAGGTGGAACACGCTCGACCACTGGCTGAGGAACAGGCGCAGGTCGAGCGCCCGCGGGTTGAGCACCAGCCCGGCGTGGCCGCTCAGGTGCTGATGGGTAAATTCGCCGACCTGCTCATGCACCGCGTATTCGTTGCGGCAGATGCATTTGGTTTCGCCGACGCTCTCCAGGGCGGCGATAATCGCCCGTACGTCGTCGTGCAGACGCACGGCATCGTGACCGACGCGCGCGGCGGTTAATTCGGCTTCGCTAATTCCCATCTCTGCGGCGATGTCGCGGGCATATTTGGCGGTGGAGCGGGCTTTGGTGGCCTGGTAGCGCTGCCACAGATCGTCGTGTGCGTTTTGCATAATTCACATCCTTCTCTACGATGAATTTCCCCGGCCCGCGGGCCGGGGGGCAGGTTTGTTATTATTCGGGCGATCAGAAATCGATATTCACGCCCAGTTGCCAGGTCCTTCCGGGCATCACAGCCAGCGCTTTATCGTTGGCATCCTGATTGGTACTGGTCTCGATGTTGCGGCTGCTCAGGTAGTCCCAGTATTTACGGTCGGTAATGTTGTAAACCCCGCCGTTGAGGCGAACGTTCTTCGCCACCTGCCAGTAAGCGGTCCAGTCCAGCATGCCGTAGCCCGGCACGCGCATATATTCGGTGCTGGAATCGGCAATGGCGGAGCCGGTATTGTTATAGCTCTCGCGGCTGGTGGCGGTGGCCTGTTTGCCCTTAACAAAGGTGGCGGTCAGCGCCGTACCGTAGCGCTTAGCCGGATCGTCCCACGCCACGCCGACGATCGTTTTCATCGGCGCGACGCTGTCGAGGTCGACGTATTTATCGCCGTAGTAGCTGGATTTCGATTTCCCTTCGCTATAGCCCCAGGCGAGGGTGGCGCTCAGGCCATCTACCTGCTCAAACCAGGTGCCGAAGTTAAATTTAGTGCTGATCTCGCCGCCGTAGATATAGGCCTTATCGCGGTTTTCCGCTTGATAAATGGTGTAAATATTCGACGGGACGTTAGTGAATTTGCCCGGATTGTTGGCGCGCGAATAGCGCGTATAGGCGATAAAGTTCTTATAGCTGTTGTAGAACAGCGCGGTACGTACGGTGATGCCTTCGGTGACTTCACCCTTGATACCCCATTCGATATTGTCGCTGGTCTCGGTTTTCAGATCGTTGTTGCCGATAAGCGCGTACTGCTGGCTGCCGGCATAGCTGGAACCCAGGTTCCACGAACCATACAGCTGGCTGGCATTCGGGAACTGCGCGCCGCGCTGGTACTGCAGATAGGTCATCAGCCGCGGCGTAATGTCGTACTGGAACGTCAATGACGGCAGCACCTGGGTGTCGCTGTTTTTACCATACAGATTCGCCACCGACGATTCGGTGAGCACGCTGCTGTTGGCGCTAAGATCGGACAGATCTTCCGGTTTAGTGGACTGATGCGTCACGCGTACGCCGGGAATAATCGCGAAGTTGTGGCTATCGAGATCGAAGTTGATCTTATCCTGCACGTAGCCGCCGAGGGTGTAGCTGCGGCTGTCCGCTTCCGGCTGCATAATTTCGCTGTAAACGCTGGGGATCGGCGACTGGCTAAACGGCCGCTGGGTTTTGGTCGTGCTGGCGTTAAAACCGGCGCTCAGATCGTGGCGGCCGATGCTTTTCGCGAGCATAGTCTGCAGGCCCCAGGTATCGGTATCGTAGTCGGAATTGACCGTCTGCATTTTGCGGGTGACGCTATCCGGCATCCAGGTCCAGTCGTGAGCCTCGGTATGCTGGTAATACACCTTGGTCGAGACGCTGTCGATGTAATCGTTCAGCGGCGTCCAGTCATCTTTCAGACTCAGCCCCCAGCGCCGCGTCTGGTTGGTTTGGTTGGCGGTACCGATCACGCTGTTACCGCTGGAGTCCCATGAGTCGAAGTGGCTGTGATTGGTCTTGTGATAGTAGTCGAAGGTGCTGGTGAACTTATGTTCATCGTTCGGCTGCCAGATGCCGGAGGCCATAAACGCGTCAGAGTGCCAGTTTGCCGGGTAAGCGTCGACGCTGCCGCTGTTGTTCTCGGTTTCCTGGCCATCGCGGCGGCTGTAGACGAAAATGCCGCGCAGCGTTTCATCGCCGCCGGCGACGGTGACGCCGTTATGCCAACTGCGGTCGGAAGAGTCGTAGCCGCTCTGGTAGCCAAAGGCGCTGGTTTTGCCCGGGCGCAGATAGTCATCCGCCGATTTCGGGCGGAAGGAGACGTTGCCGCCGATTGAGCTGTTAGCGGTCTCCGTTGAGGTGGCGCCGGACTGAATATCCACGCTGCCGTACATATAGGGATCGATATAATCGCGGCCAATGCCAAAGGTGTTGAGGCCGGAACGGCCGACGTAGCCGCGGCCGGTGGCGTTCGGCTGGGCAATGCCGTCAACATCGATGCCGACGCGGTTGCTTTCGAGGCCGCGGATGTTGTAGCCGGTATAGCCGCCGCGATCGAAACCGCTTTTACCGTTGCCGGAACCGCCGCTGGCGCCGGTGGCGCTGATGAGGGGTTCATAACGCATGATTGAGCCGAAGTCGTTGGCGCCTTTGTCCTGCAGTTCCTGCGCGCTCACGGAGTGCTCGCTGCCGGCTTTCAGCTGTGGGGCCGGGGCGGTCACCACCATCTGTTCCGCGCTATCCGTCGTGTTATCCTGGGTCACGGCCGCGATAGCGGCATTCTGCGCGATTGCTGCGAGCAGAGAAGTCGCCAGCAGGCTTTTCTTACACCATGCTGCTGATTGAGTCGATTTGTACATTTGTAGCCACGCCTTGATAATTATTAGTATCGGCTCACGCGTTACTTCCAGAGTGCAGGTTGGTCCGTGTTTTCCCTGGCGGACAGTGGTATTCCTGATTTAGTAATTGCGAATGGTAATGATAGGTATTATCGTTTGCAACAAAATATTTACCTATACCCTAAATAATTCGAGTTGCAGGCAGGCGGCGACGCAGAGAATCCCCAGGAGTTTACTCAAGTAAGTGACTGGGGTGAGCGAGGAAGCCAACGCACATGCAACTTGAAGTATGACGGGTATATTCTGCATTTTGTTTACATTCCTTCGGACGAGAGCAACACAACATGAGTCATAAAGCGGCGATTACCATTCACTATTGTTCCCAATGCAACTGGATGCTGCGCGCCAGCTGGATGGCCCAGGAGCTGCTGCATACCTTTAGTACCGATATCGCTTCGGTCACGCTGGTGCCCGGTACCGGCGGCATTTTTACGGTGAGCGTCGATGAGGCGCTCATTTGGGAGCGCAAACGGGACGGCGGTTTCCCGGACGCGGCCGAACTGAAACGGCGGGTGAGGGACGTCTGCTTCCCGGAAAAAGCGTTGGGACACGTGGATAATGCCGGGAAGCAGATCTAAAACGGCTGGTTGCGATTAACGTCCTAGTTCAACGTTGACCAGTACGCTTTGTCGGCGAGTGCGAATAATAGCGACTGCCTCTTCCAGTACCCCGGGGAGATCTTCCGCCAGCGAAACCGTCAGCGCAGCCGCGCGGCTGGAGGCGGCGAGCGCGGCGAAATCTGGCGACGACGAAAACGCGGTGGCCGGAATAGCTTCCATTTTGGCGGCATAGCCGTCGGGATAGAGCGCTTTGGTGCCGCCCGCTACCGCTCCCCAGCCGCCATTGTTGCCAACCACCACCAGTACGGGAAGCTTCATCACTTCCGCGATGTGATGACATACCGCCGGATTGGCAAAGAGATAGGAGCCGTCGCCCACGGCGGCGATGATTAGCTCGCCTCGCCGGGCGAGCTGCAGCCCTAAGGCGATGGGCAACGCTTCACCCAGACCACCCGCCAGCGCTTCCTGGTAATAACTGTCCGCCTGAGTCAGGCCGGCGAACTGCGGCATTGTTGTCAGTTCGGAGACGATCTTCCCCTGATGTTGATTGGCAAGCTGACCCAGACAGTAGCTCAGCCAGGGTTTGCCAATCGCCCCTTTTTGACCGGCGTGGAGGAGGGCTTCCCGTTGGCTCTTCGCGTGTTGTATCAGGCTAAGCACATGCTTTTCACGTTCAGCCACCTGCTGTTGCTTCGCTGCCACAAGCGGCTGGAGCGCCTCTTGTAAAAGTTCGAATACCTCGTCGGTTTCTCCGGCCAGATTGATATCGGCGCGATAACCGCGGACGGGGTAGCGGGAAAAAAGCGGATCGGGGCCGATCTGGATAAGCTTACAGCCGTCGTTGCAGCGGCTTTCTTCGATGATCCACGGGGCCTGTGAGTCGATAACGATGATGACGTCGGCGGCGGAAAGCCAGCCTTCGGGATCGCTGCCGGCCAGCATAGGATTGTCGCTGCTAAGGGTGACTTCAGTACCCCAGTATTCCACCACCGGAATAGCCCACTCCTTAACCAGGGTATTGAGCCGCGCAAAACCCCCGGACGTTCTTGCGCCGCGCTGGGCGAAGATGACCGGCTGTCTGGCATTGGCTATCGCATCGGCGGCGCTGGCAATATCCGCCCGCGTTGGCGCATAGCGGACCGGCTGTTGAGTTGGTGCGGCATGCAGGACTTGTTCATCGATCGTGAATGTTTCGCATAGCGGCTCGCGGGGCAGGCTTAAATACACCGGCCCCTTTGGCAATGAACGGGCTATCGCCCATGCTCTATCAACATGCTCGCCGACCTGATCGGCAATGCGTAATTCGAAGTCCCATTTCACCGACTCGCGAATGAGCGCCGCCTGATCGCGCATCTCCTGGCCGTAGCCAATCGGTGTGTTGCGACAACCAAAGTGTGAATGCTCACTAATCGGCGTACGTCCGCCAAAAATCAGCACCGGAATATTGCTGTTGGCCAGATTGATGACGCCGCAGGCGGCATTGGCCAAGCCTACGTTAGTGTGAACCATGACGGCCTGCACTTTCCCGCTCCCGAGATAATAGCCGTGGGCCATGCCGATGGCGGCGTTTTCGTGGGGACATATCACCAGCTTCGGTACCTTTTGTCCCGTGGCGCGCATTTTGGCCCACGCTTCAATAACCGGGGGATAATCGGTACCCGAATTAATAAAAATATAGGCCACGTCGAGGGCCTGAAGCCGGTGCAGTAATAATTCAGCGGCCGATACAGTGATAGAAGTCATATTCTCTCCGGATTAACGCGATGTTATCGCCGTGATTAAAAGGTCAGGAAAATAAATGCGCCCATCGTAATGATGGAAGTAATAATACTTAGCGCCATGGTCGAGGCCATTTCTTGCTCGCCGGACTTATATTGCATGGCAATAATAATGGCGATCGAGCCCACAGGAATCGCCATCGTTAATACCACTTGTTTTATTTGCTCCATGCTGAAACCCATTTTTAACAAAATGAGGTAGCAGGCGCCGGGCACCAGAATATTACGAGCGATGACGGTAATAATGGTGGCTGAGGTGATGACAATGCTGCGAGTATAGAGCACGATGCCTGCGGCAAACAGCGCCAGTCCACCGGAGGCCTTACCCAGCAGGCCTAGCGACATTGATACGGTTTCAGGAATATGAATATCCATTAATACTAATATCAGCGCGACAACCGGCGACCATACCACCGGCTGCTTGATGGCGTTGATCACCCGCGTGGTAAAAGAGATATTCTGGCTTTTATCCCCCGTTGCAACGGACATCAGAATCATCACCAGCGGGAGCTGGAAGACATTTTGCGTAATACTGGAAACAGTTATTAATGAGGCGCTGACGGTGCCGAATAAAAAAGCCAGTACCGAGGTGCCAATGAAGGGAACGGCCGGCGAGCCGATGGCCAGAGCCTGTAAAGTACTGAGCGCCAGGGAACGTTTGCAGATATAACGGGCAATAACTAAAGGAATAACAAAACTCAGAATTAGCGCCAGGATAATGGCGATGGCGACAGGGCCCATGCTCATCACGATATGCCGCGGCGTCATGACCATATTACTGAAAATACTCAGTGGTAAAGCATACAGCATTACAATTTTATTAATATCACCAGCCTGTTGCCAATTGAAGTCTTTACGTTTACCGCTGATATAGCCAATGAGAACGGTAATGATAACAGGTAATATAGCGCCAAGAATTAATAGAATGTTGTTCTGTGTCATAGTGATTTATTCTCATTATAAATTATCGTTAGGGGCAGGGTGTTGAACTATAAATATTGAGAGTGTTCACCCCGGAAATGCGCCGCTGTTGCACTATTCTTTTTTTTCGTTGCTTACTGCATTCTTGACCCAAAAAGAAGCGTGAGGGAAATGTAAAAATAATTCGTTCAATGAGTAATTGTCATGGCTATGAAAATTAAACAAATACAAGCCTTTCTTACCGTCGCCAGCGAAGGGAATTTAACTCTGGCAGCGGAGAAAATGGGGATTACGCAATCCGGGCTAAGCCGATTGTTGCTGACCCTGGAGGAGGATCTGAATGCTACCTTATTTGAACGGCATAAGCATGGAATGGCGTTAAGCGAGTACGGCAGCGCGTTTTTACCCTATGCCATGACAATGTTGAACACGGAGAACAAAGCCAGAGAGGAAATGGCGCTGATCCGCGGGGCGGGCAAGGGGATTTTGAGAATCGGCTGCGTATCCAGTCTGTTAACCAGCCATTTTATTGATAAATTAGCCGCCTTTCATAAACGCCATCCCCAGATACACATCAAAATATTCGACCGCATTGACTCAGAGTTGTTTAAGTTGCTGCTGATGCATGAAATAGACATCGCCCTCTGCGGGCCTTTACCTCATGACGATAAAATCGTGGTGCGTGGAAAGATTAACTGGCAGGACCGTATTTGCATCATCTCGAGGCCAGATCATCCATTGCAAAAGGCCAGGCATTTGTCGCTGGCGGCGATGCTGGATTATCCGTGGATCATGCCGCCGCCGTTAAGCACGCCGATGCTTATCCTTGAAGATATTTTTCGCTCGCATCAGTTACCCTGTCCGGTTCCCATTATCGAGTGCGCTTCATCCGCGGCGATAAAATCCTTTATTGCTGAGAGCGATCTTTTAACGTCAATGCCTGCCCCCGTCTATCGACTGGAAGAGAAGCTTGGATTGTTGCGACCGCTGGAAGCGGAGGGCAGCGTGTTTGTCAGAGATTTCTATGCCTGGAGCCATTTTGGCGTGTTATCCGGAGCCGCGCTGCAGTTAATCCAGCATCTGAAGCAGTGAGATGCCCTGACAGATACAAAGGTGTATAATCAATGCATCTTATTGGCTTGAGGCTGTGATATGGGCAAACGCATCGAACGTGAAAAAAAGACTATCAGCTGTATGATTCGGCTGTATCAACGCCGCTGCCCGGACGCCCGTGACGAAGGTGAGCATTACCGGGCGCTCAATACCTACGCCGACAAGCGGCTGGATAAGTGCGTATTTGGCGAAGAGAAGCCGGCCTGTAAACAGTGTCCGGTACACTGCTATCAGCCGGCGAAGCGGGAAGAGATGAAGCGGATCATGCGCTGGGCCGGGCCGCGGATGCTCTGGCGGCATCCGATTCTGACCATTCGTCACCTGATTGACGACAGGCGGCCGGTGCCGGAGCTGCCGGAAAAATACCGGCCGAAAAAATAGCGGCCTTTCCACGGTTTGCGCTGCGCTTCGCCGCCACCGGGATCGCGGTTGAAGGATCGTAGGTCGGATAAGCGTAGCGCCATCCGACAATTCTCCCTGCTCGCGCTGCGCTTAGCAGGGCTACAGCTCCTGGCATTCGCGTTTTTTGTCGCCCCGCTAAGGCGTTAACCGCCATCGGAGATCGTTGCTGACGCCCTCTGTTTTTGGGCGTCACGAATAGTACTGGCGACAAAGGCCAGCACGAACAGCGCGGTAAATAGAACCACGATGGTTGGCGCCGGGGCGCTATCGAGATAAAACGACAGCCAGACGCCCGCCAGCGAACAGCCCACGGCGATTACCGTTGCCAGCAATAATGCGCTGACAAAGCGCCGCGTCAGCAGCAGAGCGATAGCGCCGGGCGCTATCAGCAGCGAAATCGACAGAATAATCCCCACCGACTTTAACGTCGCGACGATAGTCAGCGCGATCATGCACAGCAGACCATAATGCAGCAGCCCGCAGCGCAGGCCGCTGGCTTTGGCCTGATTGGGATCAAAGGCGTGCAGTAAAAAATCGCGCCACTTTAGCCCGATAATCAGCGCAATCGCCAGCGCAATCACCGCCGTTTGCCCGATATCGCTAACGGATATTCCCAGCATATCGCCAAACAGAATGTGGTCGAGATGAACGTCGGATTGAATCGCCACGTACAGCACCAGCCCGGCGCCGAACATCCCCGAAAAGACGATCCCCATAATGGTATCGCGCTTGATGCGGCTGTTATCGTCGAGAAAACCGGTGGCGACGGCGCAAAATAAGCCGGCAATAAACGCGCCGATGGCGAAGGGGATGCCAATAATGTAGGCCACCACCACGCCGGGAAACACCGCGTGGCTCATGGCATCGCCCATCAGCGCCCAGCCTTTTAACACCAGAAATACCGACAGCAGCGCACAGGGGACGGCGACGATCGTCGCCACCAGCATCGCGTTGACCATAAACGGAAACTGTAATGGTTCAAGGAGCATCGTTAGCATGAGGCCTCCCTGGCGCGACGGCGGTTGGCCAGCAGGCCGTGCTTCGGCGCAAAGACAAAGGTAGCTAAGAACAGCAGCGTCTGCGCCACCACGATGATGCCGCCGGTGGCGCCATCAAGATAGTAGCTCAGCCACGCGCCGAAGAAGCTGGTCAGGCTGCCGATAGCGACGGCAATGGCCAGCAGACGCGGGAAGCGGTCGGTTAACAGCCAGGCGGTGGCACCGGGCGTCACGACCAGACAGATGACCAGAAACGCGCCGACGGTTTGCAGCGCCGCCACGGTGCAGGCGGCCAACAGAGTGAAGAACAGCAGCTTCAGGCCGCTGGTGTTAAGGCCAATCGAGCGGGCGTGGTTTTCGTCGAAGAAGGTGACCATCAGGTCTTTCCACTTCAGCAACAGGATCGCCATCGAAATAAAGCCAATCGCCGCCAGTTGGATAATATCCTCCGGAGCGATGGCGAGGATATTGCCGAGAATAATGGTCTGAATGTTCACCGAGGTCGGATTCAGCGACACCATAAACAGGCCGATGCCGAAAAACGAGGAGAAAATCAGCCCGATGATGGCGTCCTCTTTTAGTCGCGAACGCTGGTTAAGAAACAGCATGCTGCCTGCCGCCAGGCCGCCGGAGAGAAACGCGCCGAGCGCAAAGGGCAGGCCGAGCATATAAGCGCCGGCGACGCCGGGAACGATCGAGTGGGAGAGGGCGTCGCCAATCAGCGACCAGCCTTTGAGCATCAGGTAGCAGGAGAGAAAGGCGCAGACGCCGCCGACTAATGCCGAGACCCACATCGCGTTGAGCATGTATTGATAGCCAAACGGCTCCAGCAGCCAGCTCATCGTTGCCCCCCCGCCGCGCGATGGCTGATAAACGGTCGCTCATCGTCGGTGATAATGCGCTCTTCCGCGCCGGTGAGCGTGACGTGACGCAATACGCCGCTGAAGGCCAGCTCCAGATTCTCGGCGGTGAAGGTGGTTTCCGTCGGGCCGCTGGCCAGCACGGTGCCTTTCACCATCACCGTATAATCGCAAAATTCGCTGACTGAACCGAGGTTATGGGTAGAGACCAGCATGGTACAGCCTTCGTCGCGCAGTTCTCGCAGCAGGGTGATGATCCGCGCCTCGGTCTGCACATCGACGCCGGTAAAAGGCTCATCGAGCAGGATGACTTTGCCTTCCTGAGCAATGGCGCGGGCGAGGAACACGCGCTTTTTCTGCCCGCCGGAGAGCTCGCCAATCTGTCTTTTGCGGTATTCGCTCATCCCTACGCGGGCCAGCGCGGCATCGACAATCTGCCGGTCGCGGGGCTTCGCCCGCCGCAGCCAGCCCATATGACCATAGCGGCCCATCATCACTACATCTTCCACCAGCACCGGAAAAGACCAGTCCACCTCTTCCGATTGCGGTACGTAGGCAACAAGATTTTGCCGTAGCGCGCGGTTGACCGGCTGGCCGAGAATGGCGATATCGCCGTGGCCGACGCGCACGAAACCCATCAGCGCTTTGAACAACGTGGATTTACCGGAGCCGTTGACCCCCACCAGCGCGGCAATCGATCCGCGCGGTACGCTGAACGAGGCATCGCGCAGGGCGGTGTGGCCGTTGCGATAGGTCACCGTGACCTGGTCGACGATAAGTCCCGCTTGCGGCGCAATCATGACTGTTTCCTCAGGCCATCGTTGATCCCTTTGACGATGGTTTCGGTGGTGACGCGCAGCAGGTCAAGATAAGTCGGCACCGGGCCGTCGGCGGCGCTTAGCGAGTCAACATACAGTACGCCGCCATAGTGGGCGCCGGCTTCACGGGCGACCTGTCGCGCCGGTTTGTCGGAGATGGTGCTTTCACTGAAGATGGTCGGGATATGCTCCTTCTTCATGGTGTCGATGGTTTTACGCACCTGCTGCGGCGTGCCCTGCTGGTCGGCGTTAATCGGCCACAGATAACGCTCCTGCAGGCCGTTATCGCGCGCCAGATAGGAGAATGCGCCTTCGCTGGTAACCAGCCAGCGTTTGTCCGCCGGCAGTTTCGCCAGTTCGGCCTTCAGCGGCGCCATGGTCTGGCGGATTTTATCTTTGTAGGCGTCGGCGTTGCGGCGATAGGTGTCGGCATTGACGGGATCGTATTTCACCAGCGCATCGCGAATGTTATCGACGTAGATCAGCGCATTATCCGCCGACATCCACGCGTGCGGGTTAGGTTTGCCGTTGTAGGGGCCATCGCTGATGCCCATCGGCTGAATACCGTTACTGACCACGACTTCCGGTACGCCGTTCAGGTGCTGATAAAAACGGGCGAACCACAGTTCGAGGTTGAGGCCGTTGGCGAGAATAAGCTTCGCCCCCTGCGCGCGTTTGATATCGCCCGGCGTCGGTTGATATTCGTGAATTTCCGCGCCCGGCTTGGTGATTGAGCTGACGTCGGCGGCGTCGCCGGCGACGTTCTGCGCCATATCGGCGATCACGGTGAAGGTGGTAATGACTTTGAATTTTTCTTGCGCCTGAGCGGGGGCGATGGCAAGCAGCGCTAATGCGGCGGAGAACAACAGGTGCTTGAACGGCGGCAGATGCGTCATAGGATCCCTCACGGTATTGCGATTATTTAATCATCGTTTATAGCCTTTGCTATGTTATATAGCACAAGCTATTTATAAATGAAAATAATTCTTATTTAGATGTTGAGGTAATGATTAGGTTGAGAAGGATTGTGAAGGGGATTAAATCAGGGGCGGCACGGTATTCGATGGGTCGCCGCGTTATTTTGTCGGATGGCCCTACGCTTATCCGACCTACGGTCCTGTGCGATTTGGTAGCCCGGAGAAGGCGCAATGCGCCGCCTCCGGGAAAATCCCTACGCCATGAGAGACATATCGTCGGGCTAGACTAACCGATCCTTATTAATGCCTAAACGTTTCATGCGCGACAGCAGCGTCGTGCGCTTGAGCCCCAAGCGCTGGGCGGCGCCTTTTGGCCCGGCCACCACGCCGTTGCTCTCTTTCAATACCCGGACGATGAGCTGATATTCATCTTCGCCTTCCTCCGGCAGCACTTCCGGCGCCAGCGTCTCCTGTTCAATATGCATTTCCGGCAGCGACAGTTGCAGTACGTTGCCGCGGGTCAACAACACCGCGCGCTCGACGACGTTTTCCAGCTCGCGCACGTTGCCCGGCCACTCCATGCGCGAAAGGGTGCGCAGGGTCTCCGCGGGAATACTGTCGATGTTGCGCCCCAGACGGCGGGCGATTTTGAAGGTGAACGCTTTCACCAGCAGCGGAATATCGTCCGGCCGTTCGCGCAGCGGCGGCAGGTGGATCGGGAACACATTGAGCCGATAGTAAAGATCGCTGCGGAATTCACGATCGATAACCATCTGTTTGAGATCGCGGTTGGTGGCGGCGATCAACCGTACATCGGTCTGAATCAGTTTATTACTGCCCAGGCGTTCGAATTCCTGCTCCTGGAGAACGCGCAGCAGCTTCGGCTGCAGCTCCAGCGGCATATCGCCGACTTCATCGAGGAACAGCGAGCTTTTGTCCGCCAGTTCGAAACGGCCGATACGCTGGGCGCTGGCGCCGGTAAAAGCGCCGCGCTCGTGGCCGAACAGATCGCTTTCCAGCAGGCCAGCGGGCATCGCCGCGCAGTTCATTTTCACCATCCGTCGGCCGTTGCGCCCGCTCAGGTTATGAATAGCGCGAGCGATCAGTTCCTTACCGGTGCCGGTTTCACCGAGGATCAGCACCGTACTGTCGCTCTGCGCTACCATTTCCACCTGCTTGAGCACGCTGTGCATCGCTTCGCTGCGACCAATGATTTCGCCGAACTCGCTTTCGACGTTGTTGAGCTGTTCAGTGAGCGCCAGGTTTTCATCCACCAGCCGTTCTTTCAGCCGCTGGATCTCGCGATAGGCGAGGGCGTTATCGATAGCTATCGATACGCGTTCGGCGATTTGCCGCAGCAGTTTAAGGTTGGTAGTGGTAAATACTTGCTCATCGCACTGTGCCAGCTTCAGCACCCCGAGCAGCGTATTGCCGGACATGAGCGGTAACAGGCACAGGGTCTGGATCTGGTTATCCCACATCTCGAAGAGCATTTTCTCATACGGCGCCAACGAGTCGTGCTCATGCAGATTGAGCAACAGCATCTCTTTGCTCTTAAACACCCGCTCGGTTAGCGTGCCGGCTTCATCGACTTCGCTTTGGTCGTGGACCGGATGGCTGGCGTCGAGATAGTGGGTGGAGTAAATGTTGAGCTTGCCTTTGCGGTTGCTGCGCAGCACCACGCTTATCGCGTCGATGCGGAAATAGCGGTGGATCTCTTTTGCCACCTCGCTGACCAGTTCGTCAATATCGAGGCGCGACAGGACGGCGTTGGTAATGGCCACCAGGATGCGGAAATTATCGCGCTCGTGGCACAGCAGATCGTAATCGACGTTGTTGCTGACCCGGTTTTGGATCTGCTCGGTCACGACGGCGACAATCTGCGCGAAAGTATGCAGGCGCTGGTACTCTTTTTCGCTCCATGGCCGGTTGTCGTCGCGGATGAACTCACAACCGCCGAAGATGCGGCCTTCCGCCGCCAGCGGCAGCAGGCAGTAGTAGCCGAATTCCGGGTAAATGCCGCTGGCGGCCAGCTGCGGCCAGGTTTCGGCGAAGGTCGCGTTGTCGCAATGTAGCGCGTCGGGGCGCGACAGCAGGCGGCGTACCGGGCCATGTGCCAGTACGGTTTCATCTTCGTAGCTTGCCGGCTGTCCGGCGTCGTCGCAGGCGTACCTGGCGGCGCGATGGTTGCCGTGGTTCCACAAGATAATCGCCGCCCGGTCGGCAAGCGAGGATTGCTGCACCAGACGGGTTAGCGTTTCGCTCAGCGCGGCCAGATCGGGCTGCTGTAATAAAATACGGGTGATATCAAACAGACCCTGCTGCCCGAGATCGCCCATTGGTGTATACGACATTGCTTAAGTCCAAAAAGCGCCGCAGCGCGGCGCAGAATAAAGAGATGAATCAAATAATAGTCTGTTAATAAAACAATTGTTGCCGTCGTTGAGGTCGACCTGATAAGGCGACCTCCGCCCTCCGGGCCGGTTCAGTGGTTAGCAAATTCTCGGTAGCGGCTCGGCGTGGGGAAGATCGAGCGTCCGTTTAACGCCATATAACCCTACGGAGCGCACGCCGGCGCGCTCGACAACGTCGCCAATTATCGCGGCATTCTGTCCGAGCGGGTGAGACCGTAAATGCTCAAGTACGCGCGGCGCGGCTTCTCTGGCGACGGCAATTACCAGTTTACCTTCGTTGGCGAAATTCAGCGCGTCCAGGCCCAGCAGTTCGCAGACGCCTCGTACCGTATCGTTGACCGGCAGCTTCGCTTCATGCAGTTCGATACCGCAGCCGCTGGTAGCGGCGAACTCGTGCGCCACCGCGTTGACGCCGCCGCGAGTGGCGTCGCGTAGCGCTTTGATGCCCGGAATCTCGCGCAGGGTTTGGATAAGCGGCGTCAGCACCGCGCAGTCGCTGGATAACGCGCCGTCCAGCCCCAACTGTTCGCGCAGGTTAAGAATGGTGGCGCCGTGATCGCCTAATGTGCCGCTGACCAGCAGCACATCGCCGGCGCTAATCTGCTGCGCTCCCCAGTGAATATCGCCGGGGATGGCGCCAATACCGGCGGTATTGATGAATAATTTATCCGCGGCGCCGCGCGGCACCACTTTGGTATCGCCGGTCACAATGGCAATCCCGGCTTGCTGCGCGGTAGTTGCCATGCTGCGCACCACCGCTTCCAGCGTCGCCATCTCCAGCCCCTCTTCGAGGATAAACCCACAGGAGAGATAGCGCGGCAGGGCGCCGCTGACCGCCACGTCGTTGGCGGTGCCGCAGACCGCCAGCTTGCCGATATCGCCGCCGGGGAAAAATAACGGATCAATGACGTAGCTGTCCGTTGAGAAGGCCAGCCGATCGCCCTGGGCGGCAAGCCCGGCGAGATCTAAACGCGCCTGATCTTCCTGTTCGGCCAGCCAGGGATTGGCGAAGGCCTGCATAAACAGCTCGCCAATGAGTTGCTGCATCGCCTGACCGCCGCTACCGTGAGCTAACTGAATGCTTTTCATGCTTTATTTTCCTGACTGCGATATTGATACCAGGCGGCGCAGGCGCCCTCTGAGGAGACCATCAGCGCGCCAAAGGCGCTCTGTGGATTGCAGACGCGGCCAAACAGCGGGCACTGGTGTGGTTTACAACGCCCGGTCAGCACTTCACCGCAGCGGGCGCGCGGGTCGTCGCAAACGCGCTGCGGCGCCGGGCGGAAATGGGCCTCGGCGTCAAAGCGTTGATAATCTGGCGTCAGGCAAACGCCGGAATCGTTGATCGTCCCCAGGCCGCGCCATTCGCTATCGCCGCTCAGGCAAAAGACCTCGGCGATTGCCGCCTGCGCCAGCGCGTTACCGGCATCCGGCACCACGCGACGGTACTGATTCTCTACCTGACTGCGCTGCGCTATTTTCTGCTCAACCAGCATGATCACGCCTTGCAGTAGATCAACTGGTTCAAATCCAGCAACGACTAATGGCCGATGATAGTCGCTGGCGATGAAACCGTAGGCGTCGGTGCCAATCACCATACTGACGTGGCCGGGGGCGAGAAACGCATCGATACCGTTTTCCGGCTGGTCCAGCAGGCTGCGTAGCGTCGGCAGCAAGGTGATGTGCTGACAGAAAAAGTAGAAGTTGTCGACGTTGCGCTCGCGAGCCTGACGCAGCGTCAGCGCGGTAGCGGGCATGGTGGTTTCGAAACCGAGACCAAAAAAAACTACCTCGCGCTGCGGATTCTGCTGCGCCAGCCGCAGGGCGTCCATCGGCGAGTAAACGATTCGCACATCGGCGCCGCGACTCTTCGCCTGCAGCAGCGACCCGTTTTTTCCCGGCACGCGCATCGCATCGCCAAAGGTGCAGAAAATCACTCCCGGACGGCTGGCTATCTCGATACACGCATCAATGCGGCCCATCGGCAGAACGCACACCGGGCAGCCGGGGCCGTGAATAAATTCAATATTGTTCGGTAATAGCTGGTCGAGGCCGAATTTGAAGATGGCGTGGGTATGGCCGCCGCAGACCTCCATCATCCGCAGCGGGCGGGCTTCACTGTAGTCCAGCAGCCGGGCGCGCTGCTGCAGATGTTCGACCAGCTGCAGCACCTGCTCCGGCGCGCGGTATTCATCAACAAAACGCATTATCGCTCCTCGCCGTATAGCAACGCGCCGACGTCCGGTTCAACCTCGAACATGTTTTGCAGCGCGTCGAGGGTATCGCGCGCTTCGGCTTCGTTAATCACGCTCATGGCGAACCCGACGTGGACCAGCACCCACTGGCCGATGCGCGGCTGGCCCTGTTCATCGACGGCGCCGACCAGGGTCAGATCGACTTCGCGCTGAATGCCGCACACTTCCACCTTCGCCATCACGCCGTCAATCGTGCGAATTTGCCCCGGAATGCCTATGCACATCGCTGCGCCTCCAGCCAGTTAAGCCACTGATCCATGCCTTCGCCGCTGGTGGCGGAGAGCAAAATAATCTCGATATGTGGATTCACTTCCCGCGCGCAGGCGAGGCATTTCTCAACGTCAAAGTTGAGGTACGGCAGCAGGTCGACTTTGTTGAGCAGCATCAGGCTGGCGGCGGCAAACATATGCGGATACTTCAGCGGTTTATCTTCTCCTTCGGTGACCGACAGCACCGCCACTTTATGACGTTCGCCAAGATCGAAGCTGGCCGGGCAGACCAGGTTACCGACGTTTTCGATAAACAGAATGCCGTTATCGCCAGCCGGCAGGCGCGCAGAGGCGTCGGCAATCATTTGCGCATCGAGATGGCAGCCCTTGCCGGTATTGACCTGAATCGCCGGCGTGCCGGTGGCGCGGATGCGCGCGGCATCGTTGACCGTCTGCTGATCGCCTTCAATGACCGCGCAGTCGACGATGCCTTTCAGGCGGGTCAGGGTTTCGGTGAGCAGGGTGGTTTTACCGGAGCCGGGACTGGAGACCAGATTTAGCACCAGTTGGTTATTCGCCGCGAAGCGCGCGCGGTTGCGCGCCGCCAGGCGGTTGTTTTTATCCAGCACGTCGATTTCGACTTCCAGCATCCGCCGCTGGCTCTGGCCCGGCGCGTGGGTACCGGCTTCGCCGTGGCCGTAATGCAGATCGCCTTGCGCGCTGCGGGTCGGGGAGAAGTTATCGGTTTTCACGCCGGTGATGGTCATGGTCTGGCGCGGGGCGGGGGCGAAGGGGGCGCTGCGAAACGCCGAGTGCGGGTTATGTTCATCGCCTTCGATATAAAGGTTGCCTTCTCCGCACCCGCATGTCGTACACATAATCTTTTACTCCAATTCTAAACGCTGAATCTGTAAGCCATCATCCGCCACGATCTGCAACTGGTCGTTATCGCAGTGCGGGCAGCGGCGGACGTGCTGAGAGACAAGATGCACATACTGCTGACAGCGTTCACACCAGCATTCGGCCTGTTGCTCGGCAATGTGCAGCGCGCAGCCTTCCGCCAGCGTGCCGCGGCACACCAGTTCAAAACAGAAGGTGAGGGCGCTGGCCTCCACGCAGGAAAACGCGCCGACCTTCAGCCACACGCCGGTGACCCGGCGCGCGCCGTTTTGCCGCGCCTGTTGCTCAATAATTTCCAGCGCCCGCTGGCTTAGCGTGATTTCGTGCATGTTGGCCTCCGTTAATACTATGGCGGCTATATGCAATAACGATGCCAGGAGACCATAAACGGCGGGGGAACTGTCGATGACGACGACGGATGGCTGTCATCGACATGTCGCGATGGCGCCAGTATTTTTAATAATTCCTTTAAATTCATATAAATAAATTTTGGCATGGAAAATGCTTAACCGGTGCATCTCATGTAACGGGAGGATCCGGGATGACAATTTGGGAATTAAGTGAAAAGGCGGACTACATCGCCGATCGTCACCGCCAGCATCAGGAGCAGTGGCACACCTACTGCAACTCGCTGGTTCAGGGCATCACCCTGTCGAAAGCGCGTCTGCATCACGCGATGAGCTGCGCGCCGGACAAAGAGCTGTGCTTCGTGCTGTTCGGCCACTTTCAGGTATATGTCGCGCTGGCGGAAGGCTTTAACAGCCACACCATCGAATACTACGTAGAAAGCAAAAATGGCGATGACAAACGGCTGATCGCCCAGGCGACGCTGGATGCGGAAGGCGTAATTGACGGTCGCATCAGTAACCGTTCCCGCGAAGCGGTGCTGGAACACTACCTGGCGATTATCGCCACCGTCTATGACCGTCTGTATGAGGCCATGGAGCGCGACCAGCCGGTGGATTTAAGCCATCTGGCGCAGGTCCATTAATTGTGAAGTGTCGACAAGTGTCGAAACCGACACCTGCGCGGCCTGATTTCGTCAAAAGTGACTTTCACCCGAGGATGACCCGGTGAACCGTTTTGTAATTGCTGATTCCAGCGTCTGTATTGGCTGCCGCACCTGCGAAGCCGCCTGTTCCGAGACGCACCGCCAGTATGGCCTGCAAAGTATGCCGCGCCTGCAGGTCATGCGTAATGAAAAAGAGTCTGCGCCGCAGATGTGCCACCACTGCGAAGACGCGCCTTGCGCCGCGGTGTGCCCGGTCAACGCCATTACTCGCGTTGACGGCGCGGTACAGCTGAATGAAAGCCTGTGCGTTAGCTGCAAACTGTGCGGCATCGCCTGCCCGTTCGGCGCGATTGAATTCTCCGGCAGCCGTCCGTTGGATATTCCCGCCAACGCTAACACGCCGATGGCGCCCGCCGCGCCGCCGGCTCCGGCTCGCGTCAGCTCGCTGCTCGACTGGGTGCCGGGCGTTCGCGCTATCGCCGTGAAATGCGACCTCTGCCACTTTGATGAGCAGGGCCCGGCCTGCGTGCGCACCTGCCCGACCAAAGCCTTAGTGCTGGTGGATATTCGCGATATTGCTAAGTCCAGCAAGCGTAAGCGCGAACTGACCTTTAATACCGACCTCGGCGATTTGTCGCTGTTTCAGGCGCAACAAGGGGGCGTGAAATGAGCGTGGTTGCATTAGTGAATCAGGCGGTTGCCTGGTATGCCGCCAGCGCGGTGCTGGCGTTTTTATTTAGTTTGCGTAAACCGCTGAGCGGCGCGATTGCCGGGATCGGCGGCGCGGTCGCCAGCGCGATGTTAATCGTCGCCGGCTTCTCGGCGCTGATCGCGCCGGAGCGGATCAACGGCGGCATGCTGCAGTATCTGCATCTGGCGATGCGGGTGGGCGGGATTAACGCTCTGTGGCTGTTGGCTATCGGCCTGTCGGCGCTGCCGATTTCGCTGTTTAACATTTCCTGGCATCGTCATCCGCAGGTCAAATCCAACGGCCTGCTGGTTAACCTGCTGCTGGCTGCCGCCACCTGCGCGGTGGTGGTGACTAACTTCGGCAGCCTGGTGGTGATGGCGGAAATCATGGCGCTGTGCGCCGCGTTCCTTACCGGCTGCGCGCAGTCCGGCAAACTGTGGTTTGCGCTGGGGCGTCTCGGTACCCTGCTGCTGGCGTGGACCTGCTGGCTGGTGTGGTCGTTCTACGGCACTCTCGATCTGGCGGCGATTAGCCAGTTGGCCGCCGGCGCGCCGCAGAACATGGCGCTGTGGCTGCCGGGTCTGCTCGGTTTTGCCCTGCTCGCCGGGGTGATCCCGCTGCACGGCTGGGCGCCGCAGGCGCATGCGGGCGCCAGTGCCCCAGCCGCCGCGCTGTTTTCTACGGTGGTGATGAAGGTCGGTCTGTACGGCATCCTGACCGTGTCGCTGGCCGGTAGCGTGCCACCGCTGTGGTGGGGCGTGCTGCTGCTGGTGTTGGGGATGATTACCGCCTTTATCGGCGGGCTGTACGCGCTGATGGAACATAATATCCAGCGCCTGCTGGCTTACCACACCCTGGAAAACATCGGCATTATTCTGCTTGGCCTCGGCGCGTTCGTCACCGGTATTGCTACCGGCAATAATGCGCTGATGGTGCTGGGCTTTATCGGCGGCATGTACCATCTGATCAACCACAGCCTGTTCAAAACCACGCTGTTCCTTGGCGCGGGGGCGGTGTGGTTCCGTACCGGCCATCGCGATATCGAGAAGCTGGGCGGCATCGGTAAAAAAATGCCGCTGATTTCACTCGCCATGCTGGTGGGGCTGATGGCGATGGCCGCGCTGCCGCCGCTGAACGGCTTTGCCGGCGAATGGGTTATCTATCAATCCTTCTTCAAGCTGAGCACCGGCGAGGTGTTTATCGGCCGTCTGCTGGGGCCGCTGCTGGCGGTTGGCCTGGCGATTACCGGGGCGCTGGCGGTGATGTGTATGGCCAAAGTCTACGGCGTCACCTTCCTCGGCGCGCCGCGCAGTAAAGAGGCGGAAAACGCCACCTGCGCGCCCTGGCTGATGACCTTAAGCGTGGTGCTGGCCGCCGCGTCCTGCGTCATCGGCGGCGTGGCGTCGCCGTGGCTGTTGCCGCTGGTCGGCCACGTCATTCCGGTTCCAGCGCAGGCCACTAGCGTCGTATCGCAGCCGCTGATCGCCATTCTGCTGATTGCCTGTCCGCTGCTGCCGTTCCTGCTGATGATCTTCTTCAAAGGCGACCGCCTGCCGGCGCGCTCGCGCGGCGCGGCGTGGGTCTGCGGCTACGACCATGAACAAGCAATGGTGGTCACCGCCCACGGCTTCGCCATGCCGGTGAAAGAAGCCTTTGCGCCGCTGCTGAAGCTGCGTCACTGGTTGAATCCGGTACGGCTGGTGCCCGGCTGGCAGAACGCCTCCGCGCCCGCCTTGCTGCGTGGCGTGGCGCTGATCGAACTGGCGGTACTGGTGGTGATTGTGATTTCGCGAGGAGCCTGAGAGTGAACCTATTCGTTGCATTAATACAGGCGCTGGTACTTTTTGCCGTCGCGCCGCTGCTGTCCGGCCTGACCCGCGTTGCCCGCGCGCGCCTGCATAACCGCCGCGGGCCGGGGGTACTGCAGGAGTATCGGGATATCCTGAAACTGCTGGGTCGCCAGAGCGTGGGCCCGGACGCTTCCGGCTGGGTATTCCGCCTGACGCCGTTTGTGATGGTTGGCGTGATGCTGACCATCGCCGCCGCGCTGCCGGTGGTGACCATAGATTCACCGCTGCCGGGGCTGGGCGACCTGATTACGCTTATCTACCTGTTCGCCATCGCCCGCTTCTTCTTCGCCATTTCCGGCCTGGATACCGGCAGTCCGTTCACCGCCATCGGCAGCAGTCGTGAAGCGATGCTCGGCGTGCTGGTCGAACCGATCCTGCTGCTTGGGCTGTGGGTCGCGGCGCAGGTTGCCGGCTCCACCCATATTAGCGCGATTACCGATACCGTTTACCACTGGCCCGCCGCGCGCAGCATCCCGCTGATCCTGGCGCTGTGCGCCTGCGCTTTCGCCACCTTTATCGAAATGGGCAAGCTGCCGTTCGATTTAGCCGAGGCCGAACAGGAACTGCAGGAAGGGCCGCTTTCCGAGTACAGCGGCAGCGGTTTCGCGGTGCTGAAGTGGGGCATCAGCCTGAAACAGTTGGTGGTGCTGCAGATGTTCGTCGGCGTATTTATCCCGTGGGGACAGATGACCAGTTTTAGCGCGCCAGGCCTGCTGCTGGCGCTGGTGGTCGCCGTCGTCAAGCTGGTGGCGGGGGTGCTGATTATCGCGCTATTCGAAAACAGCATGGCGCGTCTGCGCTTTTGTGCCACCTCCCGCGTTACCTGGGCCGGGTTTGGTTTCGCCTTTTTAGCTTTCGTCTCCTTGCTGGTGGCGTGATTAAGAGAATTTGAGCATGTCTGAAGAAAAAATCGGTCAACACTATCTTGCGGCGCTGCACCAGGCCTTCCCTGGCGTGGTGCTGGACGAAGCCTGGCAGACCAAAGATCAGCTAACCGTCACCGTGAAGGTTAACTACCTGCCGGAAGTGGTCGAGTTCCTGTACTACAAGCAGGGCGGCTGGCTGTCGGTACTGTTCGGCAACGACGAACGTAAGCTGAACGGCCACTATGCGGTTTACTATGTGCTGTCGATGGAGCAGGGCACTAAGTACTGGATCACCGTGCGCGTGGAAGTCGACGCTAATAAACCGGAATATCCGTCGGTGACCCCGCGCGTGCCGGCGGCGGTATGGGGCGAGCGCGAAGTACGCGATATGTACGGTCTGGTGCCGGTGGGCCTGCCGGACGAGCGCCGCCTGGTGCTGCCGGACGACTGGCCGGATGAACTCTATCCGCTGCGTAAGGACAGCATGGACTACCGCCAACGCCCGGCGCCGACCACCGACGCGGAGACCTACGAGTTCATTAACGAGCTCGGCAGTAAGAAAAACAACGTGGTGCCGATTGGCCCACTGCACGTCACCTCCGATGAGCCAGGCCATTTCCGTCTGTTTGTCGACGGCGAGAACATTATCGACGCCGATTACCGCCTGTTCTATGTCCATCGCGGCATGGAAAAGCTGGCGGAAACCCGCATGGGCTACAACGAAGTAACGTTCCTGTCGGACCGGGTATGCGGCATCTGCGGCTTCGCCCACAGTACCGCCTATACCACCTCGGTGGAAAACGCGATGGGCATCGTGGTGCCGGAGCGCGCGCAGATGATCCGCGCCATTCTGCTGGAAGTGGAACGCCTGCACTCGCACCTGCTGAACCTTGGTCTGGCATGCCACTTCACCGGCTTTGACTCCGGCTTTATGCAGTTCTTCCGCGTGCGCGAAACCTCAATGAAGATGGCGGAGATCCTCACCGGCGCGCGTAAAACCTACGGTATGAACCTGATCGGCGGGATTCGCCGCGATCTGCTGAAAGAGGACATGATCCAGACCCGCCAGCTGGCGCAGCAGATGCGCCGCGATGTGCAGGAGCTGGTGGATATGTTGCTCAGCACGCCGAACATGGAACAGCGCACCGTCGGTATTGGCCGTCTGGATCCAGAAATCGCCCGCGACTTCAGTAACGTCGGCCCGATGGTCCGCGCCAGCGGCCACGCCCGCGATACTCGCGCCGATCACCCGTTCGTTGGTTACGGTCTGCTGCCGATGGAAGTTCACAGCGAGCAGGGCTGCGACGTGATTTCCCGCCTCAAGGTGCGTATCAACGAAGTTTATACCGCGCTGAATATGATTGATTTCGGTCTCGACAATCTGCCCGGCGGCCCGCTGATGGTGGATGGCTTCACCTATATTCCGCACCGCTTCGCGCTGGGCTTCTCGGAAGCGCCGCGCGGCGACGATATCCACTGGAGCATGACCGGCGACAACCAAAAACTGTACCGCTGGCGCTGCCGTGCGGCGACCTACGCCAACTGGCCGACCCTGCGCTATATGCTGCGCGGCAACACCGTCTCCGACGCGCCACTGATTATTGGCAGCCTCGACCCTTGCTACTCCTGTACCGACCGTATGACGGTGGTCGATGTGCGTAAGAAAAAGAGCAAAGTGGTGCCGTACAAAGAGCTGGAGCGCTACAGCATCGAGCGTAAAAACTCGCCGCTGAAATAATTGAGCCATTGCGTGGGGCCCCTCACCCCGACCCTCTCCCCGCAGGGGAGAGGGGGAAGGGCAGATCGAGCGCGAATTCACTGACCGTGCACAACTGTCCCCTCTCCCTTTTAGGGAGAGGGCTAGGGTGAGGGTAAAAGGCCACACACAACCTGGGAGCAACAATGTTTACCTTTATCAAAAAAGTCATCAAGACCGGCACCGCGACCCACTCCTATCCGCTGGAGCCGATGCCGGTGGATAAAAACTTCCGCGGCAAACCGGAACACAATCCGCAGCAGTGCATCGGCTGCGCGGCCTGCGTGAATGCGTGTCCGTCTAACGCCCTGACGGTAGAGACCGACCTGGCGACTAACCAGCTGGCGTGGCAGTTCAACCTCGGGCGCTGCATTTTCTGCGGCCGCTGTGAAGAAGTTTGCCCGACGGCGGCGATTAAGCTGTCGCAGGAGTATGAACTGGCGGTGTGGAAAAAAGAGGATTTCCTCCAGCAATCGCGCTTTGCCATCTGCCACTGTCGGGTCTGCGAACGGCCTTTCGCGGTACAAAAAGAGATCGACTACGCTATCGCGCTGCTTAAGCACAACGGCGATACCCGCGCCGAATTGCACCGCGAAAGCTTTGAGACCTGCCCGGAATGCAAGCGTCAGAAATGCCTGGTGCCATCCGATCGTATTGAACTGACTCGCCACATGAGGGAGGCCAGCTGATGAGCAATTTATTAGGCCCGCGCGATGAAAACGGCATTCCGCTGCCGATGACGGTGGATGAATCCATCGCCAGCATGAAGGCCTCGCTGCTGAAAAAAATCAAACGTTCCGCCTACGTTTATCGCGTCGACTGCGGCGGCTGTAACGGCTGTGAAATCGAGATTTTCGCCACCCTTTCGCCGCTTTTCGATGCCGAACGCTTCGGAATTAAAGTAGTGCCGTCGCCGCGCCATGCCGATATTCTGCTGTTCACCGGCGCGGTGACCCGCGCGATGCGTTCGCCGGCGCTGCGCGCCTGGCAATCGGCGCCGGATCCGAAAATCTGCATCTCTTACGGCGCCTGCGGCAACAGCGGCGGTATCTTCCACGATCTGTACTGCGTATGGGGCGGCACCGACAAAATCGTGCCGGTCGACGTCTATATTCCGGGTTGTCCGCCGACGCCTGCCGCCACGCTGTACGGTTTTGCGATGGCGCTTGGTCTGCTGGAGCAAAAAATCCATGCCCGCCAGCCGGGCGAGCTTGACGAACAGCCAACCGAATTGCTGCATCCCAACATGGTGCAGCCGCTGCGGGTGCGTATCGATCGCGAAGCGCGCCGTCTGGCCGGCTATCGCTATGGTCGCCAGATTGCCGACGACTATATGCGTCTACTGGGGCAGGGCGATAACCAGGTACTACGCTGGCTGGAGGCGGAGAAAGATCCGCGTCTGACCGAGATCGTCACGCACCTGAATCAGGTGGTCGAGGGGGCGCGTATCCGATGAGCGAGACGGTGGTGTTCAGTCAGCTGAGCCGTAAATTTATTGATGAGAACGACGCGACGCCGGATCAGGCGCAGCAGGTGGTCTATTACAGCCTGGCGATTGGCCACCACCTCGGCGTCATTGACTGCCTGGAAGCGGCGTTAAGCTGCCCGTGGGAGGACTATCTGGCGTGGATTGGTACGCTGGAGGCGGGCAGCGCCGCGCGGCGTAAAATGGAAGGCGTGCCGAAGTATGGCGAGATTGTTATCGACAGCAATCACGTGGCGATGCTGGCTAACGCCTTTGATAAAGCGCAGTCCGCGCAGACCCCGCAGCAGCAGGCGTGGAGTAAAACCCTGCTCAGCATGCTGCACGATATTCACCAGGAAAGCGCCATCTATCTGATGGTGAGGAGACTACGTGACTGACGTTTTACTGTGTGTCGGCAACAGCATGATGGGCGATGACGGCGCAGGCCCGCTGCTGGCGGAAATGTGCGCGGCCAATCCGGTCGGCGGCTGGGTGGTGATTGACGGCGGCAGCGCGCCGGAAAACGATATCGTCGCCATCCGCGAACTGCGCCCGACGCGGCTGCTGATCGTCGATGCAACCGATATGGGGCTCAACCCTGGCGAAATTCGCATTGTCGACCCGGACGATATCGCCGACATGTTTATGATGACCACCCACAATATGCCGCTTAACTATCTTATCGATCAGTTAAAAGAGGATATTGGCGAGGTGATTTTTGTGGGCATTCAGCCCGATATAGTCGGTTTCTATTACCCGATGACTCAGCCTGTTAAGGATGCCGTCGCGACGGTATACGCGCGGCTTGATGGCTGGCAGGGGCAGGGCGGTTTTGCCGCGCTGGAAGCGGCCGAGGAACAGGCGTTCCCCGGCTTGCGCTAATGCTTCGCCGGGGGACCGTATGCCGGGTAAGGCGTAAGCCGCCACCCGGCAATACCGACTACTCCAGATCCGCCCCGTTGCTGGCGATGACCTTCTTATACCACCAGAACGATTTCTTGCGCTTGCGCGCAAGCGTGCCGTTACCGGCATCGTCGCGATCGACATACACGAAACCGTAGCGCTTGCTCATCTCGCCGGTGGAGGCGGATACCAAATCGATACAGCCCCAGCTGGTATAGCCGATGACCGGAATGCCATCATCGATGGCGTCGCGCATCGCCTTGATGTGCTCGCGCAGATAACTAATGCGGTAGTCGTCGTTGATTTCGCCGTTGGCGTCAATTTCATCGCGCGCGCCGAGCCCGTTTTCCACGAGGAATAGCGGTTTCTGATAGCGGTCATACATCATGTTCATGGTGATGCGCAGGCCGAGCGGATCGATGCCCCATCCCCATTCGCTGGCCGCAATGTACGGATTCTTCAGCGACTTGACGATATTGGCGGCGTTGGTATTGCTGGCGTTCATCTCCGCTGACGCGCAGCGCGAGGCGTAATAGCTAAAGGAGACAAAATCAACGGTGTTTTTGAGGATTTCGTCGTCGCCCGGCTGTTTGGCAATAGTGACGCCTTTCTCGCGGAATACCCGCGCGGCCCACACCGGATACGCGCCGCGTGCCTGCACATCGATAAAGAACAGGTTTTCACGATCTTTTTCCAGCGCCATCCAGACATCTTCCGGCTTACAGGAATACGGGTAGAAATTACCGCCCGCCAGCATGCAGCCGACCTGGTTTTGCGGGTTAACCTGATGGGCGATTTTTGTCGCCAGCGCGCTGGCCACCAGCTCGTGATGCGCGGCCTGGTATTTCACCTGTTCCTGATTTTCTCCTTCCTCAAACACCAGACCGGCGCCGGAGTAGGGACTATGCAGCATAATGTTGATTTCATTGAAGGTGAGCCAGTATTTCACCAGTCCGTCAAACGCTTCAAAACAGGTGCGCGCATAGTGGCTGAAAAAATCGACCATCTTCCGGTTACGCCAGGAGCCATATTCCGTCACCAGATGCATCGGGACATCAAAGTGGCACAGGGTGACCAGCGGTTCGATCCCGTACTTTCTGCACTCTTCAAACATCGCACGATAGAAGGCGATACCTTCCGGGTTTGGCTGTTGTTCATCGCCGCGCGGGAACAGTCGGCTCCAGGCGATAGAGGTGCGGAAGACGCTAAACCCCATCTCCGCCATCAGGGCGATATCCTCTTTATAGCGATGGTAAAAATCAATCGCCACGTGGCTTGGGTAGAATTCATCTTCGCGAAGCGTAAAGCGCTTCTCCTGGCCCAGCTTCACCGCCAGGCGATGGGCGCCGTGCGGAATAGTATCAACGGTTGTCAGCCCTTTGCCGCCCTCAAGATAAGCGCCTTCAGACTGGTTAGCGGCCAGAGCGCCGCCCCATAAAAATCCGTGTGGAAAACTCGACATGCGTTACCTCGCGTTCAAAAAAGTGTTCAGGCGTGAGTGGCCGCGCCCTGGCGCTGTCTGGCGTCGGCGGCGGCATTTTCTACCGGGATATCTTCAAAACCGAGCAGCAGCGTCAGCGCAAAGGAGAGCACCACCGACAGCGCCATCACGCCAAAGACCCAAACGATAGTCATCGGATTGGCCGGATCGAAAAACTGGACGCTGGTGAACAGCCCCGGCGCCGCCATCGAATGGCTGGCCAGCCCGGCGATCCCCGCCACCGCCCCGCAAATAAAGCCGCTGATTAAGCTGGCGACCAGCGGGCGTTTCAGACGTACCGCCACGCCGTACAGCGCCGGTTCGGAAATCCCGGCCAGAATCGCCGATGCCGCCGCCGCTAATGCGGTCTGGCGCAGCTCCGGGTTTTTGGTTTTCCACGCCACCGCCAGCGACGAGCCGCCCAGCGACAGGTTGGCGCCGATTTCCGATGGCATCACCATGCCCTCTTTGCCGGTTTCGGCGATGGTCTGAATGATGGTTGGCGTAAAGACGCGGTGCATCCCGGTCATCACCAGCAGCGGCCAGAGTCCGCCCATGATCGCCACCGACAGCCAGCCGAGATAGCTATGGATCGTGTACACCAGCGCGGAGATCGCGCTGCCGATCCAGATGCCGAGCGGGCCAATCAGCAGGATCGCCAGCGGCGCGGCAATCAGCACGATCAGCATCGGTTTAAGGAAGTTTTTTGTCACCGCCGGGGTGATGCGATCGACCCAGCGCTCGATATAAGAGAGACACCAGGTCATCACCAGCGCCGGGATCACCGTGTAGGTGTATTTCACGGCGGTAACCGGAATGAAGGCGAACTCAACGTGCTCACCCTGCGCGGCTTTGGCCATTAATTCGATGAACCCCGGATGCACCAGCACCCCGGCGATGGCGATAGCCAGCGACATATTGGTTTTGAATTTTACCGCCGCGGAAGCGGCAACCATCAGCGGCAGGAAGAAGAACGCGCCGTCGCCGATAAGCGTCAGAATGGTCAGCGTCGGCGAGCCTTTTGGCAACGCGCCGCTCATTTCCAGGATCATCGCCAGCAGTTTGACCATCGATCCGCCAATAATCGCCGGGATCAGCGGCGACATGGTGCCGATCAGCGCATCAAGGATCCCGGCGCCGATGCGTTTTAAGGTCAGCGGCGGTTTCCCCTGCGGCTCAGCCGGGCGCAACTCGCCGGGCAGCAGATTCAGCACTTCGCGATACGCCTGCGATACGGTATTGCCGATGATCACCTGGCACTGGTTATCGCTACGCACGACGCCAAGTACCCCTTGCAGCGCTTTCAGCGCCGGGGCGTCCACGCGTTGGTTATCTTTCACCACAAAGCGCAGGCGGGTCATGCAGTGGGTTACGGCAACGACGTTGTCTGCGCCGCCGATCGCCGTCAGGATCTGGTTCGCCAGGGCTGCATAATTTTTAGACATCGGATTTTATCCTGTTTTATCAATAGGGTACTGATTACACGCCAGCGCCTGACGGCGGCTATGCGCGGTATATGCATAGGAAACCGGTTCCACAAAATCATGATTAGTTTCATTGAGCCATACAAGAATTAAAAAAATCACTTTTCAAATTTGTGATTTTGATCGCTTTGTAGGCAGGGGCAGAGCAACATCAGGGCGATGCCGACTGCTGAAAAACGGCGAGACGTGCAGTACACTGCAGGCAACTTAAGTTACAGGAAGAACCCCATGGCAACGATGCTGGAGGTTGCGAAGCGCGCGGGAGTATCAAAGGCGACCGTTTCGCGGGTGCTGTCGGGCAATGGCTATGTTAGCCAGGAGACCAAAGACCGGGTGTTTCAGGCAATTGCCGAAAGCGGCTATCGGCCGAATCTGCTGGCGCGCAATCTGGCGACCAAAAAAAGCCAGACCATCGGGCTGGTGGTAACCAACACCCTTTATCACGGCGTCTATTTCAGCGAGCTGCTGTTTCACGTGGCGCGGCTGACGGAAGATCAGGGGCGGCAGCTGATCCTTGCCGACGGCAAACACAGCGCGCAAGAGGAGCGCGAGGCGATTCAGTATCTGCTCGATATGCGCTGTGATGCGATCATCATCTATCCGCGCTTTCTTAGCGTCGATGAAATGGATGAGATCATCGACAATCATGAGCAGCCGATTGTGGTGCTGAACCGTCGCCTGCGCCGCCATGCCAGCCACTGCGTATGGTCCGATCACAAAGCCTCGGCGCGGATGGCGGTTGAAAAGTTAATTGCCAGCGGACATCGCGACATTGCTTTTATCACCGGTTCGCTGGATTCGCCTACCGGGGTTGAGCGTCTCTCTGGTTATAAAGACGCGCTGGCAGGCCTGGGGCTTCCCGTGCGGCAAGAACTGATCGTCGAAGGGCGCTGGACGCCACAAACCGGAGCCGCCGCTGTCGAAGCGCTCTGCCAACGCGGCGTCAGTTTCAGCGCGCTGGTCGCCAGTAATGACGACATGGCGATCGGCGCGATTAAGCAACTGCACCAGCAGGGGATCGCGGTGCCGCAGCAGGTATCGGTGATCGGTTTCGATGACATCGCGCTGGCGCCGTATGTGATCCCTTCGCTCTCCAGCGTTAAAATTCCGGTCACCGAAATGATGAAAGAGAGCATCAACAGGCTGATATTTATGCTCGATGGCGGGGAATTTAAATATCAGCAAACTTTCCCCGGCGAGCTGATTGAACGCGAGTCGTTGGCGCGCGGCCCGCATGTCTGATGTCGTCAGCTGTCATCGTCAGTTGTGACGATGACAGCGACTGTTAATTTAATTCCCTTAAATTTCAATGAAATAAAAGTTGGAACGTATTATGCATAATCCGGCGCGTTAACTTCTTTCCGCTGGAGAAATGGATGAACCGTTTCATTATCGCCGATGCGAGCAAATGCATCGGCTGCCGCACCTGTGAAGTGGCCTGCGTGGTCTCTCATCAGGAAAATCAGGATTGCGCCGCGCTGACGCCGCAGTCGTTCCTGCCGCGTATTCACGTGATCAAAGGCGTCAATGTGTCGACGGCGACGGCCTGTCGTCAATGTGAAGACGCGCCATGCGCCAACGTCTGCCCGAACGGCGCCATCAGCCGCGATAAAGGCTTTGTCCACGTGATGCAGGAGCGCTGCATCGGCTGTAAAACCTGCGTTGTCGCCTGCCCGTATGGGGCGATGGAAGTGGTGGTGCGCCCGGTCGTTCGCCACAGCGGCGCCGGGTTGAACGTCATGGCGGAAAAAGCCGAAGCCAACAAGTGCGACCTGTGCCACCAGCGCGATAGCGGTCCGGCCTGCATTGAAGCCTGCCCGACGCACGCGCTGGTTTGCGTCGACCGCAACAAGCTTGAGCAGATGAACCTCGAAAAACGTCGCCGTACGGCGCTGGCCTGGTAATACGCCGCATGAACGGGGTGCAAATCCGCATTCGCGGTAAAGTGCAGGGGGTGGGTTTCCGCCCCTTCGTCTGGCAATTGGCGCGACAAATGGCGCGCGGCGGCGATGTCTGTAACGACGGCGACGGCGTGCTGGTCAGGCTGATCGGCGACGACGGTGGTTTTACCGCCGCGTTGGCCCGTCACTGTCCGCCGCTGGCGCGTATTGACAGCACCGACTGCACCCCGTTTCACTGGCATAAGCTTCCTCAGGATTTCACCATTCGCCACAGCGGCGGCGGCAGTATGCGCACGCAGATTGTTCCCGATGCCGCAACCTGCCCGGCGTGCCTGGCGGAGATGAACGATCCGCAAGAACGCCGTTACCGTTACCCCTTTATCAACTGTACCCACTGCGGGCCGCGCTTCACCATTATTCGCGCCATGCCATACGATCGTCCCTTTACGGCGATGGCGCCGTTCCCGCTGTGTCCGCGCTGCGCTGCCGAGTACCGGGAGCCTGCCGATCGCCGTTTTCACGCCCAGCCGGTGGCCTGTGCCGATTGCGGCCCACAGCTGGAGTGGCGGGCGGGAACCCTAACGCTATTCGCTGAAGCGGCGCTGCAGGCGGCCATCGCGCGGCTGGCTGCGGGCGATATTGTGGCGATAAAAGGGATTGGCGGTTTTCATCTGGCCTGCGATGCCGGCAATAGCGTGGCGGTGGCAGCGCTGCGCGCGCGAAAACGGCGCCCGGCAAAACCGCTGGCGGTAATGCTGCCGACGGCCACGGGATTACCCGCCGCGGCGGCAACGCTGCTGCGCTCGCCCGCCGCGCCGATTGTATTGCTGGCTAAAGCGCAGGTTCCCGGCCTGTGTGACGAGATTGCGCCAGGGCTTGCGGAAGTTGGGGTGATGCTGCCGTCTAATCCGCTGCAGCATTTACTTCTGCAGGCGCTGGCGCGCCCGATAGTGATGACCTCCGGCAACCTCAGCGGCCGCCCTCCGGCATTGAGTAATCGCGAAGCGCTCACCGACTTAGCCGATATCGCCGACGGTTTTCTGCTACATAATCGCGATATCGTGCAGCGTATGGACGATTCGCTGGTGCGCTCAAGCGGTGAGATGCTGCGCCGCGCCCGTGGCTATGTGCCGGATGCGCTGCCGCTGCCGCCGGGCCTGGATAATATTCCGCCGTTGCTGGCGCTGGGGGCGGATATGAAAAATACCTTCTGTCTGGCGCGCGGCGACGAGGCGGTGCTGAGCCAGCATTTTGGCGATCTCGGCGAGGAGGGCGTCGAGCAACAGTGGCGCAGTGCGCTGCAGTTAATGCAGAGCATTTATGCATTTGCGCCGCAGCGGGTGGCGGTTGACGCCCATCCCGGCTATCGCTCGACACAGTGGGCGGCGTCAATGTCGTTACCGGTCGAGCCGGTACTGCATCACCATGCCCACGCGGCGGCTTGCCTGGCAGAACACCGCTGGCCGCTCGACGGCGGCGATGTGATTGCCCTGACCCTTGATGGCATTGGCATGGGGGAAAACGGCGCGCTGTGGGGCGGCGAATGCCTGCGGGTGAACTACCGCGAATGCGAACATCTTGGCGGCCTCCCGGCCGTGGCTCTGCCGGGCGGCGATCTGGCGGCGCGCCAGCCGTGGCGAAATTTGTTGGCCCAGTGCCTGGCATTTATTCCCGACTGGCAGTCATACCCGCAAACCGCCGCGCTGGGGCAGCGAAACTGGCCGCTGTTGGCGCAGGCCATCGAACGCGGTATTAATTCGCCGCGCGCCTCTTCCTGCGGACGGCTGTTTGATGCCGTCGCCTACGCGCTGGATTGCGCGCCGGAGAGCCTGAGCTACGAAGGCGAGGCGGCCTGTCGGCTGGAGGCGCTGGCCGCCAGCTGTCCGGGCGTCAGCCATCCGGTCACGCTGCCCTGGCGCGGCGGCGAGCTGGATTTAGCCACCTTCTGGCGACAGTGGTTGCGCTGGCAGGCGACGCCCGCGCAGAAAGCCTGGGCCTTTCATGATGCGCTGGCCTGCGGGCTGGCGGCGCTGGCGCGCGACCGCGCCGCTTCCCGCGGGATAGCGACGATCGTTTGTAGCGGCGGCGTACTGCATAATCAGCTGCTCGCCGCCCGCCTCAGCGATTACCTCTCTGATTTTACTTTGCTTTTTCCGCAGCAGCTTCCTGCTGGCGATGGCGCGATCGCCTACGGTCAGGCGGTGGTGGCCGCCGCCCGCTGGCAGTCTCAAAGGATTTAAGATGATAACGATGATTTTACGCCAACAGCCGCGTGCGGCGGCGCTGGTATTGGGACTTATCGCCGCGAACGCCCTGGCCTGGCTATGGGCGTTTCAGGCGTTTGGCGACAGCGGGGCATTGATGGCCGCCAGTCTGCTGGCCTGGGGTTACGGCCTGCGCCATGCGGTCGACGCCGACCATATTGCGGCGATTGATAGCGTCACCCGCAAGATGATGCAGCAGGGGCGGCGGCCGTTTGGCGTCGGGGCCTGGTTCTCGCTAGGGCATTCGTCGATCGTGGTGCTAGCGTCGGCGGCGATTGCCGCGACGGCCACTGCCTTCAGCCAGCAGATGAGTTGGCTACACGATACCGGCAGCGTGATTGGCACCGCGGTATCGGCGCTGTTCCTGCTGGCGATGGCGCTGGTCAATCTGGTGATTTTGCGCAGCGTGTGGTGCAGCTTCCAGGCGTGGAAGCGCGGTGAAAAGGTCAGCGATGAGATAGTTAGCGGCGGCGGTATGATGAGCTGGCTGTTTGGCAAGACCTTCCGGCTGATAAGCCGCAGCTGGCAGATGTATCTGGTGGGCTTTTTGTTCGGTCTTGGCTTTGATACCGCCACCGAAATCGGCGTGCTGGGTATTTCCGCCGCCGGCGCGTCGAGCGGCATTTCGATTTGGTCGATTATGGTCTTCCCGGCGCTGTTCGCCAGCGGTATGGCGCTGGTGGATACGCTTGATAATGTGCTGATGGTCGGCGCCTACGGCTGGGCGTTCAGCAAGCCGCAGCGCAAGCTCTATTACAATATGACCATCACCGGTACCTCGGTGGTGGTGGCGCTGTTTATCGGCGGCCTGGAGGCGCTGGGGCTGTTAATGGATAAGTTCGCCCTAAGCGGCGGGGTGTGGCGCTGGGTAGGGGCGTTAAACGATAACCTCGGCGATGCCGGGTTTGTGGTGGTGGGGCTGTTCGTCGTTTGTTGGGCGCTGTCGGTGTTAAATTATCGCTGGCGCGGTTACGATAATCTGGCGCGCTAGGCTGGTTATTTTCCCGGCTTGCGCTGCGCTTAGCCGGGCTACCAGGACAATACCGTAGCCCGGCTAAGGCGTTTACGCCGCAAGCCGGGAAAACCATCACCTTACCAGTTGCTTGAGCAGCGCAAAGGCTTCCTTCATTTTGTCTTCACTCACCACAAAGGCCCGCAGCTGGTTTTCGGCATCCACGCCTTTCGCCACCAGCCCCTCTTTGGTGGCCACGATATTCCACGTCAGATCGTCGCGGCGGGTGTCGCCGGCCAGATGCAGCGGCAGATCCGGTGTTTTCACTTTCACCAGCATTGGCGGCAATGTGAGCTCGCCCGCTTGCGCCAGCAGGTTTTTACTCAGGCACATGGCGCTGAGTAAAATCGGCTGCAGGAACGGCAGTACCGTACCGTTGATTTCCGCACAGTCGCCGAGCGCATAAATCGCCGGGTCGCTGGTTTGCAGTTGGTTATTGACCACCACGCCGCGGTTAATCTGCAATCCGGCATGGTGCGCCAGCGACGTTTCCGGGCGCAGGCCGGCAGCGGCCACCACCGCATCGACGGTTATCGCGCGCTGGCGATCGAGGCTGACGCGAATGCCGTCGGCGGTTTGCTCTAACCTCTCAAGCTGCGTTTTGAGCATCAGATGTACGCCCATCTCGGTGAGCCGATGCTGTAGGCGGCTGCTGGCTTCCGGCGGCATCAGCGCCGCCAGCACGCTGGCTGAGTTATCGACTACCGTTACCGCTTTACCGGCGCGACAGAAATCCATCGCCAGTTCGCAGCCAATCAGGCCGCCGCCGACGATCAGCACGTGCTTCGCGTCGTGCAGCTGGCTCTGCGCCGCGCCATATTCGCGCTGGCTGTTCAGCGTCAGCATCAGCTCGCGTCCCGGCACCGGCGGGATAAACGGCGTCGCGCCGGTGGCCAGCACCAGTTTGTCGTAGCGCCACTGGTTATCCTGGCTCTTCACTAACCGGTTTTCGGCGTCGATATCGCTTACCCAGGTATGGGGAAACAGACGCAGATTGTACTGCTCGGCGAACTCGCCGGCGCTTTGCAGGGTCAGATCGTCGGCCTTCTGCCCGCGGCTGATGACATGGCTGAGGTCCGGTTTGTTGTACTCATCCATGCTATCGGCGGCGATTAACGTCAGCGGGATTTGCGTATCCTGCTTACGGATATTTTTCACCAGCTGGCGGGCCGCGAAGCCCGAGCCGATGATGACGATGCCATCACTCATTTTGCCTCCGTCGCCAGTACGTCAAAGACATCTTTGCCAAGAGAACACTCAGGGCAGAGGAAATTGTCCGGCACTTCACTCCACGGCGTACCCGGCTGTACATCCTGGTTAGGTTCGCCTTTCGCCGGGTCATAGACCCACTGGCACACGCTGCACTGCATCATGGGACCGAGATCGGCGGCCGCGGCGGCGGCGCAGACGCAATCCTGTGGTTCCGGCGTTGTCGCTGCTTCAGCAACCGGCAGCGGCGAGAGGGCCCACTGGCGGGCGATGTCGCGTCCGTGTTGGCGGCACAATTCCAGCGCGTCGATATCCGGGCGCCATTTGGCTTTCAGGCTCAGCGACATCTCAAAGCCGGCATCCTGCAGGCGGGTGGACAGGCGGTCTACCGCGCCGCCGCTCCAGCCGTGCGAGCCAAAGGCGCTGGCGCGTTTATTGCGAAAACGCAGCCCGGTCATCTCTTCCACCAGCCCGGCGATTTTCGGCATCATCACGTTGTTCATGGTGGAGGTGCCCACCAGCACGCCTTTCGAGCGGAAAACATTGGTGAGAATGTCGTTTTTGTCGCTGCGGGCGACGTTGAAGATTTTTACCGCTACCCGCGGGTCGACTTCAGTGATCCCCTGAGCGATGGCGTCCGCCATCATGCGGGTGTTATTGGACATGGTGTCGTAGAAGAGGGTGATGCGATCTTCCTGGTAATCCGCCGCCCACTCGAGGTATTTCTCGACGATTTGCGTCGGGTTATCGCGCCAGACCACGCCGTGGGAGGTGGCAATCATATCCACCGGCAGGTTGAAGCCGAGGATTTCGGTAATTTTCGGCGTCACCAGGCGGCTGAAGGGCGTCAGGATGTTGGCGTAGTAGCGCTGGCACTGTTCGTACAGTTCAATCTGGTCCACTTCATCGTTGAACAGGTGTTCGTCGCAGTAGTGCTGGCCGAAAGCGTCGTTGCTGAACAGCACCGCGTCGCCGGTCAGGTAGGTCATCATGCTGTCAGGCCAATGCAGCATCGGCGTTTCCACGAAGATCAGCTGTTTACCATTACCGATATCGAGAGTATCGCCGGTTTTCACCACGTGGAAGTTCCACTCCGGATGATGATGGTGGCCGTTGATCGAGTCGATGGCGTTGGCGGTGCAGTAAATCGGCGTATCCGGGATCTGCATCATCAGTTCGGTCAGCGCGCCGGCATGGTCCTCTTCGGCGTGGTTAATGACGACGTAGTCGAGGTCAGCCAGATCGATTTCGCTGCGCAGGTTCTGCACGAACTCGCGGCTGAATTTATGATCGACGGTATCGATCAGCACGTTTTTCTCTTCGCGGATGAGATAGCTGTTGTAGCTGCTGCCGCGCAGCGTTTTATATTCGGTGCCGTGGAAATCACGCACTTCCCAATCGCGTTGGCCAACCCAAAGAATGTTATTTTTAACCGCAATAGACATAGCAACCTCAATCAATACAGTGTGTTTAAACTCAGTTGATTGGCTTATATCAAGTTGCGTGCCAACTTTTTAATTCATTGATAATTATCTATTTTTAATTTTTTATGATTTTTGTTGCTGTCAAAATGACAATGACTAAAATAGTCGATATGACAATGCGTATTGTCAAAATGACAATGGAGCAGCAATGAGTTTTTCCGTCGACGAGCTGGCGAGAATCGCCATTGATTTACAAAGCGATATTGGTCACACCGACCGTTTTTCGCGTCTGATTACTACCCTGCGGCAGATTCTCGGCTGCGATGCCTCGGCGCTGCTGCGCTACGAGGCGCATCAGTTTGTGCCGCTGGCGATCGATGGCCTGGCGCAGGATGTGCTCGGTCGGCGCTTTGCCCTGGAAGGACACCCGCGGCTTGAGGCGATTGCGCGCGCCGGTGATGTGGTGCGCTTCCCGGCGGATAGCGATCTGCCTGACCCCTACGACGGGCTGATCCCCGGTCATGAGAGTCTGAAGGTTCACGCCTGCGTTGGCCTGCCGCTGTTCGCCGGGCAGACGCTGATTGGCGCGCTGACCCTTGACGGCATGGATGCCGACCGTTTCGATAGCTTTAGCGATGAAGAGCTGCGGCTAATTGCCGCGCTGGTGGCTGGCGCCTTGAATAACGCGCTGCTCATCGCCCGTCTTGAAGCGCAAAACGTGCTGCCGGCGCAGCCGGTGCATTACGCGCAGCCTGAGCGTCAGGAGATTATCGGCCTGTCGGCGCCCATGCTGCAGCTGAAAAAAGAGATCGATATCGTCGCTGCATCAGATTTAAACGTGCTGATAAGCGGCGAAACCGGCACCGGTAAAGAGCTGGTGGCGAAGGCGGTGCATCAGGGGTCGCCGCGAGCCGCCAATCCGCTGGTCTATCTCAACTGCGCGGCGCTACCGGAAAGCGTGGCGGAGAGCGAGCTGTTCGGCCATGTGAAAGGGGCATTTACCGGCGCTATCAGCAACCGCAGCGGTAAATTTGAGATGGCTGATAACGGCACCCTGTTCCTTGATGAAATTGGCGAACTGTCGCTGGCGTTGCAGGCGAAGCTGCTGCGCGTGCTGCAGTATGGCGATATTCAGCGCGTCGGCGATGACCGCAGCCTGCGGGTCGATGTGCGGGTGCTGGCGGCGACGAACCGCGATCTGCGCCAGGAGGTGGTGGAAGGGCGCTTTCGCGCCGATCTGTACCATCGGCTGAGCGTCTTCCCGCTGTCGGTTCCGGCGCTACGCGAACGGGAAAACGATGTGGTGCTGCTGGCGGGCTATTTCTGTGAGCAGTGCCGCCTGCGGATGGGGCTGGCGCGGGTCATTTTGGCTGAGGCGGCGCGAAACAGGCTGCAGCAGTGGTCCTGGCCGGGCAACGTGCGCGAACTGGAGCATGCTATTCACCGGGCGGTGGTGCTGGCGCGGGCCACCCAGGCCGGCGATGAAGTGGTACTGGAGCCGCAGCATTTCCAGTTTGCGGTGGCGGCGCCGATGTTGCCGACTGAGACGGTCGCAGCGGCGCCCGCGACGGGAAACGTCAATCTGCGCGAGGCGACCGACTCTTTTCAGCGAGAAGCGATTAGCCACGCGCTGGAGGCGAACCAGCGCAACTGGGCGGCGACCGCCCGTGCGCTGGAACTGGACGTCGCCAACCTGCATCGGCTGGCGAAACGTCTGGGGCTTAAAGGATCCCTGCCTGGTAAAAGTTCTGCAGGTTGATGGCGCCGACCAGCAGGCCGTTTTCATCCACTACCGGCGCGGCGCTGATTTTGTGTTTCATCAACCGCTCTTTGGCTTCCACCGCGCGGCTTTCCGCCTGCAGCGTCACGCCGTTGCGGGTCATCGCCTGAGTGACGCCATCGTTGAGCGTACCGCCAGCAACCAGCCAGCGGCGCAGGTCGCCGTCGGTGAAAACGCCCTGCACGCGGTTGGCTTCATCGCAGACCGCCACCAGGCCGAGCCCGGTTCGGCTTAGTTCAAGCATGGCGTCCATGACGTTGGCGTCAGCATTGACCCGCGGCACTTCTTCATCGCGGCGCATCAGATGATGCACTTTGTTCAGCAGCCGCGCGCCGAGGGCGCCCGCCGGGTGGGAACGGGCGAAATCTTCTTCATTGAAACCGCGCGCCTGCATCACCGCCATCGCCAACGCGTCGCCCAGCATCAGCGTGTTGACGGTGCTGGAGGTCGGCGCCAGATGCATCGGACAGGCTTCGCGCTCTACGGCGATATCCAGCACCGCTTTCGCCGCCAGCGCCAGCGGCGAGGTGGATTTGCCGGTCATCGCCAGCAGCGGAATGGATTTCTCTTCCAGCCGCGGTACGATGAGATCCAGCTCTTTCGCGCTGCCGGAGTAGGAGATAAACAGCATCACGTCGCGGCTATCGAGCATGCCGAGATCGCCGTGCAGGGCTTCCGCCGGATGGACGAAAAAGGCCGGGGTGCCGGTGCTGGCGAAGGTTGCCGCTAGCTTTTTGCCGATGTGGCCGGATTTACCGATACCGGAGACAATCAGTTTGCCCTCGCAGTGGATGATGGTTTCCGCCGCGCGGATGAAGTCGTCGCCCAGGCGTTCCGGCAGGCGGCTCGCCTCCTGCAGCTCAAGCATCAAGGTCTGGCGTCCGGCCTCTAACAAAAAGTTACTCATGATGTTCTCCAGTAATAATGACTTCAATACCTTTGGCTTCCAGCGCCCGCTGGAATTCAGGGTCAATATCGGCATCGGTAATCAATTTATCCACGCGTTCAAGGCCGCAGACAATGTTGGGACTTTTACGGCCAAACTTGGATGAGTCGGCCATCAGGATCACTTCGCGGGCGGCGTTACACATCGCCTTACTTACGGTATAGACCTCGTTAAAGGTGGTGACGCCCGCGACCAGATCAATGCCGTCGGTGCCCATAAACAGCTTGTCGAAGCTGAATTGTTCGAAGGCATTTTCCGCCAGTTGGCCGTGAAAGGAGGCTGATTTTTTACGGAAGGTGCCGCCCGGCATCAGGATGGTCTGCTCGTTATCGAGCTCGGAAAGCGCGTTGACGATATGCAGGCTGTTTGTCATCACCGTGATGTTATTGAAGCGGCTCAGCAACGGCACCATCTGCAGCACGGTGCTGCCGGCGTCGAGGATAATTGAATCGCCATCGTGGATGTATCGCACGGCGGCCTCGGCAATCTGCGCTTTCTTGTGGGTGTTGATCAGCGTCTTGTGGTCGATAGGCGGGTCGGCCTCGTCTTTATTTAACACTACGCCGCCGTAGGTGCGGATGACGGTCCCGGCATTCTCCAGTATCACCAGATCCTTACGGATAGTGGTGCCGGTGGTGTCGAAGTGTTGCGCCAGCTCTTCGACCGAGCATTTGCCCTGCGATTGCAGGTACTCGAGAATGGCTGCCTGGCGCTGACGTGGTTTCATAGGCGTTGTATCCTGCGTTTAAGTTTCGAAGTGATAATTTCGCAAGACATTAACTTTCACAACGAAATTATGCATGTTTCGGATTAAGCGCTAATGATAGTGCATTCTGACAGAGCGGATCATTGGGAAAGATCACATCAGGCTGCAATTCCTCGAGATGTTTACCGCTAAGCGTGGGGATTTTTTGCGGACTGGCGAAGACGGTGAGTCCCTTCATCAACAGCGTATCGCAAATACGATCGTTTTCATCGACGGCGATAGCGACAATCGCGCGCGGTTTAAAGCGCCCGGAGGAACGGCCTACGCCAACGCGGCCCTGCTGGCAAAGGCTATCAAAGGCGCGATTGAAGCGGCGGATCTGCCAGCCGCCGAACGCCAGTTGGCAAAGCCAGGCAATAGCGGCGACGGTAATGAGTGCGGTAACCATAATGTCTCCTGAAGGTGTGATGCCGGGTACAACCCGGGTACCGTTTTTTGTCGGGTGGCGGCTAACGCCTTGCCCGACCTACAGTTTTGTTGCCCGGATAAGCGCAGCGCCATCCGGGAACCTTTTAAAACATCACCTGGCCGCCGGTGACGTTAATCGACTGCCCGGTGCAGTACGACGCCTGTGGGCTGGCGTAGAACATCAACACGTTCAGCACATCCTGGTAATCGCAGCCGCGTTTCAACGGCACCTTATCGATGTAGTACTGCTCGACTTCGCTCTCATCGATGCCGAGCTTGGTGGCGTACTGCGGCAGCAGCGACTGGAACATCGGTGATTTCAACAGATTGCCGAGCATCAGCGAATGCACGGTAATGCCGTATTCCGCCAGATCCAGCGCCAGCGACTGGGTAAGCCCGACGCCGCCGAACTTCGCCGCGCTATAGCCTGAGTTATGCTTACTGCCGACTTTGCCGGATTTCGAGTTGATCTGAATGATGCGACCTTTAATGCCGTCGCGGATCATCAGCCGTGAGAACTCGCGGGCGCAGAGGAAATAGCCCACCAGGTTGACCTGCAGCGAGCGGTCAAAATCGCCCAGCGCGAAGTCGCTAATAAACGCGGCCTTAGCGATACCGGCACTGTAGACCAGGAGATCGACGCGCGTGAAAATCTCATCTACGCCGTGGGCCAGGGCCGTGACGCTGGCTTCGCTGGTGGCGTCGGCGCCGAAGCCGTATGCTGTACCTTCGCCATATTCAGTGTTGATCTCCTGGGCGACGCGGCTGGCTTTTTCACTTTGGATATCAACCACCGCCACGCGGTAGCCCTCGGCGGCCAGACCGCGGCACAGAAACTCTCCTAAGGTTTGTCCGCCACCAATGACAACAGCAACCTGATTCATCTTTCTCTCCTTCTAAGCAACAAATTTCAGTACACAGCCGGTCGCGATGGCGTCCGGCACCGGGCCCGCGACGTGAACGGTTCCGGGAAACTCCGCCTGACGATGACCGTCAAAGCGCAGGGTGATGTGGCCCAGCTCGCGCAGGTTTTGCTCGGCGACCTCGCCGACGGCGGTCACCGGATAATGCCGATCGCCGAGCTGTAGCTCTGCGCCCGGGCGCAGCGCACCGCATAGCTCACCGTGGTTGTGAATAAAGCAATACTCTTCGATATCCGCCGGTGCGCCTTCGCGGAAGGTAATGAGCATCTGTTCTTCCAGCGCCGTTGCCGCGCTGGCGCCGATACGGGTAATAGTGGTGTGGTAAATGACGGTCATCTTCAGGAACCTCTTATTGGTAAATAAATCCGGAAACGAACCACGCGATCAGCACGGTTGGCGCGCCGGTGAGGAAGCGGCTGACCAGCACCGACGGCACGCCGACGCGTACCGTCTCCTGACGGGCTTCGGCCAGCGACAGGCCTACCGGGATAAAATCGCAGGCGGCCTGGGCATTAATGGCAAACAGCGCGGGTAGGGCGAGATGCGGTGGAATGTTGCCCAGACCGATCTGGACGCCAATCAGTACGCCGATCACCTGGGCTATCACCGCGCCGGGGCCGAGAAACGGCGATAACAACGGGAAGGAGCAGATCAGCGCCAGCGTCACCAGCCCCAGCGGATGGCTGGCGAGCGGCGCCAGGCCGTGGGCAATCCAGTCGCCGATACCGGAGGCCATGATGATGCCGATCAGCGCCGAGACGAAGGCCATAAACGGCAGAATGGTTTTCAGCACCGTATCAATGGTGTCGCGTCCGGCCTGGAACAGTACCGCCACTACCGAACCCATCCCCATCCCGACCTTAGCCAGCAGGCCGTCGCTCTGTTCGGTAATCTTCTTGCTGGCATCGTAATCGCGGCCCGCGGCGGGGAGTGGTTGCACTGCCGTCTCGCCGCTATCTTCCAGCAGTTTGATGTTCTCTTCTTTTACTCCGGAGACGTAAATATCTTCGACGATGTACTGCGCCAGCTGCCCGGATTTACCGGTGGCGTGGATGTTGATGGTCGGAATACGGCGCTTCGGGTAGAGGCCGCAGCGCAGGGTGCCGCCGCAGTCAATAATGGCGATGCCAATTTCGCTTTCTGCCGGTTCACCTTCTTTAAATCCATCAACCGCCTGCCAACCGGTCAGGCTGGCGAGCTTATCGACGATCGCCGGGCGGGTGCCTGCGGTGATATAGACAATCTTTTTGCCCTCAACGATGTCGAGCTCAAGCGGGCCGCCCCAACCGCCGGTCCCTTTTTCAATACGAATACGGGTCATGATGTCGCTCCTGACAGATGCACTTTCTGGTCAAGTTGAATAGCCATTTTTCTTTCGAAAATAGAGGTGGTCAGGTCGGTGATCCAGCCGCGGAAGAAGTTGGTCACCAGGCCAACCAGCAGGTAGCTCACCGCCAGCGGGCCAAGCGGCAGGCCCAGCGTGGTGAGGCCGTTGGCGATGCCGAGATAAACAAACAGCTCGCCGGGGTTGATGTGCGGAAACAGCCCGTTCATCGAATGACAGCTATAGGAGGCCGCTGCGTAGTAGCTCGGTTTGTATTTCTCCGGCATAAAGCGGCCAAGGCTTAAGGTCATGGGGTTGCAGAAGACAAAGGTACCGATGCAAGGCAGCAGCAGGTAACGGGTAAGCGGGTTGCCGGCGCAGCGCTGCGCCAGCTTTTCGATCCGCTGCTGGCCGATAAAGTTGATCAGCGCGTTCATGATCACCAGCAGGCTTATCAGCAGCGGCAGGATCCCGGTCACCATACCGGTAAACACCTCGCCGCCTTTCTGAAACAGGCCGATGAACCACTCAGCGCCGTGGGTAACGATTTCAATCATTGTTCTCTCCTTCAGCGTATTATTTTTCTTGCTAACTGGAGGCTGATTTTAATCACTTTGAAAGGTTTAAAAGTGTTAAATTGATCGCAAAATGAAAGATAAATATTTTATTTTGAAAGTTCAGGGGCGGTGAGTGAAAAAATTAACGTGCGGATCGAACTCGGAGAACGTGCAAAAAAAGGACTATTTTGTCTGCAAATGTATTGCCGCTTCCTTGTTGGCGGGCGCATGCTTTACCATAATTACCCTTTGCCGATTTTGTTAAATGGAATTCCCATGTTGAAGCGTCGCTATCTGGCTTTACTCCCTTTATGTGCACTTCTGGCTGCCTGCAGCAGCAAACCTAAGACCCCCGCGGAAGCGGAGATGGCGAGCGGAACCGGCGGTTTTTTGCTGGAACCGCAGCATAACGTGATGCAGATGGGCGGCGATTTCGCCAATAACCCTGCGGCGGCGCAGTTCATCGATAAGATGGTGGCGAAACACGGCTTCGATAGACAGCAGCTCCAGGAGATCCTGTCGCAGGCTAAGCGCCTGGACTACGTGCTGCGGCTGATGGATCGCCAGGCGCCGAGCGGGTTGCCGCCGACCGGGCCAAACGGCGCCTGGTTACGCTATAAGAAACAGTTTATTACGCCGGATAACGTGCAGAACGGCGTGGTGTTCTGGAACCAGTATCAGGACGCGCTGAACCGCGCGTATCAGGTCTACGGCGTACCGCCGGAAATCATCGTCGGCATTATCGGCGTGGAAACCCGTTGGGGCCGGGTGATGGGCAAAACCCGCATCCTCGATGCGCTGGCGACGCTGTCGTTTAACTATCCGCGCCGCGCTGAATACTTCTCCTCTGAGCTGGAAACCTTCCTGCTGATGGCGCGCAGCGAAAGCGATGACCCGCTGGATCTGAAAGGCTCCTTTGCCGGCGCGATGGGCTACGGCCAGTTTATGCCGTCGTCGTATAAGCAATACGCGGTGGACTTCAACGGCGACGGTCATATCAACCTGTGGGATCCGGTTGATGCCATCGGTAGCGTGGCGAACTACTTTAAACAGCACGGTTGGGTGAGCGGCGATACCGTCGCGGTGCAGGCTCTGGGCCAGGCGCCGGGTCTGGATAACGGCTTTAAAACCAAATACAGCGTTTCACAGCTGTCGGCGGCGGGGTTAACCCCAACGCAGCCGCTGGGCAACCATCAGCAGGCCAGCCTGCTGCGGCTGGATATCGGCACCGGGTACCAGTACTGGTATGGCCTGCCGAACTTCTACACTATCACCCGCTATAACCACAGCACCCACTACGCGATGGCTGTCTGGCAACTGGGGCTGGCGGTTTCGCAGGCCCGCGGCGGGTATTGATCCTTTCATCCAGCCGACAAATTTCGAGTTCCCCGGATGGCGGCGCGTAGCGCCTTATCCGGGCTACGGTCTGGTATCCGGTTGGTAGCCCCGGGACGCTGCGCTTATCCTCCGGTTTTTTCCCGTCTGCGTGCCTCTTGTTGACCTTTGTTACATTTCCTCTCGCTGACGCAGATTTACATTCTTTTCTGAATCCCATATTGTTATGTTATAACATTTTGATGGGCGGGAATATGTTCACATCGGTTTTTATGGCATCCGGCGCGGCGCGCGTGGCAATCGCCAGCGGACTGCTGGCGGCGCTATGGCTGGCCACATGGTGGGCGGTGGCGCTGCCATGATTGAGCTGGATCACCTGGTTGCCGGGTATGAAGGCATGGCAATCACTCCGGCGCTAAGCGGCGTGATTGCGGCGGGAAGCCTGACGGCGATTGTCGGGCTTAATGGCTGTGGTAAATCGACGCTGCTGAAAACGCTGGCTGGATTTATTCCACCGGTTAGCGGCCGGCTGAACTGGCGCAAAGGGCGGCCAGTGGTCGGCTGGCTGGCGCAGCGCCATGCCCTGGAATCACAGTTTCCGCTGCTGGTGCGCGATGTCGTCAGCCAGGGGGCATGGCCGCGAGTCTCGCTGCTGCGCGGTCTGGGCGGCGGCGAGCGTCAGCGCATCAAGGCGGCGCTCGAGCGGGTGGGGCTCAGCGCGCTGGCCAATACGCCGATTGAAGAACTCTCGGGCGGCCAGTTCCAGCGCATGCTCTTTGCCAGGGTGATGGTGCAACAGGCGCCGCTGGTGATGTTGGACGAGCCGTTTACCGGCGTCGATGAGGCCACCAGCCGCGAGCTGATGGCGCTTATCGTCGATATGCATCGCGAGGGGCAAACGATACTGGCGGTGCTGCACGATAACCAGTGCGTGGCCGATTTCTTTCCCGAGACGCTGCTGCTTGAACCCCAGCACGCGCGCTGGGGCGAGACGTCAAGTGTGCTTCCTGCCTTCAACACCGCGAGGCAGGCATGATCTGGCATACCTTTTTTCAACCTTTTATTGAATTTGGCTTTATGCGCCGGGCGCTGGTGGTGTGCTTCGCGCTGTCGCTGAGCACCACCATGTTAGGCGTGCTATTGCTGCTGCGACGGATGAGCCTGATGGGCGATGCGCTGTCGCACGCCATTCTGCCGGGGGTGGCGGCGGGTTATCTCCTTAACGGCATGTCGCTGCTGGCGATGAGCGTTGGCGGATTTATCGCCGGGATCGCGGTGGCGCTGGTGGCAGGCTGGGTCAGCCGGCGAACGCCGCTGAAAGAGGACGCCAGTTTTGCCGGGTTTTACCTCGGCTCGCTGGCGCTTGGCGTCACGCTGGTCTCGCTGCGCGGCTCCAGCGTTGATCTGCTGCACCTGCTGTTCGGTTCGATTCTGGCGGTGGATAGCGACGCGGCGTTCTTTGTCACCGGCGTGGCGAGCCTGACGCTGCTGTGCATTGCGCTGTTTTATCGCGGGCTGGTCAGCGAGGCGTTCGATAGCGCCTGGCTACAGGTCAACGCGCGGCGGCTACCGGCGCTGCTGCACGGCCTGTTTCTCGCGCTATTGGTACTGAACCTGGTGGCGGGGTTTCAGGTGCTCGGCACGCTAATGGCGGTAGGGCTGATGATGTTGCCCGCGGTAGCGGCGCGCTGCTGGGCACGAACGCTGCCGGGCATTTTGTTGCTGGCGGCGGCGATCGGCGCGTTTTGCGCCTGGATGGGATTGAGCCTTTCGTGGGCAGTGAATTTACCCGCCGGGCCCGCCATCGTGCTGACCGCCAGCGTACTGTTTTTTATTTCAGTGTTTTTTGGCACGCGCAGCCGGCTGGTCGTTGGCTGGCGCAAATTGATGGGGTAAGGAAATGATGAAACGAAGTGCAGTGGTGATGGCGTTAGCCGTGGGGCTGATGGCGCAGGGGGCGATGGCAAAAACGCTGAACGTGGTAAGCAGTTTTTCGGTGTTGGGCGATATGGTGCAGCAGGTCGGAGGCGAGCATGTTCATGTCGATACGCTGGTAGGGCCGGATGGCGATCCGCACACCTTTGAACCCTCACCGAAGGATAGCGCGCTGCTCAGCAAAGCCGACGTGGTGGTGGTCAACGGGCTTGGCCTGGAAGGGTGGCTGGATCGGCTGGTGAAAGCGTCCGGTTTTAAGGGCGAATTAGTGGTGGCTTCAAAAGGGGTTAAGACGCATACCCTTGATGAAGACGGTAAAACGGTGACCGATCCGCACGCCTGGAATAGCGCCGCTAATGGCGCGTTGTACGCGCAGAATATCCTTGATGGCCTGGTGAAAGCCGACCCGCAGGATAAAGCGGCGCTCCAGAGCAGCGGTAAGCGTTATATCGAGCAGCTGACGGCAATTGACGGCTGGGCGAAGGCGCAGTTTAGCGCCATCCCGCAGGCGAAGCGTAAAGTGCTGACCAGCCATGATGCTTTCGGCTATTTTGGCCGCGCTTACAACGTGACGTTCCTTGCGCCGCAGGGGCTCTCATCCGAGAGCGAAGCCAGCGCGGCGCAGGTGGCGGCGTTGATTAAGCAAATCAAAGCCGATGGCGTACATACCTGGTTTATGGAGAACCAGCTGGACCCGCGTCTGGTGCAGCAAATCGCTGGCGCAACGGGGGCGCAACCGGGCGGCGAGCTCTATCCGGAAGCGCTGTCTAAGCCGGGCGGCGTGGCCGATAGCTACGTTAAAATGCTGCGCCATAACGTCGAGCTCATCGCCAATAGTATGAAGTAACAGGTTGTCTGGTCGTCCCGGTTGCAGCGGGACGGCCCATTTTTAGATCCCCCCTCGTAAAATCACCACCTCGTCCCCATATCTCTGCCGAAAGTGCTATCTTTGATGGCCTCTTTATCTGGCTTAAGCGGGGCAAAAATGACCGATTCAGAATTAATGCAGCTAAGCGAACAGGTTGGGCTGGCGCTGAAAGCGCAGGGCGCGACGGTGACCACCGCGGAGTCCTGCACCGGCGGCTGGATAGCCAAAGCGCTGACCGATATTGCCGGTAGCTCAGCGTGGTTTGAGCGCGGTTTCGTGACCTATAGCAACGAAGCCAAATCGCAGATGATTGGCGTGAGCGAAGTGACGTTACTGGATAACGGCGCGGTGAGCGAACCGGTGGTTGTCGAGATGGCGATTGGCGCGCTACGCGCGGCGCGCGCCACCTATGCGGTATCGGTCAGCGGTGTCGCCGGCCCGGACGGCGGCAGCGCGGAGAAGCCCGTCGGCACCGTGTGGTTCGGCGTCGCCTGTGCGAACGGGCAGGGCGTGACCCGCCGCGAATGCTTTGCCGGAGACCGCGAAGCGGTGCGTCGTCAGGCGACGGCCTATGCGTTAAATCTGCTCTGGCAACAATTTCTACAAAATACTTGATACTGTATGACCATACAGTATAATTGCCTCAACTGAACAAATATTAACGGCGAAGCGAACGCGCTTCACCTCGCATGACAGGAGTAACAATGGCGATCGACGAAAACAAACAGAAAGCGTTGGCGGCAGCACTGGGCCAGATCGAAAAGCAATTCGGTAAAGGCTCCATCATGCGCCTGGGTGAAGACCGTTCCATGGACGTGGAAACCATCTCCACCGGTTCGCTTTCTCTGGATATCGCGCTCGGCGCAGGCGGTCTGCCAATGGGCCGTATCGTTGAGATCTACGGGCCGGAATCATCGGGTAAAACTACCCTGACGCTGCAAGTTATCGCCGCAGCGCAGCGTGAAGGCAAAACCTGTGCGTTCATCGATGCCGAACACGCGCTGGATCCGGTATATGCCCGCAAGCTGGGCGTTGATATCGACAACCTGCTGTGCTCCCAGCCGGATACCGGCGAGCAGGCGCTGGAAATCTGTGACGCGCTGGCGCGTTCCGGCGCGGTAGACGTTATCGTCGTCGACTCCGTGGCGGCGCTGACGCCGAAGGCGGAAATCGAAGGCGAAATCGGCGACTCTCACATGGGCCTCGCGGCGCGTATGATGAGCCAGGCGATGCGTAAACTGGCTGGTAACCTGAAGCAGTCCAACACGTTGCTGATCTTCATCAACCAGATCCGTATGAAAATCGGCGTGATGTTCGGTAACCCGGAAACCACCACCGGTGGTAACGCGCTGAAGTTCTACGCTTCCGTGCGTCTGGACATTCGCCGCATCGGCGCGGTGAAAGAGGGCGACAACGTTGTCGGCAGCGAAACCCGCGTGAAAGTGGTGAAAAACAAAATCGCCGCGCCGTTCAAACAGGCTGAATTCCAGATCCTCTACGGTGAAGGCATCAACTTCTTCGGCGAGCTGGTTGACCTCGGCGTGAAAGAGAAGCTGATTGAAAAAGCGGGCGCCTGGTATAGCTACAACGGCGACAAAATCGGTCAGGGTAAAGCGAACGCTATCTCCTGGCTGAAAGATAACCCGGCGGCGGCGAAAGAAATTGAGAAGAAAGTTCGCGAACTGCTGCTCAACAACCAGGATTCCACGCCGGACTTCGCGGTTGACGGCAACGACGCAGAAGAAACCGAACAAGATTTCTGATATCGTCTAAAAGAGTGACAAAGGGCTGCTGATGCGGCCCTTTTGCTTTTCTTAGATTATCGAGGTGCCTGTGACTGAGACTTCACCACGCCGCTCCGGCTATGCGCGTCTTTTGGATCGCGCAATTCGTATTCTGGCGATGCGCGATCATAGCGAACAGGAGCTGCGGCGTAAGCTGGCGGCGCCGGTAATGAGTAAAAACGGGCCTGAAAAGCTGGACATCACACCGGAGGAGCTCGAACAGGTTGTCGGCTGGTGCCTGGAAAACCGCTATCTTGATGACCAGCGTTTTGTACGCCAGTTTATCGCCAGCCGGAGCCGCAAGGGCTATGGGCCGGCACGTATCCGCCAGGAGTTGAATCAAAAGGGCATTGGCCGCAGCGACATCGAAAGCGCGATGCGCGAGTGTGAAATCGACTGGGCGGCGCTGGCCAAAGAGCAGGCGCAGCGTAAATACGGCGAACCGTTACCTTCCGCCTTTACTGAAAAAGTTAAAATCCAGCGATTTTTGCTGTACCGCGGCTATCTGATGGAAGATATCCAGGAAATCTGGCGAAATTTTGCAGATTGACCCATCGGGGATTTTACTTCCCTCTAAAGAAAACTTATCTTATTCCCACTTTATTCCGTCGGGCCGCTGCTTGTGATTGCATAATCAGCGTCCAGGGCGATTATTCCTTATACACAAAATCATTCAAGCTGCATCACGGCGGCAAGAGAGAACAGCTTCTGGGGCGTACGTGAGTTCACTACCGGGAGAGGACGTTCCGCCAGGTCAGAGGCGACTTGAAGGATGAAGTGTAGCTTGATTTCAGGATAATTATGAGCAAGAGCACCGCTGAGATCCGTCAGGCGTTTCTCGACTTTTTCCATAGTAAGGGACATCAGGTAGTTGCCAGCAGCTCCCTGGTGCCGCACAACGATCCGACCCTGCTGTTTACCAACGCCGGGATGAACCAGTTCAAGGATGTCTTCCTTGGTCTCGACAAACGTAATTATTCGCGCGCGACCACCGCGCAGCGTTGCGTGCGTGCGGGCGGTAAACACAACGATCTGGAAAACGTCGGTTACACCGCGCGTCACCACACCTTCTTCGAAATGCTGGGCAACTTCAGCTTCGGCGATTACTTCAAGCAGGATGCCATCAAATACGCATGGGAACTGCTGACCGGTGAGAACTGGTTCGCCCTGCCAAAAGAAAAACTGTGGGTTACCGTTTACGAGACCGATGACGAAGCTTTCGACATCTGGGCCAATGAAGTGGGCGTTCCGCGTGAGCGTATTATCCGCATCGGCGACAACAAAGGCGCGCCGTTTGCTTCTGATAACTTCTGGCAGATGGGCGATACCGGTCCGTGCGGCCCGTGCACCGAAATCTTCTTTGATCATGGCGATCACATCTGGGGCGGCCCTCCGGGAAGCCCGGAAGAAGATGGCGACCGTTACATTGAGATCTGGAACATCGTCTTCATGCAGTTCAACCGTCAGGCTGACGGTACCATGGAGCCGCTGCCGAAGCCTTCCGTTGATACCGGTATGGGGCTGGAGCGTATTGCCGCTGTTCTGCAGCACGTTAACTCCAACTATGACATCGACCTGTTCCGCAACCTGATTGCGAGCGTGGCGAAAGTCACCGGCGCGACCGATCTCACTAACAAGTCGCTGCGCGTTATCGCCGACCACATTCGTTCTTGCGCATTCCTGATTGCTGATGGCGTGATCCCGTCGAATGAAAACCGCGGCTACGTGCTGCGTCGTATCATTCGCCGCGCGATTCGCCACGGCAACATGCTGGGCGCGAAGGACACCTTCTTCTGGAAACTGGTTGCTCCGCTTATCGACGTGATGGGCGCTGCCGGTGAAGAACTGAAACAGCAGCAGGCTCTGGTAGAGCAGGTGCTGAAAACCGAAGAAGAGCAGTTTGCGCGCACACTGGAGCGCGGGCTGGCGCTGCTGGATGAGGAACTGTCGAAGCTTAAAGGCGACACGCTGGACGGCGAAACCGCCTTCCGTCTGTATGACACCTATGGCTTCCCGGTTGACCTGACTGCGGATGTCTGCCGCGAGCGCAACATCAAGGTTGACGAAGCAGGCTTTGAAGCCGCGATGGAAGAGCAGCGCCGCCGCGCACGTGAGTCCAGCGGTTTCGGCGCTGACTATAACGCGATGATTCGCGTTGACGGCGCATCGGAATTTAAAGGCTACGATCATCTGGAGCTGAACGGCAAAGTTACTGCGCTGTTCATCGACGGCAAAGCGGTTGATAGCGTCAGCGCGGGTCAGGATGCGGTTGTAGTCCTTGACCAGACGCCGTTCTATGCGGAATCCGGCGGTCAGGTAGGCGATAAAGGCGAACTGAAAGGCGCTGGCTTCTCCTTCGCGGTCAGCGATACGCAGAAGTACGGCCAGGCTATTGGTCATATCGGTAAAGTCGCCAGCGGTTCCCTGAAAGTGGGTGACGCGGTGCAGGCCGATGTCGATCAGGCTCGCCGTCAGCGTATCCGTCTCAACCACTCCGCGACGCACCTGATGCACGCGGCGCTGCGCCAGGTCCTCGGTACCCACGTGGCGCAGAAAGGCTCACTGGTTAACGATAAAGCGCTGCGTTTTGACTTCTCGCATTTTGAAGCGATGAAGCCGGAAGAGATTCGTGCGGTAGAAGATCTGGTCAACGCGCAGATCCGTCGTAACCTGGCTATCGAAACCAATATCATGGATATCGATGCCGCGCGTGAATCCGGCGCCATGGCGCTGTTCGGCGAGAAATACGACGATCGCGTTCGCGTACTGCGGATGGGCGATTTCTCCACCGAGCTGTGCGGCGGTACTCACGCGGCGCGTACCGGTGATATTGGCCTGTTCCGTATTACCTCTGAATCCGGTACCGCCGCAGGCGTGCGCCGTATTGAAGCGGTGACCGGCGAAGGGGCGATTGCCAGCCTGCATGCGCAGAGCGATCAGCTCAGCGATATCGCGCAGCTGCTGAAGGGCGATAGCCACAGCATCGGCGATAAAGTTCGCGCGGCGCTTGAGCGTACCCGTCAGTTGGAAAAAGAGCTGCAGCAGCTGAAAGAGCAGGCTGCAGCGCAGGAGAGCGCTAATCTCTCCAGTAAAGCCGAAGAAATTAACGGCGTTAAGCTGCTGGTCAGCGAGCTGACCGGCGTTGAGCCGAAAATGCTGCGTACCATGGTTGATGATCTGAAAAACCAGCTCGGTTCGACGGTCGTTGTATTAGCTACGGTAGCGGATGGTAAGGTTTCTCTGATTGCAGGTGTGTCTAAGGATGTGACAGACCGCGTGAAAGCAGGGGAGCTGGTTGGTATGGTCGCCCAGCAGGTGGGCGGTAAAGGGGGCGGTCGTCCGGATATGGCGCAAGCCGGCGGTACCGATGCGTCTGCTCTCCCTGCTGCGTTAGCCAGTGTGAAAGGCTGGGTCAGCGCAAAACTGTAATAACTATAAACGCATTTACCCTAAATAATTCGAGTTGCAGGAAGGCGGCGACGCAGCGAATCCCCAGGAGCTTACTTAAGTAAGTGACTGGGGTGAGTGAGGAAAGCCAACACACATGCAACTTGAAGTATGACGGGTATAGGTGCCGTAACCTGATGGGAGCGGCATCTTGCGTCATAAGTACTGATAACGATAAAGTCGGGTTGAAGTTGTGTAGATCGGCTAAACTTAGGTTTAACAGAATGTGATGCCGTGACTGCTTACACCGCGAGGTGTTTGTCATCGCTTACTTTTTGGCGTTATATGATGGATAATGCCGGGATGCGAGAGACCCGACTCTTTTAATCTTTCAAGGAGCAAAGAATGCTGATTCTGACTCGTCGAGTTGGTGAGACCCTCATGATTGGAGATGAGGTCACTGTGACAGTTTTAGGGGTTAAGGGTAACCAGGTACGTATTGGTGTCAACGCCCCTAAAGAAGTCTCTGTACATCGTGAAGAAATCTACCAGCGTATCCAGGCTGAAAAATCCCAGCAGTCCAGTTACTAAGCTTTCCGCGCCTCGCTTTATTGTGAGGCGCATCCCTCCGGCGGTCGTTTTTCTCTTTTCTTCTCCTTTTTCTTCTCTCGCGACATCCTCTCTTTTGTTTTTATTCGCCGTGCGTCATTTTTCGTTGTCGCTTTTGAGTGGCCGTAAAGGGCTATTTCCTGTTGATAAAATACTCTTTTTGCCGTTTTTGCAGGCTAATTGCGCGTGAAGTGTGCAAACGGAAAAAGCTCTCGAAAAATTGTTTGACTTATAAGTCTCAGAAAGTAATATGTGCGCCATCGCAGCGACGAAGAGCAGAAACAAGTTCTTCGAAGCACTCGCAAGAGGCGTGTTGTGTGGTGAGGTGGCCGAGAGGCTGAAGGCGCTCCCCTGCTAAGGGAGTATGCGGTCAAAAGCTGCATCCGGGGTTCGAATCCCCGCCTCACCGCCATTTTGCATCCGTAGCTCAGCTGGATAGAGTACTCGGCTACGAACCGAGCGGTCGGAGGTTCGAATCCTCCCGGATGCACCATCTTCTCTCTGTAAACAGAAAGAAGAACGCTGTGAAAGCAGCGGCCCGCAGTGCGAGGCGTAATCGAGTCACTCTACCGATTACTCCATCATACTCAGTGTGGCATGTGTTAGTTGTGACACTGACGCGTAGTAAAGCAAGTTTCCCGATGCATCCGTAGCTCAGCTGGATAGAGTACTCGGCTACGAACCGAGCGGTCGGAGGTTCGAATCCTCCCGGATGCACCATATTCTCCTTAGTAACAGCAATATCGTTGTTACATGGTCTGCGAAATTATCGCCAGCACCAGGGAGGATAACGTTGCGTAAGCAACGGCCCGTAGGGCAAGGCGTAGACGAGTCATCCTCCCGGATGCACCATTCTTGCCTGATTCTGAATTATTCAGATGAATTCTGTAGTAAACTAGTTATTCCGATGCATCCGTAGCTCAGCTGGATAGAGTACTCGGCTACGAACCGAGCGGTCGGAGGTTCGAATCCTCCCGGATGCACCATATTCTCGCCACGAGATTTGCAACAGAATAACCTCGCAGTTAAATAGCTTTTCCGATGCATCCGTAGCTCAGCTGGATAGAGTACTCGGCTACGAACCGAGCGGTCGGAGGTTCGAATCCTCCCGGATGCACCATATTCTCCTTAGTAACAGCAATCTCAATGTTGCATGGTATGCGAAATTATCGCGAGTACCAGGGAGGATAACGTTGCGTTAGCAACGGCCCGTAGGGCGAGGCGCAGCCGAGTCATCCTCCCGGATGCACCATCTTCTCTTCAATAAAACTCTCCAATTTTCATCCCATCAGTACGACGCATTTTATCTCCTCGATAATCAACACATTTCTTATTGGCAAGTCGCTCTTTCCACTATAATTTATCCCTGTAGATCTACCTGAACCGGGTGTGATGAATGCAAGGAGAGAAATCAATGAAATGGTTCAAAGCAATACCTGCCTTTTGCGCAACGCTTCTGGTCGCCGTATCTCTGGCAGGCTGTGCCGGATCGTCCACCAAAGAAAGCACCGGCGGTTATATTGACGATACCGTGGTAACCACCAAGGTAAAAAGCGCGCTGTTTAACGAAAAAGATATCAAATCCTCAGAAATTAGCGTGCAGACCTTTAAAGGCCGCGTACAGCTGAGCGGTTTTGTATCGTCGGCTGAGAGCGCTAAACGTGCGGTAGAGGTCACCCGTCGCGTGCAGGGCGTGCGCGTGGTTGAGAACGACCTGCGAATCAAATAATACGGTTTTCGCTATCCCGAGTTGATTAAGGCGCCTGCAGGCGCCTTTGCTGTCTCTGGCCCCCCGCGACAAAACCCGCCTTTTGCGATACAGTAACGTTTCCTTATCCGGTTTGTGAGAACACGATGTACCAACGTTACGCAGGACTGATTTTCGATATGGATGGCACCATCCTCGATACCGAGCCGACGCATCGTAAGGCATGGCGTGAAGTATTGGGCCGTTACGGTATGCGTTTCGATGAGCAGGCCGTGGTCGCGCTCAACGGTTCTCCAACCTGGCGTATTGCCCAGGCGATCATTGAGCTGAATCAGGCTGATTTAGATCCGCATCGTCTGGCGCAGGAAAAAACCGTCGCCGTCAAAGCGATGCTATTGGATAGCGTACGCCCGTTACCGCTGATAGACGTGGTAAAAGAGTGGCATGGCCGTCGACCTATGTCGGTCGGCACCGGTAGCGAAAGCGCTGTCGCCGAAGCGCTACTGGCGCATCTTGGCCTGCGTCACTATTTCTCCGCGGTGGTGGCTGCCGATCACGTGACGCAGCATAAACCCGCGCCCGATACCTTCCTGCTGTGCGCGGAGCGCATGGGCGTCGCGCCGGAAACCTGCGTAGTCTTTGAAGATGCCGACTTCGGTCTCGAAGCGGCGAAGCGCGCGGGTATGGATGCTGTGGATGTGCGTCTGTTGTGAGCGACGCGCTGTCGCTCCTGTCGCTCTTTGCCAGCAGCTTTTTAAGCGCCACTTTACTGCCCGGCAACTCGGAAGTGGTGCTGGTTGCTATGCTTCTTACGGGGGCAAGTCAACCGTGGCTGCTGGTATTAATAGCAACAATCGGCAATAGCCTTGGAGGGGTAACTAACGTTATTCTGGGGCGCCTGTTCCCGCTGCGCAAGCAATCGCGCTGGCAGGAGAGGGCAACCGGCTGGCTTAAACGCTATGGCGCGGTGACATTATTATTGAGCTGGGCGCCTGTTATAGGCGATTTGCTGTGTTTACTGGCGGGATGGATGCGCATTTCCTGGGGACCAGTGCTCTTTTTTTTATGCCTTGGTAAGGCGTTGCGTTATATCGTCATTGCGGCGGCAACCCTTCAGGGCATGACGTGGTGGCACTAATTGGACTGATTGTTCAACCATTACAATTATGCTAATTCAAACGATTTCGACAGGCGGGAGGTCAAATTGATCCCGGATGTATCACAGGCGCTGGCCTGGCTGGAAAAAAATCCGCAGGCGCTGCAAGGCATTAAACGTGGGCTTGAGCGCGAAACGCTGCGCGTTAACGCCGACGGCACGCTGGCCACGACCGGCCATCCTTTAGCTTTAGGTTCGGCGCTGACCCATAAATGGATTACCACTGATTTTGCCGAAGCCCTGTTGGAGTTTATTACTCCAGTGGATGGCGATGTCGATCATATGCTGACTTTCCTGCGCGATGTGCATCGCTTCACCGCCCGCCAGCTCGGCGACGAGCGGATGTGGCCGCTGAGCATGCCGTGCTATATCGCGCCGGGTCAGGATATTGAACTGGCGCAATACGGCACCTCTAACGTTGGCCGGCTGAAAACGTTGTATCGCGAAGGACTGAAAAATCGCTACGGCGCGCTGATGCAAACCATTTCTGGCGTGCACTATAACTTTTCGCTGCCGATGGCGTTCTGGCAGGCCAAGTGCGGCGTGGAAGACGCGGAAAGCGGCAAAGAGGCGATCTCGGCCGGTTATTTCCGCTCGATTCGTAACTACTACCGTTTCGGTTGGGTGATCCCGTACCTGTTCGGCGCGTCGCCAGCGATTTGCTCCTCGTTCCTGCAGGGTAAACCGACGACTCTGCCGTTTGAGAAGGCCGGAAACGGCATGTATTACCTGCCATACGCCACTTCTCTGCGTCTTAGCGACCTCGGTTATACCAATAAGTCGCAAAGCAATCTCGGAATTACGTTTAACGATCTGCACGAGTATGTGGCAGGATTGAAGCGGGCGATTAAAACGCCATCGGAAGAGTACGCTAAAATCGGGCTTGAGAAAGACGGCAAACATCTGCAGATCAACAGCAATATTCTGCAGATTGAAAACGAGCTGTACGCGCCGATTCGCCCGAAACGCGTGACCCGTAGCGGTGAAACGCCGTCCGATGCGCTGCTGCGCGGCGGCATTGAGTATATCGAAGTGCGTTCGCTGGATATCAACCCATTCTCGCCGATCGGCGTGGATGAGCAGCAGGTGCGCTTCCTCGATCTGTTTATGGTCTGGTGCGTGCTGGCCGATGCGCCGGAAATGAGCAGCAGCGAACTGCTGTGTACCCGTACTAACTGGAACCGGGTGATTCTTGAGGGCCGTAAACCGGGCCTGACGTTGGGGATTGGCTGTGAAAGCGCGCAGTTCCCGCTGGCGCAGGTGGGTAAAGATCTGTTCCGTGATTTACGTCGCGTGGCGCAAACGCTGGACAGCATCCACGGCGGCGAGGCGTATCAACAGGTGTGCGATGAGCTGCAGGCCTGCTTCGACGATCCGGAATTAACTTTCTCAGCGCGCATTCTGCGTTCTATGATTGAAGAAGGGATTGGTGGTACCGGGCGTAAGCTGGCTGATGAGTATCGTACGATGCTGCGCGATGAACCGCTGGAAATTTTAAGCGAAGAAGATTTTATCGCCGAACGTGATGCGTCGGTCGCGCGACAGAAGAAAGTGGAAGCGGAAGATAGCGAGCCGTTCGAGGCGCTTTTAGCACGACACGCGTAGTAAAAAGCGCTACAAAAGAAAAAGGCCACATCACTGTGGCCAAACTTTCATCTCTGATTCAGGGATGATGATGATAATAAATGCGCGTCTTTCATATACTCAGACTCGCTGTTGAACGAAGAGTTCATTTTATTTTAAAAAAAATCACTATCGGAGGTGAAGAATGCCGTTGTTAGATAGTTTCACAGTCGACCATACCCGAATGGAAGCGCCTGCGGTGCGCGTCGCGAAGAAAATGAACACGCCGCACGGCGATCAAATCACCGTTTTCGATCTGCGATTCTGCGTACCGAACCAGGAAGTGATGCCGGAGCGCGGTATTCATACACTGGAGCACCTGTTTGCTGGTTTCATGCGCGATCACCTGAACGGTAATGGCGTGGAAATTATCGACATTTCTCCGATGGGCTGCCGTACCGGTTTCTACATGAGCCTGATTGGTACGCCGGAAGAGCAACGCGTGGCCGATGCCTGGAAAGCGGCGATGGCTGACGTGCTGAAAGTCAAAGATCAGAATCAGATCCCTGAGCTGAACGTCTACCAGTGCGGAACCTACACCATGCACTCGCTGGAGGAAGCGCAGGATATCGCCCGCCACATCATTGAGCGTGATGTTCGCATCAACAGCAACGATGAACTGGCGCTGCCGAAAGAAAAACTGCAAGAACTGCACATCTAGTGCGCTTGTGTCGGCCCGGCCATCGCGTCGGGCCGCTCTCCGCTTATCATGTCGACAACGCTCTCCTTTTCCTTCCAGCACCGCGCGCTGGTGCCATTTGCCCATGATTACGCCCACGGCGATAGCGAACCAATGCATTGCCACGACTGCGCTCAGTTATTGCATATTCTCAGCGGCGTGGTTCGGGTGGAAACGCCGGTCGGATTCTGGGTCGTGCCGCCGGGGCGCGGCGTCTGGCTACCGGCACATACGCCGCACGCGTTGCGCATAACCGGCAATGTGGCCGCACGGACGCTATTTATCGATCCGCTGGCCCGTGCCGATCTGCCCTCTACCTGCCAGATCGTACAGATCTCACCGCTGCTGCGTGAGCTTATCGTCGCGTCGCTGGCGCTGGAAGAGCGCTATTTCCCCGGCACCCGCGATGAACGTATCTATGAGCTGATGCTGGATGAGATTCGCGGGATGTCGGTATTACCTTTCGGTTTGCCGGAACCGCATAGCGATAGCCTGCGTCGGTTATGCCAGCGGGTGCGCGAAGCGCCCGGTGAACCGTGGGGCAGCCGTGAGGCGGCGCAAGCAGGCGGAATGAGCGAGCGTACGCTGAACCGCCATTTTCAACAGCAGACCAGCCTGACGTGGAGCGAATGGGTGCGCCGGGCGAAGCTGATGGAGGCGCTGGTTCGCCTGGCGCAGGGGCAGTCGGTACTTCGGGTAGCGCTGGATCTGGGTTACGGCAGCCACAGCGCTTTTAGCGCCATGTTCCGCCGGGTCATGGGGACCGCGCCCAGCGACTATTTTCGCCCGTTGGATTAATCCCTGGCGTGAACGGCATTACACAACGCCTGTAACGACGCGCGGGCAACGTCATTATCAATGCCGACGCCCCATCGACTTTCGCCATTGGCAAAGACGCAGCGAATATAGGCAACGGAGCGGCTGTCGCTGCGCGCCCCGAGGGTATGCTCGTGGTAGTCCTTGATAACGAAATGACGTTTTAACAGCGCGCTCAGGCCGTTGGCGGCGGCGGATAACAAACCGTTCCCGCGTCCGTTCAAGCGGCGGGTTTCGCCATTCATCCGCAGCGCAGCCTGTAACGTCAGTTCGCCATCCTGCTGGCCGTCGCTCTGATAGTCGAGTAACGCCAGCGTCGGCTGCGCCAGCAGGCCGTAACGGCTGCGAAACAGCTGCCATAACGCGTTATGGGTCATTTCTTTACCATGGCTATCCGTTTCTTGCTGAACGTACTGGCTGAAGTCCTGCTGCAATGCCCGCGGCAGCTTAAGACCGTGGTTCTGCTCAATCAGCCATGCGCTGCCGCTTTTACCTGACTGGCTGTTAACGCGGATCACTGCTTCATAGCTGCAGCCGATATCCTGTGGGTCGATAGGTAAATACGGCATTTGCCAGCGATCTCCCGGTTTACGGGCATCAAACCCTTTTTTAATGGCATCCTGATGCGAACCGGAAAAGGCGGTGTAGGCCAGACTGCCTGCCCATGGATGACGCGGATGTACCGGAAGCTGATTGCAGTTCTCGACGATCTCTACCACCCGATTCATCTGCATAAAGCGCAACTGCGGATCCACGCCCTGGCTATAGAGATTCATCGCCAGCGTGACCAGACAGACGTTGCCTGTGCGCTCGCCATTGCCGAACAGACAGCCTTCCACGCGATCGGCGCCGGCCATCACCGCCAGTTCGGCGCTGGCGACGCCGGTACCGCGATCGTTATGCGGATGCACGCTGATACACACATCCTGGCGGCGCGAGAAGTGGCGGCAAAAATATTCAATCCGATCGGCGTAGACGTTCGGCGTGTTGACTTCGACCGTTGCCGGAAGATTAATAATCATTGGCCGTTCGCCGCAGGGCTGCCAGATTTCCGCCACCGCTTCGCAGATTTCAAGGGCGAATTCCGGCTCGGTAAAACAGAAGGTTTCCGGTGAATATTCATATTGCCAACGGGTGTCCGGCTGCTGTTCGCAATGCTGACGAATAAGCCGGGTGGCGCGAGTGGCGAGCTCGATCACTTCGGCCTTTTCCATGCCGAAAACCAGCTCGCGAAACAGCGGCGCGGTGGCATTGTAGAGATGGATGGTTGCCTGTCGGGCGCCGCGCAGCGCTTCAAAGGTTCGCGCTATGAGTTCTTCCCGCGCCTGAGTCAGTACCTGAATGGTGACATCTTCAGGGATGCGCTGCTCGTCAATCAGCTGGCGCACAAAGTTGAAGTCGGTTTGCGAGGCGGAGGGGAAGGCGACCTCTATTTCTTTAAAACCGCACTCCAGCAACAGCTCCCAGAACTGCAGCTTGCGTGCGGCATCCATCGGTTCGGCCAGCGCCTGGTTGCCGTCGCGCAAATCGGTGGAAAGCCAGCGCGGCGCGGTAGTGATTTGCCGCTCGGGCCACTGGCGATCGGGCAGGGCGATAGGCGGATAAGGGCTGTATTTTTCGCAAGGATTGGTCAGCATGATGTTCTCCTGTAGTCGGAGCTTTATCCTGCATGACATAACGCATCGGCGGCTTTAGCGAAATGGACAGAAGCTAGCGCGAAATGGACAAAGTCGGGGCAATAAAAAAGGGACCCGCAGATCCCTTTTGTTGATACTTAGTGCGCGCCTCCGCCACCGCCGCCGGCGCTGAACGGCGGTCTGGCGAACCAGACCAGGCTTAGCAGCAGGATAAAGATCCCCGCCGAGACCCAGAAGATTTCGTTGGCGGAGATAATCAACCCCTGGTTGGTTATCTGCTGGGCAATCCAGCCGGAAGCCTGCTGCTGGGTCATTCCCATGCCCTGTAGTTGATCGTACATCTGCTGGGCGTTGGGGTTGAACGGCGTCACCGACTCGGTGAGCTGCGCATGGTGCAGCGCCTCGCGGTTGGTCCACATGGTGGTGGTAATTGAGGTACCGATGGAGCCGGCAAGGGTTCGCGTAAAGTTCGACAAGCTCGACGCCGCCGCCAGCCGCTCCGGCGGGAGGCCAGAGAGGGTGATGGTGGTCAGCGGCATGAAGAAACAGGCTACCGCAAAGCCCTGGATAAACTGCGGCCAGGCCGATGCGCCAAAGTCCATTCCCGGTTCGAAGGTCCACGCGCGCCAGTAGAAGCACACCGCATACATAATAAAGCTGAAGGTCACCAGCCGCCGCATATCGAGCTTATGGGCAAAGCGGCCGATAATCGGCGACAGAATGACCGGGATCACTCCGACCGGCGCCGAAGCCAAACCGGCCCAGGTGGCGGTGTAGCCGTATACCTCCTGCAGAAGCTGCGGCAGCAATACAATGGCGCCGAAGTAGAGCATATAGGCCAGACTGATACACAAACAGCCGATGGTAAAGTTACGCGACTTAAACAGCGACAGGTCGACTATCGGGTTATCGTCGGTCAACTCCCAGACGATAAGGAAACTTATCGCCACCACCGCCACGATGGTCAGGATGATAATCTCGTTGGAAGCGAACCAGTCGAGCTCTTTACCGCGGTCGAGCATAACCTGCAGGCTGCCGATCCCGATAATCAGCAGCGCCAGCCCGACGCCGTCGATACGCCGCTGTTCGGTGCGGGTTTCGCGGCCGCGCAGGGTTTGCAGCGTCATGAGAACCACCGCCACGCCAATCGGCACGTTGATGAAGAAGATCCAGCCCCAGTGGTAGTTATCGCTGATATAGCCGCCGAGAATTGGGCCGCAAATCGGCGCGACGATGACCGTCATCGACCACAGCGCCAGCGCGATTGAGCGCTTCGCTGGCGGGTAGTTGCTGAGTAGCAGACTCTGCGATAGCGGGATCAGCGGACCGGCGACGATCCCCTGAATCACGCGGAAGAAAATCAGCATCGTCAGGCTATTCGACACCCCGCAGGCCCAGGAGGCGATGGCGAATGCCACCGTCGACCAGACGAAGAGTTTCACTTCGCCGACGCGCTTCGCCAGCCAGCCGGTAATCGGGATGGAGATAGCATTCGCCACCCCAAACGAGGTGATGACCCAGGTTCCCTGACTCAGCGACGAGCCAAGGTTACCGGCAATGGTAGGAATAGCCACGTTGGCGATAGTGGAGTCCAGCACCTGCATGAAAGTCGCCAGCGACAGCGCAATGGTCATAATGACCAGTTGCGCGCCTTCGAGCGGTTTTTGCTGTTGCATTACGCTCACCCTGAATTATCCGGCGTTGGCCTGGATGATACCGTCGATCAGTTTATTTACCGGCTCAAGGCCGATTTCACGGGCATTACTTTCATAGACCGGCGAGCTACGTACCTGGCTTGCCAGCATCTCGCCTTCGCGATTGCTGGTGTCTACTTCAACCAGCGTCGACAGGCCGATGCGCAGCGGATGTTGCGCCAGCTGTTTAGCATCTATTTCGATACGAACCGGCAGACGCTGGACGACTTTGATCCAGTTGCCGGTGGCGTTTTGCGCCGGCAGCAGGGAGAAGGCGCTGCCGGTACCCATATCCAGGCCGACCACTTTACCGGTGTACTTCACGTCATCGCCGTAGATATCGCTGACGATGGTCGCCGGCTGGCCGATACGCATATGGGCAAGCTGGGTCTCTTTAAAGTTGGCGTCAACCCACAGGTTGGTGGCCGGAACCACCGCCATCAGCGGGGTAGTGGTGCCAATCTGCGCGCCAGGCTGCACCGAGCGGCGGGAAACGTAGCCGCTAATCGGGCTGACGATTTGCGTACGCTGCAGCGCCAGCCAGGCGTTGCGGACTTCGGTCGCCGCCTGCAGCACCGCAGGCTGCTGTTCCAGTTTGGTGCCCAGTACGATCGCCTGGTTGGCGTTGTACTGCTGAATCGCGACGTCGAGTTCGGCCTGGGCGCTGGCGACGGTGTCACGAGCGTGCTGCAGCTCTTCGCGGCCAATCAGGTTCGCGGCGCCCAGCGGGATACGGCGATTAAGGTCTGCCTGCGCCTGGGCGAGGGCGGTTTTTTTGACGTCGATATTCGCCTGCAGCTGCTTGCTGTTGATCATCTGCTGGCGAGTCTGGCGCACGCTTGCCGCCAGCTGGGTTTTGGCTTTTTCAAACGCCTGCTGGGCGTCGGTCTGGTCGAGGGTGACCAGCGGATCGCCTTGTTGCACAAAGTCGGTGTTGTCGGCCCAGACCTTGGTGACGCTACCAGAAACCTGCGCCATGATCTGTACCTGGTTCCCTGCCACATAAGCGTCATCGGTCTCTTCATAATGACGCAGGACTAAAAACCAATAAATGCCGTAGGCTACGGCCACAATAACAAAGAGCAAGGTCAGGAGCAGAAGGGCGCCTTTGCGTTTCCCTTTCTTGCTGCCTGATTGCTGCGGAGTTTGGCTCGCCGCATTTTCGCTCATCTGATTCTCCACAATTTTACATTCTTATTATTTCACATCGGCTGAGCCGACCTGTTTACCAGAAAGGCCAGCAGAAGATCTGCTGGCCTGACCGTGTTCCTTGCAACTCAAAATGTTGTGCGGCTCCGTGCTTAGCGCAGGGATCCCGCCAGCGCGCCGTCTTCTTCCATTTGGTCGAGGCGGCCAAGCAGTTTGCGGGTGATGTGCTCCAGCTGGTCTTTTTCCGCAGTGCTCAAAGAAGACCACAGCTGGTGCAGGCAGTTGTGCTGCGGAGGTAATACCTCGCGCAAGAATTGATGACCTTTGTCGGTTAGCTGCAGATGCAGGCAGCGACGATCGTTGTCGCTTTCACGGCGCTCGATCCAGCCGCGTTTTTCCAGTTCGTCGGCAATGCGGGTGGCATTAGTGCGTGACGAACCCAGCGCGCAGCTCAGCTCGGAAGGTTGAATGCTGTGATTTTCCTGAGACTCAAGCGTTATCAGCGCCATAAATAATGTCTCGTTAATCCCTTGCGCTTTCAGCATTTTGTTACGGTTTTCCAGCAGCTTACCCTGCATGTGCATACAGAGACGGGTGAGGAGAATCTCCTGGAAAGGGAAATCTTCATGGCGGCTGGCGCGGAATTTGAGCATCTGCTCAATGGGAGTAAACGAACTATCCATTTGGGTATAACCTCATTAATTACAGCCGATATAATAACTATTGTGACAAATAAAGCAAATGAATTATCGGTCACTATTAATACTTAAAATCTCCGGCGAGTCGCCGATTTTCCATGCCAAACCATAGGCTAAAGCGCTGAGTTGCGTAGGGATAATAATGCTGTTCGTCGCCTGTAAGCTCAACCTGAACGCGGCGCAACCTACCCGTGTTGGTAGCCAATGGCGCTGACGTCGGGGAGCAGGCGTTTCCATATCGGTGACTTATTGATAACGCTGGTGAAAATTACGCCTGGAAAGATTTGTTCACCTTAGCAGACGGCGTGACGGCTTCACAATCGCTAAAATGGGAAATCAGAAAATCCCTTTTTAGGCATATCTGTTTCGTATTGGTTCTGGGGAAGGGCGGTCCCCACGACGGTAAACGCCGTGGGGAGAGGGGAGAAATTACTTTTGCGCCGCCAGCGCTTCTTTCACCCAGCCGTCGAACAGCTGCTGGTGGGCTTTAATCCAACCATCAACGTGGCCGTTGATGTCGGCTTCTGAGGCATGGCCGGCATGCATCATCGCGTTTTCGGCGTTGATATCGGCAATCGGCAGCTTCATCAGGCTAAATAGCTTCGCCGCCGCCGGGTTCTTCTCAGCCCAGGCTTTGTTGGCGACGATGTGCATGGTGTTCACCGGGAAGCCATAGTTGACGCCGTTCGGCAGCTTGGTGTCGATATCTTTCTGTTCTCCCGGCAGAGAGGAGAACGGCACCTGCAGCCAGACCACATCTTTACCCGGTTTCAGCACGTCGCTGACCCAGTACGGCGTCCAGGTATAATAAAGAACCGGTTTGCCTTCTTTATAACGGGCGATGGTATCGGCCATCATCGCTGCGTAGTTGCCCTGGTTATGGACCACTTTATTGTTCAACCCATAGGCATCAATCTGATGGTTGATGACCGCTTCGCAGCCCCAGCCGGGGGTACAGCCGGTGAGATCGGCTTTGCCATCGCCGTTGGTATCAAACAGTTTGGCGATCTTCGGATCTTTCAACTGGTCGATGGACTTAATGTGGTACTGCTCGGCGGTTTTCTTGTCGATCAGATAGCCCTGCGCCGCGCCGGTGACGAAGGTTCCTTCACGGTAAAATTTTTTATCGCCGCCCGCCGCCGCGTACATATCATCGTGCAGCGGTTGCCAGTTGGTGGCAATAAAGGTGGCATCGCCGGAGGCGATGGAGGTATAGGCGACGTTATAGTCGACTTCGCTCGGCTTTTCGACGGTATAGCCCAGTTTTTCCAGCGCGCGGCTGACCAGCAGCGTCTGGAAAGTTTCTTCTGAAATGGTACTCTGCGCCGGTTTCACGGTGATGCCTTTACCCGGCAGCTCGGCAGCAAACGCGCTGGTTGTGACGAGGGCGGTAAACGCTGTGGCAAGGAGTGTAGTATGTCGCATCGTTATTCCTTCTCTTATTTACAGAAAGGGCGGGTAATCAGCCCCAGAGGTCCGGTGGTGTACCAGCGGCGGTTACCGCGGCTGCGGGAATCGCGGCCGACGGCCTGCGTCAGGCGGTCAAGGATTATCGCGAGGATAACGATCCCGACCCCGCCGACGCTCGCCAGCCCCATATCCAGGCGGCCAATACCGCGCAGCACCATTTGACCGAGGCCGCCGACGGCGATCATCGAGGCAATAACGACCATCGACAGGGCCAGCATCAGCGTCTGGTTGACGCCGGCCATGATGGTCGGCATCGCCAGCGGCAGCTGGACTTTAAACAGCAGCTGGCGCGGGCTGGCGCCGAAGGAGCGTGAGGCCTCAATGAGGTCTGCCGGCACCTGGTTAATCCCAAGGATCGTCAGGCGGACAATTGGCGGCAGGGCGAAGATAATGGTCACCACCACCCCCGGAACGTTGCCGATACCGAACAGCATGACGATCGGCACCAGGTAGACGAACGCCGGCGTGGTCTGCATCGCGTCAAGTAACGGGCGGATGATTTTCGCCGCTCGCGGGCTACGCGCCAGCCAGATCCCCAGCGGCAGGCCGATTATCATGCAGAACAGCAGCGCGGTAAGCACCAGCGCCAGGGTGACCATCGCCTGCGACCATGCGCCGATAGCGCCGATGGCTACCAGCGAGACCAGAGTGGCTATGCCCATGCCGACGCTGGAGATCTGCCAGGCGATCAGCGCGAAGAGAATAATCGCCACCGGCGCCGGCATTCCCAGCAACAACTGCTGGAAGGCGCTGAGAATATAATCCACCGGCACGCGGATCCCCTGGAACAGCGGACGGAAGTGCAGCACGATCCAGTCGATGGCGTGGGTGACCCAGCTATCGAGCGGAATCAGCGTTTTATGGAACGGATCCATAATATTGAAATGTTCTGGCTGCGGCGTAGGCGCGCTGTTAAGCCAGTCGGCGCCGCCGCCATCAGCGGGCGCGGGTGTTGGATTGCCCCAGGCGTCGGCGGACTGCGCCGCGTTATCCGCTGGCGCAGCGGTATCCCATGGGTTTGATTGATCAGCCATTGTTTGCCCCCTCGCGATCTAAAGCCTGTAGCAGCATGCGTTTTGAAATAATGCCGAGATACTGGTGCCCTTCATCCACCACCGGGACGGCGCAGGGCGCCTGGCCGACGTGGGAGAGCAGGTCGCTGAGCGGCGTTTGTGCCTCCACCGCCTGCGGGGAGTCAATTAACGCCGCATCGAGCCCCTGATTTTCGCTCAGCGCGCTTTTCAGGGAGTCGATGGAGACAATGCCGACAAACTTATTACCGCGTTCAATGACGTAACCATATTCGCGGTCTTCATCCTGCAATAATTTCAGCGCCGAACGCGGGCCGAAACCAGGGGTTTTACGAATCAGGCCAACCGGGCTACGGCGGGCAATATCTTTAGCGCTAAATACCTGGCTAATATCCACGCCGCGGAAGAAAGTACGAACGTAATCATTCGCCGGGTTATTCAGAATTTCGTCAGGGGTGCCAATTTGCACCACTTCGCCATTTTGCATAATGGCAATACGATCGCCAATACGCATAGCTTCATCAAGGTCGTGGGAAATAAAAACGATGGTACGTTGATGCTTCGCCTGTAATTTGGTGAGCTCATCCTGCATTTCGGTACGAATTAACGGATCAAGCGCTGAGAAGGCCTCATCCATGAGCAGAATATCGGGATTGATCGCTAATGCGCGGGCTAAGCCGACGCGCTGGCGCATCCCGCCGGAAAGTTCGTCGGGATAGGCGTGAGCGTAATTTTCCAGCCCCACCTGACGTAGCGCATCCAGCGCTTTCTGCTGGCGCTCTTCGGCGGAAACGCCGGCCAGTTCCATACCGAACGCGGTGTTATTCAACACGTTCATATGCGGCATCAGGGCGAATGACTGGAAAACCATCGCAATCTTTTTCCTGCGCACCTCGCGAAGCTCGGCATCTGAGATTTTGGCGATATCGACGCCGTCAATCAGCACCTGTCCGCGGGTGGGTTCAATCAGGCGATTGAGAAGGCGAACCATGGTGGATTTTCCTGAACCGGAAAGTCCCATGATGACGAATATCTCGCCTTCTTCAATGGCCAGACTGGCGTCTTTAACGCCAAGCGATAGCCCCGTTTTTTCCAGTATTTGCTCTTTGCTAAGTCCTTTTTCAATATATTTGAACGCGCGTTGCGGGTGCTCGCCAAATATCTTATAGAGATTCTTGATTTCTAATTTAATTGCCATGCAATAAATAATTTCCTGTCTTTAATTATATCGATATCGTACCTGGTGAAGATTATTACCTGTTTACACCCTAACATACTGAGATTCTGTGACAACCCTCGATGTGAATAGCTAGCCAAAATCTGAATGGGGAACTCTGGCTGAATTGCCCATGATATAAGGGCTGAGCCATCATATACGGCTGGTGATATTTTTTGATTATGCATGAATAATGAATGGGGAAATTGGCTTAAATGAAGGAAATATGACGAGGGAATGGCCAGTGGATTATTTGTGTGATAATAAAGAATAATGTGAAATAGATCACTGGAGAATATGTTGATATATTCCCCAGCGATTGCGAGGTTAAAAGTCCCAATCGTCGTCGGCGGTCGCTTCTGTTTTACCCATGACGTAAGAAGAACCGGAGCCGGAGAAAAAGTCGTGGTTTTCATCGGCGTTTGGCGACAGCGCCGCAAGAATTGCCGGGTTTACGGCGGCCATTTCCGCCGGGAATAACGTCTCATAGCCAAGGTTCATCAATGCCTTATTGGCGTTGTAACAGAGGAAAGCGTTGACGTCGTCAAGCCACGGGCTGTCGGCATACAATTCGCGGGTATAGGCCAGTTCGTTATCGTACAGATCCATCAGCAGATCGAAGGCGAAATTTTTCAACTCTTCGCGCTTAGCGGCGCTGACGATTTCCAGCCCTTTTTGATATTTATAGCCAATATAATAACCGTGTACCGCTTCGTCGCGAATAATCAGACGGATTAAATCGGCGGTATTGGTCAGCTTGCCGCGGCTGGAAAAGTGCATCGGCAGCCAGAACCCTGAATAGAAAAGAAAAGATTCGAGGAACACGCTGGCGATTTTTTTCTTCAGCGGCTCATCGGCTTGGTAGTAATTGAGCATCAACTGCGCTTTGCGCTGTAGGGGAGCGTTTTCCTCGCTCCAGGCGTAAGCGGCATCGACATCCTTGCTCTGGCACAGGGTCGAGAATATCGAACTATAGGAGCGAGCATGCACCGCTTCCATAAAGCTGATGTTCGACAGCACAGCCTCTTCATGTGGAGTGAGGGCGTCGGTCATCAACGCCGGGGCGCCGACGGTATTCTGGATGGTGTCGAGCAGCGTCAGCCCGGTAAAGACGCGGATGGTCAACTGCTGCTCCTGAGCCGTCAGAATCTGCCAGTGCGGAATGTCGTTGGATAGCGGCACCTTCTCCGGCAACCAGAAGTTGCTGGTCAGCCGGTTCCACACCTCGAGGTCTTTATCATCCTCGATTTTGTTCCAGTTAATGGCGCTGATGCGCGATAAATGGGTCATCCTGTTCTCCTTACAGCGCGCAGGACACGCAGCCTTCGATTTCGGTACCTTCCAGCGCCAGCTGGCGCAGGCGAATGTAATACAGCGTCTTGATACCTTTCTTCCACGCGTAAATTTGCGCTTTATTGATATCGCGGGTGGTGGCGGTATCAGGGAAGAACAGCGTCAGCGACAGCCCCTGATCGACATGTCGCGTGGCTTCGGCATAGGTATCGATAATTTTCTGCGGGCCAATTTCCCAGGCATCCTGATACAGCGCCAGATTGTCGTTGGTCATAAACGGCGCCGGATAGTACACGCGGCCGGTTTTTCCCTCTTTGCGGATCTCGATTTTCGCCACAATCGGATGAATGCTGGAGGTGGCATGATTGATGTAGGAGATCGAACCGGTCGGCGGTATCGCCTGCAAATTGCGGTTATAAATGCCGTAGCGCATCACGTCGTCACGTAGCTGTCGCCACATCTCACGATCGGGCAGGGTTATCCCCGCACGGGTGAACAGTTCGTGTACTCTGGCGGTTTTCGGCTGCCAGTCACCCTGCAAATACTGCTGGAAATAGTCGCCGCTAGCGTAACGCGACTGCTCAAACCCGGCAAAACGCACGCCGCGCTCGCGCGCCATCGCCATAGAGGTACGCAAGGCGTGCCAGGTGACGGTGTAGAAGTAGAGATTAGTGAAGTCCAGCCCTTCGGGGCTGCCGTAGGCGATCCCCTCACGGGCCAGATAGCCGTGCAGGTTCATCTGTCCAAGGCCGATGGCGTGCGATGCGGCGTTACCCGCCGCCACCGAGGGTACCGAGCGGATATCGCTCATATCGGAGACCGCCGTCAGGCCGCGGACCGCTACTTCGACGGTGCGGGCGAAGTCCGGCGAATCCATAGCGTGGGCGATATTCAGCGAGCCGAGGTTGCAGGAGATGTCCTCGCCAACGGTGGCGTAATCGAGATTTTCGTGAAAGGTGGAGGCGCTGTTGACCTGCAGGATCTCCGAGCACAGGTTGCTCATATTAATGCGCCCGGCAATCGGGTTGGCGCGGTTCACCGTATCCTCGAACATGATGTACGGATAGCCGGATTCAAACTGAATTTCCGCCAGCCGCTGGAACAGATCGCGGGCGCGGATCCAGCGTTTGCGAACGCGGTCGTCGGCGACCAGTTGCACATACATCTCGCTGACCGCGATATCGCCAAAGGCTTTGCCGTACAGTCGCTCAACGTCATAGGGAGAGAACAGCGCCATCTGCGCGTCTTCTTTCGCCAGCTGGAAGGTGATATCCGGAATGACTACCCCCAGCGACAGGGTTTTAATGCGGATCTTTTCATCCGCGTTTTCCCGCTTGGTATCGAGGAAGCGCAAAATATCGGGGTGATGGGCGTGAAGGTAAACCGCGCCGGCTCCCTGACGCGCTCCCAGCTGGTTGGCGTAAGAGAAGGCGTCTTCCAGCATTTTCATCACCGGCACCACCCCGGAGGATTGGTTTTCGATACGTTTAATCGGCGCGCCCGCTTCGCGTAGGTTGGAGAGCAGGAACGCCACGCCGCCGCCGCGTTTCGACAGCTGCAGGGCGGAGTTCACCGCCCGGCCGATAGACTCCATATTATCTTCGATACGCAGCAGAAAGCAGGAGACCAGTTCGCCGCGCTGCTGTTTACCGGCGTTGAGGAAGGTCGGCGTCGCTGGCTGAAAGCGCCCGGCGAGGATCTCATCGGCCAGCTGTCGCGCCAGGATTTCATCACCCTGGGCCAGGGTTAGCGCCACCATGCAGGCGCGGTCGGCGAAATGCTCCAGGTAGCGTTTGCCGTCGAAAGTACGTAAGGCATAGCTGGTGTAGAACTTCCACGCGCCGAGGAAAGTACGGAAGCGAAAACCGTGTTGATGCGCGTGGGCGAAGAGGGCCAGTACGAAACGTCGCTCATAGCGGGCCAGCACTGCCGGATCATAATAACCTTCGTCGCTCAGCCATTGCAGTTTCTCCTCCAGCCCGGCGAACGGTACGCTGTTGGGGCGCACGTGGCTATGGATAAATGCTTCGACCGCCTGTTGGTCCTTTTCCAGGGGAATGCGGCCATTGCTGTCGTATAAGTTCAGCATCGCATTGAGGGCGTGGAAATCAGACGCCCCGGCGGTTACACGTTCTGCGGTTGTCGTTGCCAAAATTCGCTTACTCCTTTACGCACGTTGTCGACATCTTGCTGGGTACCCATCAGCTCAAAACGATACAGATACGGCACGCCGCATTTCTGCGCGATGACCTCTCCCGCCCGGCCATAGGCCTCGCCGAAGTTACGGTTACCGGCGGCGATGACGCCGCGAATCAGCCGGCGATTATGCGGGTCGTTTAAAAAGCGGATCGCCTGGCGCGGCACGGCGCCTGCCGTTCCGCCGCCGCCGTAGCTGGGGACGATGAGAATATAGGGTTCGTCTACCTGAATTCGCTCGCGCTCGTTGAGCGGAATGCGCACGGCAGGCAGCGCCAGACGCTGCACAAAGCGATGCGTATTTTCAGAGCTGCTGGAGAAGTAGACGATCAGGCTCATAGGCTGGCCGTAGCCGCGGCGGGACGCAGGCGATTAATCATATCGGGGCGGAAGCCAGACCAGCGGGTTTCCCCGGCCATCACCACCGGTAATTGCTGGAATCCCTGCTCGCGCAGCATGTCGATGGCTTCCGGGTGTTGGTCGATGTTGACCATATCGAAGGCGAAACCGCGGCTCTCCATCGCGCGTTTGGTGGCATGGCATTGCACGCAGTCATTTCGAGTGTAAATAATAATGCGCATGATTCGTATTTCCATTTAAGATAACAAGACGGCGTAAAACATCGCGTCGAACGTTATGGGCTTACTGTTCAGGAAATACTAGATGTAGTTATTTAAAACTTCAACCACGCAATATATAGAGTTTTTCGATAAGTTATCCCCCACCAACTAGCCTGGCGGGGGAGGGAAGTCGATACGCGAAAATTACATCCGCATCGCGATCGCCAGACGGTTAAAGGCGTTCATCAGGCTGATGGCGAAGGTTAAATCGCTAATCTGGCGGGGCGTAAAATGCTCTTCTAAAGGCAGGTACACCTCATCTTCGGCGTGGCTGGTTGCGATATCGGTTACCGATTCCGCCCATGCGAGGGCCGCGCGTTCCGCGGCGCTGAAATGGGCGCTTACGCGCCAGCCTGCCAGCGCATCCAGTTTGCTCTGGGCAACGCCGGCTTTACGTAGCGCTTTGCTGTGCATCTCAAGGCAAAAAGCGCAGCCGTTAATTTGCGACACCCGCAAATAGACCAGCTCCACCATCGTGCTGCCCAATTCGCTTTTTTCCAGCGCTATGCTGGCCTGAACCAACCCCTTATAGATTTCCGGGCTAAGTTCGCTATACGGCTGACGTAATGTGGTCATCTTGCAGTTCTCCTCTCTAAGACCCGGGCAAAATAGCACTATAATGGACTGCATTAGATAGCCATATTGTGATGAAAAAAGCAGACCATAATGGAAGCCAAAAAAGTGCCGCACTACCAGCGTATCGCCCGCCAGCTGAAATCAGCGATTGAGAATGGCGAGCTGGCGCCGGGAAGCCGTCTGCCCGCGAGCAGAGTTTATGCGCAGGAGCTTGGCGTATCGCGGGCGACAATTGAAAATGCCTGGGGCGAGCTGGTGGCCCAGGGCTGGCTGGAGCGCCGCGGCCAGGCGGGCACTTTTGTCAGCGAGCGCCTAAGCCCGCGGCAGGTCACGGCTCAGCGACCGGCGACGGGCCGGGGATCCGTAGCGCCGCAGCCTTTTCAAATGGGGTTGCCGGCACTGGATCTTTTCCCGCGCGGGCTGTGGGCGCGGGTGATGGGGCGGCGGCTACGGACGCAATCGCGCTTCGACCTCGCGCCCGGCGATCCCTGCGGCGAACCGGTTCTCCGTCAGGCTATTGTCGACTATTTGCGCCTGTCGCGCAGCATCGAGTGCCAGCCGGAGCAGGTTGTGATTAGCGGCAACTATGCGGCCTCGATGGCGTTGATTTTGCGTACCCTTGCGCAGCCGGGGCAGCATATGTGGATGGAGGATCCGGGATATCCGTTCATTCGCCCGGTGGTTAGCGCGGCGGGGGTCAATATCGATCCGGTACCTGTTGACCAACAGGGAATGAATATCGACTGGGCGCAGGCACACTATCCTCAGGCGCGCTTTGCGCTGTTAACTCCAGCGCATCAAAGCCCGCTCGGCGTGGCCCTATCGCTGGAGAGACGTCGACAGGTATTACAGTGGGCGGCGCAGCGCGATAGCTGGATTATTGAAGATGATTACGACAGTGAATTTCGCTATCAGGGGAAGCCGCTACCGCCGCTGAAAAGCCTTGATGCGCCGCAGCGGGTACTGTACGCCGGGTCATTTAGTAAATCGATGTTTCCCGCGCTGCGCACTGCCTGGCTGGTGGTTCCGCTGCCGTTGGCGGCGCGGTTTCGCCGTCAGGCCGAATTGAGCCATTGTAATGTACCGACCTTATGGCAGCAGACGTTAGCGGACTTCATCAATGACGGGCATTTCTGGCGTCATCTAAAAAAAATGCGCGCCAGCTACGCGTTGCGCAGGCAGTGGCTGGAGTCGGCGCTGCAGTCGCAGGGTTTTCAGGTGGTACCGCAGTCCGGCGGGATTCAACTGGTGATGGCGGTAAAGGGGGACGATCGCGAGCAGGCCCGTCGCTGCCAACATGCCGGGCTGGCGGTGCAGGCGTTGAGCGACTGGCGCATGCTTAGCCGTGGTGAGAGCGGGCTATTGATGAGTTTTACGAATATCACGTCGGCGGTGATGGCACGTGAAGTCGTAGGCGAACTTAAACAAGCGCTGGCCAGCGTGGAATAATAAAAAACCCTGCGCACCATTGGGACGCAGGGTTAGACGCGTATTTGTTATCTTCACATGTAGTCTATCGATACTATTATCGACGCAAATTAAGCAAAACGCCAATAAACACCCCAACGGCGGCGGCGGCGCCAACGCTCTGCCAGGGTTTATCACGCACGTAGCTGTCGGCGCAGCCGGCGGCATCGCGGGCGCGTTCAACGGTATCATAGGCTGCCTGGCGCAGGCGGGTATTGCCGTTCAGGCGGGCGCGCGTCTCTTTCAGCAGCGACTGCGCTTTTTTACGCGCGTTCTCAGCTTCATCTTTCGCATCGCTACCCCATGATTTCAGCACTTCTTCCAGCGTATCCGCTAATTGGCTGACTTCGTTATGAATATCCTCGGCGCTTTCATCAGTGTCGTTGCGGTTCACACGGTTAGCCATTGGTTTCTCCCTTTGTTCCATTCGAGTGATTAAGTGTAGGACATGATTTTGCATTATGCTTTTGCGGGAGTTTATGGAATTTTCTGAAAGCGCTGCTATTCGTGAATAAGGTAAGGTAAATGTGCGGTAAAAGATAACGAGGAATCAGTATGTATTTAAGACCCGATGAGGTGGCGCGTGTTCTTGAAAAAGCCGGCTTCACCATGGATGTTGTGACACAAAAAGCGTATGGATATCGCCGTGGCGATAATTATGTTTATGTGAACCGCGAAGCGCGCATGGGGCGTACCGCTTTAGTTATTCATCCGGCGCTTAAAGAGCGCAGTAATTCACTGGCTGAACCTGCCAGCGAGATTAAAACTTGTGATCATTATGAACAGTTCCCGCTCTATTTGGCGGGTGATGCGCAGCAGCATTACGGCATTCCACATGGTTTTAGTTCGCGGATGGCGCTTGAGCGTTTTCTGAATGGGCTGTTTGGCGAAGCGCAGCCGCAGATGTCTCACGGCTGAATAGTCTAATGCGGGCTGCTTTGAAGCAGGCGACTGGCAGCGACCAGTCGCCGAAAGAGGGGGATCAGGCTTTAGCTTGCTGATAAGGGCTGACGCGGAACAGGCGGCGGCAGAAGTCGAGGAAGTAGCCGTACACCGCGCCCATCATCATTGATACCAGAATGTTTGAACTGACCGCGGCGGCAATTTGATGCCAGTCCGCGCCTACCGACAACAGAATCAATACATACACCGGTGACTGGAAAGTCACATACGCGACGACATCAGCAATGTTTTTCATCCATCCCGAGGTGCTGATCCGGCGCGCCTGGCGCATGGCGAAGTCGCGATAGAAACCATAAGGCACTGCAATAATAATGTTGACCGGGATCGCGACCAGTCGTGAAGATAACGACTGCTCAAAGGTCATTCCGGAGAGGAAAATTTCGATCATCATGTTGACAACGGTGCAGTAGACCACCATTGCAAAGGTGTCTGCTACCGCATGACGCAAGCGGGATTGAGCAGAGAACATCGGTGTGCTCCTCGAAAATGAAGTCAATAACGCCGAAAAGTGCGCATGGTGTAGCGGTTTTGGGCTGCCTGTTTTGATGTGTGTAGAGTATATCTCTGTGTTGTAAGTGACAACTAGCTATAAATTTTTATTTATCGCCTTTTTGTCGATAAAACACTCTGTGAACTGGCGTTTTTCTCAGCTTGCGCTACTTTTGTTCCTTTAATTGATTATATCGTTTAATATCAATTAGATATGATTTTGTTTTGTCAGGGGGCGAGTGCGCATGGCAGGAGAAGTAGGGTTGGTAAAGCGGATGCCTGATTGCGTTATGTGATAGTGGTCACTATTGGCGTTATTTACCGTATAAATGCCGATTTTCCAGCATTTACTGCTGCATGCAAAGTGTGTGTTTTATTCTGATTATATGAATTTTAATTCATTACCACAAAGCCATTGGCGTTCCCCTGCATGGGCGTTGATTTTATAACTCACTGACGTGGCTATAAATATATTATTATGTCGCGCTATGCATTATTCATCTGCGCTAGTCAGAGTTTGTGTTCTATTTCGATATTAACCGCCAATAAATTTTAGTGAGTCTATGGGCGCAAACCTGTTCATATTTATTTGAATAATCAAAGGCTGGAAATATATATACATATATATTAAACTGCCCAGGTAATTCTTGTTTTATTTTTTCGATTTGGGATTTTTGATCTTTATGTCTTTTATGTTACAAAAACTGAATAATATTCGCTCACTGCGTGCTATGGCGCGTGAATTCTCCACTGACGTGCTTGAAGAGATGCTGGAAAAACTCAGGATCGTCACTGAAGAAAAACGTGAAGAGCAGCAGAAGATGCAACAGCAGCAGGCGGAATATCAGGAAAAAATTAATACCTGGTTGGAATTAATGGTTGCTGATGGTATTTCACCTGATGAATTAGCGCTGCATGAAATGGCCCCGGCGAAAAGCAGTAAAAAACGTCAGCCGCGCCCGGCTAAATATCGTTATACCGATCATACCGGCGCAGAAAAAACCTGGACTGGCCAGGGCCGTATGCCCAAGCCGATCGCTTTGGCCGTCGCGCAAGGGAAATCGCTTGAGAGCTTCCTGATCTAAACAGAGATTGTTTAAACGGTGGGGAAACCCACCGTTTTGCTTAGCAAACGCCGAAATCGCCTTCTTCTGTATAAGGCGTGACATCAACCGCTTTCAGAGTAAATTTCTCACCCTGTTCGTTACTTGCCTGAACAACGATCAGACTATCGCCATTCACTTCCACTACCTTCAATTTTGGCCCGCCGACGCGCGGTTGTACCAGATCGCCTGTTGCAAACATGGTGTTTCTCCTGAGCATGGGTAACAACTAAGAACCTAAACGATAGCTCAACGACGCTGACGGATTCAATGGTCGTGCTGCTTTTTGTTAAAACAATTTATGGGTAGATGTATTATCTTTGTTAATGGTTTTTGTGGCGCTGCGGTGAGGGAAACTTATACTGTTGGCGCGGAATGATTCAAAACAGAACATGGTCAGATAAGCGAATATGAAGTATATCATTTTACTGATTATTATAATTGCTGTGCTCTACGTCCATTATCGCGGAAAAGTTCGCTATCGTTTCTGGCGTCAGCTTTCAGACCATTCAACTTTTACTGCCCCACTTAACGGGTTTATGTACCTCTTTTCACGTGTGCCGAACACCCCGTTTCTGCGTCCTGAAACGTTTCCGGAGCTTGCGATATTACAAAAGAACTGGCTGGTTATTCGTGAAGAGGGGATTAACCTGCAGCGACTGGAGCAAATAAAAGCGGCGGAAAAATATAATGATGCCGGATTTAACTCATTCTTTAAAACCGGTTGGAAACGGTTTTACCTGAAATGGTATGAAGATGCACATCCCTCCGCCAGCCAGCTGTGTCCAAAAACGACCGAACTGCTGCGCGGTATTCCTTCGGTTAAAGCTGCGATGTTCGCCACGTTACCCGATGGTAGCCGTTTGCCTCGCCACCGCGATCCTTATGCCGGGTCGCTGCGTTTCCATCTTGGGCTGGCGACGCCGAATGACGATCGCTGTTTTATTGAAGTGGACGGCGAACGCTATAGCTGGCGCGATGGTGAAGGTGTGCTATTTGACGAAACCTATATTCACTATGCGGAAAATACCAGCGGTGAGAACCGGCTGATTCTGTTTTGCGATATCGAACGGCCCATGCGTTACCGCTGGGCGCAGAAGGTGAACCACTGGCTGGGGCGAAATTTAATGAGCGCCGCCGCCGCGCCGAATGATATCGGCGACCGTACCGGCGGAATTAACCGCAGCTTCCGCTACATTTATCAAATCCGCATTGTCGGCAAGCGTTTGAAAAAATGGAATAAAACGGTTTACTACATCGTCAAATGGCTACTTTTCGGCGGCATTGCGCTACTCATCTGGCAGGCGTTTTAACGTCGGTTCCACGGCATGACCGCCAGCAGGCGCGCCATGCCGCAGAAACCGGTGAGGCCAGCGAAAGTGAGCCCCGCGCCAACGAAACCACTCAGCAAGAAAAAGCCGCTGTTGACGGCGTATCCCAGCACCACGCCCAGCAAAATCAGCGCGCCGGCGGCGATTTGCACCTGGCGCATTAGCGGCAGCGGCTGGGATTTATCTTCGACTATCGGCAAACCCGCCGCTCGCCATGCCTGAATACCGCCAGCCAGTAGCTTAACCTGCGCGGGCGCGGCGGCGGCGGCCAGAAGGCTGGCGTTATTTTGCGTGCGCGAGCCGGCCTGGCAGTGAAAAATGATTGTTTCTCCCGGCTGCGCATTGAGCGCCGCGCCGTGAGTCAGTTGCTCTAATGGCAGCAGCGTCGCCGCCGGAATATGCTCACGAGCGTATTCGTCGGCAGCGCGGATATCAATCAGCCGCGCGCCCTGGGCGATAAGCGCCTAGGCTTCGTTGGCTGTAACGGTGGCGATAGTCATAAGGACTCCTTACGGGCAGTAAATGGTTTTCAGCGTGGTGATGACCTGCTGAACGGCGGGATGGGTAATGAAATAGCGCAGGCGCTGCGCATCGCGTTCGCAGTCGATTAGCCCTTCATCACGCATTCGCGCGAGGTGCTGAGAGGTGGCTGAAGGGCTCAGGCCGGTGATTTGCGCCAGCTCGCCTGCGGTTGTACGCGGGGCTTCGCAGAGCATGCATAGAATCAGTAATCGGTGGGGATTGCTCATCGCTTTCAGCAGGACAGCGGCTTCCCCGGCGCTGGCCTGCAGTTGTTGTGCTGTGGTCATTTTATTTTAGTCTTTTCTAAATTTAGATTATTCTAAAATAAAAGATGACCCTTTACCAGCCCGCATAAAGAATCGACCTCACGCCAGCTGAGCGGCCCTGGCGATATGCTGGCGGGCGTGGGCGATGCCCGCGTCGCGGCCGTGCGGGCGAATATCCATCCCTTCAGCATAGATAAATTCGACGTCGCTAATCCCCATCAATCCCAGCACCGCGCGCAGGTAAGGGGTGACCGCATCGCTGGGTTGCCCGTCATGGACGCCGCCGCGCGAACTAATAACCACCGCACGCACGCCTTCAACCAGCCCCTGCGGCCAGGTCTCGGTATAGCGGAAGGTTTCCCGCGCTCGCGCCACCAGATCGAACCAGTTTTTGAGATCGGTTGGCACGTTGAGGTTATACATCGGTGCGCCGATCACTAGCAGATCGCTAGCCTTTAACTCGGCGATGAGTGAATCAGAGAGGGCAACTCCTTGCTGGATCGCCGGGCGCGTATCTTGCGCGCCGCGCAGCGCGGCAAACAGCGCGCCATCGAGTTTCGGCAAGGCGAGGGTGGTCAGATCGTGTTCGACAACCGAGTCCTGATGGCCGGCTTCGCGGCGAATCTGCATATATTCATCTATTAGCTGGTTAGTTAGCGACGCCGGGCCGTTGATGCTGGATTTTAAAATCAATACGTTACTCATGACGGACTCCTCATAAAGTTGATGGTCCGCAGGGTAACACTGTCTTTTTTTCTCCAGTAGTGACATTATTTTTTATAATTGTATCCACTCAGGAACCAATCAATGCGCAGTGACTTGAACGCGATCCCGGTATTTGTCGCCGTCGTCGAATGCGGTAACTTTGCGCAAGCCGCAGAGAAGCTAAACGTGACGCGATCCGCCGTCGGCAAGACGATTTCCCGGCTGGAGCAGCGGCTCGGCGTCGCGTTGTTCCAGCGCACTACTCGCCGGCAGGCGTTGACCGAAGAAGGCGAGGTTTTTTATCTACAATCCCGCCGGGCGCTGGATAACCTGCGTGATGCGGAAAATGAAATACAGCGTGGAAAAACCCAGGTACAAGGGCGACTGCGAATCAGCCTGCCTGTGCTGTTTGGCCAGCGCTGCGTGGCGCCGATCTTGTTTCCTCTTAGCCAACGTTATCCTGAGCTTAAGCTCGAGCTGTCGTTTAGCGACCGCCAGGTCAATCTGTTTGAAGAAGGATTCGATATGGCGATACGGATCGGCACCTTGAGCGACTCCAGCTTTCTTAAGGCCCGGCGTTTAGGCCAGCATGGCATGATTCTCTGCGCATCGCCGTTATATCTACGACATCGGCCAGCGCCGCAGGCGCCGGAAGAACTACACGGGCATCTTACCATTGGCTATCTCTACGCCGGGCAGATGCAGAAATGGCATCTGCGCGATGCGCAGGGAGCGGCGCTCGCGTTCCGCCCGCAGCCCGGGCTGGCAATGGATGATTTCGCCGCCATCGCCGCGGCGGCGAAAAGCGGACTGGGAATCGCCTGGCTGCCGGATTGGCTGGCGGCAGACGAGATAGCGCGGGGAGAACTTCAGCAAATATTGCCGTCGTCCGTCAGCGGCAGTTTTGCGATTAGCGCCGTCTGGCCGGAAGCTGCATGGGTACCGCAGAAAATTCGCGTAGTGGTAGATGAACTGCTGGCGCGGCTGCCGCAGCAGTTAGCTGGTGGAGAAAACCAGGAGGATTCTTCAGCGCCAGGTTAATCCTGGCTTAAGGTATCCCGGCGATAATGACAGCATGATGACTGTGACGAGAACTCGCCATGAACCTGTTAGAAACGTTTAACCAGAGCGCCTTCCTCGCGCTGAATGCCGGGCCTGGTACGCCGGACAGCCTATTGCTGCTGGCGCGATTCTCCGCCAGCTGGATTATCCTTTTAGTCCCGGCGATATTGCTGGGATTATGGTTCCTCGGCGGTCGTCAGGGACATCGACAGGCGCTGTTTTGCGCCATGACGATTTTGATAGCGTTAGGGCTTGGGTTTGCCTGCGGAACGCTGTGGTTCCATCCGCGGCCGTTTATGATCCCGCTGGGCCATACCTGGATAAGCCACCCGGCGGATAACTCTTTCCCAAGCGATCACGGCACCGTGATGTTCAGCGCCGCTTTCGCGCTGCTATCATTACGCCTGCGCGGCATGGGGCTGCTGGTGCTGGCGGCGGCGCTGCCGGTGGCGTGGGCGCGTATTTTTCTCGGCGTCCATTTCCCGCTGGATATGCTGGGCGCGGCGTTGATTTCAGCACTGGGCGTCTGCGTGGCGAAAGTGGTCTGGCAACGGCTGGGGCAGACGCTGGTGGCCTTGTGCGAAGCGCTGAGTCGCCGTCTCTTCTCCTGGCTGCCGGCGCGCTTTACGCCGTAGTCACTTCCTTTGTACGCGCGCGGCCCGCCGATACAGCGTGCTGCGCGCGACGCCTAACGCCTGCGCCGCTTTACTCACGTTGCCGTTAAAGCTGGCCAGCGTATCGGCAATCAGCTTTGCATCATGTTGTTGAAGCCCGCCTGGAGCGCTGGTTTGCGGCGCGCTTTGATACTCCTCCGGCAGCGCCGCGACGCCCAGGCATTCGCCATCGTCCGCCAGCGCCAACAGAACTTTGAGCAGGCTTTGCAACTGACGCACGTTACCCGGCCAACGGCATAATGTCAGTTGATTAATCAGGGCATCGGAGAGAGTGATATGGCGTTCTGCCGCGCCAAGCGAGCGCCACAGCGCTGGAATAAACTGCTTGAGTTCAGGCCATTGGCGTAGCGGCGGGATGGTAAAAGCATACTCGCGCAGGCGATAGAGCAGGTCTTCGCGAAATGCGCCTTCGGCGACGCGCTGCGCGAGATGACGGTGGGTGGCGCAAATCAAGGCGAAGTTTACCGGCGCGCTGCGATTCCCGCCCAGCGGCATGACCTCTTTTTCCTGCAGCACCCGCAGCAGACGGGTTTGCAGAGCCAGCGGCATATCGCCGATTTCATCGAGAAACAGCACCCCGCCATCGGCTTCGCGAATTTTGCCGATATAGCCGTTTTTATTCGCGCCGGTAAAAGCGCCCGCCTGATAACCGAAAAGCTCCGATTCAATCAGCGATTCGGGGATGGCCGCGCAGTTGATGGCGACGAATTTACCGCTGCGCCAGCGGCTATGTGCATGTAGTTCGCGGCTGAGGAACTCTTTACCGCAGCCGGTTTCTCCTTCGATACACAGCGCGATACCGGCATTGAGCAGGCGGACCATTTTCTCGCCTTCGCCGGACGGGCAAAACGGCAGGTTAAGCGCTGGTTGCGCGGGGACAGCGACGCTGGTGCAGGTTGGCGCACGCAGGCGGTAGTAGTAGCCACGTTGCTGGAAGGTCATCGGCAGCGGCACGCTAACCGCCGTTTGCGTCAGGCGGGGGAACAACTGCTGGAAGGTCATTTGCCCTATCTGACCGGACTGCAGGCCCAGTTCGCGAATGGCCAGCCGATTGGCCGCGGTCAGCAGGTTATCGGAGAAGACCAGCAGCAGCTCTTCGGCGCTATCGAGCTTCTGCACCCGCGAGTGCAGGCTCATTAACCACTGCTGCGGATGCAGGCTCTGTTTCACCCACAGATATTCAATCTGTTTGGCCGCCTCTTTAATCCACGCCAGAGAGTGGGGATGCGGGATATGCGCCGGGCCGGAAATATCCAGCGCCCCGGCAATCTGGCCATCGGGGCTCTGTAGGGGGACCGCCGCGCAGTACAAATCCTGATTACGGGTTAAATAGTGTTGGCGGCCTTCGACTTCGCAGCTGTCATCAATCGCCAGCGCGGTACCGATAGCGTTGGTGCCGCGACCGCTTTCGCTCCAGATATTGCCAGGCTCCAGCGCGAAGCTCTGCGCTTTTTTCATTGCCGCGCTATTGCCGAAGGTTTGGAGCACCAGCCCGCTGGCATCGGAAAGAATCACTACCGATTGCAGCCCGGCAGCACGTTGCGCCAGCGGCGTCGCCACCGGTTGCGCCAGCCGTTGCAGGCTGCGGTTGCTTTCCAGCACGTCGGCCAGTTCGCCGCCGCGCAGGCGCGGAAACTCGTCGCTCGTTGGCTGCAGGCCGTAGCGCTGGCTGCGTTGCCAGGAGTCGCTCAGCAGGGCGCTTGACTGCGTCTCGGCGGTGATAGTGAACGGATTTCCTTGCACGGCGCACCTCGTGGTCGGCTGGGTTGTGTTGCAATATTGTAGCTATTTGGTTTTCTTGGTGTTGCGATTCGCAACACAGAAGCGGGATCTTGTGCGACAAAGAGGACGCGAATCGGCAGAGGGATATATGTAATTATTTGGAAGTTATGAATTTTATGTGAAGTACGCAAAATTGGCATAACCCCTGCTACAGGAGAAAGCGTGCAGCGGACAATAGCAAAAACCACCACGCCGCTGCGCCTTAACCCTACAGAAGGAGATTGCTATGCGTTATGTTCATCCTGGCAAACCGGGCGCTTTGGTTTCATTCAAATCGGCCTACGGCAACTTCATAGACGGTAAATTCGTCGAGCCGTTAAGCGGCGAATATTTCATGAATACTTCTCCCGTCGATGGGAGCAACATTGCGCAGTTTCCCCGTTCCGACGCCAAAGATATCGATTTGGCCCTTGATGCGGCACACCGGGCGGCGGACGCCTGGGGGCGAACCTCGGTACAGCAGCGTTCTCATCTTCTGCTGCAGGTCGCCGACCGCATTCAGGAGAATCTGGAGTATCTGGCGGTAGCGGAGAGCTGGGATAACGGCAAACCGATCCGCGAAACCCTGAACGCCGACCTGCCGCTGGCGGTCGATCATTTCCGCTATTTCGCCGGTTGTCTGCGCGCGCAGGAAGGCAGTACCGCCGAAATTGACGACACCACCGTGGCTTATCATTTCCACGAACCGTTGGGCGTGGTCGGACAAATTATTCCGTGGAACTTCCCGCTGCTGATGGCGGCATGGAAACTGGCGCCCGCGCTGGCGGCAGGCAACTGCGTGGTCTTAAAACCGGCGGAGCAGACGCCGCTGAGTATTACTTTGCTGATGGAAATCATCGGCGATCTCTTCCCGGCAGGGGTGTTGAACGTGGTGCAGGGCTTTGGCAAAGAGGCTGGCGAAGCGCTGGCGACGAGCAAGCGGATCGCCAAAATCGCTTTTACCGGTTCGACGCCAGTAGGCCGTCACATTATGGCCTGCGCGGCAGAGAATATTATTCCCTGCACCGTTGAGCTGGGCGGCAAATCGCCGAATATCTATTTCGCCGACGTGATGGATGGCGAGGAGGAGTTTATTGAGAAGGCGGTGGAAGGGCTGGTACTGGGCTTCTTCAATCAGGGTGAAGTTTGTACTTGTCCATCGCGCGCGTTGATCCACGAATCGATCTATGAGCCGTTTATGGAGCGGGTTATGGCGAAAGTGATGCAGATCCGTCGCGGCGATCCGTTTGATACCGAAACGATGATCGGCGCTCAGGCGTCACGTCAGCAGTTTGATAAGATCCTGTCGTATATCAAGATCGCTCGTGATGAAGGCGGGCAGATCCTCACCGGCGGCGATCGGGCGAGCATTACCGCCGAGCTGGATAGCGGCTTCTATATTCAGCCGACGCTGATTAAAGGGCACAACGAGATGCGCAGCTTCCAGGAGGAGATCTTTGGCCCGGTCATCGGCGTGACCACCTTTAAGGACGAGGCGGAGGCGCTGGCGATCGCGAACCAGACGCAGTTTGGTTTAGGGGCCGGGGTGTGGACGCGGGATACTAACCTGGCGTACCGCATGGGGCGCGGCATCAAGGCCGGACGAGTGTGGACTAACTGCTATCACGTTTATCCGGCGCATGCCGCATTTGGCGGCTATAAGCAGTCCGGCGTCGGGCGAGAAACCCACAAAATGGCGCTGGAAGCCTATCAACAGACCAAAAACCTGCTGGTGAGCTACGGCACCGCGCCGTTGGGGCTGTTCTGATTAATTTATAACGGCTAACCCGGGGGCGGCGTAACCGCCTTCCCCGGGCTACAGGACTGGCGACCGGTCTCATCTTATTGTTTGCGCTTTCCAGCAGCGGACCTGCGCGCCATTCGCTTGCGCCTCCAGCGGCTGCGGCCGTTCGCAGCCCTGGCTGGCGTAAGGACAGCGTTCCCGAAAGTAGCAGCCCGTCGGCAGCCGGCGGTTACCCGGTAGTTCGGTATTGCGCACACCTTCGCCTAATGGCGAACCGATGCGTGGTACCGACTCCATCAATAGCCGGGTATAAGGATGCGCGGGATTATCCAGTACCTGCCGGGCCTCCCCCATCTCAACGATTTGCCCGAGATACATCACCGCCACCCGATCGCTCATATGGCGTATCACCGAGACGTTATGCGAAATCAGCACGTAGGTGAGATTCTGCCGCTGCTGCAGTTCGACCAGCAGATTAAGGATCTGCGCCTGCACCGAGATATCCAGCGCCGAAGTCGGCTCATCGAGCACGATAATCTCCGGCTGCGACGAGAGCGCGCGGGCGATGGCGATACGCTGGCGCTGGCCGCCGGAAAAAGCGTGCGGCAGCCGATCGAGATATTCGCTACGGATCCCCACCTGTAGCGCCAGCTGCTCGGCGAGATCGCGACGTGCCTTTTCAGGCATGCGCGACTGGATCCACACCGGTTCGGTGATGGTGCGCCAGACCGGTAGCCGCGGATCCAGCGATGAGAGCGGATCCTGAAACACCATTTGCATGCGTCCGCTCTGGTTTTCGCCGCGCGCCGGCGCGCGGGTGAAGTGGCCGGAAGAGGGCTTTAACATGCCCATCAGTAGCTTCGCCAGGGTGCTTTTTCCACAGCCGGATTCGCCAACGATCCCTAAGGTTTCGCCGCGCCTGGCTGTCATATCCAGACCATTTAGCGCATAGACGCGTTCGATGACTTTCCCGCGCCAGTTTTTCTGCGCGGCAAAGGTCAGGTGCACATCATTGAGGGTTAATAGCGTCTCAGACATGGGCGTTCTCCCGTTGCGGGTACCAGCAGGCAGCCTGTCTATCGGCGGCGCTACCATGAGCCTGCAGCGTGGGGGTGATACCGCAGGCTTCACCCGCGGCGAAGCAGCGTTCGCGGAAGGCGCAGCCGGCAGGAAGACGCGCCAGATTCGGCACGGTGCCGGGAATAGAACGTAGCGGCGCGCGCGGTTCGCCATTATCGGGGGCGCTGTTTAACAGTCCGATAGAGTAGGGATGCTGCGGCTGCTGCAGCACTTCCCCGGTGTTGCCGCTTTCAATGACCGCGCCGGCGTACATGACGTACAGCCGATCGCACACCTGAGAGACCACCGCCATATCGTGGCTGATAAACAGCACGGCGGCACCGGTCGCCTGGGCCTTTTGCTTTAACAGGCGCAGCACCTGACGCTGCACGGTGACGTCCAGCGCGGTGGTTGGTTCGTCGGCAATCAGCAGGTCGGGCTCGCAAGAAAAGGCGATAGCGATCATCACCCGCTGGCGCATGCCGCCGGAGAGTTCGAAGGGATAGCGCTTGAGCACGCTTTGCGGATCGGCAATTTGCATATCCGCCAGCAGTTCGACGGCGCGTGCGCGCGCCTCACGCATCGACATGGGACGGTGCTGGCGAATGACGTCTACCATCTGCTTACCGATGCGTCGGGTAGGGTTTAGCGCGGTCATCGGCTCCTGAAAAATCATCGCGACCTTACTGCCGCGAATATCGCGCAGCGTTTTTTCCGTTAGGTTGAGCATATCGTGACCCATCAGGGTGATAGCGCCGCTATGAATGTGGTAGCTGCCGGCAGGCAGCAGACGCATCGCCAGCATCGCGGTCACCGATTTACCGGAACCCGACTCGCCCACCACGCCGACGATTTCACCGCGATCGATGTGCAGCGAGATATTATTCAGCACGTTGACCTGGCCCTGATAGACCGGGAAACTCAGGCGAACGTTATCGATAGTTAAGACCCGATTTTCCATTAGTTGCGCCCTCCGGCCTTGGGATCCAGCAGATCCTGAATGCCATCGCCAAACAGGTTAAAGCCGACGGCGGTGATCAGGATCGCCGCGCCGGGGAAGGCGCAGTACCACCACTGATCGAGCACGTAGTTGCGGCCGTTAGCGACCATCGCGCCCCACTCCGCGGTGGGCTGCTGGGCGCCGAGGCCAATAAAACCGAGCGTGGCGGCCATCAGGATCGCGCTGCCGATATCCAGCGAGGCCTGCACCACCAGCGGCGGCAGGGCGTTACGCAGAATATGCCAGCTGATCAGATGCCAGCGCGAGGCGCCAAACGTCACCGAGGCCTCGACGAAAGTATGCTGACGAACCACCAGCGTCTGGCCGCGCGCCAGGCGCACGTAAAATGGAATACGCACGATGGCGATCGCCAGCATCGCGTTGAACAGGCTCGGGCCTAACGCCGCCGCCAGCGCCATGGTCAACACCAGCGACGGAATCGACAGCATAATGTCCATCAGACGCATAATCAGCGCGTCGCTGCGCCCGCCAAGCACCCCGGAGAGACAGCCCAGCAGCGAGCCGCTGATCCCGGCGATCAATACCACCGCCAGCCCGGCGGCTACCGATTGCTGGCTGCCGATCAGTACGCGGCTGAACAGATCGCGGCCGACCTCGTCGGTACCAAACCAGTGATCGAACGACGGCGCCTGCAGACGCGCGGCAAGGTTGATAGCGTTAGGATCGTGCGGCGTCAGCCACGGCGAGAAGATCATTAAAAACAGCATGATCAGTATGATCGCTGCGCCAATCAGCGTTAGCGGGCTCTGGCGGATCAACCACCAACGACGCTTCCAGTGGCCGCTTTTTTCAGCCTTTGGCCGTGGAAGCGGTTGTTCCTGAGTCATCATCACTTAGCTTTCTCCCCGACCCATGCGCGGGTCGATCCATAAATAGAGCAGGTCGACTACCAGATTGACCAGTACGTAAGCAAAGGAGACCACGATGGCGAAGCCCATCACGGCGGGGAAATCGAGCGCCTGAATCGAAGACACCACGTAGGCGCCCATCCCCGGCCAGGCGAACACTGTTTCCGTGAGCACCGCGCCGTACAGCAGATCGCCCAGCGCCAGCCCGAGCACGGTGATGGAGGGAATCAGCGCGTTGGGTAGCGCATAGCGCACCACAATGGTGAATTTCGGCAGGCCGCTGGCCAACGCGGTCCGAATGTAATCCTCATTGAGCTGTTCGAGCATCGCCGAGCGGATCTGCCGGGCGACGATGCCAAGATGAACGAAGGCAAGGGTGGCCGCCGGCAAAATGAGGTGCTGCAGGGCATTGAAGAAGACCTCGATATTGCCTTCCAGTAGTGAATCCAGCAGATAAAAGCCGCTGACGCGGGTGGGCGGATCGAACCAGTCATCGAGCCTGCCGCTGCCGGGCAGCCAATCGAGCTTGCCGTAAAACAGCACGATCACTCCGAGACCGAGCCAGAACGCCGGGGTTGAAATGCCGGTCAGCGCCATCAGGCGCACCAGGTGATCGGTCCAGCGATTGCGGTAAACCGCCGACAGCACGCCGAGCGGGATGCCGACCAGCAGGGCAATCAGCAGCGCGCAAAAGGCCAGCTCCAGCGTCGCCGGGAAGAAGGTTTTTAAATCTTCCAGGACCGGGCGGCCGGTGCGAATCGAGGTGCCGAGATCGCCGTGGAGCAGGGCGTCAACGTAGCGGGCAAACTGCTGCCATAGCGGTAAATCCAGCCCCAGCTGCTGGCGAATATGGCGGACGATTTCATCGCTGGCGCGATCGCCCGCCAGCAGCCGCGCCGGGTCGCCGGGAATCAGGTGCGAAATAATAAACGTAATCACGCAGACGCCGGCGACGACTAAAATCAGCCCCCAACAGCGCTGTCGTATTAAACCCCAGAAACTCATGATGGCGCTCCTCGGCCGGGCCTGCGACGGCCCGACCCGACAAGATGGAGAGACGGCCCGCTACTTGTGCATGTCGGCGATATTGTAAATCTGCTCAAGCATCGGGTTGAAAACGAAGCCTTTCACCTCCTTGTTCATGGCGACCTGATAGTTTTTCTGGAACAGGTAGACGTAGGCGGCGTCATCAATGACGGTTTTTTGCGCCTGCTGATAATCTTTGGTTCGCGCCGCCTGATCGGTGGTGGCAACCGCCTGTTTCAACAACGCATCAACCTGTGGGTTGTCGTAGAATGCGCGGTTTCCCGGCAGCCCTTTTTTGTCCGACTCGAACCAGTAGTTCATAAACATATAGGGGTCGGCGAAGTCCGGGCTCCAGTTACCGATAGCGATGTCGTAATCACCTTTACCCACGCGCTCGCGCATGGTGGCGTTGGCCAGTTTCTCCAGCTTGACCTGGATACCCAGCGCCTGCAGGTTGGCCTGAGTAGAGAGCGCAATCGGCTCCCAGTTCGGATCGTTATCGGAGTAGAGGAACGTCAGCGTTTTCGGCTTATCCGCCACCTTATCCAGCGCCGCTTTGGCTTTGTCGGGATCTAATGAATACTGCATGGCGCTGGCGTCGTAGCCCCACATGCCATCGGGGATCGGCCCGCGCATCTGCTTACCGTTACCGCCAAGAATGCCGTCGACCATGCCTTTATAGTCCGTTGCCCACGACACCGCGCGGCGCAGATCCGCCTGGTTCATCGGCGCTTTACTGTTGTTGAGATACAGGTAGGTGACGCGCAGCGCCGGGTAGTCGTAGACCGCGACCTTGTCCTCTTTCTTCAATGCCGCAAACTGATCGACCGGCAGAGCGTCGGCGATATCCAAATCGCCCTTGGTCAACTGCAGACGACGGGCGGCGCTTTCGCCGATGATTTTCACCGTGACGCGCTTAAAGGCCGGCTTGTTGCCGCTGAAGTGCGGGTTGGGCACCAGCACCAACTGTTGCCCTTTCTGCCAGCGCTGCAGGCTATACGCGCCGGAGCCCGCGGTGTGCTCGGCCAGATAGGCGCGGGCGTCATCGGCGGCGTTGGCTTTCAGCACCGCCGGGTTAATGATGGAGGCGCCGTCATTGGCGAGCGTATGCAGGAACGGCGCGAAAGATTCCGGCAGCGTGAAGCGAACGGTGGCCGGATCGACGGCATCCACCTTCAACCCGCTGGGAAACGCCTCCGATGGCCCCTGTTTAATGCGCATTAGCCGTTCGAAAGAGAGTTTGACCGCCTCTGCCGTCACCGGCGAGCCGTCGTCAAACTGCGCGCCTTTGCGCAGAGTGAAGGTCCAGGTTTTGCCGTCGTCGGAGGCCTGCCAGTTTTCGGCGAGATCGCCTTCGACATCGGTTGAACCTTTGCCATTATCGGTTTTGTATTTGACCAGCCGCTGATAGGCCGGGTAGGTCACCGTCCAGTCGTTGTTATCGATGGTGACGGCCGGGTCGAGCGTTTGCGGGTCGGCGGCTTTGCCTATCACCAGCATATCTTTCGGCACCGCGGCAAAGGCGGAGGGGACAGCGGCGCAGAGCGCGGCGGCTAACAGTAACGGGCGAAAACCTACGGATGCTGGGCGAGTCATGTTCATGGTGAAACTCCGTCAATCTGAGCGGGGGAGAAACAGGCGAAAACATCATCGAGTAGCGGATAACCGGCCGCGTCCGGTAGTTCGAAGTGCCACCATTCCGTGGTAATACCTTTAAATCCGCCGCCGAACATAATGGCGTTCAGCAACAGGCGATTGCGCTGGGCCTCCTGCGCTACCGCCGGGTGGTAGGGATGCGAGCGATCGTCCATTTCGTCAAAGGCGGTGCCCATGTCGAGTAGGTTGTTGTGGTCATCGAGTAGCGTTACGTCGATGGCGGTGCCGCGGCTGTGGTTGGAGCCGATATTGGCCGGTACGACATAATCCTGGTTCGGGCAGGCATTCCACAGCAGTTGCTGGGCGCGCTGTGGACGATAGGCGTCAAGCACCAGCAGGCGATAGCCCGCCAGCGCGGCGATGGCGATAGATTTCTCCAGCGCGGCGGCCGCGTCTGGGTGCAGCAGGCAGCGGGCTTCGCGATAAATCGGTTGGCCGGTAATATTATCTGCGGTGGCGTATTTCAGGTCGACAGGCAGCGTGGGAAAACGCGCGGCGATATCCACCAGGGAAAGATGGCTCATCGAAAATTTCCTTAACGTTCAAACTGACCAAATTCCTGCTGCAGCGCGCGGTTCGCGGCAAGGCGGCTGGAGAGGCTCGGTCCCAGCCGTTCCACCACCGCGGAGAGCAGCAGATTAAAAAGACAACCGATCGGCGCCAGTGAATCCCAGAAGTGGCCGGTATCGGTTTTCACCTGTAATAAATCAACCGGATAGTCGCGCGCCCATGGGCACCAGATATCGGTGACCAGCGCGGTGGCAACCCCGCGCTCGCAGGCGACCCGGCAAAACTGGCGCGCGGCGACGGAGTAAGCGCGGGTATCGGTCAGCACCACATAGGGGCGCTGGTATTCAGAATTTAATGATTCCAGCCAGCTACCGGAGCTGCCGTCGGCGTAGGTCACGCGCGGGCGCAGGTATTCCAGATGGCTGAAGAACGTGTTGGCGATGCCGCGGGTCGACTGAATGCCAATGATGATAACCGCGTCGGCTTCGGCGATGCGTTGACTGACGCGGGCGAAGAGCGGTTCCTGCGCCAGTTGGTAGACATAGCGAATGGCATCCAGCTCCATCTGCAACGACAGGCTGGCGCGATCCGGCTGCGCCTGCTGCTGTGACCAGGAGTCAAGCCGGTCAATCACTCCCCATTGGCGGTAGGGCGTTGAAGCGGGCTCCTTCAGGCTGTGCTTCACGTCATCGAGATTGCGATAGCCCAGCTTGCGCAGATAGCGGCCTACGGTTATCCCGCTGGTGCCGGTGGCCTGCGCAATGCTGTCGGCGGTCTCAAACGGGATATGCTCCCGATGGCTTAACAACCAACTGCCAATACGCTTTTCGCTCGGCGTGAGCTGGCTGAAAGTGGATTCAATAATGTGAAACAAGCCGTTGCTATCGTTCATCTCTGCCCTTAATGATAGTTCGCTCTCATTTAACAGAATTCTGATACTCAATTAACAAAGCACGATGCGTGCCAGCTGTGCCAGAAAGCGTTATTTCCAGCAATATCGCGAATGTAATGGGGACGTGTCGGATCTTGAGCGTAGATTTTGGCGATTCATTGCACAAAGAGGGTGCAATGAATCCTGGTTGTGCATCACAAAAATAAAACATATGGTTAACAAAGTGGTTATAAGCCGGAGCGGTAGAGAGATAATTTTGCTTGCCGTCAGAGACAGACAGAGTGATAACCAAAAACCTGATGATTAAAAAAGGATCATGAAATGAAAGTGAAGGCGGTGCTTGCCCTGACGCTATCCCTGGCCGCACTGGTGGGCCATGCGCGTGATATGCAGTCGATTCAACAAAGCGGCGAGTTAAAGGTTGGCGTGCCGGGGGATTATGCACCGTTGGCGTTTCATAACGGCGCCGGCGAACTTATCGGCTACGACGTCGATATGGCACACGATCTGGGGAAAACGCTGGGGGTGAAGGTGACGTTTATTATCACCAGCTGGCCAACGCTATCGACTGATTTAAAAGCCGATAAGTTTGATATCGCTATGGGAGGCGTAACGGAGACGGCGGCACGGGCGAAAGATTTCTCCCTGAGCCATCCGGTGGTGGCCAATGGCAAAATCGCCCTCGCTAACTGCAGCGCCGCGCCAGCGCTCGGCAGCCTTGAAAAAATCGACCAGCCGAATGTGAAGGTGATTGTGAACCCCGGCGGCACCAACCAAAGTTTCGTTGATGAGCACATCAAGCATGCGCAGATCATTCGCGTGCAGAACAATGTCGATAATCTGCAGGCGCTACGGCAAAAAACGGCCGATATGATGGTGACCGACCTGATTGAAGGGGAGTATTACCAGAGCAAGGAGCCCGGCGTGTTCTGCGTAGCGAATGAGACGCCGTTTCCCGGTACCGCCAGCTATAAGGTCTATATGATGAATAAGGATAATCCGGCGCTGCTTGAGAAAGTGAACCACTGGCTGGACAGCCAGGACAAAAATGTGCTCAAGCGGAAGTGGAAAATTCAGGGGTAATTCATGATTCGTGCTGCCGCCAGAGCATCAGATTCTGGCGGCGCAGTGGATTAGCTTTTCTGTCGCGCCTGATAGCGGAAGTAGCAGTAGTAGCCAATCGAGGCGGTCAGACAAAGCATGTAGCCGAACGACTCGCTACCCTCTTCAACGGTGTTTTTCACCACCCGCGCGTAATTTTCATCGAGTACGGCATACCATAAGCCATGCATGCCGAACAGCCGTGAGAAGACCAGAATCGCCAGCAGGCCGCTTATCATCATGCCGTAGTAGGGCGTGCGGGTGTATTGCGCCAGTTGCGACAGCGTTTGACGAGCGTGGCGCAGCGGAGCGATCAGCGCGGCTATCGTCGCTGCCAGCGCGAACCACACCCAGCTACCGTGAGTAATAAGATCAAACAGCGCATCCAGTTCGCGGATCAGCATCGCCAGGAAGAAGCCGCCAACGAGGATATTACAGTAGCGCAGGAGCTCATATTTTTTCGCCAGCAGGAAGTGAATCAGCACGATTATCGTCAGCACGACCTCCTGCACCACCTCGGTAAGCGAAATCTCCGGAATATCGTTGCCAAACACCCGGATATCCATCCATAGACACAGTACCGCAATGGCGGAAGCCGCCGCCGCGCCGAGAAAGAAAAGTAAGCTTCTGATGACAGACATTAACACCACTATTTATATTCAAAACAGTAATGATAAATATCGTGAATGTGACTTCCTGTTCACTTTGTGCGACATCGCGGCGTGTTTTAAACCTTTTGAGCTATTTAGCGCTAAATAACGCAACTGCAGGTGAGAAAGGGGAGCTTTGCTCCCCTGCTTAGCGGGATAATTCAGACAATATCATCGACTACGCCGCCATCGACCCGCAGCGCGGCGCCGGAGGTGGCAGAAGCCTGCTGCGAACAGACGTAGACCACCATATTGGCCACCTCGTCCACCGAGGCTGCACGCTGAATAACGGAAGCGGGGCGCTGCGCCATAACAAACTCTTTCGCCAGTTGTTCCAGCGGCTTACCGGTGCGGGCGACTTCCTCTTTCATCATTTCGGCAAAACCGTCAGAAAGCGTTGGGCCGGGCAGCACGCTGTTTACGGTGACGCCGCTGCCGGCGACGTATTTCGCCAGCCCGCGGGCCAGCGACAGCTGCGCGGTTTTGGTCACGCCGTAGTGGATCATGTCGGCGGGAATATTGCGTGCCGATTCGGAGGAGATAAAGACCACCCGACCCCAGCCTTTACGCACCATGGCGGGCAACAGCGCGCGTGACAGGCGAACGCCGGACATCACGTTGGTTTGCCAGTAGTTTTCCCAGGTGGCGTCATCGGTGGCGTAAAAATCCTGCGGGCCGTAAATACCGGCGTTATTCACCAGGATATCGACTTCATTCACCGCCTGCAGCAGTTGACTCACCCCGGCGGCGTCACTGAGATCGGCCACCGCGGGATAGGGCCGGAATCCCGGCACCTCCTGTTGCAGTCGCGCCATCGCCGCATTAACGCTATGTTCGCTGCGGCCGTTGATTATCACTTCCGCACCGCTGGCCGCCAGCCCCTTCGCAATGGCGTAACCAATACCGGCCGTGGATGCCGTCACCAGCGCGACTTTCCCCGATAAATCAATATTCATGGTTGAGCCTTTTTTATGGAATGGAGTAGTAAGCGTAGCAGGTGGGAATTGGGGGGCTTTACCACATCAACAAATTCGATAGCGATATCGAAATTATCCGTTAGAGCACAGGATTAAATTACTCTAATAATACTAGCAGTACTAACAAGATAAGAACATTTATCCGATGTTAATGCGGGAAATAACCTCACGTTTTTCCTGATGAGTGCGCTTGCGGGATAGCTTAAACAGATAAACATTTCTTTGGTATAACCGTGCGTCTGAGCCTGTGTACCGGCATCCGGAGTCAATGATAAAAGTAAAAATAAGCATACGGAGATTTTAAATGTTTATCCGACCACTGAAATTAACTCAGCATGTCGATGTACAGGGCCCAGAAAATGCGACGACAGTGATTCTTCTTCACTCGTTAGGAACGGATATGCATCTTTGGGATCTGCAAATGCCGCGATTAACCGAGCGTTATCGAGTAGTCCGCCTGGATATTCGCGGACATGGGCTCAGTGCCGTCGACGCGTTGCCTTTTTCAATGGAAGATCTTGCCGATGATGTTATTGCTGTCGTCGATCATCTGAACATCAATAAGTTCTATGTCGTCGGTGTTTCAATTGGCGGCACGATAGCACAATGGATTGGCTTCAAATTACCGCAACGCGTACAGGGGATGGTGATTATTGATACTTCGCTGGTGAATGCCGCTCCGCCCTCGCTATGGCGCGCAAGGGCGGAGGATGTTTTCCAGCATGGTCTTGAGCACCTTGAGAGAGGAATTATCAGTAATTGGGTCACGCCGCAATTTATCGACTCGCCTGAGGCTGACGGTCTGAGGAAAATGCTGCGCAATACAACAGTCGAAGCTTTCTCCGGGTGTTCTTTAGCTATTGCCGATACTGATTTGACTAATATGGATATCCACGGCGTTAGTGCGGTTATAGTCAGGGGAGCGGAAGATAAGCTGACTCCGCAAGACTACGCGCAACGTCTGGCGAAAAAGCGTAATGCCGAATTACATGTTATCCCCGGCGCTTCACATTTACCTAATTTAGAAAAACCGGATGCGCTTACCGATGAGATCATTACATTTATTGAGAAAGCGCAAACACATTAATAGATCAATGCCGCGATAAGGGGCCAATCAGCGCGGCTAATGAGCAAGTGCAGCGACAGGCGGTAATTTCTGTCGCCAGAATGGAGTAAATGATATGAATCGTCGGTTATTTATTGGCGGCTGCCTGGGATTATGTGCGGGCGCCGTCGCGTTGCCTGCCGCGTTAAAATGGCTAGGTTCTGCAGATGATACTATTGAGATGGAGTTGGATAGTGGTATCGTCACGATAAAGTTATTTTCTGATATTGCCCCTAATCATGTGGCGCGGATTAAGACACTCGTACAGTCTAAATTTTATGATGGTATGCCTTTTTCCAGGGTTATTGATGGGTTTATGGCGCAAACTGGTGAGCCGCTACAAAATACACGGTTTGATCCCCGCGTAATGCCAAAACTGGCTGCGGAGATTAATCATTTGCCGTTTGAACGCGGCACTATTGGCATGGCCAGATCGCGAAATCCGCACAGTGCTTGCCATCAATTTTTTATTACCTCAACCCGCGCTCGATATTTAGATCAAAACTATACCGTCGTTGGTCAGGTTACCAAAGGAATGGAATGGGTGGATAAACTCCGCCGTGGTGATGCCGAGTTGGGCACGGTGGTTAATCCGGATGTGATTAAACGCATGCGTCTGGTGACTACCCATACCTTGTAGTTCCACGTTGCTAAAATACCTGTTGCAGGAGTAGTTTCTAAATGCCCAGTATTACTGTATCTACATCAGCAAGATATCGGTTGGATTCCGCCGCCTTTGCTGAATTTTCGATTGCCCTGGCAAATTTAGCCAAAGAGATACTGCAAGCTAAAGACAATAATATCCACATTACTTATCTCACTGCTGAAATCGGCTATGGTACGCCGGTTTATGTCGAGGCAAAACTCAGACAAGAAATATTTCGTAGCGAACCGGTGATGAATGAATTTTTACATCAGGTAGATTTGTTAATTAAAGAGAGGATCGGCGTTGTGGCGAGAATTCGCTGTTTCCTTTATCAAGCCAATAATATTTTCGCTAAAAATTAAAGGATAAAATATGAATGAAAAATTGCCAATGAAGGACCTTGGGGATGTCTTAGTGACTGCGGTTAGCGATGGCTACTTGCAGGTTGACTTCGGGCTACTGGCAAATGTAGATGAAACGGAGTGCAGGGCCATTCAGCAAAAATCCTGTCCTGAGGAACCAAATTCAGTTCATATCAATACCTTTTTAGTGCAGCAGCAGGGGAAGAATATCCTCATTGATAGCGGTGCTGGTGGCATTAAAGGTTGGGGGGGCGGTTTAGTTAAGAATTTAGCTAAACTGGGCTTGCAACCAGATGATATTGATGCCGTTCTACTCACTCATGCTCATCCCGATCATATTGGTGGCCTGGTTAATGCTCAGGGAGAAGCTATATTTCCTCGCGCGGAGCTATTCATCAGTCGTGATGAATATGATTATCTGCAAGACGATAACCAGTTTGCGACGGTCAGCGATCGCGTTAAAGGTAATTTCCTGTTGGCGCGCAGCGTTTTTAAACAGTATCAAGATCGGCTTCAGTTAATTGATGATGGTGAAGTGCTTGCCGGCATACGTGCTATTCCCTTGAAAGGCCATACACCTGGACATACCGGCTATAGCATTGTCGGGAGTCATAACAGCCTATTGATTTGGGGGGATATTGTGCATTTCCCACATATTCAGCTATTAAAGCCGGATGTCACTATCGCCTTTGATTATGATCCACAGTTGGCAGCGGAGACGCGTGCGCGCATCCTTGAGATGGCCAGCTCCGATCAAGTTCTTGTTGGCGGTATGCATTTTGGTCTGCAGGGTTTTGGTTATATTAAAAAGCTTAACACAGGATATTGCATTATTACCGATGAGTAATAGACATTAATCTGAGTCGATACTGCTTTGCCGTTATTAATTTTTATACCAGTAATCATCTTTCTATTTCAGAATAACTTGGTGATATAAAAATACCATCTGTGGAGGACTGTAATGAGTTCTGTAATAACAAAAGAAATGAGTAGTGATAAGCTTTACGGTGAAGCACATATCACGCCAGGGATGCAATCAATAGCGGCAGGAGCATTTTCAGTGCGGCCTAAGCTTCCTTCCATCACCGGAAGCAGGTTTTGGGCTGCTTTTTTAGTTTTTTTATTTCATGCATCACTGCCCAGCGATCTCGCCCCATTTGCCAATCCGACGATTCAACATATCTATACCGTTATTGTCGGCAAAGCTGGTTGGCTGGGAGTGTCATACTTCTTTATTTTGAGCGGGTTTATCATGGTATGGTCCGCGAAAGATACGGATACCGTTGGTGATTTTTATCTGCGGCGTTTTGCTAAAATTTATCCAACACATTTCCTGACATGGTTGGTTGCATTTTTAATTGGTGCAGTCAGTGTTTATCAATATAAATTATGGTCGACCAATCTGCTGTTGGTGAATACCTGGTTTAACGATGTACATTACTTTTTCGTTGGTAACCGGCCGAGTTGGTCTTTATGCATCGAAGCGATGTTTTATCTCTCTTTTCCATTCCTTTACCGGATTATGAAGACGATCCCGACAAAGCATGATTTACTTGCCCTGTTGTTGGTCACAATGACATCGTTAGCAGTCCAGGTTGCGATCTATCTGTGGGCTGAACCGAATAAAATGATGGGAGCATTCCCTATTTCTCAACATCATTTCTGGATTTCGTATATTTTCCCTCCGGCACGTATTTTTGAGTTTCTGGCCGGTATGTTTGCTGCACGACTACTCATCAATGGCCGGGCAATTATGTTGTCGAAAACGGTATCACTTGCCTTACTGGTGGCAACGTATATTGCTTCTATGTATATTCCATACCAATTTAGTATGAATGTCGTATTTATCATTCCTGTTTGCTTGTTAATTACCTCTTTTGCCGGCGATGACTTGAAAACCAGGAAAACTGCATTGAATTCGCCAACCTCGGTTTGGTTAGGAGAGATCTCTTATGCATTCTATATGGTTCATTTCTTAGTACTGTTTTATTTTTTGAATTTAACGGCAGGGAGAAAGTTTGATTTAGCTGAAGGAATAGGGCTTATCGCTGTTGCTCTGGTTCTGTCAATTGCTTTCGCCGCTTTTTTATACAAATACTTCGAAGTACCAATGATGAAAACGATTCTGGCAAAGTTTCGGGAAAGAAGGTTGGTCAGCCTGCGCGAACCCTCATGATGACAGATTGAATATTCAGCATTTCTGGTGGGAGGCATGCGTCAATGAGATGCACTCCCACGCTTTACTGCTTAATCAGTATGAAAGCCGTAGCTTTCTACAAGATTTTCCTTGAATGACAACATATCCCCGCTAATCACCTTTACCGATCGTCTTCAATAGGTAGGTGTATTTTATAATGTGGTGCGAGCATAATTTATGCAGTTCATATGAGTTAGTTAATAACCGATATCGCGCAGCCGAGGATCCTGGAACACAGAGGTCATCATACCGGTGAATTTGGCGATATCCAGATAGGCACAGTCTGTTCGGTACACCAACTCTATTTTGAAGTCATTGAACTGCCCGGAGAGCTGATGAATCTTAATCTTGCTCTTAACTTCACTACTAATAGAACAGCGCAACACCAACGATACCCCTTTACCCGCGGCAATGCTTGAGAACAGCACTGGATAAGATCCGCATTCAACGACACGTTTTGGCGTGATATTGCCTTCATTGAACAGCACATTGAAGTTGCGCGTAGACGTTGCACATTTTTTACTACTGAGCAAAAAGACTTCGCCATCCAGACTGGAGATATCAGTAATGGGAGGTTGATTTTTCTCGGTGATAATTACCAGCTCGCTTGAGAGCAATATGGAACGTGCATGTTGTGTATTGGAAAATCCGGCGCCAATAATTACTGCATCAAATTCGTTTTTATCAAAGGCGCTGAGCAAACTAATTGTGTTGCCGATTGATATGTCGATGTTCCAGCCCAGCTCCTGGCCTAAATCAATCAAGGAACTAATAATATAGGGGGGTAAACATTCAATTATTCCAACTCTTATCGTCAACTGACTGCTTTTAGAGTAGGAAATGTTGTTTTTGCAATCGTCCGCCAGGTTCAGAATTTTGAGTGCATACTCATAAAGTATCTGGCCTTGCGCTGTGGGAGTGCATCCTTCGGTTTTCCTGTCTAACAGGGTGACATCCAGGTTGTCCTCGAGACTTCGTATTCGGTGGGAAATGCTTGATTGCACTCGATTCAGGCGCTCTGCGGCTTGGGTTATATTCCCTGTCTCCACCACCGTCACGAACGCAAGAAGTTCACTTAGCTTCATTTGAGACCTCATGCTAAAAGTTGGTTTAATGTTGCAATTGTATTTATAATTTGTGACGTTTGTTTTGTCATCATGTTTCTAATTGCCAGTGTTGGTAGTGCTGGCCAGAGAGCGTCACAGCGAAGACGTTCGACATCAATAAGCTTATTCGTATATCAATTCGTATGTCCTGAATCTCCATTGCAATGAGCCATGCTCTGTTGAATATCATTAAGGTATCAATCTTTTCGATGAATACCTCGATTTTATTCGCTGGTTTTTTATTGCTGCGCCAATTACGATTTAATCAGTAAGGCCAATTATTCATTTTATAATCAAGTGGTTACGCATCCTCTTGTATTCAGTTATCTCGCTTTTCTGGCCTTTATTACTCGTATTGATGAAACCTTCATTTCGTTTATGGGATAAAACATGGCGCACGCTGAGTTTGATAAAATAATGATCGATCTGGTTGATTATGCCTACGAGCAAACAGCCTTTAATAATGAGACGCTCCGGATGGCGCGTTTTTGTCTGCTGGATTCAATTGGCTGCGCGATAGCCGCCTCTACAGATGCCGACTGTTCCAGACTCATGCGCAGCGCGCAATTCAGTCGCAACCCTCAGGGGGTCCCGGTCATGGGGACGCCATTGCGGTTAGGGCCAATCGAAGCGGCTTTTCAAATTGGTTCGATGATCCGCTGGCTTGAGTTTAACGATACCTGGCTTGCGCAAGAGTGGGGACATCCGTCCGATAACCTTGGGGCAATCCTGGCCGCTGCCGCGTGGCGGAGCCTCTCCGATAGCGCCCAGCCAGAGGTGAGTATGGCGGCGGTTCTGAACACCATGGTCAGGGCGTATGAAATTCATGGCGTACTGTGCCTGTCGAACTGTTTTAATGCGCTAGGTATTGATCATGTCGCGCTGGTCAAGGTGGCTTCGGCGATTGCAGCTGCACAGATCATGGGATTATCGAAGGATCAGGCGCTGAGTGCGCTTTCCAACGTGATAATTGATGGCCATGCGCTCAGAACTTACCGACATGCACCTAATGCAGGCACCCGTAAATCATGGGCCGCCGGCGATGCCACAGCTCGCGGACTGCAATTGGCACTGTTTGCCCAGGCAGATGAGATGGGGTATCCGACGGCGTTAACGGCTAAACGCTGGGGATTTGATGATGCGGTGCTACGCGGTCAGTCGTTCAACCTGACGCGAGATCTCTCAGACTTCGTCATCAATAATATATTGTTTAAAGTTCCCAATCCTGCTGAATATCATGCTCAGACCGCGGTCGAGGCGGCAATTAACCTGCGTGAAAAAATACTTGCCGCCGGTTATTCACCTGAATCAATCGAATATGTTCGCGTAGAAACGACGCGTCCGGCGATTCAAATTATTGATAAATCAGGTGTGCTGAATAACTCAGCCGATCGCGACCACTGCCTGCAATATATGGTAGCGGTAGGGCTACAAACTGGAAATCTGACGATTAGGGATTTCCATGAGCCATTGGCCTGCGATCCGCAACTGGAAGCCTTACGCCACAAAATTACCTGCACTGAACGTCCTTCTTTTACCGAAAGCTACTACGACCCAGAAAAACGCGCGATCCCGAATGCGCTGTACATTAAATGTCGTGGAATGACGGAGGAGATTGCCGAGCTTATTGAATATCCGCTTGGTCACGTCCGCCGTCGTGAGGAGTGTTTTGACGCACTGCTAACCAAATTCCATCTGAATCTTTCAGACAGCCCGCTACGCGATCGGGCGGACAGACTGGCCGATATCCTGACCACTGGCCCGGCGCTTGAGACTATGTCTGTTAATGAGTTCCTGAAACTTTTTTCCTGGCATTAATCCATTTCTGAATCATTGACATAAATTTATAACGCTAAAGGTGAATGAAGTGAAAAAGGCAATACTGGTTGGCTGTGGTGCGGAGATTGGCGCAAATCTGTTGATTCAAAACGATCCGCAGAATGATGGTTTCGTGGTGCAGACCGTAGTAACGAATCCGCCTGCTACTGATAAACACTATCCGGAGTTACGTCCGATTGATGGCATTGTGGCGCGTCTGGCGATGGCGCAACCTGGCATCCAGTCCCGGGTCGAGATAATCAATGACGATACGCTGCAAATTGACGGTCGTGAAATTCATTTCTTCTTTGGCGATTTAGCCAAAGTGTGCCCACCCGTTAACGGGCGCTTTGATATCGGTTTTATTGCCACCAGCAAACAGGATATGGATCAGCACAGTCCTGTGGCTCGCAACATGCAGGAGCTGGCCAATGTAGTTCTGGGTGTCGCTGAGGCTGATAGCCTAAAAAGTATTTATGGCTGCCTTGGCGATCTGACGAGTGACGATATCAGTACGATTCAGCGTAAGGTAGTAAGTTCTGGTATGTACTGTTTGGGTTCCTGCCAGACCAATGGGATGCATGCTTCATTACGTGTTGTGGTTGAGGCACTAAATGCTATCCATGGCAACGCTTCGCAAATTGTGTCGGTTGAAACCGATATTGTGCATCCAGATACGCCGAATGGCGTACTTGGCACTCGCTCCTTTGAAGGCCGTATGCAGGATGCTCGCGACAATCTGCGTCCCAGCTTCTCGCAAATTGCCATGAGCCAGAAAAAAGTTATGCCGTGGGCGCCGTTGGTGAATACGGTGTCGCTTCGCGCGCCAGTTCATGCCCCTGGCTATCAGATTAACCGCTTTATCGTCGAAGATAACGGTGCTTTAACGACTGGTTTAATTGAAGCTGCCATTGAGCGCGTGAACAAGCAGCATCCTCATGTAGTGATGGCCTCGCGGTCGCCTCTTGGGGGACGCGCTTATGCTTATGAGCGCCGCTGTTCGACAATTCTCTCTGACGCTAACCATTTACTCATTCTTCGACCCGCATATCTGGCGAAGCAGAATCTGAGCGAAGTGATTATCCAGTCCTTTGTTAACAATTCGGTAGGGTATACCGCAGTTGTTCGCGCCGTTGCGCGCAATATTGCCCAAGGTCTACCGGTGGCGACCTTTCAGGAGATTGAAAAATGACACGTTCCCATACCGTTGATTTTTTAAATTCTGGTTTTGTGGTGAAAACCGCCATGTCTCCTGATTTCAATAGCAAGCTAAAGGCTGAGGTTGAGCAAATCCGCGCGTTACATGCTCTTTACCCGGAGCTGATGGTGCCGGTGTTACACGAGGGGGTTGCCGCCGGACGTCAGTTTTATGTTATGGAAAAGAAAGCCTCACTTCCGCTATCGGCTATCGTGCTTGATGAACAAAGAACGCTCGCGGCGCGACGCAAAATAGTTCTGAATGCCCTGGAGAACATCCAAACCGCGATTGGACTGGAGATAGAAAACCAACCTGCACGGGTCAGCGATATGCCAGCCAGGTTGCAGGAGGAGTGGGAAGCTACGCGATTTGCGCACGATCTGTTTGATAAACCGGTTTTACTGAATGGCGTCCGTTTTAGCATTACCGCCAGAGAGGTTATCGAAAAAGCGATCGAGATGGCGCGTGGTGAAGAATTCCGATCGGTAGAAAAGGCTCATTTCAATTTTCACTTTGGCAACGTGCTTTATGACGAAGAACGTTCATTGACTCATTTCATCGATCCTGATTTTTCCGTCAGTGGCCTCGATCCCCTTTTCGGCTTTTCGCGCTTTGCTTTTTCGTTCTGGCATGAGCTGGCAGCCGAGGTTGAAGACGCAGTGAAAATGGTTCCGATGTCTGACGCGCTCATGTTTGTTCTGGCGAAACAGGATTACGGCAATATTCTCAGCGAAATTCCGGAAATTGGCGGTATTTCCGGGCTACTGCCGATAATGGGCGAGAATATGCGTCATCGCTTTTATGTCCTCACCGCTTACTGCTTCCTCAGGAGCATCCGTATTAATGGCAGCAAGCAGCCGTGGAAAACGCCGCGCTCTCCGGTTATCGCCCGGCCTGAGGAGGTACTTATGCTTGGGATGCTGACCTATCTCGAAGGGGCAAGCGTCGCGAGCGAAAGTCTGTGCGCGTAATTTCATTCTAATAAAGGACCTGCGGATATGTCGTTGGTAAGTAGTAGTACTCTTGATCAAGGTTTTGAGGCGCCGAGGCGCTATTTAGCCGCCGCGGCCATATTAATTGGCGTGCTGATGGCGGCGCTGGATAGCTCTATTGTCAATATCGCATTGCCCACCATTGCCAGTGCGTTACAGGTCGATTCGGCGTCCAGTATCTGGATCACCAACGGCTATCAGGTAGCCAGCGCGGCGACGATGCTGATTTGCGCGTCGCTGGGCAGCAGAATCGGTGAGAAGCGTTTTTACACGGCGGGAATGGTGTTATTTACGCTCTCTTCGCTGGGCTGTAGCCTTGCGCCGACCTTTGGCGTACTGGTTACCATGCGGATACTACAAGGGGTAAGTTATGCGGTCATGATAAGCGTGGGGCTGGGATTATATCGGGTTATTTTTCCACCTCGCGCGCTAGGAACGATATTCGGGCTGAATGCGCTGGCCTTTGCGGTTGGCACGGCAATCGGTCCGGCGTTGGGCGGACTTATCATTTCGTATCTTTCCTGGCCGTGGCTTTTCTATATCAATATCCCGCTTGGCGGCGCTGCGATTATTTTCTCCCTGATTTCATTAGGGGCGGATAACGAAAAGGAGAAGGGCTTTGATTGGGCAGGGGCTCTGAGTTCGGCAGCGGCATTGGGCTTGATGGTGGTGGCAGTCGATCAAATTGGCCGCTGGGAGAGCCTGACGCTTATCTATTGCGCGGCGGCGTCAGTGGCGTTATTTGCCTTCTTTATTATCGTCCAGACGCGAGCAAAGCACCCCTTATTGCCGCTTGATATATTTCGTTCACGGCAATATAGCTTTGCGGTGCTTTCATCCGTCTCTATGTTCGTGGCTCAGGGAATGGCGCTGGTCGGCTTACCGTTTGTGTTGCAACATAGCTATCACTATTCAGTACTTGAATCGGCGTTTATCTTTACGCCGTGGCCGGTAGCTGTCGCCTTCTGCGCCCCGGTAGCGGGAAGACTGTCAAACCGTTTTAATCCGACGCAAATTTCTACCGTCGGGGTGGTTATCTTTTGTCTTGGCTTAGGGTCGTTGGCGCTATTGCCGCACGCCGCGACGGTGAATGATTTCTTGTGGCGCGTTGCCGTTTGCGGGGTGGGGTATGGCTTATTCCTGCCGCCAAACAATAAGGAGATGTTTGCCAATGTCTCAGCAAATCGCACGGTAACGGCCTCCGGCGTGCTATCAACGGCCAGGACGACAGGGCAGTCCATCGGTGCGGCGCTGGTGGCGATGGTCATTGCGCTGTTGAACGGCTTAACCGGCCCAGGCGGCGCACAGTTTGCCGTTTATGTGTTTGGCTTCGCCTGCGCTATTGCGGCAATATCCTCTATTGCCAGCACTTTACGCTTGCATCGCTAAAGAAGGGAATGCCGGTAGTGGTGAAAATGCAACCGCTACTGGCACGTTCGATTATGTGTTTTTAGCATTTTTACCCGCTTAGTTCCGGTATAAAAATTTTAATACATTCAGCAAAACAGATTGTTTTCTTTCGTTATAATAAGGCACTTGAATGCGCTGACGCCCGGACTGGACCTGCTTTCTGATGCTGGAAATACAAAATATCGCCTGCCTGCGGGATGAACGAACCCTTTTTACCCACTTATCGTTTTCGGTACAGCCCGGCGAGATTATTCAAATTTCAGGCCCCAACGGCGCGGGAAAAACCTCGTTATTACATCTCTTAACCGGGTTATCGACGCCAGAAGAAGGGGAAATTCTCTGGCAGGGCAAACCGCTGCGGCGCATTCGCGATGGCTGGCATGCGCAGCTCTTATGGCTCGGTCATCAGGTGGGGGTGAAAGGGGCGCTAACGGCGGACGAAAATCTGCGCTTTTACCATCCCGAGGCGACCATTGATGCGCGCTGGCAGGCGCTGGCGCAGGTTGAGCTGGTGGGCTTTGAAGATGTTCCGGTAGCGCAACTCTCCGCCGGGCAACAGCGGCGCGTCGCGCTCGCGAGACTATGGCTCAGCCGCGCGACGTTCTGGATTTTAGATGAACCTTTCACCGCGCTCGATGTGGCTGGCGTGCAAACGCTGACCACCAGGCTGGAGCAGCACGTCGGCCAGGGCGGTGCGGTCATCCTGACCACCCATCAACCCCTGCGCCCGCTCTGCGTTCCCTTACGCACGATTATGCTGAGCGACGATGAGGCGGTCGCGGCATGATCAAGCAGATATTCTGGCGCGACCTGCGCCTCGCCTTTCGCAATTACGCCGAAATTATCAACCCGCTGTGGTTTTTCCTGATTATTATCACCCTGTTCCCCCTCAGTATCGGCCCCGAACCGCAGCTGCTCCGGCAGATTGCGCCGGGCATTGTCTGGGTGGCCGCGTTACTCTCTTCGCTGCTGGCAATGGACCGACTGTTTCGCGATGACTGGCTGGATGGCTCGCTGCAGCAACTGATGCTGATGCCGGTGCCGCTGTCGCTGGTAGTGCTGGCAAAAATCGCCGCGCATTGGGTAGTCTCCGGGCTGCCGCTGCTGATAATCTCCCCGCTGATCGCTATGTTATTCGGACTTTCGACGGCGGAGTGGCAGGTGCTGGCCTTGACGCTGTTAATGGGCACGCCAACGCTGAGCTTTATTGGCGCCATCGGCGTGGGGCTGACCGTCGGCCTGCGGCGCGGCGGCGTATTGCTGAGCCTGCTGGTGCTGCCGCTGATGATTCCGTTACTGATTTTCGCCACCGCCGCCGTGGGCGCGGCGCAGATGCAGTTGCCGGTTGACGGCTATATGGCCATTCTTGGCGCCTTTCTGGCGGGAAGCGCCACCTTAAGTCCGTTTGCTACCGCGGCGGCACTCAGAATTAGCGTGCAATAATTCCCGTTCCCTCGGGGCAATGAGGCAAAGAAAATGTGGAAAGTGTTACATCAACTCGCCATTCCAGAGCGCCTGTATAGCGTATGCGGACGATTCATTCCGCTAATGGCTATCCTCAGCGCGCTGTTTCTGGTGGTGGGCTGCGTCTGGGGATTTGTCTTCGCCCCGGCAGATTATCAACAGGGCGAAAGCTATCGCATCATGTATCTGCACGTCCCGGCGGCGATGTGGTCAATGGGGATTTACGGCTCAATGGCCGTGACCGCTTTTGTCGGCCTGGTCTGGCAGATGAAAATGGCGGATAAAGCGGTGATGGCGATGGCGCTGCCAGGCGCGGTTTACACCTTTATTGCGCTGGTGACCGGTTCCGCGTGGGGAAAACCGATGTGGGGAACCTGGTGGGTCTGGGATGCGCGTCTGACATCCGAACTGGTCCTGCTGTTTTTATACGTCGGGGTGATTGGCCTGTATCACGCTTTTGACGATCGCCGGCTGGCCGGGCGCGCCGCCGGGATACTGGTGCTGGTCGGGGTGGTCAACCTGCCGATTATTCATTATTCCGTGGAGTGGTGGAACACCCTGCATCAGGGCTCGACCAATATGCAGAAAACCATCGACCCGTCGATGCGAATGCCCTTGCGTTTAACCATTTTCGGTTTCTTATTCCTCTTTATTACTCTGACATTAATGCGTATGCGTAATTTAATTCTGTTGCAGGAGCGCCGCCGTCCGTGGGTCGTGGCGCTGGCTGGGGCTAGCAAGCGCGAGGAGAACTCATGACCAGCGCTTTTCACTCCTGGAGCGATTTCTGGCAGATGGGCGGCTACGCCTTTTATGTCTGGCTGGCGGTTGCAGTGACGGTCATCGCGCTGCTGATTTTGTTCATCCATACCCGCTGGCAGCGCCGGGCGCTACTGGCGGATATACGTCGGCAGATGGCGCGCGAGCGCCGGGTATCGGCGGCGCGTAAGCAAAGCTCAATGAAGGGAGATGCGTTGTGAATCCTCGGCGTAAAGTACGTCTCTGGCTCGCCTGCGGAGTGATTGGGGGGCTGGCGCTGACCGTTGGTCTGGTGATGTATGCATTAAGCTCCAATATCGATCTCTTCTATACACCGGGCGAAGTGATATACGGCAAACGGGAAAATGGCCAGAAGCCAGAGCCGGGGCAGCGTCTACGTATCGGCGGCATGGTGATGCCCGGCAGCGTGAAGCGTGACGATAAAACCCTCGATGTGACCTTCAAACTCTATGATGCCCGCGGTGTCGTCGAGGTGAGCTATACCGGGATCCTGCCGGCGTTGTTCCGCGAAGGGCAGGGGGTTGTAGCACAGGGGACGCTGCAGGACGGGACGCATATCCGCGCGAAGGAAGTGCTGGCGAAACACGATGAAAATTACACCCCTCCGGAAGTGAAAGAAGCGATGGAAGAGAATCATCATCCGGCTGAGAAGCCACAGGGAGCCGCGCAATGATCCCTGAAATCGGCCTCTTCCTGCTGTGCCTGGCGCTGGGCATTTCCTGCCTGCTGGCGCTATTTCCCTCCTGGGGCGCGATGCGGCAGGATGCGCGGATGATGGCGCTGGCGAAGCCGCTGTCGGTAGCGATGTTTGCCGCCATCCTCGGGGCGTTTCTCATTCTGGTGTACGCCTTTGTGGTGAATGACTTCACCGTTCTGTATGTCGTCAGTAACTCGAATACGCTGCTGCCGGTGTGGTATCGCGTAGCGGCGACCTGGGGGGCCCACGAGGGATCGTTGCTGCTATGGGTATTGCTGATGAGCGGCTGGACCTGCGCGGTCGCGGCCCTGAGCCGTAATATTCCGCTGGAGGCCTCTTCGCGGGTGCTGGCGGTAATGGGGATGATCTCCTTCTGCTTCCTGGCGTTCATCCTGCTGACCTCAAATCCGTTCGTGCGCACGCTACCTGATTTCCCCATCGAAGGGCGCGATCTGAACCCGATGCTGCAGGATATCGGGCTGATCTTCCACCCGCCGATGCTGTACATGGGCTATGTGGGTTTCTCCGTGGCCTTCGCTTTCGCCATTGCGTCGCTGATGACCGGGCGTCTTGATAGCGCGTGGGCGCGCTGGTCGCGCCCGTGGACGCTGGCGGCGTGGAGCTTTCTGACGGTCGGTATCGTGCTGGGGTCGGCGTGGGCCTATTATGAGCTCGGCTGGGGCGGCTGGTGGTTCTGGGATCCGGTAGAAAACGCCTCTCTGATGCCGTGGCTGGCGGGAACGGCGCTGATTCACTCGCTGTCGGTCACCGAAAAGCGCGGCAGCTTTAAATCCTGGACCGTGCTGCTGGCGATTCTGGCGTTCTCGCTGTGCCTGCTGGGCACCTTCCTGGTGCGTTCCGGGGTACTGATTTCCGTACACTCCTTCGCTTCCGATCCTACGCGCGGCATGTTTATTCTGGCGCTGTTGGTGATCACTATCGGCGGTTCGCTGCTGTTATTCGCCATCAAAGGCGGCAAGGTCCGTTCCCGGGTGCGTCACGAACTGTGGTCGCGCGAGTCGCTACTGCTGGGCAACAATGTGCTGCTGATTGCCGCCATGCTGGTGGTACTGCTGGGGACGCTGCTGCCGCTGATACACAAGCTACTGGGGTTAGGCAGCATTTCTATCGGCGAGCCGTTCTTTAATTCCCTCTTTATTGCGCTGATGGTCCCGTTCTCGCTGCTGCTTGGCATCGGGCCGCTGGTGCGCTGGCGTCGCGATGAATTCCACAAGCTGCGTAAACGGCTGCTGATTGCCGCGGTGGTTGCCATCGTACTGGCCATCGCACTGCCGTGGCTGATGCAGGATCGTATTAAAGCCATGACCGTGGTTGGCCTGCTGATGTCGCTATGGGCATTCGTGCTTACCGTGATGGAAGTGGTGGAGCGCGCCACCGACCGCCACCCCTTCTGGCGCGGGCTGACCCGCCTCGGACGCAGTCACTGGGGAATGGTCGCCGGCCACGTAGGGCTGGTGGTCACCGTCATTGGCATCGCCTTCAGTCAGAATTACAGCATCGAACGTGACGTGCGGATGAAGCCGGGCGATAGCGTCGATATCCACCAGTATCACTTTGTGTTCCGTGACGTGCGGGATATCACCGGGCCGAACTACTTCGGCGGTGAAGGGGTGATCGAAGTTTCTCAAAATGGCCGTCACGTGAGTACGCTGCGGGCGGAAAAACGCATTTACAGCAGCAGCCGCATGGAGATGACCGAAGCCGCCATCGACGGCGGGCTGGTACGCGACCTGTACGCTGCGCTGGGTGAAGAGCTGGCCGACGGTAGCTGGGCGGTGCGCTTGTACTATAAACCTTTTGTTCGCTGGATCTGGTTCGGCGGGATGTTAATGGCGTTTGGCGGCGTGCTGTGCATCCTGGACCCACGTTACCGCTTACGTAAATCACTGCCGGAGAACGCGTGATGAACCGCAAAGTCTTATATTTACCGCTGGCTATCTTCCTGATTCTGGCGGCGGCGCTGATGTGGCAACTGATGCGCAATAGCGACGGCGACGATCCTACCGTGCTTGAATCTGCGCTGGTGGGTAAGCCTCTGCCGGATTTCCGCCTGGCGTCGCTGGAAAAACCGGATGTCATGCTGGATCCCTCTAACATTATCAATGGTAAACCGGTGCTGATTAACGTCTGGGCCACCTGGTGCCCCACCTGTCGGGCGGAGCATCAGTATTTGCGCTCCCTGGCGGCGCAGGGCATTCGCATCGTTGGCATCAACTATAAAGACGATCGCCAGAAAGCGGTGAACTGGCTGCACGAATTGGGCAACCCGTATACGCTGGGGGTGTTTGACGGCGACGGTATGCTGGGGCTGGATCTTGGCGTGTATGGCGCGCCGGAAACTTTCCTCATCGACGGCAAAGGCATTATCCGCTACCGCCATGCCGGCGATGTGAACGAGCGGGTCTGGCAGCAGGAGATTCTGCCGCTGTGGAATAAATACAGCCAGCAGGGGGGCGCGTGAAATATCTTCTCATCACTTTACTGACGGCGCTGTTCTCGTTTCAGGCGCTGGCGGCGATTGATACCTATCCATTTAAAGATGAGGCTCAGGAGCAGCAGTTCCGCCAGTTGACCGAACAGCTGCGCTGCCCGAAATGCCAGAACAACAGTATTGCCGATTCGAACTCGATGATTGCCGCCGACATGCGCAAAAAGGTCTGGCAATTGATGGAGCAGGGACAAAGCAATCAGCAAATCACCGATTACATGGTGGCGCGCTACGGCAACTTCGTCACCTACGAACCGCCGGTGACCCCCGCGACGAGTATCCTCTGGCTGCTGCCAGCTTGTTTTGTTGTGGGCGGCGCGCTGGTGATTTTCCGTTTAAGCCGTCGCTCACGGGCTGAACGCGTCAGCGAACTGAGCGCGCAGGAACAGGAACGCCTAAAGGCGCTGCTTGATGACAATAAAAGGACCCTGAAATGATTGTCGCTTTGCTCATCATGTTGGTTTTACTGCTGGGAACCGCGGCGCTGCTGTTTATCCCGTGGAGCGGCAGACAGCGCGTTGACCGCAATACCATGAACCATATGATTTATCGGGCGCGCCTGCAGGAGCTTGATGAGGACATTTCAGCGGTGAACGCGGCGCAGCAACAGCAGCTGGTTGACGATTTACGCTTGAATTTATTGGAAGATTTGCCCGAATCTGCCGAAACGAATCACAAAAATAGTAGTTATTGGGTGTATATTCTTGGGGTTATTATACTAACCTCTTTATGCGTAGGGGTTTTTATCCGAACGAGTTACATGACCCGCGTGGTTGAGTGGCAGCAAGTTGTCCAGCAAACGCCGCAGTTGATGCAGCGGGTGATGGATCCACAGGGCAAACCGTTGTCGGAAGAAGAGCTGTTTCGACTGGCGCTGGGGCTACGCACCCGCCTGCAGCAATACCCGGCCGACCAGCTGAGCTGGACGATGCTCGGCAGGTTGCAGCTGGTGCTCAATAATCCAGGAGCCGCGTTACAGGCGTTTGATAAGGCGCGACAGCTGGCGCCAGGCAACGCCGATGCGCAACTGGGATATACCGAAGCGTTACTTCACTCTACGGATCCCAACGATAGCCGTGAAGCCCAGCAACTGCTCGATACGTTGCTGAAGAATAACCATAACGATGTACGGGTGCTTAGCCTGGCGGCGTTTAACGCCTTTGAGCACCAGCAGTATGACAAAGCGATCGCGGCGTGGCAGCTGATGCTGCAACTGTTACCGGCGGATGATGCTCAGCGAGAAATTATCATTCGTAGTATTGACCGGGCTAAAAAAGAACAAGCCGCTACACTGAAATAATTAAAATAACGTGAGTATTGCTCGAAGGCATATTGGATTTGCAATGGGTTATCGCTCTGAAATCACAGGATAATCATCCCCGGCTGATTATCCTGGCTCCGAAAATCTCCATAAATACAGTTGGATTAGAAGGTGAGTGCAATCGTTATAGATTTATTTATATAACGATTGCCATCTGGCAGGGACTTTTGCGTCTTTCATTTAGGAAAAGGGTTAAATAATAAGATGAGTAAACTTTCACTGGAACGCTCTGGTAGGCGAAAAATTATATTTATCGCCTTGCTGGTTGGGATCATTATTGGCGTGGTATTGCTGGCTGGTACCGCGACTATTATGCATAAAACCAGCGATACTGAATTTTGTGTGTCATGTCATACCATGCAGCAGCCTCTGGCGGAATATCAGGGCAGCGTGCATTTCCAGAACGATAAAGGTATTCGCGCCGAGTGCGCCGATTGCCACGTTCCTCATCAGCCGATCGATTATATGCTGACCAAAATTGGCGCCCTGAAAGATGTCTGGGGTGAAATGACCGGCAAAATCGACACTCCGGAAAAATACGAGGCGCATAAACTGGCGATGGCCCAGAGCGTCTGGGATGGGTTGAAGAAGAGCGATTCGGCGACCTGCCGTTCCTGCCACGACTATAAAGCGATGGATATTCTGGCGCAAACCCCTGAAGCCCGTAAGCAGCACCCGGTCGCGATCAAAGAGGGCGAAACCTGTATCGACTGCCATAAAGGCGTGGCGCATATTCTGCCGAACATGAGCGGCCTGGCGGCGGCAGGGGCCAGCGAGCTCGCTAACGCGGCGGCGAAAACCCCGGCGACCGCGACCACCCTTTACACCATTCAGACCCAGCCGTTCTGGCTGAGCGAGAAAGCGGGCGACCATAACGACGGTAACCTGATGGCCTCCACTGAAGTGAAAGTGGTGAAACGTGAAGGCGACATGGTGCTGGCGGATGTTCATGGCTGGCAACAGGATGGCGTCACCGAAGCTTTCTACGCCGCGCGCGGCAAACGCATTATGAGCGCGCTGCTGGGCGAAGAAGCTCGCAAAGCGTTAAAAGTCTCTGGCTCCGTTACCGATGAAGAGACCAAACAGGTCTGGCATGAAGTCGATCTGCAGGTCTGGCTGCCGGCGAAAAATCTGATTGGCGATCAACAAAAAATCTGGAGTTACGCTTCTGAATTAATGGCTAACAACTGTACCGGCTGTCATGGCCTGACCGAGTTGAATCGCTTTAACGCCAACCAGTGGATTGGGGTGGTTAAAGGTATGTCCGGCCGTACTTCACTGACTCAGGAACAGGTTCGTCTCCTGACCCAGTACGTACAAAAACATGCGAGCGACATGCCAGCAGCGGCCAATCAGGACAAACAATAAGGAGCCATGATGAAAAAGAATAACGATTATGACATGGCGGATCAGAGCCAGGAACCCGGTATGAATCTGACGCGTCGCCGTTTTCTGGCTGGCGCCAGCGCCCTGATGGCGGCGCCGCTGCTGGCGGGGCTGTGGCCGCGTTCGGCGCTGGCGGAGGCCATTAGCCAGGCGATGCCGCAGTTTATCGCATTACGCCAGGCGGAAAGCGGGATTCTCACCGGCGCCCACTGGGGCGCGTTTGAAGCCATCGTCCGCGACGGCAAAATGGTTGACGTTCGCCCAATAAAAGACGATCCGTATCCCAACGAACTGATTACCATGGCGCCGTATCAGGTTCACGCCGAAAACCGGATTAAATATCCGATGGTGCGTAAAAGCTGGTTAGAAGGCGGGGCGAAAAACAGTAAGCCAGAGCTGCGCGGCCGCGATGAGTGGGTCCGCGTCAGCTGGGATAAAGCCCTGCATCTGGTGGCGGGTGAAATCAGCCGTCTGCAAAAAGAGCATGGCCCATCATCTATTTATGCCGGTTCTTACGGCTGGAAAAGCGTCGGGATGTTCCATAACCCAAGAACGCTGCTGCAGCGCATGATGAACCTGGCGGGCGGCTTTGTCGGCTATTCCGGTGACTACTCCACCGGCGCGGCGCAGGTGATTATGCCGCACGTGGTCGGCTCTGTTGAAGTTTACGAACAGCAGACCGCGTGGCCAAACGTAATTGATAACAGCGAGCTGGTGGTGATGATCGGTTGTAACCCCATGATCACGCTGAAAAACAGCTGGAACCTGCCGGATCACGTCGGCCAGACGGGCTTTGAAGCGCTGAAGAAAAAGGGCACCCGGATGATCTGTATCGACCCGGTGCGCAGCGACAGCGCGCGTGAGTTAGGCGCCGAGTGGATCGCCCCGCGCAGCTACACCGACTGCGCGCTGATGGCGGGGGTGGCCCATACGCTGTTGGCTGAAAATCTGCATAACCCTGATTTCCTGAAAACCTACACCGTAGGGTTCGATAAATTTGAAGCCTACCTGAACGGTAAAGAAGATGGCGTCGTTAAGGATGCCAACTGGGCTGCGGATATCAGCGGCGTTGATGCTGAGACTATCAAGCAGCTGGCGCGAGATATGGCGAAGCATCGCACCATGATCATGGGCGGCTGGGGCATTCAGCGTCAGCATCATGGCGAACAGGCCCACTGGATGATGGTGACGCTGGCGGCGATGCTGGGGCAGATTGGCCTGCCCGGCGGCGGTTTCGGCTTTAGCTATCACTACTCTTCCGGCGGTAGCCCAACCGCGCGCGGCGGTATTCTGGCGGGGATCTCCGCCGGTAGCCCAACGTCGCCGGCGGCGAAAGATATTACGCCGTTCCCGGTGGCGCGCATCGCCGATGCGCTGGCGAACCCAGGCAAGACCATCGACTATAACGGCACGAAAGTCACCTATCCGGATATTAAAATGGTGTACGTGGCGGGCGGTAACACCTTCCACCAGCATCAGGATACCAACAACCTGGTGAAAGCCTGGCAGCATCCGGAAACCGTGGTGGTGAACGAACCGTACTGGACGGCGACGGCGAAACATGCGGACATCGTACTGCCGGTGACCACCACCTACGAGCGCAACGACATGGACATGGGCGGCGACTATTCGCAGCTTTATGTCTTCCCGCTGCGCCAGTGCGTACCGCCGCAGAACGAAGCGAAAAACGACTTTGATGTCTTTGCGGGGATTTCCGAGATCCTTGGGGTGCACGAGGCCTTTACCGAAGGCAAAGATGAGATGCTGTGGTTGAAGGGTATGTATGACGAGATGAAAGCCCAGGCGCGCAACGCCCGCGTGGCGCTGCCGCCGTTTGATATGTTCTGGGCTTCCAACAACTACATTCGCTTCCCGATCCCGCAAGAGAATACCCAGTGGGTGCGTTTCGCCGATTTCCGCGAGAACCCGCTGCTCAACCCGCTGGGGACGCCGTCAGGGAAAATCGAGATCTACTCTGACGCCATCGCCAAAATGGGCTACGAGGACTGCAAAGCGATTCCAACCTGGATGCCGCCGCACGAGTGGTATCGCGGCCCAGAAGCCGAGAAATATCCGCTGTCGCTCAATACCGGTCACCCGATTAACCGTCTGCACTCTCAGCTCGATAATACGCCGCTGCGCAAGAAATACGCGGTAGCCGATCGCGAAGCCATCTGGATCCATCCGAAAGATGCGAGCGCGCGCGGCATCAGTGAAGGCGATCTGGTTCGCGCCTTTAACGATCGCGGGCAGATCCTTGTCGGAGCGGTGATTACCGATAACGTTCGCGAAGGTGTGGTGCGCATCAGCGAAGGGGCATGGTTTGATCCGGCCGATCCGTCACAGCCGGGATCGCTGTGTAAAAACGGTAACGTCAACTGTCTGACCTTTGACGTCGGCTCCTCCAGCCTGGCGCAGGGGAACTGTGGCCAGATGTCGCAGCTGCAGATCGAGAAGTACACCGGACCGGCGCTGAAAAACACCGCGCACGATGTGCCGGTAGGCGCGTAACCCGCAGCTGACGTTTGAAAGACAAAACGGACACTTCCGTGAGGGAGTGTCCGTTTTATTGTTGTGCTCTTTCCGGTAAGAGAGATTGCCGCGGCGCAGGTTTGCTATGGTTACCTGCGTATTCATATTAACAGTAAACGATCTTCTTAATGTGGATTAGAACTTACTGAATAAGATATTTTTGATACTAATGTTTTAATAAAAAAAGAGTTTTCTCCAGGAAGGTACGCCATGTTTCACCCCACGGTTCGGGATGGAACCTGTCATTCGCAATTTTCTCCATAATGGAGGTAAGCACTTCCTCATCTTCGATTTCTAATAAAGAGGAAATTTCTAATTTAGTATTTTCAATTGATGAGATACTGTAGTCACGATAGCTGCCGATAATCTCATTAATTGAATTGCCAAAATCATCGTGCTCGTTACTAAAATAAATAGTGAGCATATCCTGTATGGCAGGGTACTTACGGCCCGGGTTTTTATCCCATATATGGTTAAGACGTGAGAACATAGTACGGTTTCCCCTGATAAACTTGTTTCAGTAACACTACACGGACAGTATAACTGGTTTCTTTGACATTTAGTCCTTGCCGGAACCCGTATCCAATTGCACTACCGGTTTTATAGGTCAATTCAAGTGGACGAGAACCTGCGCCTGAATTTGCCCAATATACTACTTTGAGTTTATTGGCTTTTAATGCGCTACTGATAGCCTTTTCCGCATGTTGTACAGAATAAAATGATGATACAGACCTCATCTGAGGGCGTCGCGCCAGACGTTCCAGTAACTCTTTTTCTGAAATCGATACGTGTTTGGATAGCGTGTGACCGCCAATTTTTACTGGGCGTACGGCTTCATGCTCTATGATTCTAAAATTTCCTGCGCGGACATAAGCAACACGAGCAGCGCCTAAAGCGAGGCCAAATGCAGCCGGGGCAGCAATATCTACGGTCAGGCCAATGCTCATTGCTATCTTTTCGTCGGCGCCGAACTGACGCGCAGTTTCAACAGCTAACTGGTAAGCCGCTGTACGGGTATCACGGCCTGTGATGATTTGGTCAATTGATGCATGAAGGCTATCGAGTCCATGGGCGCCAACGACGACACAGGCCGCTTTGGTCAACATAGTTGGGTCAGGAGCCGCGCATAAAATCGTAGCTCCGGCTAATTCAACAGTACTCATTGCTACATCGAGCCCACCTAGCAATCTGTTTTGTAGTGTCTCCGCTTCTGTCACTGTTTTATCTGACATTACTGCCGCCAACTGAACTGGCGACATTACAATATATAATCCATTATTCATAGTGCCCCCTGATATTTATCTGGCGATAGTAAAAAACATTATCGTGATTCGCAAATGAATCTCTACAAGTAATTTTTTGTTTCTTGGCTTTTGGTTTTTTTTACGGGTGGGTTTTGTCGGCGGAACCTATAATTTTGGCTTATATTAAAACTATGTTTAATATGATCGAGTGAGGTGTCAGTAAATTTTTTTACATGGTGTCTTTCTATATTTAAAACTATAGCGATTGATTCACTTTAAGTTGTTAGACAATATTTTTATAAGTTTTATATATGGTGCTGGGTTTTATTCGTAGTATAAGACTGGCAGGATCTTCTACCGGGGGGGGGGCAGTCCACTTTTGCCGGGTTTCCATAGTTTTAGGCACCTCAAAAACAATAAAGCTTTATGAGGTGCCTAAAAGCTTCGAATTTAATTAGTTCTCTTCGGACTTCACGGGACAAATTGAGGGCACAAAAAAGCCTGCAAGGCTTGCGCCGTGCGGGCTCTCAGGACTTCATCGGATGACTCTAATAATCACCGATGGAGAATTTTGGGCTAGCGTCCTTGTAATTGATGGGGGAGGTGGTTGAGTTTGTTGGGGATTTTGATTTTTTTCGCGAAGGGGAAGTTGCATGCTTGTCGTTCGTTTAAAGTAGTGAGCGTTTCTGTCGGGTAATTCACTCTCTTGATTTTTCCCGCCTGTAGACCATCCTTATCTAATATATGTGAAAAACAATGACGTCATCTATCGTTAGAAAGAGATACGGATAGTTGGCTTTTGGTATATCTAATGATGCCCCTTTAACAATAAGAGAGAACCATGCTTGAACTCCGTCCTAATTGCGAGGCTGTGATAAAGATCTGCCCCCTGAATCAAAAGAGGCATTCATCTGTTCATTTGAATGCACATTTTGTATTGATTGCGTGACCCAACGGCTTAGTGGCCTGTGCCCGAACTGCGGAGGGGAACTGGTGCGACGTCCAATACGCCCCGAAGCATCTCTCCTGCGATATCCTGCATCCAGTCAGCGTCACTTTAAATAGTAGAGATGAAAACTATGTTCGCTCCTTGCTTATAACGTCTTAAGTGATCCTGCTAGCCGTCTGCATAGTGTCAGGAGCGGACATTCCACACTTCTGCTAATGTGGTCAAAATCGGTATGCCACTGCAATCTAGCAAAGGATAGATAATGGATAAAAATGAGCCATCAATATGGCCTCCGTACCAAGTCTTCTATATCCAATCGATGTTGTTTAATACAACATCGGCTCTACAGGCCGTGGATAGAGCATCTAAGTACATCCAAGCTATCAGTGAAGGGAAGCTAGGGCCACAAGATCGGAAAGATGAGCTTCTAGACTGTCTACAAAACTTCATCAATCATAGTGCTGCTATAGCTCGGTACTTCTTTCCATCAATGATTGGTGGAAAAGGTGAGAAGGTTTTACATAAGAACCGTGCTGAGTTTCTGAGGCAAATTTTTGATGTGGCAGAAAGCAGCCCTTTGCATGATAAGAAACTTAGAAATGCAATAGAGCACTTTGATGAACGACTGGATATGTATCTTGAAGGTGGAATTGTAGGAAATATCTTCCCAAGTCTAATCTTGAACAAGCCAGAAGAAACAGATGTGCCGCATCACATCTTCAGAGCCTACTATCTAAATGATGGAATTTATCAAGTATTGGGGGAAAGACATAATGTTCAACCTATTCTTGATGAAGTCATGAGAGTTCATGAACTGTTGGAGATATTTGATGAAAATGGTGGAATATTTGGGAAATAAAAAAGCACCTTCGGGTGTAATGCCATTTTTTCTTTGCTCGTGTGCCATTCCCAAATCAGAAATGGATGACAGTCAATATAATTTTGTGACGGGCATGGCGGGCGGCATTGACGTTTTTTTAAATAACGACCTTATGGATTACCAGATAGCTGGGACAGGAAAAAGTTTTATCGGAAAATACTTGGACGTGTGGAACTAAGATAGCGCGAAATATCAGCAACGTTACCAACAGGCTGTCAAAACGTTTACGAATAAACCGATGACAAAAGGAGATTGTAATCAACTGAGTGCTGATATTTACAGGCAGAATCAGGCTCTGGCCAGCGTCGACCAACAGCGCCAGCAGGAGCAACAGGAACGCCAGACCCAGTCTCTCAATGATGTCTTGAAAGGACCTGTGCAGACCAACTGCACCCGGTACGGGAATTCCGTTTACTGTACGTCCTATTAGCTCTTTATGACGCGTATTGTCACCACTATCTGGCGCCACGCTGATTTATCCCGGTAAAGGAAATGCGCGCCTTTACACCCTGTTCAGAGGTAAAGTAAGAACATTCAGTTAGGAAATTTGTTTAGTGGAGTGATTGCATTTTGGAAAAGATCCAGGCGACTGCGGTTAAATATATCAAGCTGGGAGAGGGAGGCGAATGGGAACATGAGTGCCTGACATCTGGCATTATTAAGTTTGGGTACCACAAAACGCCCCATCAGATGTGCCTTGAGGGAAAGTGGGAGGATGTGAATAAAGTCTGGTTAGAAGAAAGGAAAAATAACCAGTCCACTGCCACCAGTGATGTCAGACAGATAAGGACGTTTTACACCGCCACCCCCGATATACTCTTCATTACGTTCAGCCAGGGGTTATTGCATTGGTGCCAGCCTTCCGGAGAGGTCACCGAACTGGATGATGGCAGTAGGACCCGCCCCACGGTGAGCGGATGGCACAGCCATAGTCTGGCCGGGAACCTTCTATCCCACAGCGTCCTGAGCGGTGCTTTACTCGCTACACAGAATTACCGGGGGACCATCTGCGATGTGCGTTTGGCCGATTACGCCCTGCGAAAAATCAATGATGAGCAATCGCCGGAAATCATCAGCGCTGATATTGCTAAAGCTCAGTACCTGAAGGCTATTACCAGGCTGTGTAGTTTGCTTACCTGGCAGGACTTTGAGTTGCTCGTAGATCTGATTTTCTCCGCCAGCGGATGGAGAAGAACCGGGAGCCTTGGCAGGACACAGAAGACTGTCGATATTGAGCTTGAACTGCCCACCACCGGAGAACGGGCATATGTGCAAGTGAAGTCTGTTGCTGAGCAGTCTGTATTCTCTGACTATCTGTCACGGTTCCAGACCAGTGACAGCTATGATCGGATGTTCTTTGTCTGGCATCAAGGGACATTGAGTGAGGATCTCCGTGCTGAAGGCGTCACTATGATTGGGCCCACGAGGCTTGCAGAACTCATACTGGACACCGGGCTGGCACGATGGCTTAGAAATAAGGTTTCGTAATAGCCCGGTACCTTATCGGTTACGGGCATTTATGCTAGAAGATGCCTTTTCTTATTCTGTGTAGTGGATAGCTAAATTTGGCCACTTTCAAAGGTATGTTAATTTCCGCTCCTCGCTCATAAGGGACAACCATACTCAAATCTCCCACATTGCAGGAGATTTGAGTATGAACACGTCACCGTGGAACAAAGACCGTATCATCGGCCAAAAAAGACCACTTCAGATATCTCATATCTGGGGGATCCAAATCCGGCTTGAACTAGAAGGTAAAACGCGCGATTTGGCTCTCTTCAATATGGCCTTGGACAGTAAGCTACGAGGCTGTGATCTGGTCAAACTCAAAGTATCTGATGTTTCATATGGTAGCTCTGTTTCAAGCAGAGCTACGGTGTTGCAACAGAAAACCGGTAGCCCTGTGCAATTTGATATAACCAAAGGGACAAGAGAAGCTGTTGCTGCATTGATAAAGCATGGCAATTTGCATAGTAAAGACTTCTTGTTTCGGTCTCGAGTCGGAACTAACCAGCCCATATCAACCCGGCAATACAACCGAATTTTTCATGGGTGGGTAGAAAAGCTTGGTCTCGATGATTCGCTTTATAGCACACATTCCATGAGAAGAACAAAACCTTACCTAATCTACAAGAAAACCAAGAATCTCCGGGTGATCCAACTTCTGTTGGGCCATAAGAAACTGGAAAGCACAGTCCGTTATCTGGGCATTGAAGTCGATGATGCATTAGAGATCTCTGAATCGATCGAAGTCTAAGGTTGTCAGGGCTGCAACAGCAGCCCTGTGCCAAAAGCGGATGTGACCCATCGACATGTTTTAGTCGACGCAAGCAAATCATAACGGTTAATGGTTGAGTAGATTTTTCATATCAATTTATATTATTGTAGATAAGTCTGATAAAAATTTGAGTCACACCCTCTGGGATAATAAGGAAATTATATGAAAGCTCGTTTGATACCGCCGTTCGAAAACTACAGCGGCAATGTTTTATGGTGCAAAGAGGATTTTATTAATAAAGTGGATGATATCTTAACATCTCTAATAAAGTTGAGAGGTATCGGATATTGGGCTAGTGCCTTTCCTGAAGGAAACGGCATTACATTTAATTATAACAAAGATAGATATCAAAAAAGCAGTATTGAAATACTAGAAGACTTCTCAAGATGCTTTGAGTGGGTAGTTATAGAATTAGCTAAATCAAGGAACTCTGACCTAGAATTAGCTGAGTTAGAAGATGAAAGCAAAAAGATGGAGTGCATAATTATTGTGCCGATTGAGAAGATTTTAATTCAGGAAACAATCGAGATCGGACAGTATACTTTTTATTGCGAAAGACACTTTGATGAAGAGCCACATGAGCGCTTGTCAGATCAAGATGGTTCGTATATACAGTTTAACTGCCACCTACCCTATATTGATTTATTAAAGCTTAATTCAAGCATTGATCATAACAGCCATGTTATAAACATGTGTTTGTCTATAGCTGAATGTGCGCTTGACTTGGTCAGATTTTCTCACGGCTCATTTACACGTAAGGAATTTACCCCTAACCCTGCAGGTCAACGCTCAAGCGGATTTTATGATGTAGAAATCATTCCTTGTGAGATAACTCATCTTAAACCAATTATAATAGGTGGAATATCAAGACCCCTTGCCGTGAGTAATAATTGGCTCGGCCCTCAGGTTGATAGCTTGTGTTATCCTGGGTTGCAATATTTATCTTCCGTCTACGATGGAATCGTGGAAAATGAACTTTCAAAATTAGTTAGCTCCGTAGTTAGAGCATATAGGCAATCTTTTTATTCAATTGGCGAGGAATCACAATTTCTAAACCTAGTCTTTGCACTTGACGGTCTTGCTAATATTGACTCAAATTGGAAAGGATGGAAGCAACGAACCTACATTGCAGCACTTACATGTAATAACTCACTACTTAAATTTAAGAAAAACTTAGAAGTTTATGACGAGTTATATACTGAAGTAAGAAACAAGCTTGTTCATGATGGTAAAGATTTTTACGAACTCAATGTCAATGCGAATGAATCCTCTGAACAAATTTTTACGTATATTAAGACAATTATAATATTCATCGAAAGTAACAGCCTTTCCACTTTGCAAGAATTAAGAGATCATGCAGTTCACCTACTTCAGCAGGAGGATTATAAAACTGCTTTTATTGAGATAATTGACAGAGTATCTCTTTTCAGAGGAAAAACCCCTAATTATCCTTTATGGTGATTTTAATGAAAATGCTAATTACTTGTTAATATAACTTCCGCTCCTCGCTCATAGAGGACTGGGGGCCTTTCCTTCAGCCAGTTCCGCTTTGGGCCAAGAGCTGAAATCGTAAAAAACCAAGCATATTGATTACTTAGTAGCGGTACAGAATCACGAAAAGCACATTAAAGATTGGCACGGGGTATCAGTAGAGCTAACAGTTGCTGTCATAATTTTTACCAAGCAATTGGGGGAAAAATGGCACGCCGAATTGAATTGCGGGGCATAGCTAATGCTCTTAATGAGAGCTTTGTGAGCCGTAACAACGATTTTAAAGGATACTGGGCTATTGGTCAGTTAAGGTTATTTTCTCTCAATAACAATCTGATTGCGATGGATTTTTTACTTACTCCCCCTAAAAGCGCCCCGAACTTTAATCTGATACATTATGTTGAAATCCACTATGCAATCATGCTTGAACGCTTATTAAGAAAGCAACAAATTCCTGATACCTGGTAAGTGAAGCTAGTATTACACTCGATTTCAATGTTAATGCTAAAAACGAGCAGTTGAATAAATGCTCAACCTCAAGTGAACCTTTTCAGTGCTGTTGTCAGATAATTGATGACACTGGTCGTGGTTACTCTTCCGTTGTTTATGGTCGGAGCCAAGTTCACTCACCCGTGAAAGAACTAAAACGACTCGAATACTAATTACATAAAAATCTTCTGGCCTTCCGCTTCTCGCTCACAGCGGACATTCAAACCAGTAAACTCCTCGGCTTCGTGCCAGGAGCGGACCTTGTAACTCCCAGCCCGCCAATTTTAGTGGACTTATGCTGATGGTAAGCACTTGCATGAAAATCTCGATATAACGCGGGCCGGCATGTCGGGGATACGAGTGCACACAACTAGTATAAACCTTGATGATTAGCTACTATCGATAGCGCATTTAGTTAAAGGATACTGACAGCATATCAACATAGATAAGGTATAAATGATGTCATTAAAAACCATTAGAGAGCAGGTTCTGAATTTTTTATCACAATCCAGTCCCTCAGTGATGGCAATTAAAGGTGAATGGGGTGTAGGTAAAACTTATGGTTGGGAGGCTTTACTACTTGAGGCCCAAAAAAGAACTATGTTGTCAGCTAAGAGATACTCATATGTTTCTTTATTTGGCATTTCCTCTCTGGATAAGTTGAAGTACACGATTTTTGAAAACTCAATCCCCAAAGATTCAATTGGTACTGAGCCTAATTTAGAAAGTTTAAGAACAAATACCTTGGGTATGTTAGAAGTGCTAGGTCGAGGATCTTGGAGTAAGCTTAAAGAAATGCCTTTTATAAAGTCAGCGGCCCCGGCGGTGGAAGCATTTTCTTTTATGTCTATATCTGAAGCGCTGATTTGCATTGATGATTTAGAAAGAAAAGGAGCAGGCCTTGATTTAAAAGATGTTCTCGGGTTAGTATCGCTATTAAAAGAAAAAAAGAAATGCAAAGTGATTTTATTATTGAATGCGGGAACTGAGGCGACGGATGATTACGAAACCTATAAAGAAAAAGTTATAGATATCGAATTGGACTTTTCTCCTACGCCTGAGGAGAGTGCTGCGATTGCATATGACAACAGAAAGACCTATCACAAAGAGTTATCAGCATTCACAGTCTCTTTAGGTATTAAAAATATTAGAGTTCTAACAAAAATTGGTAAGTACATTGATTTAGCTATTGGATGCTTTGAGGATACCGAACCTGAGCTTAAGACACAATTATTACAGACTACTGCTTTGTTTAGCTGGGCATATTACTGTTCGACACATGATGAGGATATCCCGAGCTTAGATTTTATAGAATCAATGAAAAGTATCTATTCTGTTGATTCCAAAAAACTAAGTGATAAAGAAAAACTTTGGAAAAATATTCTATTGGGGTATTCATTTACGAGGGTTGATGCATTAGACCGAGAGATAGCTAAGTTGGTGAGACAAGGATATTTAGATCGTGAGAAGTTCACACTTTCTATGACTGACGTAAATCAGCAAGTTATCAATAATAAGAAAAATAATAGCTATAGGCGTGCATGGGACAGTTTTCACAATAGTTTCTCAGACAATCAGCAATTAGTGATTCAGCAACTTTTTGATAGTTTTATTTTAAATATCCATCAAGTCAACCCTGGAGATTTAGATAGTTTGGTAAATGTTTTTAGAACGCTTGGTGAAAACAACAAGGCTTCTAGAATTATTGACGAGTTTATATCGAAGAGAAAAGGTGATGTTGAATTGTTTAATCCTGATAATTTCGATTTTAATCGTAAGTTAGAGGATGAGGAAATAGTTGATAAGTTCAGGGTGATTTATTTACAGGATAAGCCAAGAACAACTATTAAGATAGTTCTTGAGCGGATTTCTGGTCAGAATGGTTGGAATGAAGAAGATATTGAGACACTTTCTAATGCGACTGAAGATGAGTTTTATACATACTTTAAAGAACTTAACGGCCCCAATTTAACATCACATGTTTCAACATGTTTGAAATTTGGTGGTTTCAGCAATGGTAGCGAAAAAATGGAGTCAATAGCTTTAAAAGCAAAAGCCGCCCTACGTAAAATCGCATCTGAAAGCAAGATTAATGAGATGCGAATGCGTAAGTTTGGGTTGTAATTCCAAAGTGTATGAGTGTGATGACAAGGGAATACTGAGTGTATAATTATTGGGCAGTTTTGTCGTTATCACACTTAATACATTTAATGAGTCGACATATGTATGCCAACTTCCGCTCATCGCTCACAGCGGACCTTCAGCTTAGGTAACTTGCTCGCTTCGTGCCTGGTGCTAACATTGCTAAACTCAACGAGATCTATGCAACCTGAATACGGAGCTCTTGATGGTCACCACACATGTTTTCATCGCGGTCAGTCTTGATGGTTATATCGCCCGACAGGATGGCGATATCGACTGGCTGTTGAAGCGCGATGACCCGACAGAAGATCATGGCTATGCCGCATTTATTGCAGACAAAGATTGGATCATTATGGGGCGAGGCAGCTATGAGAAGGTGCTGACTTTTGACGAATGGCCTTATGATCGGCCCGTGCTGGTGCTTTCCCGGCAGCTAACTGATACTCCCGTGCCCGAGGCGCTGAAGGGTAAGGTGCAGTTTTCATGCTTCACGCCAAGCGAGGCTCTTGCTCACCTGAAGGAGAAAAACGTGCACAGGGTATATATCGATGGCGGGCAGTTAATACAGTCATTCCTGCGCGAAGGCCTGGTTGCCGATATCGTTGTCACTATCGTTCCTGTCCTGCTCGGGTCGGGAAAACCGCTGTTCGGAGTACTGCCCCATGATATCGATTTGACGCTATTATCCAGCCGCAGCTTCCCTTCGGGTCTGGTGCAGTCGCACTATCGGCTGATGTCATAAGCTGAATCTGAGCATAGTGGCGACCTCCGCCGATAACCGCTGTGGTGATTGTGGGATCAGCCGAAAAGGATGCCATCTCTACAGGGACATCACTGTTCCTGCAAAAAATATCTGGCCCGAATATAAACAACTCGATATTCTGAAATGCTTTGTATTTTTTGTGAACAGGAAAAAGTATGCTGAGTACATTACCCGATTTACACAGAAGTTTTGCAGAGCAACTCAAACTTAAATTTCAGTCTGATTCGCGAATTCACTCCCTTCTCGCTGGTGGCTCGATTGTTCATGGCGGGTTTGATAAATACTCCGATCTCGATTTTGTCGTTGTCGTAGACACTCTCCACTATGACGAAATCATGATGCAGCGTAGGGAGCTTGCCGGAACATTAGGCCATCTGCTCCATGCTTTTACCGGGGAACATGTCGGAGAACCTCGCCTGCTAATATGCCTGTATGGCCCAGAACTTCTTCATGTCGATCTGAAATTCGTCACTCTGGAAATGCTCACTCAACGCGTTGAGGAGCCCGCAGTGCTATTTACCCGTGATAACACTGCTCTGCAGCGACAACTGGCAAAATTTAGTGCTCACTGGCCTGATATGACGCCGGAGTGGTTTGAGTCCCGAGCCTGGATCTGGCTGCATTATGCAGTGGTTAAGTTGGGAAGGGGCGAACTCTTCGAAGCGATGGGTATGCTGTCATTCTTCCGTGAGCAGGTGCTGGGGCCAATGTTGTACCGTCGTGCCAATCTTCCGCAACGTGGGGTTCGCCGCATTGAATTCCACGGCATTGACCCTGATGGCCTGCTGACTTCCACGCTGGCAACGCACGATCGTGACTCCGTCAGCATGGCCATCAGAATGGCTGTTGACGCTTATATCAATCTGCGAGCTGATGCTCTGCCTGAGAATATCGCAGATGATGCGGCTCGTTGGGCGGTTCTTGCGATGCTGAAAGCGTATTCTGACGGGGTTTAAACATGTACTCCGGTCGCTTACACGGCCGGAGTAAAAGTACCAGCGATCTAAATCCCAGGATTGGCCGTCTCAGTTTAGTTTCTAAAATCCCATGCTAAAGCCAGGTTCAGGTGTCAAGAGTAAGGTCCGCTATCTAAAAAAAGTGACCTGCCTGTATGCGATATTTACACCATCACCACCATCATAGAGCACATAGTCCGCTTCTCTGGGTTTAGCAGATTCGATTTCCTTAACGGATAGAGGTTTGGTTTGTCTTGCCATTGCCGGGTTTCCATAGTTTTAGGCACCTCAAAAACAATAAAGCTTTATGAGGTGCCTAACAAGGTGCCTAAAAGGTTCGGATTTAATTAGTTGGCATCAGACTTCGCGGGACAAATTGAGGGCACAAAAAAGCCCGCAGGGCTTGCGCCGTGCGGGCTCTTAGGACTTCATCGGATGACTCTGGTAATCACCGATGGAGAATTTTGGTGGAGCTGGCGGGAGTTGAACCCGCGTCCGAAATTCCTACATCCTCGGTACTACATGCTTAGTTTGTCTTTACATTCGCACGCCAGCTGCGGACAGACACGCCACTAACGAACTAGCCTGATTAGTTTTAGCACTTCAACCCCAGGCAGGGCATCCGCGCGATCTCTTTTGGGTTTGACCTCTCTTGATCCCCGTCCTAAGAGCGGAGGCTAGGGAGAGAGGGCTCTAAGCAGGTTATTAAGCTGCTAAAGCGTAGTTTTCGTCGTTTGCGACTATTTTTTTGCGGCTTTTTACGAGGCCAACCGCCCCTCGGCATGCACCTTGGGTTTCGCGAATCCCGTCGAATCCAGAATCAGCCCCAATGTGTACTTGAAGTATAACAGATTTGTGAAGGTGGTTTCCAGCCCCCGAAGCGAGGATTCTGGCGGCATATCGAGTGAAAAAGCAGCAACAACAGCAATATAGCGTGGGGCCAGGGGGAGCTGGCCCGCAGAGAGGGGGAATTACCGCCCGGCGTTCTTCATGATGCGCGCCTTATCGACCGCCCATTCACGATCCTTCACGTCGGTGCGCTTATCGTGTTGTTTCTTACCTTTCGCCACGCCAATTTTCACTTTGCACCAGGCGTTCTTCCAGTACAACGACAGGGCGACGACGGTATAACCTTCGCGGTTGATGCGGCCGTATAGCGCATCGAGCTCGCGCTGATTGAGCAGCAGCTTGCGGGTACGGGTCGGATCGCAAACGTAATGCGTGGAGGCGACCGCCATTGGCGTAAAGTTGGCGCCGAAAAGATAGGCTTCGCCATCTCTCAGAATGACATAGCTATCGCCGATGTTGGCTTTGCCGGCACGCAGAGATTTCACTTCCCAACCCTGCAGCGCGAGGCCTGCCTCGTATTCATCTTCGATAAAGTATTCGTGACGGGCGCGTTTATTCAGCGCAATGGTGGCTGATCCAGGTTTGTGGGCTTTTTTCTTAGTCATAATGTCCTGAAGTCATCGCTAGTTCTAAACATTGTTACCTCAATCCTTCCTGCGAGGCGTAATGGGCTATCTTAGCACGAGTTATGGTACAGCGTTTTTTTTAGCAGCAGATAAATGATATTATTTGCCCTGTGTTTAAATGTGGAACCTGCTATGCCTCAGATTAGCCGTACTGCGCTGGTGCCTTTCAGCGTGGAACAGATGTATCAACTCGTAAATGATGTGAAGTCCTATCCCGATTTCCTGCCTGGCTGCACCGGTAGCCGAGTGCTGGAGGCCGGGCCGACGCAAATGACGGCGGCGGTTGATGTGTCCAAGGCCGGCATCAGCAAGACTTTCACGACGCGTAATACACTGACCGATAACCAGAGTATTCTAATGAGCCTGGTCGATGGGCCGTTCAAAAAGCTGATTGGCGGCTGGAAGTTTATTCCGCTCAGCCCGGATGCGTGCAAAATTGAGTTTCATCTCGATTTTGAGTTCACCAACAAGCTGATTGAAATGGCTTTTGGTCGCATCTTTAAAGAGCTGGCTGCCAATATGGTGCAGGCGTTCACCACGCGCGCCAAAGAGGTGTATCGTGTCGGCTAATATTGTGGTTGAAGTCGCCTATGCGTTGCCGGAAAAACAGTACCTGCAGCGCGTGAAGCTGCAGGCTGGGGCAACGGTCGAGCAGGCGATTATCTCCAGCGGTATTCTGGCGCTACGCGAAGATATCGATCTGGCGAAGAATAAAGTCGGCATCTACAGCCGTCCGGTCAAGCTGCATGACGAAGTCCATGATGGCGACCGCGTAGAGATTTATCGCCCGCTGATTGCTGACCCGAAAGAGCTGCGCCGGCAGCGGGCTGAAAAGCACGCTGAGAAATAAGCGGGAATGCACAATTAAAAAAAGCGCTCATTGAGCGCTTTTTGCATTTCTACTGGCCTGAGATTACTTGGTCAGCGCCGGTTTGTTATCAATGTTGGTTAACACACCGCTGCTGTCGAAGGTCAGCGTCAGTGTCTGCTGGCTCACTTTCTCATGGCCCGGCTGCTGGCGGAAAACGTAGAACCAGGTGTTGCTACCAAATGGATCTGACATCATCGGCGTACCCAGCGCATAAGCAACCTGCTGTTGCGTCATGCCGACACGGATTTTTGCTACATCATTAGGTGCCAGATAGTTACCCTGGTTGATATCAGGACGGTAAACCACTCGTTCCAGAGTGGAACAGCCTGCGGTCAACATAAGGAGAACCGCTGCGGCAGCAGTCAGCGTTTTACAGCGCATAGTGATTTGATTCCTTTTTGGGCCCGAGCAATACGTGGCTCATCTGTAATATGCCGATAATAATAGACCTTTGCCCGGTTGGGAACCTTCGACTGCAGGTCTATTGGCAATTTGCTGTTCACTATGACTCTGTGAAAATCAAAAAGTTTACGCCGCAAGCAACTCTTTCGCGTTCGCCAGGGTGTTGCGGGTCACCTCGCTACCGCCCAGCAGACGGGCCAGTTCCTGCAGTCTGGCGCGTTTATCCAGCGCATGCATGTGCGTCTCGGTCATCTCGCCATCGGTCTCTTTGCAGACGAAGAAATGATGGTGACCACAGCCAGCAACCTGCGGCAGGTGAGTCACGCACATGACCTGCGTGGATTCTCCCAACTGGCGGAGCAGTTTGCCGACCACCGCCGCCGTCGGGCCGCTGATGCCGACATCGACCTCATCGAAAATCAGCGCCGGGGTCTCCATTTTACGAGCGGTAATAACCTGAATAGCCAGTGCGATACGCGACAGCTCGCCGCCGGAGGCCACTTTAGCGATCGGCTGCAGCGGTTGCCCCGGGTTGGTGGTAACGCGGAACTCAATATGGTCGGCGCCTTCGGCGGTCAGATGGCGTTCATCAAAGGCGACATCAATGGCAAACACGCCGTGAGGCATAGAAAGTGAGTGCATACTTTCAGTAATCAACTGGGTGAGTTCGTCGGCGCTGCGCTGACGCAGGGCGTGCAGTTCTTGCGCCGTTTCCAGCGCCTGGCGGTGATGCTCAACGACCAGCTGGCTCAGCGACTCCAGCGAACCGGCGCTGTCGTCCAGCAGACGCTGCTCATCCAGCATGGCCTGATAGAACGCCGGCAGCTCTTCCGGCGCAATCTGATGCTTACGCGCCAGAGCGATCTGCCGGGAAATGCGCTGCTCCAGTTCGAACAGACGGTTAGGGTCGAGATCGAGACGGTCATTGTAGTGGCGCAGTTCATCGGTCGCCTCGCTGAGCTGAATAGAGGCTTCTTCCAGCATATCGAGCACGCTGGAGAGTTTGCTATCCATACCGACCAGCTCGCTAACCAGCTGTTTAGCGGTATAAAGCTGGCTTTGCAAATTGGCCTCTTCGCCGTCGGCCAGTACCGTTAATGCATGCTGACAGGTACTGAGCAGCTGGCCGCTGTTGGCCAGACGTTTGTACTCTTCGTCAATCTGTTCGAACTCGCCCGGCAGAGGATTAAATTCGTTCAGTTCTTTGAGCTGGTATTGCAGCAGGTCTGCGCGGGCGGCGCGCTCCTGGCTCTGCTGCTGATGCTGCGCAAGCTCCCGGCAGCTCTGGTGCCACTGGCGGTAGCGCTCCGCCATGCGTTGAGTAAGCGCATACTCACCGGTATAACCATCAAGCAGCGTTTTCTGATGTTCGGCTTTGGTGAGTAACTGATGGGCATGCTGGCCGTGGATCTGGATAAGCAACTGGCCCAGCTCGCGAAGCTGAGAAAGAGGCACGGCGGTGCCGTTGATGAAACCGCGGGAGCGGCCGTCAGCGCTGATCACGCGGCGAAGTAAACACTCACGCCCGCTCTCCAGTTGGTTCTCTTCCAGCCAGCGCTGGGCGGCAGGGGTATCTTTCAGCGCGAAGCGCGCGCACAGGTCGGCACGGCTGGCGCCGCGGCGCACCATGTCAGCTTCGGCTCGGCCGCCGAGGCACAGCCCCAGCGCGTCGATGGCAATGGATTTCCCGGCGCCGGTTTCCCCGGTGATGGCGGTCATGCCGCTGTGAAAATCAATTTCCAGTTCACGAACGATAGCGAAATTGCTGATGGTGAGTTGCGCCAACATAGCTGCCTTCCTGTATGAAAAACCATTACTGTGTTTTCGTACAGTATAGACTGGTTTTTTATCCAGTAAAGAGGCAGCTTGTAAAATCAGAACAATTTTTTCGACCACCCAAGCTTGGTGCTTAATGTATTGAAATAACTATAGTCTTTCGGGTGAATCAGATTGAGGTGATAATCACAGCGGCGGATGAGCACATCTTCGCCGTCCTGGATGGGCAGCGCAATCTGGCTGTCGCAGCTGATTTCCAGATCGTTGCAGCGCTGCGAGAAGCGCAGGCGAATGGTGCTATCGCCGTTAATCACCAGCGGTCGCGCTGATAGCGTATGCGGGAACATCGGCACCAGGGTGATGGCGTCCAGAGAAGGGGTGAGAATAGGGCCGCCGGCAGAGAGCGAATAGGCCGTCGAACCGGTAGGCGTGGAGATGATCAGGCCGTCGGAGCGCTGGGAGAAGGCGAACACTTCATCGATATAGACCTCGAACTCAATCATGTGCGCGACTTTACCCGGATGCAGCACTACTTCATTGATAGCCGTGCTGATGCGCTTCTGGCAGTCATGCTGGCACACCTGGGCTTCCAGCAGAAAACGTTTTTCGGCGATATAGTGGCCTTCAAGTACGTCGGCCAACTGCTGGAGCGCGTTATCCGGGTCAAGGTCGGTAAGAAAACCAAGATTGCCGCGGTTAATGCCGATGACGTTGATGTCATAGCGCGCCAGGGTACGCGCCGCGCCGAGCATATTGCCGTCACCGCCGACCACCACCGCCAGATCCGCCTGCTGGCCGATTTCCGCCAGCGTGCCGGTTTTAACATTGCTAAGCTGGAGTTCATTGGCGATTTGCTGCTCGACCAGCACCTCATAGCCTTTGCCGCATAGCCAGCGCCAGAGCATTTCATGTGTGGTCAGGGCGGTTGGGTGACGAGGGTGTCCCACAATGCCGATACACTTGAAATGGTTCTTCATGATCTGGATGTCCTTGGGTTAAATGAATGATGACAATCTGTCTGCTTCCCTTGAATCCCGGAAACTGATCCCCATAATAAGCGAAGTTAGCGAGATGAATGCGAAAAAAACGCGGAGAAATTCATGAGTAGTAAAGAACAGAAAACGCCTGAGGGGCAAGCCCCGGAAGAAATTATCACGGAGCAGCACGACAACGTAGAGGCGGTAGAGCCTGAGGTTTCTGCTGAGCAGGTGGATCCGCGCGATGAAAAAATTGCGAATCTGGAAGCACAGCTGGCCGAAGCGCAAAAGCGTGAACGTGATGTGATGCTGCGCGCAAAAGCGGAAGAAGACAACCTGCGTCGTCGCACCGAACAGGATATCGAGAAAGCGCATAAATTTGCCCTGGAGAAGTTCGTCAACGAACTGCTGCCGGTTATCGATAGCCTGGATCGCGCGCTGGAAGTGGCTGATAAAGCTAACCCGGATATGGCGCCGATGGTTGAAGGGATCGAACTGACTCTGAAATCGATGCTGGACGTCGTGCGTAAGTTTGGCGTGGAAGTGGTTGCCGATACCAACGTACCGCTGGATCCTAACGTGCATCAGGCTATCGCCATGGTCGAGTCTGACGATGTGGCTGCCGGTAACGTACTGGGTGTTATGCAGAAGGGTTATACCCTGAACGGTCGTACTATTCGCGCCGCGATGGTAACCGTCGCGAAAGCGAAGTAATTCGTTAGTTCGCCAGTAACGGCTGCCTGCGGGTGGCCGTTTTTATTGGCTTTAAATAAAAAAACGGCGAACCGAAGTTCGCCGTTGTTCTTTGCTGGCTGCGCTATTCCGCCACGCTTTCGCGTAATGATTTCACCGGCATCACTTTCACCTGCTTAATCATATTGTCCTGTACGTCGAGAATATCGATATCATACTGTTCGATACGTACGCGGGTTCCAGGGACTGGGATCTCCTCCAGCGCTTCCAGAATAATGCCGTTAACGGTACGCGCGTCGTCTTCCGGCAGGTGCCAGTTGAACGCTTTGTTGATTTCCCGCACGTTGGCGCCGCCGTCAATAATCACCGAGCCGTCATTAAGCGGCGTCACTTCTTCGGCAAGGGTCGGCGACATCGAGGTGGTGAAGTCTCCCACGATCTCTTCAAGAATATCTTCAACGGTGACCAGCCCCTGAATATCACCATATTCATCGACCACCAGGCCGACTTTCTTTTTATTACGCTGGAATTTCACCAATTGCGTGCTGAGCGGCGTACCTTCCGGCACAAAGTAAATCTCATCTGCCGCTCGCAACATGATCTCTTTTGTGAACTCTTTCTTTTCCGTCATCAGACGATAGGCTTCACGGACGCGCAGCATGCTGATGGCATCGTCCAGCGAATCACGATACAGCACGATACGGCCATGCGGCGAGTGGGTTAGCTGGCGGACGATAGATTTCCAGTCATCGTTGATATCGATACCGACGATCTCATTGCGCGGCACCATGATGTCATTAACGCTGACCTTTTCCAGATCCAGGACCGACAGCAGCATGTCCTGATTCCGCCGTGAGATTTGTGAACGGGATTCATTCACAATCGTTCGCAGTTCATCTTTACTCAATGCGCCGCTAATAACGTGATCGGTCTTAATGCCCATCATGCGCATCAGTACGCGGGTAATGGTGTTCAACAGCCACACCAGCGGCATCATCAGGACCTGTAGCGGCGCCAACAGGAAACTGCTGGGGTAGGCGACCTTTTCCGGGTACAGGGCGGCAATGGTTTTAGGTAAGACTTCGGCAAACACCAGCACGACAAAGGTGAGCACGCCGGTGGCGATAGCCACGCCGGCGTCGCCGTACAGACGCATGCCGACGATGGTTCCCAGCGCCGAGGCCAGGATATTGACGAGGTTGTTGCCGATGAGCACCAGGCTAATGAGGCGATCCGGTTTACGCAGCAGCTTTTCCACCCGCTTAGCCGGGCGGTTGCCTTGTTTCGCCATATGGCGCAGCCGATAGCGGTTCAGCGTCATCATGCCGGTTTCGGAACCGGAGAAATAGGCGGAGATAATCACCATGATGATCAGCGTGACGATCAGCGTGGTGGTAGAAATGTGTTCCAGGAGAGACTCCTTAGTCTTTAACTAACAAACTGCTGCAGGACGCGGCTGCCAAAATAAGCCAGGGTCAGCAACCCGGCTCCGGCGACGTTAAACCAGACCACCCGGCGGCCGCGCCAGCCTTCGTGGTAGTGCCCCCACAGCAGTACGATATAGACAAACCAGGCCACGATAGACAGCACCGCTTTATCAATATTTTCGGTATTGAACAGGTTGTGCATATAGAACAACCCGGTGCACAGCGTCAGGGTCAGCAGCACTACGCCAACCTGGGTGATATGAAACATTTTACGCTCAATACTCATCAGCGGCGGCATTTCGCTGCTGAAAGCCAGCTTTTTATTTTTAAGCTGATAGTCAATCCACGCCAGCTGCAGCGCGTATAGCGCGGCGATGATAAGCGTGGCGTAGGCAAAGAGCGACAGGCCGATATGCACCAACATCCCCGGAGTGGTTTCGAGGTGGGTGATGTACTCGTTAGGCACGAAGGTGGCGAAGGCGAGGTTGATTAGCGCAAACGCGTATACGATCGGTAGCAATAGCCAGCCGCGATTACGCGAGGCGACGATGGTCATCACCGTACAGATCATCAGGCTGACCAGCGAGCCGACGTTAAGTAAGCTGAGATTTTGCCCACCTTCGCCGCCGGGGAAAATACGTGACTCCAGCGCGAAGGCGTGGCAAATCAGCGCTATCGTCGCGGAGAGAATCGCCATCCGCCGCCAGCTGCTGTTTTTTTGCAGCAGGCCAGGGATGATCAGCGCAAGGCTGATGGAGTAGGCGACAAGGGCAAGTAGAGCAAACACAGGCATAGGAGCGTCGACTGTTGACTAAATAAGAAAGAGAAGCAGTATAGCGTCACGCGACGTCTGCTCCAACCGTTGCAGCACATTCAGGTTTATGTCGTGTTATACTGCGCCAAATTCGTATTTTTGTGTCGCTGCGGCGACCGACCGTTTCCACCTCAGGCGAGAGACAATGTTTGATAATTTAACCGATCGTTTGTCGCGTACGCTGCGCAACATTAGCGGCCGCGGACGCCTTACCGAAGACAACATTAAAGACACCCTGCGCGAAGTGCGCATGGCGCTGCTGGAGGCCGACGTCGCGCTTCCGGTGGTGCGTGATTTCATCAGCCGCGTCAAAGAGAGCGCGGTAGGCCACGAAGTCAATAAAAGCCTGACGCCAGGTCAGGAGTTCGTCAAGATTGTCCGCAACGAGCTGGTTGCGGCGATGGGCGAAGAAAACCAGACGCTGGATTTAGCCGCGCAGCCGCCGGCCGTCGTCCTGATGGCGGGCCTGCAGGGTGCGGGTAAAACGACCAGCGTCGGTAAGCTGGGCAAATTCCTGCGCGAGAAGCACAAGAAAAAAGTGCTGGTCGTTTCCGCGGACGTATACCGCCCGGCGGCGATTAAACAGCTGGAAACGCTGGCAGAGCAGGTCGGCGTGGATTTCTTCCCGTCCGACGTTGGCCAGAAGCCGGTTGATATCGTCAACGCGGCGCTGAAAGAGGCGAAGCTGAAGTTCTACGACGTGCTGCTGGTGGATACCGCCGGTCGTCTGCACGTCGATGAAGCGATGATGGACGAAATCAAACAGGTCCACGCCGCGATTAATCCGGTTGAGACGCTGTTCGTCGTCGATGCGATGACCGGTCAGGATGCGGCGAATACCGCGAAGGCCTTTAACGAAGCGCTGCCTTTGACCGGCGTGGTGCTGACCAAAGTAGACGGCGACGCCCGCGGCGGCGCGGCGCTGTCGATTCGTCATATCACCGGCAAGCCGATTAAATTCCTCGGCGTCGGCGAGAAAACCGAAGCGCTGGAGCCGTTCCACCCGGACCGTATCGCTTCCCGTATTCTCGGCATGGGTGACGTGCTGTCGCTTATCGAAGATATCGAGAGCAAAGTTGACCGCGCGCAGGCCGAGAAACTGGCATCCAAGCTGAAGAAAGGCGACGGTTTCGACCTGACCGACTTCCTTGAGCAACTGCGCCAGATGAAAAACATGGGCGGCATGGCCAGCCTGATGGGCAAACTGCCGGGCATGGGGCAAATTCCCGATAACGTGAAAGCGCAGATGGACGACAAAGTGCTGGTGCGTATGGAAGCGATCATCAACTCGATGACGATGAAAGAGCGCGCCAAGCCGGAAATCATCAAAGGTTCGCGTAAACGCCGTATCGCCGCCGGTTGCGGGATGCAGGTGCAGGACGTGAACCGCTTGCTGAAGCAGTTCGACGACATGCAGCGCATGATGAAGAAGATGAAGTCGAAAGGCGGCATGATGAAGATGATGCGCGGGATGAAAGGGATGATGCCGCCAGGTTTCCCTGGCCGCTAATACGCGTCATAATTCAAGCCGCAGATGCGTTGGCTGCGTTCGTTCACCCCGGTCACGTACTTGTGTACGCTCCCGGGGATTTACTCACTTGCCGCCTTCCTGCAACTCGAATTATTTAGCGTATGTAGTTTTGAATTGATTTTTGCACAGAAATCAGTAAAATTTTCGGGCTTTTAATATGACACCGGGCTCCGTTCCTCGATGGGGCCCGGTTGTTTTATTCACACAAGAGGATGTTATGGTAACTATTCGTTTAGCACGTCACGGCGCTAAAAAGCGTCCGTTCTACCAGGTTGTTGTCACCGACAGCCGTAATGCACGCAACGGTCGCTTCATCGAGCGCGTTGGCTTCTTCAACCCGATCGCTACCGAGAAAGAAGAAGGCACCCGCCTGGATCTGGATCGTATCGCTCACTGGGTTGGCCAGGGCGCTACTGTTTCCGATCGCGTTGCCGCGCTGATCAAAGCCGCTAACAAAGCAGCTTAATCTGTCACGGTGGTCATGATGAGCAAGCAACACACCGCACAAGCACCTGTTGATCCGATTGTATTGGGCAAAATGGGTTCTTCCTACGGTATCCGTGGTTGGCTCAGAGTGTTTTCCTCCACCGAAGACGCTGAAAGCATTTTTGACTATCAGCCCTGGTTAATCCAGAAGGCGGGTCAGTGGCAGGTTGTTGAGCTGGAAAGCTGGCGCCACCACAATCAGGACATCATCATCAAGCTGAAAGGCATTGACGATCGTGATGCGGCGAATCTCCTGACTAATTGCGAAATTATCGTGGATTCATCGCAGCTGCCGGCGCTGGAAGAGGGCGACTATTACTGGAAAGACCTGATGGGCTGCCAGGTAGTTACCACCGAAGGCTATAGCCTGGGTAAAGTCATTGATATGATGGAAACCGGGTCGAATGACGTTCTCGTCATCAAGGCAAACCTGAAAGATGCATTTGGCATCAAGGAGCGGTTGGTTCCGTTCCTCGATGGGCAGGTTATCAAGAAAGTCGATCTCGCTACTCGTACTATCGAAGTAGATTGGGATCCTGGTTTTTAAATTCTCCGGATAAACGGTAAAAGACGGCGCTATGTGGATTGGCATAATTAGCCTGTTTCCTGAAATGTTCCGCGCAATTACCGATTACGGGGTAACTGGCCGGGCAGTAAAAAATGGCCTGCTGAGCATCGAAAGCTGGAGTCCTCGCGACTTCGCTCATGACCGGCACCGTACCGTGGACGATCGTCCTTACGGCGGCGGACCGGGGATGCTAATGATGGTTCAACCCTTACGGGATGCCATTCATGCAGCAAAAGCCGCGGCAGGTGAAGGCGCAAAGGTGATTTATCTGTCACCTCAGGGACGCAAGCTTGATCAAGCGGGCGTCAGCGAACTGGCAACGAATCAGAAACTGATTCTGGTGTGCGGTCGCTACGAAGGGATAGACGAGCGCGTAATCCAAACCGAAATTGACGAAGAATGGTCAATCGGCGATTACGTTCTCAGCGGTGGTGAGTTACCGGCAATGACGCTGATTGACTCCGTTTCCCGGTTCATTCCGGGAGTACTGGGACATGAAGCATCAGCAACGGAAGATTCCTTTGCTGATGGGTTGCTGGATTGCCCGCACTATACCCGTCCTGAAGTGTTAGAAGAGATGGAAGTACCGCCAGTATTGCTGTCGGGAAACCATGCTGAGATACGTCGCTGGCGTCTGAAGCAGTCGCTGGGCCGCACCTGGCTTAGAAGACCTGAACTTCTGGAAAACCTGGCTCTGACTGAAGAGCAAGCAAAGTTGCTGGCGCAGTTCAAAAGCGAACACGCGCAACAGCAGCATAAACATGATGGGCAGGCGTGAGCCCCCAATATCAGTTTACCCAGGATAAGAGATTAAATTATGAGCAACATTATTAAGCAACTTGAACAAGAACAGATGAAGCAGGACGTACCTTCCTTCCGTCCGGGTGATACCGTGGAAGTGAAAGTATGGGTTGTTGAAGGTTCCAAAAAACGTCTGCAGGCATTCGAGGGCGTGGTTATCGCTATTCGTAACCGCGGTCTGCACTCTGCATTCACTGTTCGTAAAATTTCCAACGGCGAAGGCGTTGAGCGTGTCTTCCAGACTCACTCTCCGGTAGTTGACAGCATTGCTGTTAAACGTCGTGGTGCTGTACGTAAAGCTAAACTGTACTACCTGCGTGAGCGTACCGGTAAGTCTGCTCGTATCAAAGAGCGTCTTAACTAAGATTCGCTTTCGCGACATCCTGATAGAAAGGGCTGGCCAGATGGCTGGCCCTTTTTTTATCTAAATTTTAACTATTTTGATGTAAATCAATTACAATATCGCCCGGATTTCGGAGGGGCGGTGAACGGCACTATTTTCTCACAATCAGCATTTCAACGGCGGGCCGGCTGGCTGGCGCTGTTTGCGATCCTGCTGATCGTGGTGGCGCCGCTGATCTCCATTTCGCTACAGAAAGATCCAATGAGCGCAATGCCGGGCATGCATCATGCTATGCCGATGGGCGAGTCTCATGATGGGATGTCCGGGCATGAGATGGCCATGATGCACGGCGCTGACAGCGCGTCGCAGCCGGCGCATAGCATGCCGGTCGATCACGCCGAAGCCTGCGGCTATTGCGTGCTATTAGCGCACGTACCGGGGCTGCTGTTCGCGCTGGCGCTGTTCTTCGCCATGATCCTGCGGCGCATTCGCCTGCCGGCTTCTCGCCCGGTATTAAAACACTGGCGCTACTTCCCCTGGCTCTACCCTGAAACCCGCGCGCCGCCGCGGCTGTCTGCTTTTTCCCTTTAATAAAAATGAATCTGCGTACTGCGCAACGACCTCTTTTGCTTTAAAAAAGGAAGAGTATGACAACCTGCACCTCGCGCGCGGCATGGTTAAACCTGCTGCGGCGCCTCCATTTCTATATTGGTCTGTTTATTGGACCATTTATCTTTGTCGCGGCCTTGACCGGCACGCTGTATGTCGCCACGCCGCAGCTGGAAAACTGGCTGTACCATGAGGCCTTACAGGGCTCGCTCAACGGCGAAAAACAGCCTCTTAGCGCGCAAATTGCCGTCGCCAAAGAGGCTACGCAAAACAACCTCCGCCTGCAGGCCGTGCGCCCGGGTATTACCGCCGGCGAAACGACGCGGGTGATGTTTGCCGACCCGCGGCTGGGGGAATCAGAAAACCGGGCTATTTTTGTTGACCCGGTGACGCTACGGGTCAAAGGCGATCTGACGGTTTACGGTACCAGCGGTATTTTACCGCTGCGCCAGTGGATTGATTACGCGCATAAATCATTGCTGCTGGGCGACGGCGGCAGACTGTACAGCGAACTGGCGGCCTCCTGGATGTGGGTCGCGGCGTTGGGCGGTATTGCGCTATGGGCGATGACCCGTCCGAAACGGCGGATAAATAATCGGCTGCAAAATACCCGCCGTCTGCACGTGATGCTGGGCTGGATGTTACTGGTTGGGATGTTACTGTTTTCCGCCACCGGCTTAACCTGGTCGCAGTGGGCGGGCGGTAACGTCGATAAGATGCGCGCCGCGTTTGGCTGGCTAACGCCGCAGGTCAATACGCAACTTCATGGCGGGGAGGCGATGCCGCCCGATCCGCACGCCGGGCACCACATGGCGCATATGGCAATGGATGAGCCACAGGTGAAAGTGACTGCGGATCGGTTCGATAGCGTATTACAGGTGGCGCAGGCCGCAGGGCTGACGGCCAGCAAGCTGGAGATCCGGCCGCCAAAAGGCGCGGGAATGGCGTGGACGGTGAATGAAATTGACCGTAGCTGGCCGACGCGGGTCGATGCGGTGGCCATCGATGGCGAGACGTTACAAGTCGTGGATCGTACCCGCTTTAGCGATTTCCCGTTAATGGCTAAGCTGACCCGTTGGGGCGTCGATTTTCATATGGGTTTACTGTTCGGGGTGGCGAACCAGTTGCTGTTGGTGGCATTCGGATTGGCCCTGTGCGTCATGATCGTCGTCGGCTATCGCCTGTGGTGGATCCGCCGTCCGGCGCAGAGTGCGTTTAATCCTGCACAAACGTTGGTGCAAGCGTGGCTGGGGTTAAGTGTCGCCGCCCGGGCGCTTGCGCTGTTAATAGCGCTCCTGCTCGGGCTGGCGGTGCCGCTGATGGGCGTCAGCCTCGCGGCGTGCCTCGTGGTTGATTACCTGCGCTGGCGCGCGGCTTCAGCGATGAGGCTGGCAAAGTCGGTAGACTAACGTACTTAAGGCGTGCTGATCACCACGGTAACGCGGCGGTTTTCAGCACGGCCTGCCGCGGTATCGTTGCTGGCGATGGGGTACTTTTTACCTAACCCGCGGGTGGTTAAATTACTGCGCGGAATCTTCGCGCCTTCAGCCCAGGCATCCGCCACGCTGTTGGCGCGCTTTAATGACAGCGCTTCGTTGTAGCTGTCTTCGCCGTAGTTATCGGTATGACCTTCAAGACGGCTATGGGTAATACCGGTTTCAGCTAACCGTGCGGCCATACTGTGGATTTGCTGCTGGCTGTCGGGACGCAGGCGATAGTCGTTTTTGTCAAACAGAATGCTGTCAGACAAACCTAAAGACCAATCACCGGCGGCTTCGGTAAAGCCGTAAGACTTCATTGCCGCGACCTGTTCTTTCGAGAACTTACCTGGCGCCTGGCACCCAGTGAGGAGAAATGCAGCCAGAAGAGTGGGCGCAATAAATTGCCTGAGCATAGTAATTCCTTCTTATTTTTGTGTGTGATGAAAACGCTGGTTTTTCATCCGATACATATTCTGATCGGCCAGTTCCTGCAGCTCCTCCACCGAGGTGTGTTCCCAGGTCAAAGCATAGCCAATACTTAGAGAGAGCGTTGCCGTGTGGCCATTGTGGAGGTTGAATGGCTGAAGAAACTGCTCGGACAGCGTTGCGCAAAGCGCCTGGACTTCGGTTTCTGTATGCACATCGTGCAATAAAATGGCGAATTCATCGCCGCCCAGGCGCCATGCCTGGTGTTGGTCGCCAACGAATGCCATCAGGCGGCTGGCGACCTCAATAAGGACTTTATCGCCGGCGGCGTGTCCCCAGTTATCGTTAATGAGTTTGAAATTATCGCCGTCAAGAAACAGCAGCGCCGAACTATGACGTGCCGCGTCATCGTCCATCAGCTTCCCGATGACGTTGCGAAACGCCGCGCGATTCGCTAATCCCGTTAGTGGATCATGCAACGAGCTGCGCAGCAGTTGCGCATTTTTCGCCTGTAGTTGACGCTGCCAATCCTCCATTTCTCCGAGCAGGCTATTGAAGTCCTGGGCGAAGAGATGGAATTCCTCAATACGCTCTTCCGGTACACGGCGCGAGAAATGACGGTTTTCGCGGATATCATGTACCACTTCGGTAATACTTTGCAGCGCGGCGACAATACCGCGGTGCAGAGAATGGGTGAGCATCAGGGCGATAACGGACGCCAGCAGAATACTACCGGTCAACACGATCAGCGAAGTACCAAGAAAATGACTGATTAACCGATCGAGCGCTTTCAGACGAAGCTCACCGATTATTTTCCCCTGATGCCAGATTGGCTGGACGGTCGGTTCAGGAAACAGCCATTTACTAATATAACCACTGAATTTTTCGTTTTTAACTAAGGCGTCATTACGCCAATCGGCGAAATGACGCTGACGGCTATCCAGCAGCATTGCTTCGGAAAATTGTCCCTGTCTTCCAAGCGTCGCCAGCGTATCTTCTGCGGCGGTAGCATCGCCAAAAACCAGCGCCGCTTCGAGACTGCGGCCCATGGTTGCCGCGGTGAGCTCAAGATTTTTTTGCGCGTACTGTTTTAAAGTGATGACAGAGGCGGCACTGAGCAAAAGCCAGACCAGCGTCATCGAAATCACTACGCTTATCATACTGATTCGGCGTAACGCGTTTTTGAAAGTGGGGCGCGGGGCCTGAGAAAAATCCTTATTCATGTGATTTCTTCCGGGCAAGCATCAGTACGTCCGGATTGACCCGTACACCGCTATGCGTCAGGACATCCAGATTAACGGAAAACCTCACCCTATCGTCATTTATGAGCAAGCAAAAAGCGCTGCCAAAAGAGCAATCGGTATTTTGTTCCGCTATGAGTAATAGAGGACGGGAGCCATATTTTTTTGTTAATGCAGACTGCTGATCCGGGGTTTCGCTGCCGAAATACAAACCGTCGCAGCTGGCCTTTAGGGCTTCCTGTGAATTTCGAACTATCACCGGTTGATAAGGTAAATTTTCCGGCGCTTCCTGAGCCAAACTGCGGATATATCGGGAGGTGGAAAAAACGCATAACTTCGGCGGGCCGGATAAATTTGGCCAGCGCGTATAAGTCACAATCCCCGAAACTATGGCGCGAACGTTCTCAGATGTCTCAGCGGCAAAAGCGGGAACTCCCGCGATGAGCAAAAAGAAAAGCAAAAATAGACGGTAAAACTCTTTCATTAACGGGTCCGTCAAATCGTTATTGCACGGGAAACGCAGTTCGCAGTTGCCTGAGCGGAGAATAGCATTATTGGCAAAAAGCGTCATTAGCTGCCCCGGCCGCTTTGAGATAATCCTTACCAGGAATTTTAGTAAAGGAATGCGTAAAGCGCGGCGGAAAAAAGAGTCTTTCGTTGTGTGTACATTTATGTGAACACTTTTCTGCTAATCCAATGTCAATTATTTTGCTGGTGTAAATTAATGTTTACGTAATATGGATTGATATCTTTACTTTATATGGTATGGTTACGTCATGCCCGCTGAGGCAACAACTATCGCAAACGAGCTATACAGGATCGCCATCATGCAAAAAGACGCGCTGAATAACGTACATATTACCGATGAACAAGTTCTGATTACCCCGGATCAGCTGAAAGCCGAATTCCCGTTAACCGTGGAGCAGGAAGCGCAGATCGCGCATTCCCGCCAGACTATTTCCAACATTATTGCCGGCCGCGATCCGCGTCTGTTGGTGGTCTGCGGTCCTTGCTCAATCCACGATCCGGAAGCTGCTATCGAATATGCTCGTCGATTTAAAGCCCTTGCCGCAGAGGTCAGCGATAGCCTCTACCTGGTGATGCGCGTCTATTTTGAAAAGCCACGTACCACCGTTGGCTGGAAAGGGCTGATTAACGATCCGCACATGGATGGCTCGTTTGATGTTGAAGGCGGTCTCAAGATCGCGCGTCGCCTGCTGGTTGATTTGGTCAATATGGGCCTGCCGCTGGCGACAGAAGCGCTCGATCCTAATAGCCCGCAGTACCTTGGCGATCTGTTCAGCTGGTCCGCCATCGGCGCGCGTACCACCGAATCGCAGACTCACCGTGAAATGGCATCCGGTCTGTCGATGCCGGTTGGTTTTAAAAACGGTACCGATGGCAGCCTGGCGACGGCGATCAACGCCATGCGCGCCGCCGCGATGCCGCACCGCTTCGTCGGTATCAACCAGGCCGGCCAGGTTTGTCTGCTGCAGACCCAGGGGAATCCGGATGGTCACGTCATTCTGCGCGGCGGCAAAGCGCCTAACTACGGCCCGGAAGACGTTGAGAAGTGCGAAAAAGAGATGGCGCAGGCGGGACTGAAACCGTCGCTGATGATAGATTGCAGTCATGGTAATTCCAATAAAGACTACCGTCGTCAGCCGGCGGTTGCGGAATCCGTCGTCGCGCAGATCAAAGATGGCAACCGTTCCATCATTGGCCTGATGATTGAGAGCAATATCCACGAAGGCAATCAGTCTTCTGAGCAGCCCCGTTGCGATATGAAGTACGGCGTATCCGTCACCGATGCCTGCATCAGCTGGGAAACTACCGATGCACTGCTGCGCGAGCTCGATAGCGATCTGCGCGGACATCTGGCGGCACGTCTGGGTTAAGAGGATTGTATGGTTGCTGAACTGACCGCATTGCGCGATCAAATTGATGAAGTTGATAAGGCGCTGCTTGATTTGCTGGCAAAGCGCCTGGAGCTGGTGGCGGAAGTTGGCGAGGTTAAGAGTAAATATGGCCTGCCGATTTACGTACCGGAACGCGAAGCCGCGATGCTGGCTTCCCGCCGGGAAGAGGCGGCGGCGCTCGGCGTGCCGCCGGATCTTATCGAGGATGTCCTGCGCCGGGTGATGCGCGAATCGTATTCAAGTGAAAACGACAAAGGCTTCAAAACGCTGCATCCGAATCTGCGCCCGGTGGTTATTGTTGGCGGCGGCGGGCAGATGGGGCGTCTGTTTGAGAAGATGCTGACGCTGTCAGGTTATCAGGTGCGGGTGCTGGAAAAAGAAGACTGGCCGCGGGCGACAGAGATTGTCGCCGATGCCGGGATGGTTATCGTCAGCGTTCCGATCCATACCACAGCAGAGACGATTTCGCGTCTGCCGCCGCTGCCGGCGGATTGCATTCTGGTCGATCTGGCTTCCATCAAAGCCGAGCCGCTGCAGGCGATGCTGGCGGCGCATAACGGCCCGGTATTGGGATTACACCCGATGTTCGGTCCGGATAGCGGCAGCCTGGCGAAACAGGTGGTGGTGTACTGCGACGGGCGTCAGCCGGAAGCGTATCAGTGGTTCCTTGAACAGATTCAGGTCTGGGGCGCGCGACTGCACCGCATCAGCGCCGTTGAGCACGATCAGAACATGGCGTTTATTCAGGCGTTGCGTCACTTTGCCACTTTCGCCTATGGCCTGCATCTGGCCGAAGAGAACGTTCGTCTTGAGCAACTATTGGCGCTCTCTTCGCCGATTTATCGGCTGGAGCTGGCGATGGTGGGGCGTCTGTTTGCCCAGGATCCGCAGCTGTATGCCGATATCATTATGTCGTCAGAAAATAATCTGGCGTTGATTAAGCGCTACTACCAGCGTTTCGGCGAAGCGATTGGCCTGCTGGAGCAGGGCGATAAACAGGCGTTTATCGACAGCTTCCGTAAAGTCGAACACTGGTTTGGCGATTACGCCCAGCGCTTCCAGAGCGAAAGCCGCACGCTGCTGCGTCAGGCGAATGATAATCGACAGTAAGTCCGCTAAACGCGTATACAATAAAGCCAGAGGGGTAACCCGCTGGCTTTTTTTATAGGGATGAAAAGATGGTTCAACCGCAACCGCTGTTTGATTACGTCGGGCACCTGCCGGAATGCCCAACCTGGAGCGATGCCGAACAGGCACTGTACTGGGCGGATATTCTGGAGTGCGAAATTCACCGCTACGATACACGCAGTAAAGAACATCAGGTTCTGCAATTTCCCGAAGAAGTGGGCTGCTTTGCTCTACGCGAGAAGGGCGGTTTTATCGTCGCCTTACGTAGCGGTATCTGGCTTTGTGATGCCCGCGGTCTGCTGCAACGCAAAATCTGTGATAACCCAAGTAACCCGGATCTGGCGCGTTTTAACGACGGCGGTACCGACCGGGATGGCCGTTTTTACGCAGGTACCTTCTGGGGGCCGGGGGATTACAATGGCGCGCTGTTGGTACGGATTGATAATGACCTGACGCCAAAGGTGGTGCAGTGCGATATTCATGGTGCTAATGGTCTGGCGTTTAGCGACGATAAGCGCTGGATGTATACCTCCGATACGCCGAACGCGGTGATTTACCGCACGCCGCTGGATGAGCAGGGCGAGCCGGGCATACGGGAAGTATTTCGTCGTTTCCATCCGGGAGAGGGGATCCCTGACGGTGCGGCGGTTGATGAAGAAGGCTGTTACTGGAGCGCGATGTTTGACGGCTGGCGGATTGCCCGCTTTTCGCCGAACGGAGAACAACTGGAAGAGTATCGCGTGCCGGTGCGTTGCCCCACGATGGTGTGTTTCGGCGGCGCGGACATGAAAACGCTCTATATCACTACCACTCGGGAAAATATGGACGCCGACGAAGTGGCGCAATATCCGCTTTCCGGCGCCATCTTCACCCTGCCGGTTGCGGTGGCAGGGATGAAGAAACGGCAATTTATTGAACGTTAAGCCGGGTCGACCGGCACGACGTTTTCGCTTGGGTAACAGCCCAGTACTTTCATCGAACGGGTAATTTCGGCCAGCTCTTTTAAAGCCTTACGTAGCGGAAGGGATTCCAGGTTGGCCTGAATATCCAGATAAAACATCTCTTCCCACGGGTTACCGTGGATTGGCCGCGATTCCAGCTTGCTCATGATCAGGTTGTGGTTACGCAGCACCAGTAGCGCTTCAACCAGCGCGCCTGCCTGTTGGCCGGTGGCGATTAACAGCGTCGTTTTCGCCGGCACCTGATCGGATACGTTCACCGCTTTACGCGCCAGTACCAGGAAACGAGTGATGTTTTGCGTCTGGTTAGCCTGGCAGTGCTCCAGCACCTGCAGCCCGTACAGCGCGCCGCCGGCCTCGCTACCCAGCGCGGCAACGGTGGGAGATTTTGCCTGCGCGACCTTTTCCATCGCCGCCGAGGTGCTCTCGGTGTACTCGATTTTCCAGTGCGGATAGCGGCTTAAATACTGGCTGCACTGCTGGAACGGCTGCGGATGGCTATAGACGGTCTTGATCTTATCGGCGTCCGTTGAGGAGGAAACGAGCACACAGTGATCGATTGGCAGCGTCAGTTCGCCGACGATCGACAGACTGGTATGCTGCAGCAGATCGTACACATCGTTGATCCCGCCGGAGCTGGTGTTTTCAATCGGCACGACGGCGTAATCGGCCTGACCGGTTTCGACCTGCTCAAAGATATCGGCGAATTTCGCACAGCCGCTTTCGATAAATTGCTCAAAATGACGCGCGGCGTACTGGCGCGCGGCAAGATGTGAGTACGAGCCTTTAGGCCCCAGGAAGGCGATACGCGCGGAGTGGGGGTTAATCTTATTAAGATGCTGCTGCAGAAGCGCCTGCTGGGTAAGAACGGAGTCTTCAATAATCAGCTGGAACAGGCGGGTAATGTAGTGGGCGTCCAGATGGTGCTTTTTGCCAAGCGTCATTAAACGCTCCAGCAGGTCGCGTTCGCGGTCGATATCGCGTACCGGACGGTGCGATTCCAGTTTCGCTTTCCCGACCTCCACCGCCAGGCCGCGGCGTTCAGCCAGCAGCGCGAGCAGTTTTTCATCCAGGGCGCTTATTTTGTCGCGCAGGGCCAGTAATGGGTTTTCGTCGGTCATGATTGTGTTGCCTTTCTTGTTATCAATAAAAAAGGCCTCCCGCGTGGGAGGCCTTGTTATTCGTCTTCGCATTCTTTCTTATACGACGAACCGCCTCCCAGTCAGGGGAAGGTAAAAAAGAATGCGAAGAAGAACGGGAGTCGTTTCACGATGAATTCCTTAGGTTAGTGTGGATTACAGTACCTGTACTGTTTTCATCCTGTCAATAAAAAACGAAAAACGCGCCCGAAGGCGCGTGGCATGACACAACTTAAGTTAAGGATTACTCTTCTTCTTCCACAAAGCCTGCCTCTTTCACCGATGTGGCGGCGCGGCGGGCTTCCCCTTTGTGTTGCACTTTATTCAGCTGCCGTTCCAGCTTGTTGATCAATTCGTTAATGGCGGCGTACATGTCTTCATGACGCGCGCTGGCAACCAGATGACCGTTCGGCGTATTGATGGTTGCGTCAGCAATAAAACCCTGCGGCTCCTTAGAGAGAATGATGTGCGGGTTGATTAAATGAGTTTGCCACTTATCCAGTTTGGCGAGACGGTCTGCGACATGCTGGCGGATTGCCGGAGTAATTTCCATTTGTTTACTGGTAATGTTCATTGTCATAAATTTTACCTCTTGTCTTTCCCGTCTTGGTGAAACCAGCATACCTCGCCCAATGTCAAAATGTGTGATTTAAATCACATTTAAATGTCACTTTTTGTCAACGAATTCATTTTGTGAGACAGGACAGGAACGGGTGAGATTTTACTTGTCGAAATGAAGAAAGGGGGCCATATTTGATGAGTTAACTCGGCGCTAAACCGCTTCAGCGCTGGTGTTCATTGAATAAAAAAACGGCAGCCGCGTGGCTGCCGTTTTGCTTTCTGCTATCACCCTCAGGTGTTTTTGCCGTTGGCGGCGATGATTTTGGCGACTTTGTCAGCCTGCGCGTTCATTTGCATCTGACGATAGGCGTTTTCCATCTTCGGCAGCGCATCGCGAGTGGCCTGCGTATCCGGGTAGTTACGCAGCATACCGTCAACGCGGTTCACAACGGCAACCCAGGCGCCGCGGTCGGTGTAATAATCCACCACCGATAGCTCATACTTCGCCAGACGGTCTTTCAGGAACACCAGACGCTTGTAGGCGTCAGTGGCGTACTGGCTGTTCGGATAACCGCGAACCAGCTTCGAGAAATCATTGAATGCGTCGCGAGCGTGCTGCGGGTCGCGGTCGGAACGATCGACGCCGAAGAAGCCCTGCAGAGCGCTGTCATCGAGGGCCATGTTAGTCAGGCCGCGCATATAGATGACGTAGTCAATGTTTGGATGCGTAGGATTCAGACGAGCGAAACGATCGATTGCGGCCTGAGCCAGCGGCAAATCGGCATTTTTGTAATACGCATAAATCAGGTCCAGCTGTACCTGTTGGGAGTAAGGACCAAATGGATAGCGATTATCCAACGCTTCCAGTTGCGTTATTGCCTGTTTCCAGTTACCGTCCTGCAACTTTTGCTGGGCGGTCGCGTAAATTTCATTCGGCGGATTATCAGGCACCTCCTCCTTTGAGCCAGAGCAACCCACCAAAGCCAGGCTCAGTGTGGCTGCTGCCACCAGGTATTTCATGCGCGTCATGACGTTTTGACTTCCTCAAAATGTTTATGCGGGAGAATCTCTGTTCCTGCTCCCGATTAAGACCAGCTACAATAGCACACTATATTAAACGGCAAAGCCGTAAAACCCAACGTTAAACGAAGAAGCTGTATATGGCACAACGAGTACAACTCACCGCAACGGTGTCCGAAAATCAACTCGGTCAACGCTTAGATCAGGCTTTGGCCGAATTGTTCCCGGATTATTCACGTTCGCGGATAAAAGAATGGATCCTTGACCAGCGCGTGCTGGTAAACGGCAACGTCATCGACAAGCCGAAAGAAAAAGTTTTTGGCGGCGAGACCGTCTCTATCGATGTTGAGATCGAGGAAGACGTGCGTTTTGAACCGCAGGATATTCCGCTCAATATCGTCTATGAAGATGACGACATCCTGGTCATCAACAAACCACGTGATTTGGTTGTGCACCCCGGTGCGGGCAACCCTGACGGTACTGTGCTGAATGCGCTGCTGCATTACTATCCGCCCATTGCCGATGTCCCTCGCGCGGGTATTGTTCACCGTCTGGATAAAGACACCACCGGCCTGATGGTCGTGGCGAAGACTATTCCGGCGCAAACGCGTCTGGTCGAGTCGCTGCAGCTGCGCGAAATTACCCGCGAGTATGAAGCGGTGGCCATCGGCCATATGACCGCTGGCGGTACGGTTGAAGAACCAATCAGCCGTCACCCAACCAAGCGTACGCATATGGCGGTTCACCCGATGGGTAAACCGGCGGTGACCCATTACCGCATTATGGAGCATTTCCGTATCCACACCCGTTTGCGCCTGCGTCTGGAAACCGGCCGTACCCACCAGATTCGCGTCCATATGGCGCATATCACCCATCCTCTGGTGGGCGATCAGGTTTACGGCGGCCGTCCGCGTCCGCCGAAAGGGGCCTCGGACGAGTTCATCAACGCGCTGCGCAAATTCGATCGCCAGGCATTGCACGCGACCATGCTGCGTTTGTATCACCCAATAACCGGCATTGAGATGGAATGGCACGCGCCGATCCCGCAGGATATGGTGGAACTGATCGACGCCATGCGCGCCGATTTTGAAACCCATAAGGACGATATTGACTGGCTATGACAAAGCTGATTGTTCCGCAGTGGCCTATGCCGAAAGGCGTAGCGGCCTGTAGTTCTACTCGTTTGGGCGGCGTGAGCCTGCCTCCGTATGACTCGTTGAACCTTGGCGCCCATTGCGGCGACGATCTCCTGCATGTCGAAGAAAACCGCCGGCGGATGTTTGCCGCTGGGGGTTTACCCTCTTATCCGGTGTGGCTGGAGCAGGTGCACGGCACCACGGTACTAAAATTGGATGGCGGGCCGTACGTGTCAAAACGCGCCGATGCGTCATACTGTAATAGGCCGGGTACCGTTTGTGCGGTGATGACCGCGGACTGCCTTCCGGTGCTGTTCTGTAACCGCGCCGGAACCGAGGTGGCGGCGGCGCACGCCGGATGGCGCGGCTTATGTGAAGGCGTACTGGAAGAAACGGTCGCCTGCTTTAATGATAAACCGGAAAATATTCTGGCCTGGCTTGGTCCGGCAATTGGCCCTGAGGCCTTTGAAGTCGGTGCGGAAGTACGCGAGGCTTTCATCGCCAAAGATGCCCAGGCGGAGAGCGCCTTCCGTCCTGCCGGTGAAAAATATTTTGCTAATATCTATCAATTGGCTCGTCAGCGTCTGGCTAACGTCGGCGTGGAGCAGATTTTCGGCGGCGATCGTTGCACTCTAAGTGAAAAGGATGATTTTTTCTCTTATCGTCGCGACAAGACCACAGGTCGTATGGCAAGTTTCATTTGGCTGATATAACCTAGAGAATCAAGACGATCCAGAAGGCAAACTTATTTTTCACATAGTTCAGGTCTTTAACCTTGAATAATTGAGGGATGACCTCATTTAATCTCCAGTAGCAAATTTGACCTGTTTATGGGAGGAGTTATGCGTCTGGATCGTCTTACTAATAAATTCCAGCTTGCTCTTGCCGATGCCCAGTCGCTAGCACTCGGGCACGACAACCAATTCATCGAACCACTTCATCTAATGAGCGCCTTGCTGAATCAGGAAGGGGGATCGGTGCATCCTTTATTAACCTCGGCGGGTGTTAACGCCGTGGCGTTACGTAGCCAAATCGAACAGGCGCTGAGCCGTTTACCGCAGGTAGAAGGTACCGGCGGCGACGTCCAGCCGTCTCAGGATCTGGTGCGTATTCTCAATCTTTGCGACAAGCTGGCGCAAAAGAGAAAGGATAACTTTATTTCGTCAGAACTGTTCGTTCTGGCGGCGCTTGAGTCACGCGGTACGCTGACCGACCTGCTGAAATCTGCCGGAGCAACAACCGCCAATGTGACTCAGGCGATTGAACAAATGCGCGGAGGTGAAAGCGTGAACGATCAGGGTGCCGAAGACCAACGTCAGGCATTGAAAAAATTTACCGTCGATCTGACCGAGCGTGCCGAACAAGGCAAACTGGACCCGGTGATCGGCCGTGATGAAGAGATCCGTCGTACCATCCAGGTGCTTCAGCGCCGTACTAAAAACAACCCGGTGCTGATTGGTGAACCCGGGGTGGGTAAAACGGCAATCGTCGAAGGACTGGCGCAGCGTATCGTCAACGGCGAAGTACCAGAAGGGCTGAAAGGCCGTCGGGTATTGGCGCTGGATATGGGCGCGCTGGTGGCTGGGGCGAAATATCGCGGTGAATTCGAAGAGCGTCTGAAAGGTGTGCTGAACGATCTGGCGAAACAGGAAGGCAACGTTATCCTGTTTATCGATGAGCTGCACACCATGGTCGGCGCGGGTAAAGCCGACGGCGCGATGGATGCCGGCAACATGCTGAAACCGGCCCTGGCGCGCGGTGAACTGCACTGCGTCGGCGCCACCACCCTTGACGAATACCGCCAGTACATTGAAAAAGACGCCGCGCTGGAACGTCGTTTCCAGAAAGTGTTCGTTGCCGAGCCGACGGTAGAAGATACCATCGCCATACTGCGCGGTCTGAAAGAACGTTATGAACTGCACCACCACGTGCAGATCACTGACCCGGCCATCGTGGCGGCGGCGACCCTGTCGCATCGCTATATTGCTGACCGTCAGTTGCCGGATAAAGCCATCGACCTTATCGATGAAGCGGCCTCCAGCATCCGTATGCAGATAGACTCGAAGCCGGAAGAGCTGGACCGTCTCGATCGCCGTATCATCCAGTTGAAGCTGGAACAGCAGGCGCTGAAGAAAGAGGCGGATGAAGCGAGCCTGAAGCGTCTCGATATGCTTAATGAAGAGCTGGCGGACAAAGAAAGTCAGTATTCGGTGCTGGAAGAAGAGTGGAAAGCGGAAAAAGCATCGCTCTCCGGTACGCAGACTATTAAAGCTGAGCTGGAACAAGCCAAAATTGCCATCGAACAAGCACGACGTCTTGGCGACCTCGCGCGGATGTCCGAACTGCAATACGGTAAAATTCCGGAGCTGGAAAAACAGCTGGCGGCAGCCACCCAGTCTGAAGGCAAAACGATGCGCCTGTTACGTAACAAAGTAACCGATGCCGAGATTGCCGAAGTGCTGGCGCGCTGGACCGGCATTCCGGTGGCGCGCATGATGGAAAGCGAGCGTGAGAAACTGCTGCGTATGGAGCAGGATCTACATCATCGCGTCATTGGCCAGGATGAGGCGGTTGAAGCGGTATCCAACGCCATTCGCCGTAGCCGCGCCGGGTTGTCTGACCCGAACCGGCCAATTGGTTCGTTCCTGTTCCTCGGCCCGACCGGGGTGGGTAAAACCGAGCTTTGCAAAACGCTGGCTAACTTCATGTTCGACAGCGACGACGCGATGGTGCGTATCGATATGTCCGAATTTATGGAGAAACACTCCGTCTCGCGTCTGGTCGGTGCGCCTCCGGGATATGTGGGTTACGAAGAGGGCGGGTATCTGACCGAAGCGGTTCGTCGTCGTCCTTATTCCGTCATCCTGCTGGATGAAGTGGAAAAAGCGCATCCGGATGTATTTAACATTCTGCTACAGGTGCTTGACGATGGTCGCCTGACCGACGGGCAGGGGAGAACGGTCGACTTCCGTAATACGGTTGTCATCATGACCTCTAACCTCGGTTCCGATCTGATTCAGGAACGTTTCGGCGAGCTGGACTACGGTCATATGAAGGATCTGGTGCTTGGCGTGGTTAGCCAGCGCTTCCGTCCGGAGTTTATCAACCGTATTGATGAAGTGGTGGTCTTCCATCCGTTGGGTGAAAAACATATTGCTTCTATTGCGCAGATCCAACTGCAGCGTTTGTATAAACGTCTGGAAGAACGCGGCTATGAAGTGCATATGTCCGATGAGGCGCTGAAGCTGCTCAGCGAAAATGGCTATGACCCGGTATACGGCGCGCGTCCATTGAAACGTGCTATCCAGCAACAGATAGAGAACCCGTTAGCTCAGCAAATCCTCTCTGGCGAGCTGGTTCCGGGGAAAACCGTCGAGCTGGTGGTGAAAGACGATCGTATCGTGGCAGTGCAGTAAGTCACAAAACGACAAAAACGGGCCCTCAGGGCTCGTTTTTGTTTAAAAACCAGGCAAGAATTAAAGTTCAAGCGATGGTTTGGTTGAAAAGTGAGCGCTTGAATTGTTTTTTTGAATTTATGCTTGTCACTTCAGAATTACTCCCTATAATGCGCCTCCACTGACACGGAACAACGGCAAACAAGCCGCCGGGTCAGCAGGGTTTCAGCAATGAAATACGACGCTGAAAACCGACAGGGAAAAGCGAAATAAGCGCTTGACTCTGAATGAGGAAAACGTATTGTACGGGACCTCGCAACGGTGAGCTGAAAGCCGCGTTGCAACTGCTCTTTAACAATTTATCAGACAATCTGTGTGGGCACTCAAAGTGACATGGATTCTTAATGTCTTCGGACAATAAATGAATACCAAGTCTCTGAGTGAACATACGTAATTCATTACGAAGTTTAATTCACGAGCATCAAACTTAAATTGAAGAGTTTGATCATGGCTC